>JALOON010000062.1 GCA_025454405.1 Oscillatoriaceae cyanobacterium Prado104 | reverse complement strand
ACCTGGCACTAAATCGATCGCAAAAGGCTCAAAACCATTGCTCTCGGGGGCTGAGAGTTTTATTCAGCAAGCCCTAAGTAAGGTTTGTAGTGCGGACTTTAGTCCGCTCTTTTTTGCGGACTAAAGTCCACACTACGAACCGTTTTATTCAAAAATAATTATTAAGTTTAGCTCGATCGACCAACAAATTACGGCCATTTAGCCTCGAATTTGAGCCATCATCGCTCGATCGTCCCAATAGGATGAAACTTTATCAATTTTGCCAGTTTCGCTCAATTCAAATATGCTAATCCCTTCAGCAACTCCCTCTTTGCCATTCTTACCCAAACCGCGCATCGTCCATTTAACTGCAACACTATTCCCGCCAGCGCGAACACAATCTTGAGAAATTTCCAGTTTAGCAAACGCCATTGATAGCAATCCAAAAAATTGCTGGTAATTCTCTTTAGCTTTATTCGGTGGATTGCCAACAGGGTCGTAAATTACAGCATCTTCCGAAAAGTTTTCGACCCAACTTTCTGGGTTCATCGTTTGCAGGGCATTAAAGTAAGCTGTGACAGCAGTAGGAACTGTTTCTGGGGACATGAGCCGATAATCCTCGATCGTCTGACCAAAAGTTTAGCATCTTTTCTGCTAACAGATTCATTGATGTCTGGACAAATTTGCATCTGATTCAGGCGAATGATTTGTATGTGAGAATGATTGGGAAAAGTATGTGTTAAAAAAAAATAGCGAACGCAGATAATAATTAATTTAAATCTACCTGCGTTCATCTATGTTTTAAACTTAATTAGGCGGTTTTTAAATTAATCAGACGTTAATCAACCGCCAGCAACTGCTGGAACAATGCTTACTTCATCGCCATCTTTGAGCTCAGTTGCTGTGCCTTCCAAAAAACGGATATCTTCGCTGTTTACATAGAAGTTGAGAAATCTGCGAGGTTCGCCTTTCTCGTCGCACAGGCTTTTTTTGATGCCCGGACAGCTTTGTTCTAGTGCTTCAATCAGTTCAGAAACGTTGCCGCCGCTGCATTCGATCGTAGCTTGGTTGTTAGTGAATTTTTGCAGCGGAGTGGGAATTAAAACTTTAATTGCCATTTTCTTAATCCTTAGTTAGAAGTCAGCAGTCAGATCGTATCCGATTATATAACCACTATATGTTTCTCGTAATTACTTCAGTCTTTTATTGCATTTTTTGGTAAATTGCGGACTAAAGTCCTCACTACGAACCTGTTCGATCGCGCTCGATCGAACGGACACGAGCTCAGCAGTCAGTTGAGATATGATTAACCGCCACACTCAGCATTTGCGTCGAACATAAGACTGATAACTGCTTTTCGGTCAACTGTCAATCGATTTTAGATTTTAGATTTTAGATTGGGGAATAGGGAGAGGGAGAGGGAAGAGGGGGAGAGTTTAAGGGCACTGCCCCATGTCCGCCCTAGGGAGATAGTAAGAATTTTTCCTTCTTCCTTCTTCCTTCTTCCTTCTTCCTTCTTCCTTCTTCCTTCTTCCTTCTTCTTTCTTCCTTCTTCCTTCTTCCTTCTTCCTTCAACTGACTATTAAACCAAAACTTGCTGCCATTCTAGACGATCGAGGGTGCGGGCGCGTTCGAGGGCGCGCTCAAAGGATTCGAGTTTCGGTTCGACGGTGATGGGTTCGCCGATATAGCCGGAGACTGCTTCTTGGGTTTTTAAGCCGTTGCCAGTGATGTAGGCGACGGTGGTTTCGTCGGGATCGATTTTGCCTGCTTCTGCGAGTTTCTTCAAGACTGCGATCGTGGTGCCGCCTGCTGTTTCGGTGAAGATGCCTTCAGTTTCCGCCAGCAGTTTCATGCCTTCTACGATCTCGGTGTCGCTGACGGATTCGATGTTGCCGTTTGTTTTGCGGGCGATGTCGAGGGCGTAGATGCCGTCGGCTGGATTGCCGATCGCGATCGATTTAGCAATTGTATTCGGCTTGACGGGCTTCACGAAATCGCGACCTTCGCGGTATGCTTGGGCGATTGGGGAACAGCCGTCGGCTTGGGCACCGCTGAACCGGACTTTCTTGTCATCCACCAAGCCGACTTCGATGAATTCTTGAAAACCTTTGTAAATTTTTGTGAACAGGGAGCCGGAGGCTAGGGGAGCAACAATGTGGTCGGGCAACTGCCAGCCTAACTGTTCTGCAACTTCGTAGCCGAGGGTTTTCGAGCCTTCGGAATAATAGGGGCGGAGGTTGATGTTGACAAATCCCCAACCGTGTGTATTGGCGACTTCGCAGCAGAGCCGATTAACTTGGTCGTAGTTGCCGTGAACTGCCATAACAGTTGGGTTGTAAATCAGGGTGCCGAGGACTTTGCCTGCTTCTAAGTCTGAAGGGATAAAGACTACGCAGTCGAGACCGGCATGGGCTGCGATCGCGGCGGTAGAGTTAGCTAAATTTCCCGTGCTGGCGCAGGATACCGTGGTGAAACCCAATTCTCTAGCTCTGCTGAGGGCTACTGACACCACTCTGTCTTTAAAGCTTAGAGTGGGCATATTGACGGCATCGTTTTTAATATAAAGATTTTTGAGACCCAGGCGGCGTGCCAAGCGGTGAGATTTTAATAGAGGAGTCATGCCGGTGCCGACATCGATAACGTTATCTGTAGCGACTGGCAGAAAAGAGCGATAGCGCCAGATCGAGTTGGGGCCAGCTTCGATGGTTTGGCGGCTGACGGTGCGGCGGATGGCGTCGTAGTCGTACTTGACCTCTAGCGGACCGAAGCAACAATCGCAGACGTGTTTGGCTTGGAGTTCGTACTCTTCGCCGCATTCTTTACAATTGAGGGCGATTGCGGTTGTTGTTGCGGATTGGGTTTTGGTCGCCTGGGTCATAGCTCAACTCTCTAATTTTGCAAGGTGTTTTCCGACTCTTGGAAAACATTAGCACGGTCTAAATAGTGCGTCAAACATACCCGATTTTTTTTGTCGGGATTCGTTTTTGGTTGATTTAAGGATTGTCCGGCTTCAAGAGTCTGCTTCTCGGTTATCAACGCAAAAACCCCGCCATCAAAGGAACGTAGAGGCAGGGCTGTTTCATTTTCCAAAATAATGATGTTTTTGTAGGGGCTTGCTAAAAAACTCAGAAAATCGCTTGCGTAGCAAGAGTAATACCAAATTTGGGTTTCTCATCCCCTTTATTCCTGAAACCCGCGAAGGCGGGTTTTGTACGTATCGAGTTTCAGGTCAAATAGAAGCAGATTCGATTTTGCACCCTCACAGGTTTCAACCGCCCTGTCATAACGGGGATATCTAACCCGGATTTGGTATAAGACCGGATTTAAGAGGTGATTGAATTTCTCACTTTAAAGCTTTGACCGGATGAAAACCCCTACGCTTTCGGTCTCTTTCCTCTTCTACCCAGATAAGTTATTCAGTTGCATCTCCAGCTAAGACTGTCAGTCGGAGGACTGAAGTCCCCACTACCAACTTTAACCCAAACCCAGATCGGTTACAGCACCGACACTGCTAGAAGAAACCAACTTAGCGTATTTAGCCAAAACACCCTTAGTATATCGGGGTTTAGGAGGCTGCCAAACGGCTCGCCGCTCTTCCAATTCTGCCTCGGAAACATTGAGCTGCAACAACCGATTGCGAGCGTCAATCGTAATCGAATCCCCTTCTTTTACCAAAGCAATCGTGCCGCCAACTTGCGCTTCTGGTGCGACGTGACCGACCACCATACCGTAAGTGCCGCCAGAGAAGCGACCGTCAGTAATTAACCCCACAGAATCGCCCAAACCCGCACCAATAATTGCCGAAGTTGGTGCTAGCATTTCGCGCATTCCCGGTCCGCCTTTCGGTCCTTCGTAGCGGATGACAATCACATCTCCTGCTTGAATTTTGCCAGCCAAAATGGCAGCCAAACAATTTTCTTCAGACTCAAATACCCGCGCCGGTCCGGTAATTTGCGGTTTCTTCACCCCAGTAATTTTAGCAACTGCTCCTTCTGTTGCCAGATTTCCCTTGAGAATTGCTAAATGTCCTTGGGCGTACAGCGGGTTGTTCCAAGGGCGAATTACATCTTGGTCAGCGCGGGGTTCATCTGGGATATCTGCCAGCAATTCGGCAACTGTTTTGCCCGTAATTGTCAGCGCGTCGCCGTGCAGCAAACCGCGTTCTAACAGCATTTTCATTACTTGGGGAATGCCGCCAGCTTTGTGCAAATCCGTTGCTACATATTTACCGCTGGGTTTGAGGTCGCACAGCACCGGAACTTTAGCTCTAATAGTTTCAAAATCGTCGAGGGACAATTCAACTCCAATCGCGTTAGAAATTGCCAGTAAATGCAAAACAGCATTCGTCGAACCGCCGACAGCCATAATCACCGCGATCGCATTTTCAAAAGCTTTGCGAGTTAAAATTTGGCTCGGTAGCAACTGTTTGCGAACCGCTTCTACCAAAACTTTTGCAGATTCCGCAGCGCTGTCAGCTTTTTCGGCATCTTCAGCAGCCATTGTCGAAGAATAGGGCAAACTCATCCCCATCACCTCTAAAGCGCTGGACATCGTATTTGCAGTGTACATTCCGCCGCAGGAGCCCGCACCCGGACAAGCTTTCCGTTCCACCTCAATCAGTTCATCGACGGCAATCTTACCGGCACTGAATTCGCCAACAGCTTCAAAAGCGCTGACTACGGTTAAATCCCGTCCGTTGTGGTGTCCCGGTTTGATCGTCCCACCGTAAACAAAAATAGCAGGAATATTCATGCGGGCGATCGCGATCGTCGCTCCCGGCATATTCTTATCGCACCCGCCTATAGCCAGCAAGCCGTCCATGCTTTGACCGTTGCAAGCAGTTTCTATAGAATCTGCAATTACCTCTCTCGACACCAGAGAATATTTCATCCCTTCTGTTCCCATCGAGATACCATCGCTGACAGTAATCGTACCGAACATCTGCGGCATCGCACCAGCTTCCCGCGCCGCCACCTCGGCCCGCATCGCGAGGTCATTCAATCCCACATTGCAGGGCGTAATCGTGCTGTACCCGTTAGCAATGCCCACAATGGGTTTCGTAAAATCGCCGTCACCAAAACCGACGGCCCGCAACATAGCCCGGTTGGGGGTCCGCTGCACGCCCCCAGTTATAGCTTGGCTTCTCAAATTTTCAGGCATTTCTCAATTCCTCTCTGTTCCATCCCTCAATAGGGATGCGATTCTCCAAGGATTTTCCTTTGAATATCCCGTATTCCTCCGAGTTTTCGGACGCAATCCTTGTACTTGGGACGATCGATTTTACCAGAAAATGTCCCTAAATTAGTTATTTCCTGCCACTACAGGCTGTTGACCGACGATCGCTCAAAGCTTTACGCTATTGGCGATCTTCTAAGAATCGCTGATACTTTAAGGGAGGTTTGTAGAATAGAATCGCCCAACAGCGACAGATTCAGCGGTGCAAAGATGCAAACTATACTGCTGCAAGCAGAGTCAGGAACCCCATAGCTCTCATCTAGGGGCTTGTAGACTGTCCGGCTCTTCGAGCGGGATGGAACAAGCCGAACCTGACCAGGCTAAGTCCTTTGAGGACTACGTTTTTTGAGTCATGACACCGACGAATGCGCAGCCAGTTTGTCGCTCTGTCGCTAAAAGTTAAACAGTTTTAACGGGTTAAGACAGTGCTTTTAGCTTTTACAAGCTCATTAAACATTGCCGAGGCTAACATTACACGCAAGTAGAAGAGACGCCACAATGTCTAATTTTATTTTTGTTCTAGACACAAAAGGGCGAGCGCTATCACCCTGCCAACCAGGAGTAGGAAGGTCATTACTGAAGGCAGCTAAAGCATCTGTCTTCAGACAGTTTCCCTTCACAATTATTTTAAACAAAGAGGTTCCGGCAAATCCTGAGCTGCTAGAACTCAAACTAGATTCCGGCTCCAAAACCACTGGGATTGCTATCTTGCAGGGCGTTCGGGCGATCTTTGGAGTTAAGTATGGGAAGGTCACGATCGCTGTCTCACCCCAATACACGAGTCAGGACTGCTCGAACTGCGGTGAGACGGTAAAGAAATCGTTGATTGTGAGAACTCACGTTTGCCCTCATTGCGGATTTGTGGCAGAGCGAGATCGCAATGTGGCGGTAAACATCCTGCAAAAGGGACTTAGCGTGGGGCAAACGCAAACGCATACGCTTGGGGAATTCAACCCTCTAGCTTCGTTGGAGCAATCCTGCGGAGTTACGGTTGGATGATGAACCAAGAATCACCCTCGACTTTAGCCAAGGGTGAGTGTCAACTGGGATGATGTGATATACCATCACTTCGACGTTTAAAAAAAATTATGAGGCGAATGACATGGAGGCCGATCGAATTTTGAGGCAATATGCGGCCGGAGAAAGAAATTTTCGAGAGAGCAACCTCGCAGGGGTTAACCTCAAGGGGGCTGACTTGAGCGAAGCTAACTTTACTAGAGCAAACTTGCTGCGGGCCAACCTCAAAGGCGCAAACCTGACAGGAGCAAACCTGCGCGAGGTCAAACTCGCAGGGGCTGACTTGGCAGAAGCCAATCTCAGCGAAGCAAATCTCATCGGCACCGATTTGAGTCGCGCTAATTTAACTGCTGTCAACCTCACCGGAGCGAACTTGCGCGGCTCGATGGCTAGAGAAGTCAACATGACTAAAGCCAACTTGACGGAAGCTAATCTCACGGAAGCCAACTTTTCCGAAGCAAACTTGTCGGCGGCGAATTTAACGGATGCTAGCATGATTCGCGCTAATTTGATGAAAGCTAATTTGGGTTGGTCAACTCTCAAGGCGGTTAACCTAACAAATGCTATCCTCAGCGAGTCGCTTTTAGAAAGAGCCAACCTGACTCAGGCAATTTTGAGTGGGGCGATGCTTTCGGGAGCAAATTTGACGGCTGCGGACTTGCGCCAAGTCACTGTGATTGGCGCAAATCTGACGGAAGCGAATCTCAGTAATGCTAATTTGAGAGTTGCTAATGTTAGTTGGTCAACTCTGCGCAGTGCTAATTTGAGCGGTGCTAATTTGTATCGCGCCAAGCTGATTTGGTCTAATTTGAGCGGTGCGGTTTTGGTGGAGGCTGTTTTGATTGATGCTAACATGAATCGAGCGAATTTGCGGGATGCAGATTTGAGGCGGGCGATTATGCCCGATGGCACAACTAATGACTCTTAAAAGTTTTGAGTATTGGGCATCGGGCATCAGGCATAGTATTGCGGAAGAACAGAGCATTGGTTATTAGTTATTAGTTATTATCGCCATTTAATGACTGATAACTAATGAGTGATGGTGCTTGTTCGCGAGCGGGAACGCTCGCACTGATTACAAGGTTTGCGAGCGGGGACGCTCGCACTAATAACTAATGACGAGCGATGAATTATTGATTTTGGGTGCGGCCGGACTGGTTGCCGGAATTCTGGCTGGGTTTTTGGGTATTGGCGGCGGTACGGTACTCGTGCCGCTGTTGGTGGCTCTCAGGTATTCGCCGGTGCAAGCTGTGGCTACTAGCAGTTTGTCGATCGTCATTACGGCGATTTCTGGCAGTTTCCAAAATTGGCGAATGGGCTACCTCAGTTTCAGCCAAGTTGCAGGCATCGGATTTCCTGCTGTAATTACAGCACAAATCGGCGTTTATTTAGCTGGGATATTTCCGGCTTATTTGCTGTTAGTTACTTTTGGATTGCTGCTGTGGCTGAATATTTATTTGATAGAAGTTCGCAAGCGGTTGACTGCTCAAAAAGAAACCGATCGCGATCGAGCAGAAGGTGAAAATAATAACGGTGCGGAAGCGATCGCAAATCCACAATTATCGCATAATTCCAATATTTTATTCAATCCCATTTTTGCCAGATTTTCAACTGGAAGTGCTGCCGGCTTGCTGGCGGGTTTATTCGGAGTGGGTGGGGGATTGATTATGGTGCCGCTGCAAATTGTGCTGTTGGGAGAGAACATTAAAAGAGCCATTCAAACGAGCTTGGGGGTTATTGTAATTACAGCTATTTCGGCGGTAGTGGGACACGCTGCAGCGGGTAACGTACAGTGGTCTGAAGGGCTGATTTTGGGAGTTGGAGGTTTGTTGGGAGCGCAAATCAGCACGCGATTTTTGCCGAGATTGCCCGATCGCATTGTTAGTTTAGCTTTTCGATCGTTCTTGGCAATTTTATCGATTTATATTTTCTGGCAAGCTTGGCAAGCAGTTGATAGTTGATAGTTGATAGTTAAGAAAAGTTTTGAGTTTTAAATTTTGAGTTTTGAGTTAAAGACATTGCACCTTACTCGCATCAGAGCGATCGAATGTTATTGGTCATTAGTGCGAGCGTCAGAGCTCGCGCTCGGGGAATAGTGCGAGCGTCAGAGCTCGCGCTCGGGTGAATAGTCCCCGCTCGCGATCGTCGATAATTATATTGGCGAACCAGATCTAATTAAAAATTGGGAATTGGTAAGGTGCGCTTCGGCGCACCCTACTGATAATATTACAGACAATTAACTTGCTGATAGCTGTTTCATAGCGCGAGTCAAACGCTGCAAATAAGGCTTGACAATTTCTCGATTTTGACGCTGCAATTCAGAAACTTGCTCCTGCAAATGGTGAATTTCATTTTGCAGCACTGCTACATCGATTGTCGGTCGATCGAGCAATTCCTGCAATTGCTTCAAAGAATCTTGAATTGCATTGAAGTCTGTCAAGTTCGATCGTTCCTGCAAATCTGCTGTAATATTTTTAACTTCATTTAGCTTTTCATCCATTAATAAAAATCGGACGTTGACATTTTCCCAATCTTGTTCTCGGAGGGCGCTATTTTCCAAATTGTCGAGTTTCTGCCGCAATTGGGAAAGGATGGTGTAGAGTTCCCCGGAGTCTCCCGGAAATACTTGTACTTGCTGCTGAAGCGCTTCTAGAGCACCGTGTACTTCCGCGAGGGCGTCGGACTCCAAACTGCGGAATTTCTGCTGCAAATCGGAGACGGCAGTGTAGAGTTCCACTTCCTTGGGGGGTGCCTGAACTTGCTGCTGGAGGGATTTTACAGTTAAATGTACGCCGGCGATCGCAGAATTTGCTTGTTGTTGTATTTGCTGCTGGAAACGCTGGCGGTTGGCGAAATTCAGCGAGAGTGCGGCGGTTAACGGGGCTGCTGCGTAGATAATTTGCCCCGACAATGCCGCAGCAACAGTGCCGATAGCTGAACCGGCAATAGAAGCATATTCCGCCACTTCCAGCCAATCCCGTTGATTTGCGGAACTTCTCATCGCTGTAAACGATCCGTCATCGATCTTCTGCATAACCTTATTAGTCGTAGTCTGGTATATTTCATTGACAACATAGGCACATGATAGAAGCGATCGGGAAAAAAATCAGGACTGTTTGCCAAAATTTTGCAATTGCGATATTTTGCTTGAGTTATGACAAATGCTAAAAGATGAGTTTTGTGCTTTCAAAGACGCTGATGTCGGGTAAAATGCAGGATGCGCCGATCGACTGTTAGGGAATACGCACAAAATGGGTTTGAAGATTATCGACAGCTATGATGGCAGTTTTGCCCTCGAAGCGGATGCGAAAGCTGCACTGTTTGGTTTGTTAACTGGTGAAAATTTTCTCAAACAGCTAGCCGAGCAATTGCGGTGTTCGCAGCTTGAATTTACCGAATTATTGTTTCAGCCAGTGCCTTACAGCACTGAGACGCCGAAGGGAATGCCGGCTGAATTCGAGCAGTATTACAACCGCAGCGATTTTGCAATTATCAACGTGCCACCTAATTTTATGTTCCAAGGAAAAGTTTTTAAACCCAGCCGCCTCTGTGCCATATATAGAGTTTTTCAAACATAATTATCAAACACAGGTTTTCTGGTGGATTGGTGTCTTGAGTTATTACTTTTTCCTGTTTCGAGTTGGACTTGATATCAGTTCGCGAGTTCCCAACGCTCGCACTTATTAATTCCGAATCGGTTCGCGAGTTCCCGACGCTGGCACGCTTCTACTCTCAACTCTCAACTCTCAACTTTTAATTCATTTCAAAAAAAATGACAGCAGACATTCGATCGCTCGCCAGTTTAGAATTTGTTCCCTACATCAATTCCGAGGGTAAATTGCCCGAATCCGTACAGGGAAAAATCGGCGTTTACGGGATTTTTGACAGCGAGAAAGTGCTGCAATTTGTGGGTTATTCTCGCGATATTTGTCTCAGCCTGAAACAGCATTTAGTCCGCCAAACTCAGTTGTGTTATTGGCTGAAAGTCCAAACTATCGATCGACCCAACCGCACTCTTTTAGAAAGCATCCGAGAAAGTTGGATTGCTGAAAACGGTTCGCTACCTCAGGGAAACGCTGCTGGTGCTTTGTGGAACGATCCGATCGATACTAAAACATTGATGACTGCTGAAGAAGCAGCTAGTTATGCAGGGATTGTGGTTGATGAAATTGCTAAAGATAAACTTTTGAAAAATGTAGCGCGTCGGGTGGAAAATGAAATTTTCGCGCAGCTTAAAGCTCGCGGCGTAACTGAAGAAATTCGGTTCAATCCTAAGTTGAAAACTAGCGGTTTGCTGGATTTGAAATAAATTATACCAAATCTGGGCGGAGCGAAGCGGAGGGTGTTCGTGCTCGTTATTAAGTTGTAGGGTGCGTCGCTCGTTTAATCTCGCATTCCCTACTTTGAGGAAATTATCGAGGGGGTACGATCTGAGGATTTGGTATTGCAGAAGATTGCAAGTTCCTGAGGTATGGCGGTTCTCACTCATGATGAGGTGTACCTATTTGAACTTCAGTGTTTTGGAGGGTTTTTTGTACCTCATACCAAATCCGGGTTAGATATCCCGGTCAAACCTGTGATTCGATTTTCACCCTCAACTATACGTACAAAACCCGCCTTCGCGGGTTTCAGGAATAAAGGGGGTGAGAAACCCGGATTTGGTATCACCTACTACCTCAAAGGCGCGAGGGCTTGTCGGGGTTTCTCTTTGAGATCGACAGCCATCGCGTTATGATTCTTTACGTTTGTTCGCAAAAATTATTGATCGGGGCTAAAATTGACTGCAATCTCAAAATAATTGCGAATAATTTTCAATTATTTGACGATTTTTGTGCGTTTGAGAGCTTAACTAAAAAAGGTAGTTGTGATATGTTAAAAATATTTTATAGAATTGAGGCATGGTCTAACTTAAAATAGCCTATTAAAGGGTCTGCCGGAGGACGTTCTGGCACATCAAACAAGGTTGGTGTGAAAATACGGGATATTTGTCGCTGCCGTTTATTGTTTGTCTAGTTTACACGAGTGTTTGCTGATAGTTGCGATCGCCCGCTCCAGCGAGCCAACACGCAACTACCAGTTCAAGCTTGAACTAACTTAGCTAAAACAGCGGCGAATTCAGCAGGTTCGATCGGCTTGGTTAAGTGTTCGTCATAGCCGGCTTCGATCGCCCGATTTCGGTATTCTTCACCCGCGTAAGCAGTCAAAGCTACGGCAGGCAATCGCTTAGTTTTGTCGGATTCGGCAGCTCGAATGTTGCGGATTAAGGAATAGCCATCTTCGTCGGGCATACCGATGTCGCTGACTAAAATATCCGGCTTCCTAGTTTCTAAAATCTCGATCGCCTCTGCTGCCGAAGCTGCTGGCAGCGCCCTAGCGCCGCACTCTTGGACTGCCACTGCCAAAAATTCGAGGTTGTCGGACTCGTCGTCAACTACTAAAACCGCCAAACCAGCGAGCCTTCCCCCGCCCAAAAGTGCTTGCTGGCTTGCGCTTCTGGGATCGGAACTCTGACTGGTCCGCTCGGTTGACTGCGATCGGGAGCCAATCGCCGAATTACCAATACTTTCAGCTTTCGCTGCCGCTTGTTTTAGGGGCAGCAAGACGTTGAATGTCGCACCTCGGTCCTCTCCGGGGCTGTCCGCCGTCACGGTGCCGCCGTGCAGTTCCACCAAATGGCGGACGATGGCCAATCCGAGTCCCAAACCGCCTTGGGCCCTAGTAATCGAACCGTCGGCTTGACGGAAGCGATCGAACACGTAGGGCAGAAAATCCGCAGCAATTCCCTTGCCGGTATCGCTAACTTGAATGTGCAAGCAATCGGGTTCGCCATTTCCCCCCACTGCCGACACCCGCAACCGGACTGTTCCCCCCGATGGCGTAAACTTGACAGCGTTGCTGAGCAAATTCGACACTATTTGCTGAAACTTCTGCACGTCGCCCCAGATTAAACCGACTGACGGGTCGAGTTCCGATCGCACGATGACAGACTTGGCTTGGGCAGCACTATCGATCGCGTTGAGAGTTCCTTCGATCGCCTTTACCGCATGAAACCAGCCGGGTTTGAGAACCATCTTGCCTTGAACGATCCGCGAAACTTCAAGCAAATCTTCCACCAACTGCGTCTGAATCTTCGCCTGACGCTCGATCGCTTCCAAAGCGCGGCTTAAAATCGCTGGCTGGTACCCGCCCTTGCGCAGGTGCTGCGACCAGCCCAGAATCGTATTTAAAGGCGTCCGCAGTTCGTGGGAAAGAGTTGTCAAAAACTCGTCCTTGAGGCGGTTGTTTGCCTCAGCTTGAGCACGAGCCGCTTGTTCCCTCTCCAGCAACAGGGCGCGTTCGGCTTCGGCTTGCTTGCGTTCGCTGATATCCACATTCACCCCGATCGCCCGCAGGGACACGCCCCGATCGTCCTGAAACACGATTGCCCTGCAAGCCATCCAGCGCACGTTCCCATCCGCGCGACAGATGCGAAACTCCATCTCCAATTCCCCGCCGTTGGTAGCCGCCACTTGCATCTGCTGTTGAGCAAAAGCGCGATCGTCTGGATGCAACATTTCGACCCAATTTTGATAATTGCCGCCGTAACTGCCGGTCGGGAGGCCGTACAAAGCCTCTAACTCCGGCGTCCAGGTGGATTCGTTAGTTTGGATGTTCCACTCAAAAGTTCCGATCCGGCCCGCTTGCTGGGCGATTTGCAGCCGTTCCCGATCTTTTTTGAGTTCGGCCTGCACCCGCTCGATTTCCGTCAAATCGATGTAGAATGCCACGATCGTCGCCGGTTCGAGATCGCATCCGTCGAGAGTTGCCCCGCCGATCAGGATGGGCACCCGGCTGCCGTCTTTGCGGATGTACTCTTTCTTAAAAGGAGTGGCGACGCCCTTAGCCCGCAGTTCTTGCGCCGCCTGCGCGTCGAGGTGCAGGTATTCGGGGGGAGTCATCCTGTCCCACCGCAGGGCCCCTGACAGCAGGTCAGTGCGGGTGTAGCCCACCATTTTCAACAGGGTATCGTTGGCGTAGGCGATGCGACCGGTGAAATCGCCGATCGCGACGCCAAAGATATCTGCTGCAAACAGCCGCTGGAAAATCAATTCGCTGTGGCGCATTACCCGTTCTGCTTGCTTGCGATCTGTGATTTCCTGCACTACCGTACTGATGCCTAACAACGCCCCGGATTCCTCCCTGACGGGGTAAAAGCTGACCAGCCAATCCCGCAGGACTCCCGACTGTTGGAGGGTGGCGGCTTTGACTTCCAAGTCGAGTACGGGAGTTTGCGTGGCAAGAACCTGGCGGTAAATCGGTTCTACTAGATCGGCGAGTTCGGGAATTACTTCTCTGATGGTGCGCCCGATCCGGTCTGCGATCGGGTGGCCACTAATCGCAGCAAAGTATTCGTTCGCCCGCACGCAGCGCAAATCGGTATCGACAAAGCACAGCCCGACCGGTGCGGTATTGTAAACTAAATCGAGTTCTGCTAGTTGGCGGGCGAGCCGAGCTTCGTTTTCGCGAATTATATTTTCAGCTTGTTTGCGATCGGTGATGTCGAGGACGAAGAACGAGCCTTTGTCTTGACATCCGGCAAAGCATGCGCTGCCGACTAAAACCGGGAAGCGGGAACCATCTTTGCGGATGTATTCTTTTTCAAAAGGCGTGCATTTTCCTTCTGTTTGCACTTGCTCGAAAGCCGCGCGATCGAGGTGTTGCTGTTCGGGGGGAGTTAAGTCCGACCACCGCAGGTTTCCTAAAACTAATTCTTCCCTGTTGTAACCGAGCATTTTTAGCAAAACATCGTTAGCTTCAGTAACTTTACCGCTCGTATCCCAGAAACCGATGCCGATCGTATTGGATTCTAGGACGCTGCGGAACCGCATTTCGCTTTCTTGCAAAGCGATTTCTGTCTGTTTGGCTGCGGTGATATCTGTGAGGATGATGCCTGCCCCGAGTATTTCTCCTCTTTGATTTTTTACTGGATAGTAGTTGCCCAGCCAATAGCCAAACTCTCCCTGTTTTCCAGCAGGTTCGCCACTAATTTCTAGGTTGAGAATCGGCTCGCCCCTGTCTAAAACTTGCTGGACAATCGGTGCAAATTTGGCTGCAGTTTTCGGCAACAGTTGGCGGAAATCTTGACCTAAATGCTGTTGGGGCGACAAGCCGTTGAGTTCTGCTAAAACTCGATTGATGCGGAGGAAACGCATTTCGCGATCGAAAAAGCAAATGCCTAAGGGAGAGGCTTCTAATAGCGAATCAATTAAGGCAAAAGATTGCGATTTTTCAGCTAGTGCTTGCTGTGCTTCGGCGTAAAGTCTGGCATTGTCGAGGGCGATTGCGACGCGGTAAGCTAGGTCTTCTAGCATTGTGAGATCTTCAGCATTGTAGCGGCGGCCTCCTTTGGCAGTAAAGCAGGTAATCGCGCCCATTACCCTACCGCGGGCTGTCAGCGGTACGCAAGCGTGAGAGACGATTTCGAGCGATCGCAGGATTTCCATTTCAGCTTCACAGACTCCTGCGGCTGCTATAAGTGCTTCATCAACTTCGGAAATTAATTCGGATTTTCCGGTACGAATTACTAGGGGATAACCGTTAGCAATGTTGGAGTCAATCGGGTTTTGGATGCTCAATCGATCGAGCGCATCAACCTTGGAGGATTCCCCGTGAGCAACTGCCGCTTGCCGCGCGGTGCCGTCTGGTTCCATTAAGTGAATGCAGCACCCGTCTGCTACAATTGACACCGCTAGTTCTGCGACATTTTGCAATACCGTTTCGCCGTTAAAAGCGGTTGCCAGCATTTTGCTGACTTCTGCTAAAAAGGCCGATCGGGCTTGTTCTTTTTCGGCTTTTTCTCGGGCTGTTTGTGCTACTAGCAACTGAGCTTTTTGAATCTCTGCTAGTTTGAGTTCGGTGATGTCGCGGGCGACAATTAAAACCGTTTCCGGAATGCCGTCCGCGTCCAATTCGGGAACTACGCGGGATTGATAATTTCTCATGCCGTTGGCTGAGGGCGACTCAAATTCTATAATTTGTTCTTGACCCGTTGTTAATACTTTGCGCAGGGTTTCATCCCACAATTGGCACAGTTCGTCTGGCATTCCGATTTCTTGGCTGGTTTTGCCGAGAAAGTAAGAAACAGGTAATCCTTGAGTTCTGCCTACCGCTGCGTTGACGTATATGTAGCGCAGTTGTTTGTCGGTGCGGATAATGATATCCGGCGCATTTTCCAGCACTGCTTTTAGTTGCTTTTCGCTGCTGGATAAAGCTGCTTGTGCTTCCCGCTGTTCGGTAATATCTTGGACCGTACCGACATGACCTACGAGTTCGCCGGAGTCGGAAAACATCGGCGAACTGCGAATGTTAACCCAGCGGATAATTTCTTCAGTTGTTTGGTGGCGGTATTCATTTGCGTATTGACTTTTACCTTGGATATAATCTTGCCAAGCAGCTAATACCCGAGATCGGTCTTCTGGATGAATTCCGTTTTGCCAGCCATCTCCTAAAAGTTCTGCTAAATTATATCCCGAAATAGCCTGAGCCTGAGGGTTGGTATAGGTACAGCGACCGTTAATATCAGCCATGAAAATGCCGATCGGAGAACAGGAACTCAAAGAGCGAAATCGTTCTTCTTGTGCTTGCAGGGCTTCTTTAGCTACTATCAGTTCTGCAGTGCGCTGTTTGACTCGGTTTTCTAGCTCTAAGTAAGCTTTAGATAGGGCTGTTTCTGCTTGCTGGCGGGCAGTAATATCCGTGCCGCTAGCTATTACATATTCTACCAAACCTTGGCGGTCTAGAATGACGGTATTCGACCAAAAAATTAAGCGCCGATCGCCATTTTTTGTCAGCCAATAGTTTTGATGGCTGCTGCCGATCGAGTCGTTATTTTTTAACAGTCTATCGAAAACAGCTCGCACTGACTCTACCTCTTCAGGAATTAAAAATAGATCCCAAAAGCATTTACTTTTAACTTCGGCAAATGAGTAACCCGTAGTTTTTTCGCAAGCTTGATTGAAGCGGACAATCCGCCCTTGCTTGTCGATAACTACGATGAAACAGGCGGCCGTACTGAGGACTTGCGCGATAATATCCCGTTCTTGTTTTAGTTCGCGTTCCGTTGATTTTAAACCTGCATACCAAGCGACAACCATCGCAGCAGCAAACAACAGAAATGCAGGAGTTGCTTTGATTGCGAACAGCAACATAGTTGCCAAAAGTAGTGCCGTAACTGCGGTAAATGTAGCAGTACTGTAGGGTTCGATCGGTAGGGGCGGTGCCTGAAGCGGGCTCATTGTTTTTTTGACCTGTGGAGATAGCGCGATCGCACTTCTTTACTAGGGGTAAATGTTTATTAAATGCCAACAATTTCAGTAACTAAATTTCGGTCTTTGTCGGTAATTCCTACTTTTTTTCCCTCTTCTTTAGCATCGACGATTACTTCCATCAAGGCAATAGCTCGACGAAACACTTCGGTTTTAGTTCCACCAGTTTTGTTGGCGAGTTCTTCGAGAGTATCGTTGATTTCGGATGAAACAACGAAGTTTAAGCGCACCTTGACCTTATCTGGGTTCGTCATGAACTGTACCTGAAAGTTGAAAGGATTATGTATTTTTTATATAAGAAATCACATTTTTTGGGGGTTTGCCATCTTCCCGGAGACTGATTTGCTCGCTTTGTGAGAGTGGGAGAGGGGAGAGTGGGGCAGGGACCAGAGGGGGAGAGTGGGGGAGTGGGAGAGTGCGAGAGTGGGAGAATGAGAGTAGTTTTAATTCTGGCTTCTTCGTGTTAAAATATACATCTTCCGATTTAACAAACTAATATCGATCGCGGGGAAGTTCTGAGTTTTAAGTTTTGAGTTTTGAACTTCAGAACTGTCTTTAACTCAAAATTCAAAATTCAAAACTCCTAAGAACTGTCTTTAACTCACAACTCAAAATTCAAAACTCCTAAGAACTGTCTTTAACTCACAACTCAAAATTCAAAACTCCTAAGAACTGTCTTTAACTCACAACTCAAAATTCAAAACTCAAAACTCCTTACCAACTATCTACCATGCTATCCATCAATCCAGAATTACAAAAAAGATTAGCAACACCGCTCAAAATCGGCAACTTTGAAGTCAAAAGCCGCGTCCTGCAATCGCCATTATCCGGCGTTACAGACTTAGTATTTCGCCGCTTGGTGCGCCGCTACGCGCCGGATTCGATGATGTACACCGAAATGGTAAACGCTACGGGTTTGCACTACGTCAAACAACTGCCGAGAATCATGGAAGTTGACCCCAACGAACGCCCGATTAGCATTCAATTATTCGACTGTCGCCCGGATTTCTTAGCAGAAGCAGCGCAAAAAGCAGTTGCAGAAGGAGCCGATACAGTTGATATTAATATGGGCTGTCCGGTAAACAAAATTACTAAAAATGGAGGCGGTTCTTCCCTGCTGCGAGATCCGAAAACAGCAGAAGCAATCGTTCGCGCAGTCGTGCAAGCAGTGGAAGTTCCAGTTACTGTCAAAACTCGGATCGGTTGGACAGACAAAGAAATTACTATTTTAGACTTTGCCAAACGCATGGAAGATGCCGGCGCGCAAATGATTACCGTACACGGCCGCACTCGATCGCAAGGTTACAACGGTCCGGCAAAATGGGAATGGATTCGCCGCGTTAAGGAAGTTTTATCGATTCCTGTAATTGGCAACGGAGACATTTTTTCTGTGGCAGCAGCAGTGCGATGTCTCGAAGAAACAGGGGCCGACGGAGTGATGTGTTCTCGCGGCACATTAGGCTATCCATTCTTAGTAGGAGAAGTCGATTATTTTCTGAAAACAGGTGAAGAAAAGATAGCCCCGACACCAATTGAAAAGCTCGAATGTGCTAAAGAACACTTGAGGGCGTTGTGGGAATACAAAGGCGAAAGCGGCGTCCGGCAAGCACGCAAACACTTAACCTGGTATGCTAAAGGTTTCCCCGGTGCTGGGGAATTGCGGGGCTTGTTGTCGGTGGTGGAAACTGTCGAGCAAGGCTGCGATTCGATCGATCGCGCGATCGAACAATTGCCCGCAGTTTAAAACTCGGGGAAAAGGCAAACAGCCTGCCGTTGCGAATTGAGATTTAAGAGTGCAGACCCTCTCTCGATCGCAAAAAGATTAGTTTGTAGTGAGGGCTTTAGTCCTTAGATAGGTGCGGACTAAAGTCCTCACTACAAACCGCTTTTATTACAGGTAATCATCGAACAATATCTAAGAAACAGTTGAAAATTGGTGCGAGGAGCAATTATGGATTCATTAAAAGGACGAGACTTATTAAGTCTGGCTGATTTAAGCATTGACGAATTAAATTATTTGCTAGATTTAGCAGCCAGTTTAAAATCGGGAATGGTCAAGCTAAAACGGACGAGAGTTCTCGGCTTGTTATTTTCCAAAGCTTCAACGCGAACCAGGGTAAGTTTTACAGTAGCGATGTACAAATTGGGAGGGCAAGTAATCGACCTCAATCCCAACGTCACTCAAGTCAGCCGCGGCGAACCTTTGGTAGATACAGCAAGAGTTTTAGACAGATATTTAGACATTTTAGCAATTCGGACTTTCGAGCAAAAAGATTTAGTAACTTTTGCCAATTATGCAGAAATTCCGGTAATTAACGCGCTAACCGATGACGAACATCCCTGTCAAGTGCTAGCTGACTTGCTAACAGTTAAAGAGTGTTTTGGTAAGCTGGAAGGAGTCAAGTTAGCTTATTTTGGCGACGGCAACAACATGGCAAATTCGCTAATGTTGGGCTGCGCGATGACGGGAATGAACGTCACAATTGCTTGCCCGGAAAACTTTCAACCGAATCCTGAAATTTTAGCAAAAGCTAAGACGATTGCTGAGGGAAAAACCGAAGTTATTGTGACTGCTGATGCGAAAGCTGCTGCCAAAAACGCTCAAGTAATTTATACCGATGTGTGGGCGAGTATGGGTCAAGAAGAGGAAGCAAATCTCAGGATTCCCGTATTTGCACCCTATCAAGTAAACGAACAATTAGTAGAATTGGCCGATCGCAATGCAATTGTACTGCATTGTTTGCCCGCACACCGGGATGAAGAGATTACCGATGCAGTAATCGAAGGCGGTCGATCGCGCGTTTGGGATCAAGCAGAAAATCGGATGCACGTTCAGCAAGCTTTGCTAGCTAGCATCCTGGAAAGCGATTAGAAATTAGGTTTGTAGTGAGGACTTCAGTCCTCAAAGATATCTCGTTAGTCCGTCAGTTCGCCAGTCCGCCAGGGGTTTAAACCCCTGGCTCATAGCTAAAGTCGGTTAAAACCGACTGGGATTTTATAACACCATGCTGACAGAATTTACCCTCGCAAACTTCAAGAGTTACAAAACAAGCCGATTACCGCTCGGATCGCTGACTGTTCTCATTGGAGCCAACGCGGCAGGCAAAAGTAATGCAATTGAAGCTTTACGCTTTCTGTCATGGTTGGCGCAAGGTCAAAAACTCACTACTATTCAGTATGCGGTCAATAATGCCGATCGAATTATCCGCGGTCGAGTCGATGATTTGTGCCATCTCGGAGAGTCAAGTTTTACCGTTGGTTGCCATTTAGACTCAACAGAATGGAACCAACTCGAGATCGCCCTCAACGTGCGCGAGGGAGAACTGCATATTAGTGGCGAGCAGATTGTTGGTTCGACAAATCAACCACCGTTATATAACCTAATTAAACCATCTGAAGGAATAGGAACGGATGTTGAAGTTTCATATAATAATTTTACCAAAGGTAGAAATAAGCCACGAGTAACTTGCAGCGATCTAATGGCTATATTTGCCCAATTATAGCCTTTCTTAGTAACATGAGGTGCACCCGGTCATAGGGTATAGGGCATAGGGCATAGGGCATAGGGCATAGGGCATAGGGCATAGGGCATAGGGCATAGGGCATAGAGCTTGCTTGACAAGTTTTTTGTACCTCATGTTAATGAAAACCGCTATAGACACGCCCGCTCGTTTTGATGCAAAGTACCCCAAATCGCAAAAAATTGTTCCTGAAACTGTCCGCGAATATCAAAGAGTATTGCAAAACATCCTCTTTCTCGATCCCATTCCTGCCAAAATGCGGGAGTACAGCTTTAAATCCGATAAACGCTTGCAGGAAGATGACACTAATCTTTCCAGCGTTTTATTTCGCCTGTGGAGCAACCAAGACGATCGACAAACAATTTTAAATTTTATTCAGAGCTTGCCAGAACAAGCGATAGAAGGACTAGATTTTATTTTTGGTCCGCGAGATGAAGTGATGGTGCGGCTGGCAGAAACCTTTGGGAATAAACAGCGCAATTGCGAAGCTGCTTTGTTATCGGATGGCACGTTGCGAGTGTTAGCAATTACAGCAGCGATGCTGTCAGCAACTGAAGGTAGTTTAGTAGTCATTGAAGAAATAGATAATGGCGTTCATCCCAACCGCGCCAAACATCTACTTAGCAGTATCCGAGATCTTGCCGAACAGCGTCAGTTGCGGGTGCTGCTTTCTACTCACAACCCCGCGCTAATGGATGCCTTACCCGATCGCGCTCTGGGCGATGTAGTGTTTTGTTATCGAGATCCGGCAGCCGGGGATAGTCGCCTGGTACGACTCGGAGATATGTATGATTTTCCCAGCCTGATATTGCAAGGTCCTCTAGGTCAATTGGTAACTGCTGGAGCTGTCGATCGATTTGTCAAGTCGCCGCACGCGCCTGATGAGAGAAAACAGCAAGCAATGGCATGGCTATCTCGTTTGCGGGAGTACGGGAATGAGTAGTATTTGCCTAATCGATACTAGCATTTTCCTCAACTTTCTTAATGTTCCCCACTGCAATATAATTACCAGTTATCTAGAGGTTTAAATTTCAATATAGTTTGTGGTTGTTACAAACTGATTAAAAGCTTGCCTCTCTCTTCTCTCTCTGCGCCCTCTGAGCTCTCTGCGGTAAATAAAAAAATTAGTAATGCTTTCAATTTAGCATAATTGGTGGCAACATTGCCTGAATGATGATATTAAAAGCAGGAAATTGCAGCGGAGAAATACTCGCACTTTCCTCAAGAATTACCTCGCTTTGATATCCATCCTCAGTCGGTTCTCGAAAAACGTGCAACTGCCTTTCGTTTACATTTAATACCCAATAATCGGCAATTCCCGATCGAGCGTAAATTTCAGCTTTCACCTCGCGATCGTAAGCCAAGCTGCTATCTGCTACTTCAATAATTAAATATACTTCTGAAGGAGTCGGATGGTGAGTTGCATAATCAAACGGATCGATAATAACTACAGCGATATCCGGTTCGGGTTCGGAACTATCATCGATGGCGATCGGATCTTGCACTCGCACCCATGCTAAATTGTTAAACAAATCTTGAAACAATCTATCCGTCCGTCCTAAAGCCGAAGTATGCGCAGTTCCTTTCGCACTCATTTTGATAATATTTCCTGAAATTAATTCAACTCGTTCCTCTGGGTGAAAAAATCCCATCTCTCCCAGCTTGTGATATTCTTTAACCGTCCATTTCCGGAGCGTAAAAGGGGCTTCTGTTATCAGCATAGCTTTACCAAAAATATCGCAATTCCATTCAGGATAACTTGATTATACCACTCCTCAGTAAATCGCACATCGCTGACTTAAAAATCACCCCCTAACAGATTAAGATATAACCTATCTCTTCTCTCTCTCTGCGCCATCTGCGGTAGTAAAAAACAATAAAATGATTCAGGTATCGATCGCAGAATTAGCGTAAATTGCCAACTGCGATCGATTTCGCAAATTCAACCGATTGAGGAGATGGGTGACATGGGTTTTTACTGTCCCCTCAGAAATAAACAACTTCTGGGCAATATCTCGATTGGTTAAACCCGTACCGATTAACTGCAATACCTCTTGTTCGCGCGGGGTTAATTGTGCCAGCGCAGCGTTTTTCGCGGGTTGAGCGGTAGGTGCTGGAGTAGCAGGTGCAGCGCTGAATCCTGTCATTAGCTTTTCCATTAAACCAGGGGCCAGTTGAGTATAACCAGATTGCACCAAGCGAATTGCCTGCGCTAACTCTTCCGATGGCATATCTTTCAATAAATAGCCCTTGGCTCCCGATCGCATCGCATCAATAATGTATCCATCGTCATCAAAAGTAGTTAAAACCAAGACATTCGTATTGGGAAATGACTGGCAGATCAGGCGAGTTGCTTCTCTACCATCCATCACGGGCATTTTTAAATCCATTAATACAACATCCGGTTGGAGAGCTTTGACTTGCTCTAGGGCATCTTGACCATTGTGCGCAACTCCAATCACCTCTAAATCTGATTCGAGGCTTAACATAGCCTTGAGTCCTTGGCAGATAAGCTGCTGATCGTCAACTAATAAAAGACGAATCATGGGATAGTCCTCAATCTGTTATCCCATGATAATTCTTAATTACAGAGAAAAAGAAAAACGCGGCAAGGGATTGGCAGAGTTTTACATTTTGTTACTTAACACTCCCCCTCCCAATACCGAATTCATAAAATAGCGCTACCGCCCCTATCTGCAAAACCCTCGATTCATAGAAATTGCAGAATTTATCTGTAGCATGACTTGAGAAAATAGGTATAAGTGCAGCCATTCACCAACTTTCGCTTGCCACATAGAGCCGTCCGATAAGGGCAGGATTTTCAACCCAGTTTTCCGATCGAACGCTATATTTACACCTACCTGCTTAGAGGCAGACTAACATCAATTCTGCACCCTGCTTCGGGTGATGTTTCCAGGTGAAACTCTCCGTTGAGCGAAGCAATTCGCTCTCGCATCCCTTGCAATCCAAATCCGCTAGCACGACTTTCCACCTGGAACCCCCGCCCGTTATCCTCAATACTCAAATCCACTCGATCGCCCGTTGTTTGCAATTGCAGGCGAACCTCAGTAGCTTGAGCGTATTTGCAAATGTTGGTCAGCGCTTCTTGGACGATCCGATACAGCGTTTTGGCAACGGTCGGCGGTAACATAACTTCCAGGCAAATGTTGCTGGCAACAGTGATGCCCGTACTCTGACGGAAGTTTTCCATCAGCGAGGCAATCTGCTGTTCTAAGCTTTCTTCTTCCTCTGCGTCTGCCCGCAGCGCATTTACCGATTGTCGAACTTCTTTCATGGCAACCTTACCGAGTCGGTGTGCTTGTTCCAAAAACGGTTGTGCCTCCATTGGATCGTGCTGCCAGAGTTTCACGGCGGTTTGCAGTTGAATGTTGAGCGCAGTTAAGGCATGACCTAAAGAATCGTGAATCTCTCTAGCAATGCGGTTGCGTTCCTGAAGCGCCGCTAAATCTTCTATTTGCAGGGCATATTCCCGTAGCTGCGCGTGGGCTTGCGCTAGTTGTTCCTGAGTTCTGCGCTCTGCTAGTAAGGTACTGACCAACTGCGATACAAAAAATAGCCCCAACGCAAACATCAACAATTCTGCTGTCTGGTGCATCCAAATTTGCTGTTGTTCGACATTAGGCAACATCAGGGGCATCACCCTCTGCAGGTACTGAAACTGGTGAACCAGATACATTAGCAGGGAAAGAGCGGCCACGATCCACCTACCGGGCGCATCAAATAAAAAACAACTGCGAATCAACACGATTAAATACAGCGTCGGCAAGATATGCAGGTATCCCAAGGTAGTTCCGTAGAAGATCAGACCCATTTCGATCGCCGTATAGAAATAGCGCACCGGAGTTTTGCCAGCGGGCAAAATCCATCCCATAAAGCCCAGGGCGATCAGGATTGTAATGTGCTGTACCGGAATACTTTGACGCTGCCAGGCCTCGATCGCGGCCATCACTCCACAACTGCCTAACATGATCCATTCGGTGTACAGCAGAAAACGAAATGGTTGGGGTTGGGTTTTTAGTAGGGATGCGATTGCCGTCATGACCTGGCCTCCTGTAGTTTTGGCTCTCCATTATTCCCAAAAAATAGTGCAAGTCAGGCTGAATGTCTATAAAACTCGGCAATTTTCTAACTTTCGTTGATGCTAGACCTCAGAACCAAGACTAAAGTTATAGCCGATCGGGATAGGAAACGCCAACATCGCACCCGGCAGCGATCGGGCGATCGAGACTTTTTGCGGATGAGGGGGCGATCGAGAATATCTATTTCGTTGATGTCCGATCGAGACGTTTTTCAGATGTTTTGAACTGGGTTGATTTCCTAGGATAGTGACAGAGCAAACCCAAACAAATATTTTTGATTTCGCTGAATACTTCACTTAATATCAGGGCGATGCAATTAGCCTCAGCCAATCGGGTTCGGACATTATATTGCAGCGCACCAATCTCGTGCCCGCAACCTTAAACATCCAAGGTATCGAACGTTTCAATGCAATTAATGGTGGCGGTGGCGATGACGTTTTGACTGTCAGCAATCTAGACGCGACAAGCGGTGTCGAATTTATCAAATTCGTGGCGGGAGATGGCAACGATCGCCTGACTGCAAATAATACATCAGCAAACATCGATGCTACTGGTGGTAACGGAAACGATATTCTCTCGGGCAGTAACGGAAATGACACCCTGTTGGGCGATCGAGGAAATGACATTATTTCTGGGGGTAACGGGAACGATCGAATTATTGGTGCCGAGAGTTCCAATCTGGGACGGGGCGAGATCGATACACTCATCGGCGGTGCGGGTCAAGATACTTTTGTGCTGGACAATTTCTATGATGATGGCAACACCCTTATAGATGGCGATTGGATTAACTTTTTCAATGGCTTTGATGGCACGGGAGATTTTGCTCGCATCTTAGACTTCAAAGTCGGCGAGGATCTGATTCAACTGTCCGGGCAGCGCAGTAGCTATCAGCTTAAACCTATCACCAATTCCCTGCAAGGAGGGTCTGCCGCCCAAGATATGGGAATTTTCAAGAACAATGGATTCCAGCCCCTTGAGTTGATTGCGATCGTTCAAGATGCACCTTCTGGCCTCAATCTGAACGATACAAGACAATTTAAATTTATTTAGTTTTCAGGCAACTGCACTACTTTAAATGTGAATGAAATATGGTGTTGCGCGATGTAAAAAACGCGCAACACCGTTTGGCGATCGGCCCCAGCGATGAGGAGTTAAGATGCGTTCGCGTAGCGTGTCGGAGGCATATCGCCCTCCAATTGGCGACCGTGCAACCTAGTCTTCGTTTAGAGGTAAACCGATTTGAGGCTTGCAGTCTGTAAACGTTAATGAATCAGGGTCGAGAAAGTCGGCTAGTGCCATCTCCAATACCATTTCGATCGAGTAGTCAATCTGTTTGGCATAATTCAAATAAGCATCGCGGATGTGTTCCGGTAACACTGCCAACAACATCAATGCCGCATCATGGCCCAGATGCTTCCGATCGGTTTGTGGGAGAGTTTGCATAGTTATGACCTTTAGTATCTACTAGGATATCTGGCATTGTATGGGGGCTGCGTTGCATGAATCAGAATGCTTTCTAGCTCATCTCCCAATTTTAGAACATCAACCATTGAAAGCGGTGCGAACGCGATCGCCACGTCTTGATGGTCGTAATCATCCAACCATGACCATGTGCAGGCTTTGTGTCCGCCTCTAAATCGCTCTCGGAGTTTTTTCGCTTTACCAAGATAAAGCAGCCCGTGCTCTCGATGCCTGACGGCATACAGTCCAGGTGACAGTGGGAGATCTCGAAATTCACGGGTGATTGATGCACAGGACTCAAACGGCACAGATAAGAGTGTTTGCAGCAGTCTTTTAGCCTGTTCCTCAAGTTGATTCAAAATCAGCCCTCACGCTCTTCAAACGATCGACAGGTTTTTATCAAAAATTGGAGGTGAACTAAGAAACTGTTCACCCCCAATAGACTTGATTTTATACACGCATCTTTGCCAAAAACTAACTTGCACCAGATTGATACAAAATGTCTGTCATATCGTGTCCGATCGATTCCCAGCAATAAAAACGGTTTGTAGTGTGGAGTTTAGTCCGCAACCTGAGAGCCGACTAAACTCCACACTACGAACAAACCCGATCGAACCACGACTAAAGTTATAGCCGATCGGGATAGGAATCGCGAACATCGCAATCGGTAGTGAGGGGCGATCGAGACTTTTTGCAGGTGGGGGGGCGATCGAGAATACCCATTTCGTTGATGTCCGATCGAGACGTTTTTCAGATGTGTTGAACCGAGCTGATTTCCTAAGATTGTGACATAACAAACCAAAGCATTTACCAATCTGAAATTTGAACCTAACAACTTGAAATTTTTGGAGAACAATTCATGGCTACCTTTACAGTTAATTTTGACCGGGATTTTGGCTCTGACGATGAAATGAGCCTGCCGGAGGCAATTGTTGCAGCAAAGTCCACACCCGAACGCGACACAATTGTGCTCTCAACAGATGTGACTTTATCTCTCCCCTTACCAGCCCTGGAGTTCGACAATGAAATCGATTTTGTGGGCAACAACCACACGATCCGGATGAGCGAAAACCCAGACTTCTTCTCTGGTTTTAGTGACCAACGCCACATCTTTACTCTGAACGGCGCTGATGTCTCATTTCAAAACCTGACACTATCGAATGGAGTTGCACGAGGCGGAGATGGTTTTAGTGGTGGTGGCGGCGGTGGCGGTTTGGGCGGTGCCCTGTTCATCTGGGGGGGTAAAGTTCTGGTGAACAATGTCACCTTTGCCAATAATCAGGCGATTGGGGGGAATGCTACTGGCTTTGCAGGCAGTGGGGGAAATGGTGGTAATGACTCTGGCAATGGCTTCAGTGGCGGCAGTGGTGGACGGGGCGGTGAGACAACCATTCGTCATTTCATCCCCTTCCTCGATCGTTTTCCAGGTAACTTCCAGATCGGCACGGGTGGTAGGGGTGGCGCTGCATCGGTCTCTGGCGAGGGGGGTACCAACGGGCTGCCTAATATTTCCGATGTATTGAGTTTATTTGGCGGCGGCGGCGGCGGCGGCGGCGGCGGCGGCGGCGGCGCAGGCGGTGCAGGTGCATTTCGATCGGCAGCCCCCGGCGGTCGCGGCGGTAATGGTGGTAATGGTGGGTTCGCCTCAGGCGGCGGTGGCGGTGGCGGTGGTGGCGGCGGTGGGGCCAACGCATTAGGTGGGAAGGTAGGGAGCGGTCTGGAGCCGGGTAGCGGCGGCATTAGTTCTGGCTTGACCTTCTTCCTTCCGAGCAAGGCTGAGGTTGGCTTTGGTGGCAGGGGTGGTTCCGGTCTCAGAGGAGGAGACGGTCAAGCCACCGGCTCTGGTGATAACCCCGGCGCGGGCGGCAGAGGCGGTCAGGGCGGCGGTGGAGCAGGTCTGGGGGGAGCCATCTTTGTCCTTCAGGGAGATGTAACCGTGGTTAACAGCCACTTTGTGAATAATCGCGCCATTGGGGGGACAGGCTTTGAAAATGGTCGGGGGCTTGGTAATGCGATTTTTAACCTTTTTGGCGACCTCAAGATTGCTGGGCTAACCTTCGATCGAAATACTTCGCCATTTAGTCCGCCATTTAGTCCGCCATTTGGTTCGCCATTTAGTCCGCCATTTAGTCCGCCATTTAGTCCGCCATTTAGTTCGCCATTTGGGAGGACAAGTGGGATATTCAATCACGCGGGAACAGTGACAGAAACCCCCATGCCGACGGTATCCATTCAAATGGCGGGAACCGTGACCGAAAACAGCACTCAGCCTACGCTTGCCGCGATTAACCTTTCCACCCCTTTCCCTGCGGATGTTCTGGTGAACTACGCCGTCAGCGGCAGCGCCACCCCTGGGCAAGATTTTCAAACACTCCCCGGCAGTGTAACGATCCCCGCTGGAGCAACCACTGCCAACATTCCCATTCAGCTCAATGATGACAGCATCTTTGACCCCAACGAAACTTTGACCCTTACCCTCACCCCAGGCAAAGGCTATGTGGGCATAGCGTTACCGTCAACGCTCGCGATCGCCGATGATGAAATTGGTGGTTTGTCCGATCCAAACGGGCAATGGCTGGGCGACGGCGGACAGCGCAACTTTGTAGTTCGCCAGGGGCAAAAACGAACCGCCATTGACTTTGAAGGGGTGGGTCGAGGCGCTAACCCCGCTCAGGCGACGATCGATGAAGTGGATACGATTCAGTTTGAGGGGGCAGGCTTGGTTGCCAAAAATCTGCTGCTGACTCAGGTTGGTCCAGATCTTGTAGTGAGTTTTGAAGGGGTGAATGATACGGAAGCCCTGTTGCAGAATTTTGCTTTGGAAAACCTGGATAATTTAACCAAAGCGACAGGTGCTTCGATCGATCTGGGGAACATTTTGTTTGATGGTCAAACCAATGTTGAGGACAGTTTTGATGTCTTCAACGCTGATGAAACTCGAAATACAGTTTTTAATCGCAATACTGTCACCTTCCTCAATGACCTGGATAATAAGGTTTCTGGGTTTGATGACTCAGATGATGCGATCGACGGTCAAGGCGGCAACGACACGCTATGTGGCTGTAGCGGTCGGGATATCCTGCGGGGCGGGGATGGGGCTGACTGGTTGGTGGGCGGTCGGGATGCAGACACCCTGACGGGCGGTGCAGGCGCAGATACCTTCCAACTGAACCTGGATGATTCGCTGTTGGTGGATTTCGATCGGATTAAGGATTTGCACATCGACAGCGATCGCATCAAGGGTCCAACAGCGATCGCAGCAGACCAGATTGCCAAATTGGGCAGCGTGGCAAGCCTGGAAGCGGAGGCGATCGGTACTCTGCTCTCTGCTAGCGCGTTTGAGGCCGATCGGGGCGCAACCTTTAGCTTTGGGAATCGAACATTCCTCGCCCTGAATGACGGTAACGCTGGGTTTGCTGCCAGTACCGATGCCATTTTGGAAATTACTGGTTTTAGTGGCAATTTGGACAATTTGCAGGTGTTTTAAACCAGTTTTTTACCAACATCCGTTCTGTGAAACCTACTCAAACCTATATGGTGTTGCGTGCTGCAAAAAACACGCAACACCTTTTGTCGATCGTCCCCGTCGAATTTACTCAAACTGACATCTTGCGGCATTCTCAACAAACAAGTCCGATCGATTCCCAGCAATAAAAATGGTTTGTAGTGCGGACTAAAGTCCGCAGCATTTTACGGACTAAAGTCTGTACTACGAACAAGTCGATCGAACTATACAGCAGATTGCAAGTTTATGAAGTACACTCCTCCAAACCCGGTAACTTTGGCGAAACCGGGTTTCTGGAGTCCCTCACATACCTCAAAACTGCTATAACTTTTCTCAGGTTTGGAGTCAGAACCAAGACTAAAGTTATAGCCGATCGGGATAGGAAACGCCAACATCGCACCCAGCAGCGATGGGCGATCGAGACTTTTTGCGGATGAGGGGGCGATCGAGAATATCTATTTCGTTGATGTCAGAATCGAGACGTTTTTCAGATGTTTTGCACGGGGTTGATTTCCTAGGATAGTGACATAGCAAACCAAAGCAAATAGTTTTGATTTTGCTGAATACTTTACTTAATATCTAGGAGCAAAGAACATGGAATTAATTAATGACAATGGCAATCCAATCGGTACTTTTGCTAACGATCCCCTTCAGAAATTTAGCGAAAATCAGATTGCATTAGACAGTTTTAACAATTTGCTTGGGGAAGATATTCTGGAGGGCGGTGGAGATGTCTTACCTGACAATAATGAGAGCGATACCCTCATCGGCAATCCCCGCGGCAACTTCTCGGGCGGGGCAGAGAACGATTTGGCATTTGGTACGGAAAGGAACGATATTTTATCGGGCGGGGCAGGAAACGATACCCTAGTTGGTTTCGCCGGATTCGATACTTTAAACGGAGAATTAGGAAATGATAGCCTGATAGGTGGCGACGATGAGGATGTGCTAGATGGTGGCGATGGGGCAGATTTCTTGGCTGGTAACCAGGGTAAAGATAAGTTGAACGGCGGCAGCGGCGATGACTTGTTTCAATGGGTGGATGGCGATGGCACCGATCTGATTCAAGGTGGCGAAGGTAAGGATAAATTGTTATTCAACGGTTCCGTGCAAGGGGATAATCTTAACCTCAGCCAATCGGGCTCGGAAGTTTTATTGCAGCGCACTAATCTCGTCCCCGCAACCTTAATCACTCAAGGTATAGAAAGTTTCGATGCAATTAACGGTGGGGGTGGCGATGATTCGTTGAATATCAGCAATCTACCCGTGGCAAGTGGTGTCGAATTTATCAAATTTGCGGGGGGGGATGGCAACGATCGCATGGATACGGATAATGTATCGGCAAACATCGATGCTAGTGGTGGTAACGGAAATGATATTCTCGTAAGCAGTAACGGGAACGACACGCTCTCGGGCGATGGAGGAAGTGACCTTCTTTTCGGGCGTGACGGGAACGATCGAATTATTGGTGCCGAGAGTTCCAATCGGGGACGGGGTGAGATCGATGTACTCATCGGCGGCACGGGTCGAGATACTTTTGTGTTGAGCAATTTCTATGATGATGGCAACGCCTTTATAGATGGCGATGCGATCAACTTTTGGCAGGGCATCGATGGCACGGGAGATTTTGCTCGCATCCCAGACTTCATAGTCGGTGAGGATGTCATTCAACTGGCTGGGCCGCGCAGTAGCTATCAACTCAAACCCATCACCAATTCCCTGCAAGGAGGGCGTGCAACTCAAGATATGGGAATTTTCAAGAACACTGGATTTGCACAGCCCCTTGAGTTGATTGCGATCGTTCAAGATGCACCCTCTGGCCTTAACCTAAACGATACAAGGCAATTTATATTCAGTTAGTTTTCAGGCGATCGCACTGCTTTAAATTTGAATCTAGAACGGTGTTGCGCGATGTAAAAAACGCGCAACACCGTTTAGCGATCGACCATTCGAGCTATACTCTGATAAGAAATTCTTGGTCAGTTGTAAGTTTAGAGGAAAAATTCAGGTTTTCGCTCCTTTTTAGATGATACTCACAGTCAACCGAAACATGAAGGGCGATGATTCACTCGAACAGGTGATGCGCGAGGAAAATACAGCAGATTCATTTCCTGTATTGACAATTGCAGATATCGATCTCCTTGATGAGTTTGACTGCTGAGAGCGATGTGTTGAGCGTCTTGTTGAGATTGTTCTAGACATTGACAACTATATGGGAGTTGGTCGGTTATTTATTCCGCGAGATCGACATCAATTTACCAAAATAGAGAAGATTTATGAGCTATTCAGAAGCATTTTCGCCTAACTACATTACTGCACGAGAGCGATTTCGATCGGCATCTTCATCTTTAGGTTATCAGAACTCCGCTTATCCAATTGAACAGGTCAGTCCAACTGGTGAAGAACTAACTATTGATGTGGCGATCGGTGGTTCTCCCTACCCACGACGAACTGTAGTCATCTCTAGTGGTTTGCATGGAGTAGAAGGCTTTTTGGGATCGGCAATACAGCTTGCCTTGTTAGAAGAGCGCCAGCCGATCGTAGCGTTGTCATCTGATATTAAAGTTGTACTTATTCATGCTCTGAATCCTTATGGTTTTGCGTGGAGACGGCGTTGGAATGAAAACAATGTAGACTTAAACCGTAACTTTTTGTTGCCTCAAGAAGTTTTTGAGGGCAGCCCAAAGGATTATCCTAAATTCAATTCTTTCCTAAATCCAATTTCGCCTCCATCACAATTTGAACCCTATATTATTCAAGCTCTCTGGCTAATCTTGAAATATGGAATGACCACTTTGAGAAACACTCTTCCTGTAGGGCAATACGATTTTCCAAAGGGTCTTTTCTTTGGTGGCCATGCTCCATCCAAAACACAAGAGATTCTATCTAGCAATTTGCCCCAATGGATTGGTAATGCTTCTGATGTAGTGCATATTGATTTCCACACAGGTTTAGGAGGCTGGGGAACTTATAAGCTTTTGCTTGCCGTATCTGCAACATCAGATTCTTGTTCGAGACTAACTCAACGATTTGGCTCGGAAACAATAGAACCGAACAGCACAGAAGGTGTGTCCTATCAAATTCGCCGTTGGGCGCTCCTATCTACATTTGCTAAATCTCTGTTGTCCATCTTTTTATGATAGAAAAAACAAGATTATGAGCAATTCTCAAAAAAGCCTGATTAGTCATATCTCTTGGGGACGTATTGAAGTAACCACTGACGGCAAAACTTGTCAATTCAAAGATTGTAAAGTATGGTCTGGAGGTGCTAAGCAATGGGATTGGAGACTCACAGGTACTCGTCACCAACCAGGTATTCAACCTGCTGATATCGAAGAAATTTTAGAGCAAGGTATAGAATTTATGGTTTTGACACGGGGTATGGAACTCATGCTACATACCTGTCCCGAAACTGAACAACTGCTAAGTCAAAGAGGTATTGAGTATTATATTGGGCATACCAAATTGGCTGTAGACCTGTTCAACAATTTAATGCAACAAGGTAAGAAGGTCGGGGGAATATTTCACTCAACCTGTTAACGCGGTACTGATGCAGTAAGGAAATTCTCTGGAACATTCGCTAAAATAATCATCAAGAACTATGGAACAAAAGAGATGAAAGCCAAAAAGCATCTTTTTATCAAGTTAGCTTCTGGTATCTCAGCATTTCTAGTGGTTGGCTATTTGGGGATTTCAGCTTATGCAGGACATACTCTTTCAAAGCCAAACAGATGCTTTGACCCTCTTAAAGCATCTGTTTTTGCTGTTACTCCGGAAAATGTAAAATTTCGTATTGCAGTGGGGTGGGGCGGGTTTATTTAACTTATTTACTCCGTTTTTAACCCTTAGCGAACCCGCCCCTACAAAACTTGGAAATTTTTTACTGCAAACTGATGTTTGTGACTTTCCCGGCAACAACATTAACTGTTTGTTGAATCCGATCGCCATCAACTTTCAACTGATAAGTTCCCGGAGCAAGTTCGATCGCCCCAAACCATCCCGTACCATCTGCCCGCAATTGCCGCACTTCGCTATTACCACGAATAGGCTGCAATGTCAAGCTAGCGCCGTCGCAAGTTCGCTCGCACTGCAGCAAATTACCCGCGATCGCGCCTGCCCGCGGCCGCGACTTCCAAGGCATATCAGGAACGGCTGCGGGAATCGCCCACACCGGCTGAGTTTCAATTGTTTTGCCCGTAGCGCCGTCAACGTAGGCGGCGGGCTGGGAAAGCGCGGTGTAAAACAAATCGTTGCTTTGGGGAACGTATTTCCAAGGCTGGCGGGGCAAATCCCTGCTGCTAGCGCCCGATCGCAGTTCGACGTTGGCGTACAGGTTGCTGCTAGCGTAGGAATACAAAACCGTACCCGCGACGCGATTTCCATGCGCTGAAGGCGCTTCGGCGCGGCGGATTTGGTCTAGGGTGTCTTCGATGTAGTTGAGGTAATTGCCGGGACCGATCGCAATTTGGCGGTTGTATTGGTGGTCTTTAGCGTACTCGATCCAACGATCGTAGGCTTGTTTTTGCGATCGCTTGTACTCGCGCTGGTAAGTCATCGGCATCGCCATGTCGATAATCCCTTCTTCCAGCCAAGCGCGCCAATCTTGCAATACTTCTTGGTAGGGTTGCGTTTTATACCAGCCCGCATCATTTGCCGGGCCGTCTCCCCAGGCGATCGTCGCCGCCGTTACTTTCACTTGCGGCTTAATTGCGAGGGCTTCTACATATAGCTTCCGCACTAAATTTGTCACTTGTTCGCGCCTCCACTGCATCCATACCGGATCGGTGGGTGCGGGTTTGCCGGTGCGCCCGGTTTGTTGGTTGAAACGGGCGATCGAAGTTGGGTTGTAGCCCCAATTCGGCCCGCCGTAGCGCACGTAATCGAGTTGCACGCCATCGACATCGTAGTGCTTCAGCAAGTCCAAATAGACGGAAACCGTATAATCTAAGGCGTCTGGATGGCCCGGATCGAGGAAACCGGGTGCTTCGCCACTCGATGTCAGCATCGCCCAATTGTCTCTACCGGGGGCATTGGACCCGTGTTGCTGCCAAACGTGATTGGCGGGGAGTTTTTTACCAGAAACTACTGGTAGCGTGACCATCCAAGCGTGTACTTCGATACCTGCAGCGTGAGCTTTCTCGATTAAATCTTGCAGCGGGTCGAAGCCGGGAGGGACGTTAGGATCGATCGTCCGGGGTTCGATCGCGCTGGTATAGAAAGCATCGCCGCGACGGCGGACTTGGGCGACGATCGCGTTAGCATTGGCGCGCTGGGCGTCTGCGATCAATTTTGTGACTTCTTGAGGCGTTTTGAAGCCGGGATTGAAAGCATCTACCCAAAAGGCTCGAAATTCGGCGGTTTGGGCGGGTGGAGTCAGTGCTAGTGCCCGCGAGGGAAACCAATTTAATAAACCGCCGTTCGCCAGCAGCAAGCTAATTGTTAAGCCGATCGCGAACAGGCTTGACAAATAGAATGTTTTGTGTGTTCGCATGAAATGTGTGAGAGAGCGTTTAACTGTTCTTTACGGACTTGGGGTGCGATCGTCGGAGTTAATTGTAAATCTTAAATCTTTCGATCTTTTGCTTGACATTCTCGCACATTTTTGAATTAAAACGAGCGATCGGGCGAAATTGAATCAGCAAGACTAATTAACCTAGTTTTACAGAGTAAATAAGGTTTTAATGATTTTCATTTTGGCTGTATCGATGCTGCATTCAAGTTTGGAAATTGGAGTGAGGCTTTTCCACTTGCCTTTACTCGCGTTGAAGATAGCGTCGGTTGTTTTTTCGACATCAATTTTTTCAAAGCCTCCTATTTTATTAGTCCATAAGTAATTGAGTCGATCGAAAATTTCCTCTCTTGATGCGCGTTTTACGCTAACGGCTTCCGGCGGTGGCGGTGGTGGCGGTGGTGGCGATATAGTAAATACTTTAGCAATACAATCCAATCTTGCCTTAGTCAAGCCGCATTGCAGCTTAGTCAAAGGGATAAAATCTGACCATTGTTCCCGGTTAGAATCAACAATTTTCTTTGCAGCTTCAACTGGTTTTACGTTCTTCCAATTATGTTCTTGAACTAAGTATTTAAGTACAGCCACAATAGTATCTTTTGATGCGGTACTCAGATTGACGGTAGGAATTGCTTCTCGCGTTAAAATCTTTGCTTGCTCGATATTTGATGGTTTTGGGTCAATAACAATGCACCATACTTCCTTTAATTTAGCTTGTTGAGCTACAGCATAGACAAAGTTATTGCTTACAACTTCATACCGAGAATTGCTCGTTTCTTTGACGATAATCGGAATCCAATTGCGATTGCCCGATTGTAAGATAGCTTCGGCTGCTCCAGCAATGATAAACTCTGAATCAGAGCATAATTCTGCTGGGTCAATTTTAGCTAACTCCAAGTTCATTAACCTACCGATGTTCTCTGAATTATTCATACAAGAAATACTCCCGAGCTAAGTCTAAGTAATATTTATTTGCTGTTTTATGCTGAAAAACTGCTGGTCTTCGAGAAAAAGCTGCACTCGATACAACTTCATATTCCGGTACAAAAAATATGCTTGTGTCAGGCTCCCCTTTGGTATATTTAGGCCAAAAATATGGCAATAAATTAGGATCTAGTACCTCATTTCCCCCTTTTTTTATTGTAAGAATTGTCGTGATTTCTTTCCTCATTCTTTGCTTTAAAGCATCAGTTTTTTTGTATTTATTGAAAAAGATGGGGAGGGCAATAGGACCGCCGTCCTCCCTCACCTTCTTAACTTCAGGCAAGAAGTATTTAATAACTTTAACAACATTTTTTAAAGACGAAAAGTTATTGGGTTCTGCGGGCATGAAGATAGCATCAGCAGCTCTCACTGAGCTTTTACTAAAAAAAGTCCAGTTCGTAGGTGCGTCAATTAAAATGTAATCATATTCGCATCTAAAAATATCGAGCAAATCTTGCAGCCTTGCTGAACCTTTTTCAATTTTTGCTTCATACTCATGATTCATGTACCTCGCTAACCCCGAGTCAGATGGAATGACATCAAATATCTTAACTAATTGACCTACTTTATTCTTCAGTGCCAATGGTTGAATAGTGTCTCGAACATTTAAGCTACCATCAACCAGGCACTCAGATAATTTAACTTTTCCCTCCTGCAATCCCAATGAATCTGTTAAATCTGCTTGTTGCGGGTCAAAGTCAACAACCAGCACTTTTTTATGCTGTTGGTAAAGGATTCCAGCCAAGTTAATTGTAGTTGTAGTTTTTCCCACACCTCCCTTATCATTATAGATGCAAATTGTTAAAGCTTTGGGTGGGTTGTCCAGCAATTGCTTGATTCGAGTAATAATCTCCACGATATTATTTTTGTATATCCTCATGCAATTAGTAGCAGGCACTACTATTTTACCATGTCTGCGGAATAGCTGGATATCTGTTGAATTGGTGATGATACCCCATTGAACTGTTTGGCACTTAGAATCAAGAAGATAATTTTTTATCTGTTCTTTAGTTTGTTTGTAATGCGGAGTACCTTCTGCTAAGTTAACGATCGTCTTTCCCGATACTCTGCCTTTAACTTCAATGACTAAATATGGATTAATCTTAGAATCTGAAAATTTATCGTTGTCGTGATTTTTGCGGGCAGCAAAATCAGCCGATCCTTTACCAGTTCTAAACTCTTGTACCCATTCATCAGCGCTGAATCCAAGTGCATCTAGAAGGGGTTTGACAAATCTCTCTTCTACTTGATGCTCGTCAGCATTCTCCGAAATCCTATCTAAAACATCATTCCAGTCGATCGCTGCCATCATTTACACCTAAATACTTAATTAAAATCGTAACGCTTGGTTTGAGTTTATGTTATGGTTAGCTACTTCCGATATAGTTATCCCAACAGCAAACATCATTTTATAAAACTTATATTGTTTATATCGGACTTGACAATCGCATAGATATTTGCATTAATTCAAGCGATATACAAAACAGTTATACAATAGCGATCGGATGTATTGGAGAGCGCAAGTCATCTTAAATTAATCATTGGAGTCAATCTAAAATCCTAAATCGTGCGATCGCTTATAAAGTTAAACAGAGATTTCAAGGGCAAGCTGAATAGGAAATTTTAGGTCTGCATTCAGCGATTTAATTGGTTGCGATCGCGCTTTAACAATTTCCTCATCTGAGTGACTTTGATAAGCCTTGACAACTTCCTTACCTACCGCCAATCCGAGTAGTGGAGGTACGGCATTTCCAACTTGAATATACTGCGATGTTCTCGAACCAATCACCTCAAAATCATCATCAAAAGATTGCAACCTCAATCCTTCGCGGACAGTCAATCCTCGATGCTGGGTTGGATGAGTCGCTCTTGCAGAGGAAGGTTTTCTCATGTTAGAAGTTACAGCAATAGCTGGTTTATTGCTAGCTAGTCGAGCATAGCTATTGTGAAAACCGCTAGCTGGTTGCAGCCGATCGGGAATTGACTTGCGGTTGCCACCATTGGGGATATACTTCAGCATTTCAACTAACTTTTGTGAATGATTTGCAGCCTCGTGATGTAGCAGTATGTTTGCGTTCTTGCGCCTAGCTATTTGATAAGCAGTTTGCGGAGCGCTGTGGTAAGATTTACATATTTCGCCAGCATTTAATGGCGGTAAATCTGAAATTGCATCGGCTACAGTCACATAATAATTAGAACTTGGTACGGGAAACTCAGGCGGCAGCAATCCAACCAACCAACCTATAAAAAAAGCACGTTTGCGCAGTTGGGGAACGCCGCAGTCAGCCGCTTTTAAAAGGCGGCATTTCATGTGATAGCCGATATCGGCAAAGCTAGCGATTACTGAATCGCGCACTTTACCTCCCTGCATTACCAGCATTCCTTCAACATTCTCGATAATTACATAAGCGGGACGAATTTCTGCCACCAAGTTGCTAAAATTGCGCCATAAAGAATTGCGCGGATCGGTTATCTCTCGCTTGCCAACAGTGCTAAATCCTTGGCACGGCGGTCCGCCAGTAATTATATCGATTTCTGATGCTGAAATTTGAAAGAATTCCTCTATTTCGGAAACCGTTGTCTGGGTTATATCGGATAGGAAACAGCGAAGTGGAGATAGATTGTGCTCAAAAGTTTGTGTGGCATTTTGACAGCAATCTATGCCTCCGATTGATTGAATACCCGCACGTTGAAAACCCAGAGTTAATCCTCCTATGCCGCAAAACAAGTCAAGGCTGCGCGGAACACGCTTGGTTTGAATTTTTGTCATCGTTAGCTACCTGTTTGCTACAATAAGTAAAATAACATATAAGACACGGATATGACTGCGATCGAACAACCACTAATTAAAACAATTTATGACTTATTTGACCTCGTGCGTACCCGACCAAAATTGTATCTGGGCAATAACGGTATAACCCTGACCGCACTTATGGCTTTTGTAATAGGCTATGAGTCTGCTTGTTTTTATAATGGAATTAAAATTGATGAAGGAACACCTCCATATTGGCACTTTGTTAACTGGATACCGCATCGACTTTTTGGAGAATCAAACACCCTGCCTTGGGATATCATGGAAGACCAGTTCGGTCAATCTGTCGCTTTTTCAACTTTCTTTGAGATGCTTGACGAATTCCGCAGCCTCCAAGCGTGTCTGCTTTCCAGCATTCAGCCAAGTAGCCAACATCAACTAACTGGTAAAATTTTAATTCATCAAGGCAATCCTGAAGATGGTTTGCACAGACCTGTGCCGTCAAATATTACAATTGTTAGTTATCCCAATGTCCTTGTTTGCTTCATCAGTTATGAATATGCCGATCGACCGCTTTATGAAACTATAGAACATTCATTAATAGAGGCGCTGGAATTTGTCAATACAGATATCAATATTGAAATAAGCGAATGGAATTTTACAGAAATGGGTAGCGATCGCATTAAAATGGAGAACTCAAATTAATGTTATCTCTCAAACAATCGCTACATTAAATGTTATGCTATCCGACCTGCAAAAACTAAGCATTCAAAATAACAGCAACTCAACTGCAAGCAATTTGCTCGATCGACTAGACATCCTGCGCAAAGAAGCAACCCAAAAATTGCAGCAAAGCCAGAGAGGAAAAAAAGGACAATTTTTAACACCTTCCTCCGTCGCAAGCTTGATGGCGGGAATGTTTGAATTTAACTCTCAAGATATCTCCCTGTTAGATGCCGGTGCCGGAATTGGATCGCTTTTATCCGCAGTTGTTTGCGAGATTTGCCAGCGCCCAAAAAAACCGCGCATCCTGCAAATTACCGCGTATGAAGTTGATATTATTTTAATTGAATACCTCAAGCAAGTTTTAGAATTGTGCGCAAGTGAATGCCAGCGGTGCGGAATAGTTTTTGCTAGCGAAATCCGTCAAGTTGATTTTATTCAAGATGCGGTCGATCGAATCCATCCCACTCTATTTACGCAACCCCAAAAATCAGAATTTACCCATGCAATTATCAACCCTCCCTACGCCAAAATCAATGCAAAATCCCAAACTAGAACCTTGTTGCGTTCCCTGGGTGTAGAAACCAGCAATCTTTACGCCGGATTTGCAGTTGCTGCTGCTAAATTGCTCGCACCAAACGGCGAATTAGTATCGATTACTCCCCGCAGTTTTTGCAGCGGTTTGTACTTTCGAGATTTCCGCAAAGTATTTCTAGAAATGATGGCTTTGCGCCAGCTACATTTATTTGAATCCCGACAGTTGCCATTTCAGGATGATGCGGTGCTGCAAGAAACTATTATTATGCGCGCTACCAAACAAACAGACAAGCATGAAAATATATTAATAACTTCCAGCAACAGTGCAGATGACGATTTAATTTCATCCCATCAATTGCGGTATTGCGATGCAGTGAATCCCCAAGATGCCGATCGAATTATCCGAATTTTGCCCGATCGCGCCAGCCAGCAAGTAGTAGAAAAAATGAGTCAATTTACTTGCAGATTAGAGGAATTAGGTTTAACGGTTTCTACGGGGAAAGTGGTTGATTTTAGAGTGCGATCGAACTTGCGTCTCGCGCCGGAAAATGGTACAATGCCGCTAATTTATCCCGCAAATTTCTCAGCGGGCGGTATTGAATATCCAGCAGTAACGAGAAAGCCTCAAGCTTTAGCAGTTACGGAAAAAAATGCTGCATTATTTGTACCTAACGAACATTATGTTTTGACCAAGCGCTTCTCATCAAAGGAAGAGAAAAAGCGAATTGTTGCTGTTGTTTGGAATGCCGATCGAATTAAATATCCGAAAGTGGGTTTTGAGAACCATTTAAATTACTTTCACCAACGGGGACGGGGATTGAACCTCACCTAAATTCGAGTTTGGTAGATGCGTTTTTCCGGCTGTTCAACGGAAATACTCAAGTTAATGCTACAGATTTGCGCAATTTGAAGTATCCTAATTTAGAGCAATTAATTTTACTGGGCGATCGAATAGGAGAAATATTTCCCGCACAGCCGGAGATTGATGAACTTGTGGGGAGACAACTGTTGAAGGTGACAGATTCTAGATTAATATAAAGTCGATCGCCCCTTCATGCTAAACTTTTTGCCAGCTCATTTTCCTAAAAATATACGGGAATTAAGACCGAAGACTGTAAACTGTTTTAGGCGTCAACTGCAACATAGCTAATTCAAGACTTGTGTGCGGGTAGTCAGAAACCGGGTTTTTTGCGAAAATCTTTCACACTCGCCTGCAGCTTCGATAAAAACCCGGTTTCTTTGGTTTTAATGAGTAAGTCTTGTAATTCAAGATTTGCATATAGCTGAAACTAGGTAGCATCAGCCTGTTGTTTGACCATTAGATCTCGATCCCCCCCCCTTAAGAAGGGGGGAACCGGAGTGTTCAAAGTCCCCCTTTTTAAGGGGGATTTAGGGGGATCTAGATTGCGGTAAAAGCGCTCGAAGTCCCCCTTTTTAAGGGGGATTTAGGGGGATCTAGATTGCGGTAAAAGCGCTCGAAGTCCCCCTTCTTAAGGGGGATTTAGGGGGATCTAACCTGCGGTAAAAGCGCTCGAAGTCCCCCTTCTTAAGGGGGATTTAGGGGGATCTAAACTGCGGTAAAAGCGCTCGAAGTCCCCCTTCTTAAGGGGGATTTAGGGGGATCTAACCTGCGGTAAAAACGAGATTTCTCGAATTGCAATTCTCAACTCAAATCAACGCGAATCTATGCAACTAATAGACTGGTTAATTGTCCTGCTTTACCTAATATTCTCCCTGTGGTTGGGATTGTATCTTTCCCGTAAAGGGTCAAAGAGTATGGTAGATTTTTTTGTATCGGGCCGATCGCTTCCTTGGTGGCTGGCTGGTAGCAGCATGGCCGCGACTACTTTTTCCATTGACACGCCTCTCTACGTCGCCGGAATTGTCGGCAATCGCGGCATTGCTGGAAATTGGGAATGGTGGAGTTTCGGCATTTCTCACATTATTATGGTCTATGTTTTTGCCAAAATGTGGCGGCGATCGGAAGTCATCACCGATGCGGAACTGACAGAGGTGCGCTACGGGGGAAAAACAGCGGCTATTTTGCGCGCGACGAAAGCATTTTTGTTTGCGGTTCCTATCAACTGCATCGGCATCGGTTACGCGATGTTGGCTACAGTGAAAGTTGTAGATGCCTTGCAAATATGGCAAAGTTTTGGCATCGAACCGGGACAAAATCTCAAGTTTGTCAGCGTTCTCGGCGTCAGCATTCTCGTGTTAATTTACGCAGGATTTGCCGGATTGTGGGGCGTAGTTGCGACAGATTTCTTTCAGTTGGTTTTAGCACTTGTGGGTGCTATTTTAGTAGCAATGTTTGCTCTTAGCAGCGATCGGATTCCCGGAATTCACGCGCTAATTCCTGCCGTACAGCAAGCTACAAAACAGGATATTTTATCATTTTTCCCCTTCAGTTTTGGATCGGGTGGCTTTCAGTGGAGTGAAGCAGCGGGAATCAGCGCTAGCACGTTTTTAGCTTATATTGGCATTCAATGGTGGTCCTGGCGGCGCAGCGATGGCGGTGGCGAATTCATTCAACGTTTGATTGCGGCAAAAGATGAACAAGAAGCGGAAAAATCTGCTTGGTTGTTTAATGTTTTGAATTACGTGGTGCGGACTTGGCCTTGGATTGTAGTTGCTTTGGTGGCGATCGCAATTTATCCCGATTTGGAAGACCGAGAATTGGGTTATCCTAAATTGATGCTAGATTTTTTGCCTCCAGCAGTTTTGGGGTTAGTAGTAGCATCCTTGCTGGCAGCTTTTATGAGTACGGTTTCTACTTCAATTAACTGGGGCGCTTCCTTCGTAACTAACGATTTGTACCTGCGCTTTTTCAAGCCAAATGCTACTCAGGCAGAACTCGTGTGGGTGGGTCGGCTTTCTTCAATTTTTGTTACTGCTTTAGGGGCGGTGGCGGCTTATTTTGCTCAAGATGTGGCGACGGTCTTTCGATTAGTAATTGCGATCGGAACTGGTTCGGGATTGGTGTTAATTTTGCGCTGGTTTTGGTGGCGAATTAATGCAGCAGCGGAACTGACAGCAATTCTCGGCGGTTTTGTTGTTGGTTTGACTACCAGCGCTGTGCCGGCTTTGCAAATTAAAGATTTTGGTTTGCGTTTGCTGTTTATTACGGTGACAGTTGGTATTATGTGGGTAGTTGCAATGCTGGCGACTCCTGCGGAATCTGACGATACTTTAGATGAATTTTACCGCCGGGTGCGGCCGGCCGGTCCGGGTTGGAAAAGACAGCGCGATCGTACTGGTTTGGCACCGGTTCAAGACTTAGAAAATGACATCAAACGAGTGTTAGCTGCGATTGTGTTGATGTTTGGCTCGATGTTTGCAATCGGCGGTTTTTTACTGCTGCAACCGCTAACTGGATGGGTATCTTTAACTGCTGCTGTTGCAGGTTGGATGGCATTGCGCCAGCTAAATAAAAACAAGGTTTTAGCAGTACCCAGACCCGGCTTAGATGATTTTGAAAGTCATTAAAAAAACGGTTTGTAGTGAGGACTTCAGTCCGCAGGAATGACTGAAGTCCTGACAGCAAACTAATCGGAACTTATTCAAGTCGTCGCTTATTTAACTTATGTAGCGTGCGCGGTGCGAACCTTATCACGATAATATGCCAAGATAATTTGGGCACGCTAACTGCTCATTTTATTGGGTTCGATCGAGCGAAAATAATATCAGTTATAATTAAAAGCAGAGTCGTTATCTAATAAATACTGCCATGACTGCCAAAATAATGCTCAACTCGCTCTCAAAAAAAGCTATTTTTTCTTTGACCGTTCTAGTCGAATTGAAAAATCCGAACTAATTTCGCTGGAAATCGCACCACCCAAACCAGAACATCCGTGGATGAAATTTGCTGGAATGTTCAAAGACGACCCCCAATTTGATGAGATGCTGGAATTTATAGAAGAGGAACGCCGCCAACTAGATGCAGAAATGGAAGAATATTACCGCAAACTCGATGCGAATGTACTTGATTTTGATGAAGGGGCGATCGCATTTCCATTTAGTCGTTCCTAAATTATATTAAGAAATTAGATTAAGGGCGATCGCGCTAGCTTCCACCCCTAAAATCACTGCCAAACGTTCCCCGCTGTTCAAACTAATAAAAGTAGCGTTTTCTCCTTGAGAAATCCTCAGCCGATCGAACGTCAATCCCGGCGCTAGTGCCAACCTATCCTCACCCACAGTAAAATCGTTAATTAAATCGAATCCCCCATTTGCAACTAACACAAATACATCGTTACCGCTGCCGCCCCACAGACTATCGTTACCCAAGTCGCCACTCAAGGTATCGTTACCGCCACAACCGATGAGAGTATCGCTATCTTCGCCTCCATAAATGCTATCATTTCCGGCACTACCATCTAACAGATCGTTATTTTCATCGCCCCTCAATAAATCGTCGCCTCCGCCGCCGCAAACAGTATCATCGCCCCTGTTACCTAAAAGCGAATCTTCACCTTGACTGCCGAGAATTAGATCGCTATCTTTGCCACCAAATAAACTATCGTTTCCCTTACCGCCCTCAATAAAATCATCACCCGCGCAGCCGTTAATTAAATCGTCGCGATCGCCCCCATTAACCGCATCGCTGCCAAGATTTCCGTAGATTGAATCTTGACCTTCATTGCCGAGAAGAATATCTCGATCTTTACCTCCGAATAAAAGATCGTCTCCCTTATTGCCATCGATAAAATCATTATTTTCATTGCCGTTTAGGGAGTCGTTACCTTCACCGCAAAATGCGTTATCGTCGCCTGTTTCCGCTGCAAATAAATTGGGATTTAGACTGCCAAAAAAGGCATCATTTCCGGCAGCACCAAATTGAATTTCACTGCTACCGTTGCTGTTAATAATATTATCGGTAACATTGGGTCGATCGAGATTCGGCCGATCGATTTTATCGCAAATACAGTCAATTGAAGTGCGATCGGCAGGAGTTGGTGTCGGTGTCGGCGCGGGAATTTCCGTTGGTGTTGGTGTTGGAGTTGGTGTTGGAGTTGGAGTCGGTGCTGGTGCTGGAGTTGGGGTTGGAGTCGGTATCTCAATTGGAGTTGGGGCTGGAGTTGGCGTCTGTGTTGGAATTGGAGTTGGTGTCTCTGTTGGCGTTGGTGTTGGTGTTGGAATTGGAGTTGGCGTCTCTGTTGGAATTGGAGTTGGCGTCTCTGTTGGGGTCGGCGTTGGTGTCGGAGTCGGCGTCGGCGTCTCTGTTGGCGTCGGCGTCGGCGTCGGTGTCGGCGTTGGCGTATCCGTCGGTGTTGGCGTCGGCGTTGGCGTTGGCGTTGGCGTTGGCGTCGGTGTCGGCGTTGGCGTATCCGTCGGCGTTGGCGTCGGTGTCGGCGTCGGCGTTGGTGTCGGTGTCGGCGTCGGTGTTGGCGTTGGCGTCGGTACGGCAACATTCACCGCAAAAGTTCCCAAAACATTACCCGTCGCTAAATTGCCAACAGTATCGCCGACTTGATTTGCTTGCAACTGCACGGTGTAAGTACCGTTGTCCGCGCTGTCCCAACTCCCGCCCGGAGGTACAATCTGATAAATTGCCGTGCGAGGCGTACCGTTGCCCGCAGGTGAAAAACTTACCAGGGTTGCCTGTTGGCTGAAACCGCTGCTATTCGTTACAAGAATGTCACTGCTGTCGAGAGTGGAAGCCGATATCGCACTGCTATCGCTGTACGTGACAGTTAAAGTTTGACTGGTGCCACCCGCTGCATTAATCCCACCAACAGGAGTTAAACTCGCAGTCGGAGGAGTTTTATCAATAGTAAAAATCTCTCCTGTAAAGTTGCCATTCCCCGCGCCCGTACCGCCCAGGAATAAGTTTGCAGCATTTCTAATGCTATCGTCATCAACAAGATTTAATCCTAAAATGCCGTCGCCGCTGCCAGTATTGACGGCGACAGTATAACTATTACCGCTACCTGTTAAAGATGCGATCGCACTTCCAGTTACCCCCGTCCCCGTTACGATAAAATCTGTAGCGTCAACTCCCGTAACGTTTTCGCTGAAAGTAACAGTATAGTTAACGGTAGCAGCATTTGTGGGGTTAGATGTGGCGCGGGCGATCGAACTTACCGCCGGAATATTCCCAACACTACCGCTAATCGTAAAATCAAAGGGGTTTTGACCGCTAACATTGTTTGCAAATTGCAGCGTAGCGTTAGTATTGCTAACGCCGGGAAATGTCAGCGCAAAGGTTGTCGATGTGCCGGGGGCGAGAGTTGTTGTTCCGAAACCGCTTGCCAAACTGAAGCCAACAGGGGCAATTAAAGGCGTCAGAATTGCATTAGCCGCACCCGAATTCGTCACAGTAAAAGTTTTAGTAACCGAAGTGCCGACAGGAGTAACGCCAAAATTAAAGCTGCCTGTATTGTCTGGAATATTGACACCGCTTTCCGAGACATTAAGAATCGGCGGAGGCAACTCAAAAGCGCCGATATCGACAGCAGCATTTTGAATTCGTGGAAAACCAGTTCCGCGTTGGTCGGTAGTAATTCCTGCGGGAATGTTAGCATTATTTCCACTGTCGATCGCGGGACTGCTGGGAATCAGTGCGTGAGTTAAAGGCGAACCCGTCGGGGCGTTATTCAGGGCTAAAGTTGGATTGAGAACTTGATTAATATTGGTAATGCCGAGAGTAGCGAAAGATTTGTCAGTACCTGCGGTGTTGAAGCCGCTGCTGCCTGTAAGATTGCCAATTAAGTTGTTGTTATTGCCGTTAAAAAGTCCTGAAACATCGGGGTTTGTTGTAGCGGTATTGCCAGCGATGATGTTGTTGCTGACATTTGTGGTAATAGGAGTAGGGCTTAAAGGAGCATTAGAAACTCCGCCACCGTTGCCTCCTGTAACTTGATTGAGCGCAATTGTATTGTTAGTTAAGGTAGCAATTCCCCAATTAGAAATGCCGCCACCAAAGTTACTGGCTGTGTTGCCGGAGATAGTGCTATTAGTTACAGTAAGACTGTTACCTGGGTTGGGAAAGGGAGTGCCACCGGCAAAGTTGGCAATCCCACCGCCATTTCCTCCTGCACCAAATGTGCTGTTAGCCGTGTTGCCGGAGATAGTGCTATTGGTTACGGTGAGATTTGCACCATAATCACTGTAAACACCGCCTCCAAAACCTGCTGTATTGTTAGAGATAATACAGTTAGTAATGTTGAGGCTTCCATTGCCGAAAACGGCACCGCCACCACCTACACCATTACTGCCCAAAGTATTGGCTGTGTTGCCGGAAAAAGTGGTATTACTAATTGATGCTCCATTGCTCGCAACAGCACCACCTGCGCCGATGGAATCAAAACCATTATTGCTAGCGCTGCCAATGCCACCAGCACCGCCTCTCGCTGAGTTGTTTGTGAAAGTGCTGTCAACAATAGTAAGAGTCCCCAAGCTCCTTTTAAAAATCGCACCTCCTACTCCGTTGCCACCACCACCGCCAGCCCCTGCACCATCACCGCCCCAACCTATTGGAGCAGCGGTAGCAGGAATACCACCGCCACCACCTTCTCCTCCAAAATTACCGTAGCCGCGCCTGCCAACAAAGCCACCGTTGATACCACCAGCACCACCACCGCCCCCACCGAAGTTTGAGGGCGGAAAGGAGAACAAATCACCGCCGTCGCCGTCGCGACCACCGCCACCGTTGCCACCGCCAAAACCCCCGCTCCCGCCACTAAAACCCCCGATTATGCCACTACTTGAGTCAAAGGTAGGGTCGTCACCACCGCCACCGCCACCTGCGCCGTTACCGCCATCTGTGCCGTCGCTACCTGGACTTAAGCCTGTGCCACCTACACCCGCAAGTCCGCCAAGCAACCCACCACTCCCGCCGTTACCGCCGTTTGCCGTACCGTTTGCACCGTTTCCTCCTAAACCACCACCTCCCCCTCCACCATTTGCACCGCCGTTACCGCCATTGCCGAACATTCCCCCGCCGCCGCCACCGCCGCCAACGCTGAGATCGCCGTTACCGCCGTTGCCCCCGATCGCCCTATTGCCATCAAATGTCACTCTATTAAACGCGACACTTCCATTCAGAATAAAAACGCCGCCTCCCAATCCCGCACCGCCACCTCCACCCGTAAAACCGTTACCGCCATTGCCACCTTTTGCTAATCCGTTGGTAATTCTCAGATTGGTGAAATTCACAATTGGATTAGTAGTAGTTGGAGTTGCACTCAGATCGTTGCCTATCCAAAAAATTCGCCGAGTATCGTTGCCGCTAACTCCGAAACCGTTGCCGATAAAATCGAGGTTTTTAGTAATAATTGGTAAGTCGGCATTCAGTGTAATGTCGTTGAGTAAAGTTATCGTGTCGCCGTTAACTGAAGTGTTAATTGCATTAGCCAGAGTGGCAGTGTCCGTGACATTAAAGTTAGGCAAAACACTTTGATAAGCTGCCATTACTCCAATTTGAAATGCTAAAGGCGTTTCAATATTTCCTGTTGCTTGTTCTAAAATCCAATCTCCGCCTAATTTGGCATTTCCGGTTAAGTCATCGGAAGCGACAACATCAGCACCTGTTAATTCGCTTAATTTAGAGATAAAGTTATTGCCTTTCTCTCCTTTGCCAACTTCGCAACCGTACAGCAGAATGTCGGGTGAGGAATGTGCATAAGATTTGTGCACTGCGATCGAAGAAATCGGGTTTTTCTCCGATTCTGCTGGCTGCAACGAACTATTTTCGTAAAAACCCGGTTTCCGGTCACCCAGACTGTCATTGTTATTTGTAAATGATGCCGAAAACCATTGTTTGATATCTTGTTGATAGCGATCGAGATTGTCTGAATTGAGCTTAGTTGAACCTAACAACAAACTTCCCGGTTCGCCGTGAGAAATGATATGAACGGCTTTAATATCGCTGCGATTTTTCAGCGCGCTGGTAATTTGTGCGATGCCGTCTGTTGCTGGATTTAGTACAATTACTTCTGTTCCGGGTTGGACGCTGGCGGCGAGATCCGAGTAATTTTCTACTCTGGAATCGATGATAGCAATTTCCGATATCTGAGAGGTATTGGTTGCCATAGATTTCCCTCCAATTGCTTATCTATTTATGACTTGATGACCGTCCGGTTGTTCCAGGTTGTATTGACAAAAGTGCGAGCGTCCCCGCTCGCGGCTGGCCTGTGGCTCGAACGGCTGGTATTTGGAGCGACGAAAAGTGCGAGCGTCCCCGCTCGCGGCTGGCCTGTGGCTCGAACGGCTGGTATTTGGAGCGACGAAAAGTGCGAGTGTCCTCGCTTGCTGCTAGGATTTCGATCGAACGGCTAGCATTTGGAGCGAACGGCTGGCATTTGGAGCGAACGGCTGGCATTTGGAGCGACGAAAAGTGCGAGCGTCCTCGCTCGCGTCTGAGATTGAAATAAACTGATTTTTATGCTCGCTCAAAAGTCATTTTAAGCAATGCGATCGCCCGCCGTCAAAAATTATGGAGTTAATTTTGATGGATCTCTCCTACCTTTTTACGAACTATCTGTTGAATTTCATCTAACAATTCTGCCACCGATAGAGAAGCTGGCAAAATATTAGCAGATATTTCTTGCAGCAAAAAGTCAATCGCTTGGGATTTTGCCGATTCATCAGACCGATAATCCCAAACTAAAATCGGCAGTTTTGCTGAGATTTGCCGCAGGCTAGATAGCAATTGCAACGTAGCAGGAGAAATTGACATGCCATCTCGCAAGCAAAGTAACAGCAAGTCAGCGCTTTGATACTGCAACTGCTGCGAAACATCTGCCCAAGAACGAGCGATCGACCCTCGAAATCCTGCTGTTTGAATGTATTGAATTAACGCTTGAAAGTTGGGGTGTGCGGGTTCCGATCGGGGTGGCAATTTAACATTATTTGCAGCTCGATCGGCATTGTCTGTATTGTCTGTTTCAGCTTCTGCAGCTGCCAAACTCCCCCCAGCAATTGGTTGCAAGTCCGGTAAAGTCGAAATGTCAGCAAACAAAATGCAGGGCTTCCAATTCATGCCAGCAGCTACCTGAATAACTTGCCACAAAGCAGACGCGGACGATCGGGCGCTGTTCGTTCCGGCGCAACGGGCAGAACCGGCTGCCAAACACGGAAACACCGACAGTCCCGGAACTTGATTTGCCAGTTGCGTAGTTGCAGGGTCTAAAGTCACCAAGGGGAGAGAGCCCAAAATGCGAGACAGGCTTAACTGTTCCACGAAAGCAGAGGGGTTTTGCAGTTGACTCGTACCATCCAGGACGATCGCGTCGGGGTGCCAAATCCGGGCCACGAGTTCTGCCTGACCGAGGTCGTCTGCTTCTAAAACCCGGCAATAGGTGGGGTTGAGCAATAAAGACGAACCCTCGGAGGAACCGTTCTGCGGGCTGAGCCACAAAATAGTTAAAGAACTGGTAGCGCTTTGAGGTGGCGGATCTTTCTGCGGCCCGATTAAATCCTCTAGCAGTCGCTGCAAAGCTGGTGCTTTGACCGGCAAGGTCAAAAAGCCTTCAGCTCGGTTGACCGAGGCCCGTTCTTTTTCGCCTCTGGTGGCAGTGACGATCGCGGGGATTGCTTTCGTGTCCGGATCGCTTTTGAGCAGGGTCAGCAAATCCCAGCCGGACAGCAGCGGCAGCAGCGGGTTGAGGAAAATCGCTTCGGGACTGAAGCGGCGGGCTTTTTCCAGCGCTTCGGTACCGGAACGGGCGACGATGACTTGGTAGCCCAAACCGGAGAGTCCGCTGGTTAAATTTTCAATATATTGCGGAACTGCTTCCACTATTAATATCAAACGGGAGCGAGTATTGGCGGTCGCCGTTGGGTGCTGGTATTTAGATTTTAAGAATTCTGCTGCGGTTTGGGCCGTGGGTTCTTCGGGTTTTTCCCTGTTTTTTGCGGGGGGATGCGGTGGCAGGAGCAGGGTAAATTGAGAGCCTTGACCTTCTGAAGAAATAAACGAAACATCTCCACCGTGGAGGCGAGCCAGTCTTTGGGTGAGTACCAGTCCCAGTCCGGTTCCTTGAAATCGCCTGGTCAGGGGACTTTCTAGCTGTTGGAATTTTTGAAAGATCAGGTGCTGTTTTTCTGCGGGGATGCCGATGCCGGTGTCCCAAACAGTGAATGCGATCCAGCCTTCCCAAACATTTACTTTCAAGCCGATTTTGCCGCCTGTTTCAGTGAATTTGATCGCGTTGGAAAGCAGGTTGACGAGCATTTGCCGCAGTCGCAGTTCGTCAGCAATTAAGGTTGTAAGTCCCGGTTCTATTTCCAGGCTAAATTCGATTTTTGGCTCGGGTTCGCCGCCAGCAGAATTGTTAGTTTTTTGCTGTTTGGAGGGGGATTTTTCTTCTTGTTGCGGTCGTTGCTGGGCTTGTTCAAAAGCTTTGCGGCACGCGGCAGCAATTTCGACTGTTTCGGGAATTAATTCGAGCTGCCCGGTTTCCATCCGGGTCAAGTCTAAAATGTCGTTAACTATCGTCATCAAGTGCCGCCCGCTTTGGTGGATGAGTTTGGCGTAGCGGGTTTGGCGTTCGTTGAGTTCTCCGATCAGTTTGTCTTTGAGGAGGCTGGACAAGCCCAGCACGGCGGTGAGCGGAGTTTTGAGTTCGTGGCTGATGCAGGATAAAAATTCGTCTTTGAGCCTGTTGAGGTGGATTAAGTCGGCATTTTTGGCTGCTAGTTCTTGGGCAACTAAATGTTCTTCGGTAACATCTTGTCCCACGATTAAGATGAGGTTTGTTGATAGGGGCTGTTTGACAAATTGCCAAATCCGCTCTCGATCGTGGTGTATCGGGCAGTCGCACAGGTAGGTTTCTGGTTTGTCGCCGATCGGACACCAAACTGGAGCGGTTAAGGCGGACGGGGGAGCGGAGTACAGCGGCAGAGGGCAACTCATGGCGGTAGTTGTGCTGTCGGCTGCCCGCGCGGCGTTCACCAGGCTCCTGCACTCTTTGGTGAGGGCGGTCGCTGGTACTCTTTGGTATTCTAAGGCTGGATGACCGAGCTGGTTCGGGGGCTGACCGGGTGCGGCTGCTGTTTCGGCGATCGGTTCGGGCCCGGCTCCGAGAAACATCCGCCACGCTGCGTTTTGGCTGACTATTTGACCGGTGGAGGTTTGCAGTCTCAGGGGCAGGGGCAGTTTTTCGAGCAGTTGGACTAGGGAACTGAGGCTTTCGGAGGGTTGCAATCCTGCTTCCAGACAGCGTAATTGAGCGTCTAGGGCGGTTTCGAGGGTAAAAGGTTGGGGGGGGTAGCCAACGCCTGCCACTTCTGTTTGCTGGGCGTTGAGAGGGGCATGGAGCTCTGTTTCGCGGGAGGCTAAACTGTTGTTAGCTGCTGCGAATTGCAGCAGGCTGAGGCTGTCTAGCAGTCCTAAAAATTGACCGTCGGCATTTGTCAGGGCGATCGGGCTGGCTGGAATCTGAGGTGCTGTTGTTTGCAGGTACTGCCAGAATTCGATCGCGCTGAGATCTGCAGGTACCGATCTCAGGGGAGCCAGTGCCTGGGGGCTGAGTTTGGTGAGGGGCTGTTCGCCATCGCTGGCTGTGACAGTCATCGACGCGAGGCTGCGGAGGTAAAATAGTCCGAGAGGCTGTAGCTGTTGGTTGACTACAGCGACGCGATCGCAGTTGTCGCGACGGAAAATTGACATCAGCGTTTTTAAGGGCGCTGTTTCCACGCACAGCGGCACGGGTTCGATAAAATTTTTTAGATTGGGGCTGGTGAGTGACATAGCAAACCTAACATTCCGCTCCCGAGAGCAGCAGTAATTTAATATTTTTAAGATTCAATGCAGCGGCCGATTTCTGTATCTAATTTGAGTTATATCAGTCGGCGATCGCGGTTTTGGTCTGCAACTGCGCCTGCAATTTTGATGTCTGTGCCTGATTTGAGGCTACTTTGAGGCGGCTGACTATTATTTTAAGGCTTAAGCTTAATTGCAGAAATCCGGCTCGGGCAGCTTGACGCCCAGACCGATGACTGACCTTTATTATCCCTCTACTACAAGGTTCTTAGCGCTTTTGGGGTTAAGATTGGTTACAATTAATGTTTAGATGATTGTGGTAATGTTAAGTACTTTGTAAAGGAGATATCAACTCTGAGCGATCCAGCACTTTCGGGTAACTTGTCGGGTAACGGGGGTGTTTCGCCTGCTGTTAGTTGGCGTCCCCAACTTTCTGTATGTATTTCGATCGGGTCTCGGGAACTTGCAGAGGCAGCAGCAAAGGTTTTGGCAAGTGACCGCTACGTTGTGACGCGGGTGAAGTCGGCTGACCAGTTGTGGAAAATACTGGAGTGCCACCGCCCGATCGACTGTTTGGTTGTTGAGGCTGATGAAGCGATCCGCTCGCTGGCACTCGAATTGCAAAAGCGAGCGATATTTTTGCCGGCTGTAATTTTTTCACATTTGTTGGGGGATGATGTATCGATATGTACGGGCGAGTGTCATGACAAGTCAAGTACCGGCAAGGAAGATCGACAGGAAAGTAGCTGTTTGTTTTACCACGCCGCTGAGGTACAACTGCCGGTTGTCCGAGTGGGCGAAATTGCCGGCGGAATCGATCGAGCGATCGTGCAATTTCTCAAACTTTCGACTGCTGTTCCATCCGGCGACTTGCCTGCTAGCAGCGGCGCGATCTCTCAATTAACGGCTCAAAGTTTGCTTCAGCGACAGCAGCGCCGACTAGCTGAAAAATTGCGGGAGCGATTGGGATACTTAGGCGTGTATTATAAAAGAAATCCTCAGAATTTTTTGCGGAATCTCTCTGGGGCAGAAAAGCAAAAATTTTTAGAACAACTCAAGTTAAGTTATCGCCAGATTGTTTTGAAGTATTTCGATCGAAACTCTGCGGTTAACAATCAAATCGACGAATTTGTTTGCTTGGCTTTTTTTGCCGATGTTCCGGTGACTCAAGTTGTTGAAATTCACATGGAATTGATGGACGAATTTGCCACGCAGCTCAAATTGGAAGGTCGCAGCGAGGAAATATTGCTCGACTACCGATTGACTTTGATAGATGCGATCGCTCATTTGTGCGAAATGTACCGCCGCTCGATTCCTAAGGATGAATCTAGCACTGGCTAGAATGCTGCTGGAGGCACCCCACCGGCAGGCTTGCTGCGTTCCCGAGCGAGGGTCGGGCAAAAATTATTATAAAATAACAAAGAACCGCGAATATAAGACAAATTACAACTAAAACTAACATCTAACAGCTAACTCTTAATGTTTAACACAAATTCATGAGCCCCCTCAAAAAAACCTATGTCCTGAAGCTGTACGTCGCGGGCAATACTCCGAACTCTGTGCGGGCTTTGAAAACCCTTAAGGAAATCCTAGAACAGGAATTTCAAGGCGTCTACGCACTCAAAGTCATAGATGTTCTCAAAAATCCCCAACTAGCAGAAGAGGACAAAATTTTAGCGACCCCAACGCTAGCTAAAATCTTGCCGCCACCGGTGCGAAAAATTATCGGCGATTTATCCGATCGGGAGAAAGTTTTGATAGGATTGGATTTGCTCTATGAAGAACTTCGCGAAGAAGACATCAATTCATAAGATAATCAGGAGACAGCCAGCAGCTAGAAACTGGCATTCATTAGTTAAGGAACGAAAAGTCCAACTAAAAGGATGCGCGCACTAATAAGCTGCGATTAATGACTGAGGGAGCGAGAATAATGAAAATTGATATAAACGGACATGAATGAAATTAGTCCCGCCTCGGAGGCAGAAGTATTGGTAATGGCAGGAGTCAAAAAAATTCGCACGATGATTGAGGGATTCGATGACATCAGTCACGGTGGAATGCCCGTAGGTAGAACTACCCTCGTCAGCGGCACCTCGGGAACGGGAAAAACTTTATTTGCCGTACAATTCCTCTACAACGGCATTGCCCATTTTGACGAAGCGGGAGTATTTGTGACTTTTGAAGAATCTCCCACAGACATTATCAAAAATGCCTACAGCTTCGGCTGGGACTTGCAACGCTTAATCGATGAAGGGAAGCTATTTATTTTAGATGCTTCCCCCGATCCCGAAGGTCAGGATATTGTCGGAAATTTCGATTTGTCCGCACTAATCGAACGGATTCAGTACGCAATTCGCAAGTACAAAGCCAAGCGCGTTTCGATCGACTCCGTAACGGCAGTATTTCAGCAGTACGACGCTGCATCGGTAGTGCGGCGCGAAATTTTTCGCTTAGTCGCCCGTTTGAAACAAGTAGGTGCGACTACAGTCATGACTACCGAAAGAGTCGAAGAATACGGTCCGGTAGCCAGATTTGGAGTAGAAGAATTCGTATCGGACAACGTGGTAATTGTCCGCAATGTTTTAGAAGGAGAACGCCGCCGCCGGACAATGGAAATTTTGAAATTGCGCGGCACAACTCACATGAAAGGCGAGTATCCTTTTACTATTACTAACGACGGCATTAATATTTTCCCGTTGGGGGCAATGCGATTGACACAAAGGTCTTCTAACGTGCGGGTTTCTTCCGGCGATAAAACACTCGATGAAATGTGCGGGGGCGGTTTCTTTAAAGACTCAATTATTTTGGCTACCGGCGCGACGGGAACCGGCAAAACACTGCTGGTAAGCAAGTTTTTGGAAAATGCCTGTACCAATGGCTATCGGGCGATGCTGTTTGCTTACGAAGAATCGCGGGCGCAGTTGTTCCGCAATGCTTATTCTTGGGGCATTGATTTTGAAGAAATGGAACAAAAAGGATTGCTGAAACTGTTGTGTACTTATCCAGAATCAGCGGGTTTGGAAGACCACTTGCAGACGATTAAATCAGAAATTGCTGAGTTTAAACCGTCGCGCATTGCCATAGATTCGCTGTCTGCGTTGGCTAGAGGTGTCAGCAGCAATGCTTTCAGACAGTTTGTCATCGGCGTAACGGGTTTTGCGAAACAAGAGGAAATTACGGGATTTTTCACCAATACAACCGATCAGTTTATGGGTTCTCACTCAATTACGGATTCTCATATTTCGACGATTACTGACACGATTCTCATGTTGCAGTACGTAGAAATTCGCGGGGAAATGTCGCGGGCAATTAATGTGTTTAAAATGCGCGGTTCGTGGCACGACAAGGGGATTCGGGAGTACACGATTTCCGAACGAGGACCGGAAATTAAAGATTCTTTCCGCAGTTACGAACGGATTATTAGCGGTTCGCCGACGCGGATTGCGGTTAATGAGAAGAGCGAATTATCTCGAATTTTGCAAGGGGTGCAAGGGGAAGATAATGACCTGTAATATAGCCTTGCTTTAGTTTCTGGAGGTGCGCTTTGGTAATTGGTAATTGGTAATTGCTTGGGAGTGCGCCTCACCCCCCTCGATACTTCTGCAGTCATCAGTCGGATCGTATTAGGTCGATCGAATGATAAAATTAGTTGGTATCGAAAAATGCGTATCCTTACTAGATATTGACTTCGTGCGTAGTTTCCACTAACTTTCAACGAGCACGGAGGGATTCGAACCCCCGACCCTCAGGACCGGAACCTGATGCTCTATCCACTGAGCTACGTACCCTTATCGTATTAGAGTATAGCACATCCGATCGCGAAATGGCTAGTGCTACCGGACAAATGTTTTTTGGGTGCGCCCGGAGTCAACTGTTTGGGCGGGTTTAGATAGGGCTTGCTGAATAAGTCTTTTGGTGAGGGGGGAATCGGGAATTAGACACACCACACAAAGGAAACAGTGCTGTGGTTTTGACCATCTCTATGCGATCGTCCCGCACTAAATCGATCGCAAAAGGCTCAAAACCATTGCTCTCGGGGGCTGAGAGTTTTATTCAGCAAACCCTAGATATTGTTGCTGGGGCGTCGCGTACTGACAGTACGATCGCGCCTCAATGCCCCTGCCGGCGCAAATCGCCCTCAAGTCCTGCGTGTCGAGTATAAATTTGAGGATGTGGGATGTCAAATATACTGAAAATGTCCCAAGAGGTGAGAAGTAATTGGTAGAATAATTTCATTTAAGGCAGCAAATATCAAATATTAAGTTTAAATAAGTTGAAATTCGATCGGGGTTGAGTATCTTTTGAGTATCTGTGGCCGCCAAAACTGCCAAACCAATTGGCGCTAACTAATCAAAAGCCAATGTGGCTGCGGTTGAAATCGTCGTGCGGGGAAGATCCGACGCCTAAATTCATTTTATTTACCTTTGAATCTTATGTTTCCTAAAATTTTAGATAAATTGCCACTGCGTGCGGTTCTCATTGTACCGTTTGTGTTGCAAATTGCTGGCGCGGTGGGACTGGTAGGGTATCTATCTTTTAAAAACGGTCAACAAGCTGTTAATAACCTTGCCAGTCAGTTAATGAACGAGGTGAGTTTGCGGGTAGAGCAAAACTTGCAAGTTTATTTGAAAACTCCCCATCAAATCAATCAAACCAAGCTGGATGCTGTCAAAGTGGGGATCTTAAAGATGTACGATTTATCGGCTTGGGAGAAATATCTTTGGTGGCAAGTACAATTGTATCCTTATATTAATTTTACGTCTGTGACTAACGCACGAGGGGAGTATCGAGCAGGAGAACAAATGTCAAATGGTTCGTTAATAATAAATGCGATCGAACCATCTATTCGGAAAAATTTCTATTCTTACAATACAGATCGAGAGGGAAATCGCACTAGCGTTGCAGCCGTCGTTCAGTTTTTAGATCCGCGACAGCATTCTTCATACCAAGAGGCGGTAAAGGCGGGCAAAGCAACTTGGACTTCGGTTTATGTTTCGTTTCTCGAACCGACTTTAATAGTTAGCGCCGTTCAACCGGTTTACGACGATCGAGATCGCTTGCAAGGAATAGTAAATGCTGCTTTGCGTCTCGACCATCTAGGCAGATTTCTTAACAGCCTGCAAATTGGTAAATCCGGCCAAGCTTTTATTATCGATCGCCAAGGCACTTTGCTAGCAACCTCAACTTCTGAAAAACCGTTTCGCACCACCAACAATCGCAGACAAATAATTAAAGCTACTGAAAGCAGCAACCCCTTGACTATATCGACAGCAAAATACCTAGCATCGCAAATTTCCCAATTTAATAAAAGACCCGATCTAGAAGTATTAAACTTTAACATCAACGGCCAGCCACACTTTCTCAAAGTCCTGAGTTTTCAGGATGACAAAGACTTGGACTGGTCGATCGTAGTGGTGGTTCCCAAAGCAGATTTCACAGAACAAATTGATGCCAATACTCGCTCGACGATTCTACTGTGTTTGGCAGCTTTAGCCGTAGCTTTAATTATCGGAATTATGACTTCTCGGTGGGTAACAGAGCCGATCGTGCGCTTGAATGCAGCAGCAAAAAATATTGCTAGAGGCGAATGGGATAAAACAGAGGAAATTTCGCGATCTGACGAATTGGGGGAATTGGGACGATCGTTTAACAGCATGGCAAAACAACTGAAATATTCCTTTGAAACTTTAGAAAATCGAGTGCTAGAACGAACTGCTGAATTAGAGGTGGCTAAAGAAAAGGCAGAAGTAGCAAATCAAGCTAAAAGCACTTTTCTTGCTAACATGAGCCACGAATTGCGATCGCCCCTGAATGCCATCCTCGGTTTTTGCCAACTGATGACCCGCAGTCGCACTTTATCTCCCGAAGATCGCGAAAATATTAGCATAATTAGCAAGAGCGGAGAATACCTGCTCGCTCTCATTAATAACGTTTTAGATTTGTCCAAAATCGAAGCGGGACGCACCATGCTGAATTCTAAAAAGTTTGACCTTTATCGCTTGCTGTCCGATGTGGAAGATATGTTTCAATTAAAAGCGGATGACCAAAATTTGCAGTTAGTTTTCGATCGTGCTGCTGAAGTCCCCCGATATATAGCAACCGACGAGTTAAAGTTGCGCCAAGTTTTAATCAATCTGCTCAACAACGCTCTAAAATTTACTGAGAAGGGGAGCGTTTCGGTGAGAGTGAGGCTGAAGGAAGCAGGGGAAGAAGTCGCTGTTCGCAACCGAGAAATAAAATCGGAGATGCTAGCAAGTAAGGATTTGAATAGTTTAAAGTCGATCGAATCGGAACAGAAAGGTTTTACAGCCTTAACAGAGGGTTTTGATGCGGATAATTCCTGCTGCCTGAGCTTTGAAGTGGCAGATACCGGTGCTGGAATCGCTGCCGATGAATTAGACAATCTTTTTGAGGCTTTCGTGCAAACGCAAACTGGGATAGAATCCCAAGAAGGGACGGGACTGGGATTGCCCATCAGCCGCAAGTTTGTCGAATTAATGGGGGGCACGATGAGCGTTTGTTCGCAAGTAGGAAAAGGTACAACTTTTAAGTTTAACATTCAAGCGATCGCGGTTGCTGGCGCTGACAGTGACAGCAAAAAAATGACCCGCCACCCGATCGCTCTAGCGCCAAATCAACATCCCTACCGTATTTTAATAGTAGACGACAAACCGCTCAACCGCCAACTGTTATTTAGAATACTCCATCCTCTCGGTTTTGAATTGAAAGAAGCAACTAACGGTCAAGAAGCTATTGATATTTGGGACAGTTGGGAACCGCATTTAATTTGGATGGATATGAGAATGCCGGTGATGGACGGCTACGAAGCAACGCAACAGATTAAAGGAACTGTCAAAGGTCAAGCTACGGCCGTTATTGCTCTGACTGCTAGCGTTTTGGAAGAGGAACGGGCCGTGATTTTGTCAGCGGGCTGCGACGGATTTATGCGGAAACCTTTTCGGGAAGCCGAGATTTTTGATACTATGCACAAACATATTGGAGTGCGCTATATTTATGAAGACTCGAGTCCAGCTAATTTGCCAGCAATAAACTGTACCAAGCAAGCCGAAATTATGGCGGCGGATTTCACGTTACTGCCAGAGTTGTTGGTAGCGAATTTAAGGCAAGGTATCCTCAATGCAGATATGGATTTAATCGATCGGTCTGTAGAGCAAATTAGATTGGAGAATTCGGTATTGGGAGGTGCGATCGCTAACCGTCTGTATAATTTTGAGTACGATGAAGTTTTGAACTTAATTTCTCAAACCTAAGAAGGAGGTCACTACACGGATTATGACTTGGACTTCCAACTCGAATAACGAGTTTGACCTGGAACTCGAATAACGGCAATATCTGAGAGTTTCAGGTCAAATAGTAGCATCACCAGAGTTGGAGGTCGAAAGATACACGGATGAATTATCGAGCTGTTTTATGAGTCATCAGTCATCAGAAAGAAGGAAGGAAGAGGGAAGGTGGTCAACAATCAATTTCAACTGTCAACTGTCAACTGAAAAAGTTTTGAATGTTGACTTTTGAGTTGTGAGTTAAACTCTTCTTAATTCACAACTCAAAACTTAAAACTCATAACTCCCGAAACTTAAAACTCTCTTTCAACTCAAAAACTCTCTTTCAACTCAAAACTCCCGAGAAACTCAAAACTTAAAAATCATAACTCCGGAACAACTGTCAACTGTCAACTGTCAACTATCTAACATGAATAACGACCTCAATACAGCCGCTCGCGGAAATATTTTAGTGGTAGACGATACGCCAGCTAATTTGAGGCTGCTGGCGGGAATTTTGAACGGTAAAGGCTATAAAGTACGTCCGGTTCCCAGCGGCGAATTGGCTCTTTCTGCAGCGCGGGGAATGCCTCCAGATTTGATTTTGCTGGATATTATGATGCCAGAAATGGACGGGTATGAAGTTTGCAAGCAAATCAAAGCAGACGAGCGCACTCGCGACATTCCAGTAATTTTTATCAGCGCGATCGATGACGTGCTAGATAAGGTAAAAGCTTTTAATATCGGCGGTGTAGACTACATTACCAAACCGTTTCAAATGGAAGAGGTACTGGCAAGGGTAGAAACTCACTTAGCAATGTGCAATCTCCAAAATAGCCTCAGACAAAAAAATGAGCAACTGACAGCAGCTTTAGAACAATTGCAAGAGACTCAAAATCAGTTAGTGCAATCGGAAAAAATGGCAGCCCTAGGGCAACTGATTGCTGGCATCGCTCACGAAATCAATACGCCGCTGGGGGCGATCCGATCGTCGATCGGCAATATTACTAATTTTTTGGAAACAAATATCGAAACTTTGCCCTCTTTTTTTAAAGAACTTTCTGTCGAGCGCGAGTCAGATTTTTTAAATCTCATGCAAAAATCCAGCCAGCAAATAACCTCTTTAACTACTCGAGAGAAACGGGAATTTAAGAAATCGATGAAGCAGCAACTAGAGCAGGAAGGAATTGCAAATGCTGACAGCATGGCCAGCATTTTAATCAATATCGGGTTGATGGAAAGCCTGCAACAATTCTTGCCACTGTTGCAAGATCCGGACAGTGAAAAAATTATCAAGACAGCTTACGAATTTGCTAGCATTCAGAAAAGTGCCAGGACGATCGCTACCGCTACCGAACGAGCTGCTAAAGTGGTATTTGCTCTCAAAAACTACGCACGTTACGATGCAACTGGAGAAAAAGTACCTGTGAATATTGCCGAGGGGATTGAAACTGTATTGACTCTTTATCACAACCAACTCAAACAGGGTGTTGAAGTCATCAGAAATTATCAACCCCAACTGCCTGCTGTACTCTGCTATCCAGACGAACTAAATCAAGTTTGGACTAATTTAATTCACAATGCTTTACAGGCAATGGAAAATCAGGGAACTTTGAGAATTGATGCCAAAGAACAAGACAAATGGGTGATGGTAAGTATCACCGACAGCGGGCAGGGGATTCCCCCAGAGGTTTTGCCGAAAATTTTTGAGCCATTTTTTACAACTAAGCCCCAAGGAGAAGGCAGCGGTTTGGGATTGGATATTGTTAAGAAAATAATTGAAAAACACCAAGGTACAATTGATGTGGAGTCAATGCCCGCTAAAACTACATTTACTGTGTCTCTGCCGATGAATATCGTACAGTAGGGCAATTGAGGCGAGCCATTTTCTTGGCTTTCAGTACCTGAGGTGCTGCAGGCGAGCAGTTTGATAACGAAACAAGGAAACCAGCGATGCTTAAACCAGCAATTTTGTGCGTTGACGATGAAGTAGCGGTACTGGAGAGTCTGGAAATAGAGCTGCGACAGGCATTTAACGATAATTATTTTTACGAATTTGCTGAAAGTGCTGCCGAAGCACTGGAAATTATCGATGAGCTGTGTGAAGATGGCATTAATATCCTGGTGATTGTCTCTGACTGGTTAATGCCGGGGATGAAAGGAGATGAATTGCTAATTAAAATCCATCAAAAGTATCCAAAAATTGTGACAGTGATGCTAACAGGACAAGCAGATAAAGAAGCGATCGATCGAACTAAAGCTCAAGCAAATCTCCATGCTTTTTTGCAAAAACCTTGGCACAACTACGAATTAATTCAAGCAATCCAGTCAGGTCTCGCAAAATTATGAAAAAACCAGTCATTATTTGTGTCGATGACGAGCCGACTATCTTGGATAGTCTGGAAATAGATTTGGTGAAAGCCTTTGAAGATAAATATTTAGTTGAAACAGCAGAAAGCGGGGAAGAAGCTTTAGAGCTGCTCTTGGAATTGCTAGCAGAACAGTATGAAGTTCCTTTAGTCATTTCCGACCATATTATGCCCAATATGAAAGGAGACGAACTGTTGAGGAGCGTGCACGCAATTTCACCAAAAACTCTCAAAATTATGCTCACGGGGCAAGCCGATTTAGAAGCAGTAACGAATGCTATTAACTATGCAAAACTCTATCGATATATAGCTAAACCCTGGCAGCCTGAAGATTTAAAATTAACAGTAACTGAGGCAATATACAGGTATTTTCAGGACAAACAACTCGCTGAAAAACAAAAAGAGCTTCAGGAAATGAATGAGGAACTGACGAGGTTAAACCGCAAGCAGGCGATGCTGATTGCCACGCTCCACGAAAACGAAAGTCGCTTGACACAATACTTGGAAGCTATGCCGCTGGGCGTGTGCGTGCTCGATGCTAACGGTCAATCTTTCTATGCCAATCAAAAAGCGCGGGAGATCTTTGGTAGGGGTACTGTACCGCATATTACTGCCGAGCAGAAAGCAGCAATTTATCAATTTTATATATCGGGGACCGATCGCAGGTGTCCTGTAGAAGAACTGCCGATCATGCGAGCGCTGAGAGGCGAAAATGTCAGAACTGAAAATATAGAAATTCGGGCGGGGAACAAGGTGATTCCTGTCGAAAGTTGGGCGACTCCTATTTATGATTCTACGGGCGACATTTCCTATGCAATTATTGCTTTTACTGATATTACCGAACGCAAGGAGTCTGAAGCTGCGCTAATTGAAGCTGAAGAGAAGTATCGCAGTATATTTGAAAATGCCTTGGAAGGTATTTTTCAAACTGCCCCCGACGGGTATTTTATTAACGCTAATCCGGCGCTGGCTCAAATCTACGGCTATGATTCTCCAGAAGAATTGAGAGATAGAGTTAACAATACCGATCGCCCCTTATACGTCCAGCCCAACCGCCGCCAAGAGTTTTTGGATCTGATGGCACAATACGCTACTCTGTCAGGGTTTGAGTCGGAAGTTTACCGCAAAGATGGCAGTATTATCTGGATTTCTGAGTACGCGCGCACCGTTTTCGATCCTAACGGAGAAGTGCTTTACTATCAGGGTTTTGCTGAGGATATTACTTTGCGAAAAGAGGTGGAAGCGGAACGCCTCAGGTTTACCAACGATTTGGAAAAAGCTTTAGTAGCCGAAGAAATATTAAATGCAGCGCTTTTGGAAAGCGAAAACCGACTGACTCAATTGCTGGAAGCGATGCCCGTGGGCATATTTGTAGTGGATGCTAGCGGAAAACCTTTTTACATGAATTCATGCGGCGAAAGAATACTGGGCAAAGGTTTAATTGATGAAGCGCTACCTGACAAGTTTCCCGAAGTTTATCAAGCTTATTGTGCCGGTACCGATCGATTGTATCCGTTCGATCGGCAACCTGTTTTGCAGGCATTACAGGGCGAAGTTGTACGGGTTGACGATATGGAAATTCACCATTCCGACAAGATTGTGCCGATCGAAGTTTGGGCCACTCCAATTTATGATGAAAGAAAAAATATTGCTTACGCGATCGCAGCTTTTCAAGATATTACAGAACGCCAGCGGGTAGAACAAGAACGCTTTCAATTCACCAGCGATTTAGAAAAAGCTTTAGCAGCAGAAGAAAAATTAACCGATGCTTACGGGCGGTTTGTACCGCACGAATTTCTCCATTTTTTGGGATATGAAAGCATTCTCGAAGTGAAATTGGGCGATCAGGTACAAAAAGAAATGTCGGTGCTATTTTCAGATATTCGCGATTTTACATCGCTTTCGGAAACGATGAGTCCCGAAGAAAACTTTCAATTTATTAATGCTTATTTATCGCGGATGGAACCCGCAATTACAGAAAATTTTGGTTTTATTGATAAATACATTGGCGATGCAATTATGGCATTATTTAACGGTTCTGCTGATGATGCAGTGAAAGCCGGAATTGCCATGCTAGAACAGTTAAATGAATACAATAGCACTCGGAACAGACCCGATCGCCCGCCGCTGCAAATTGGGATCGGTATCAATACGGGCTATTTAATGTTAGGCACCGTGGGCGGACAAAATCGCATGGACAGTACAGTAATCAGCGATGCGGTGAATTTAGCCTCGCGAGTGGAATGTTTGACAAAAGAGTTCGGAGTATCGATGTTAATTACGCAAAATACTTTTTTACAGCTAACCGAAAGTTATGATTTTAGGTTTATCGATCGCGTGAAAGTTAAAGGCAAATTGCAATTGGTAACGGTTTACGAAGTATTTGCCGCCGATCCGCCAGAGATCCGCGAGAAAAAGTTAGAAACAAAAACAATGTTTGAACAAGCTTTGGTACTGTATCACATCGAAAAGTTTGCTGAAGCAACTAAATTATTTTCCCACTGCTTGCAGATAAACCCCGCAGATAAGGTAGCTCAAATTTACCTGCAACGGTGTTTAAAATGGGCGATATCTTCTGAATAGTTTTGAGTTGTTCGGGAGTTTTGAGTTTTGAGTTTTGAGTTTTGAGTTAAAGAATAGTGAGGGAGTTTTGAGTTTTGAGTTTTGAGTGACTCGGGAGTTTTGAGTTTTGAGTTTTGAGTTGAAAGAGAGTTTTAAGTTTCGGGAGTTTTGAGTTTTGAGTTTTGAATTGAAAGAGAGTTTTAAGTTTCGGGAGTTATGAGTTTTTCGGGAGTTTTGAGTTTTGAGTTTTTGAGTTTTGCGGGAGTTTTGACTTAAAGAATAGTGAGAGAGTTTTGAGTGGTAGGGGAGTGAGATGGTTTTGAGTTTTGAGTTTTCAACGTGGAGGAGGAGTTTAATGTATGAGTAAAAGTATTATTCAAAATAAAAGCTTTGTGTTTGCCCTGGAAATTATCCAACTTTACCGTAAACTTCAAGAACAACGAGAGTATGTCATTTCTAAACAATTACTGCGAAGTGGAACTAGCATAGGTGCGAATGTAGAAGAAGCTAGTGCAGGACAAAGTAGAAAAGACTTTTTAGCCAAAATGTCTATAGCCTCAAAAGAAGCTAGAGAAACTCAATATTGGTTAAGGCTACTGCAAGCATCCCAGATAGTAAATGTTGATGTGAACGAACCGCTAAACCATGTTGATGAACTGATTCGTATTCTAACTTCTATCGTCAAAACAACTGGCGAAAACCTTTAAATTTTGAGTTTTAAATTCTGAGTTTTGAGTTAAAGAATTCTTAAAACTCAAAACTCCCCAGCAACTCAAAATTCAAAATTTTTCTTCTATTCAAAACTCAAAACTCAAAACTCCCGAGAAACTCCCGAGAAACTCCCGAGAAACTCCCTCTCAACTCAAAACTCAAACTTCAAAATTCTCTCACTATTCTTTAACTCAAAACTCAAAACTCAAAATTCTCTCACTATTCTTTAACTCAAAACTCAAAACTCAAAACTCAAAACTCAAAACTCCCGAAAAACTCCCGAAAAACTCCCGAAAAACTCCCTCTCACATGGGCAGAAAAACACGGGCGATCGTTCCTTGGTTTGGCGAACTTTCTATTTTTAATTCTCCGCCGTGCAATTCGGCAATGCGTTTGATAATTGCCAAACCCAATCCCAAACCTGCTTGTTGGTAGATTTTGCGATCGAACTGCATGTAAGCGTCCACTTGGGAAATTCGATCGGCAGACATTCCGCGCCCTTTGTCTTTAACAGATAGAATAAAAAAATTATTTTTAACTTCAGTCCTCACACAAACCGGAGTGCCTTCTACAGAAAACTTGAATGCATTGTCTAGCAATTCATCCAGAATTTTTGTCAGTTTCATCATGTCGATCTTTACCAAAGATTCCTGCAAGTTGAGTTGCAAGTCTGCTGTTCTATTAGCTTGTTTTGCTTGCTGCCTCGCTTTTTCAGCAAGCAAAGATTTGACGCCGTTCAATTCGCCGTTTTGCATCTCAAGAACCAGTTCGGGATTGGTTGCTGCTATTTCCAGTTCGGCATAGAGCAAAAAATTCTGAATCAAGCGGTACAAGCGCTGACCCGAAACTTGAATTTGACCGACCATTTCTAAGATATCAGAGCGCTCTAAAACGTCATATTCTGATATTATTAGCTCGGAAAAACCGAGGATTGCATTCAAAGGAGTCCGCAGTTCGTGGGGCAATGACATACTAATATTGTTGCGCATTTCGTCCAGCTTTTCTTGGGAACGACTGCTAATTGTTTTCTGCCTTTCCAATCTAATTGCAATTGCTTTCAGCAGTTCTTGCGGTGTGCAAGGCTTGGTAATGTAATCGTCCGCTCCCAATTCCATGCCGAGGCGAACGTCGGTTTTATCGGCTTTGGCGGTGAGAAAAATCACGGGGATTGTGGCGGTTATCGGTTCCGATCGCAGGGCTTTCAGAACGCCGTAGCCGTCAATTTCCGGCATCATCACGTCGCACAAGATTAAATCGGGAATTTGTTCGAGAGCTAGTTTGATACCGGCTTTACCGTTCGTCGCCCCCAGTGCTATAAACTTCTCTGCTTCTAGCAGCTCTAAAATGTTTTCTCTAATTGGTTCTTCATCTTCAATTATTAATATTTTGATTGCCACAGTCATTGCTCCTTTTATTGTTGGCTTTTTTGATTAACTTGTTTGATATATTTATCGATTTTAGCTGGTTTATTATGATTAATAATCCTCCTTATACTGTTGATAACATCTGTTAGCGTTTACCTAATTATAATGGTTCATCTTGAGACTGGATGGAATTGCAAATTAAAGGCAGCATCGCGGTGAAAGTTGTACCCACTCCTTCTTGACTGCCGATCGCGATCGTGCCACCGTGCAGTTCAACCGCTCTTTTAACAATTGCTAACCCGAGACCGGTGCCAGAGATAGTGCCGACATTTGTAGCTCTGTAAAAAGTTTCCCAGATCCGCTCTCGATCGACCGGCGGAATCCCGATGCCGCTGTCTTTAATTTGAAATATTGCCACTGATTTTTGACAGGAAAGGTACAAGTAAACAGGAGTACCTTCTGGAGAATATTTGATGGCATTGGAAAGTAAGTTCCCCAGCATTTGTCGCAGTAGTTTTTCATCCATTTGAGCTTCACAGTTGCCCCCTTCAAAAATAAAGGATATGGCGTGTCGGTTGCTATCGTTGAGTTGCTGGTCTTCTACCAGTTGGCGGCAGAATTTTTCCAGGTTTAAGGGAACCGGTTTAAATTTCAGCGTGTTGGCTTCGATTTTGCCAATTACCAGAATATCTTCCAATAATTCTGTCATGCGTTTAATCGCCTGTTGAATCCGCACGAAATGAGTGCATTTTTTTTCTTCAGACCAATTAGCACTGTAATCTTGCAGCAATCCGGCTGAAAATTGGATGGTTGTCAGGGGGGTGCGAAATTCGTGAGAAACCATAGTCACGAACTTAGCTCTGAGTTCGGAAAGTTCCTTTTCTCGTGCCAGGGTTTTTAAAACTTCTGCTTCAGCTCGCTTGCGATCGCTAATATCGCGGGCTTCAGCAATCAGCAGCAAAACTTCTCCCGTGTCATTTTTGACTGGCTTCACCGAAAAATCAACTGTGATAATTTGACCGCTTTTTCCTAACAAGTCAATTTCGCTGCGAACTAACTCGCCGCGACAGGCTTTGGCGATGAATTCTTTCAACTGTTTTTTAACGTTGGGCGAATGCGTCCACACAGGCATTTCCCAAATCGGCTTGCCGATAATATTGCCCGATCTCAGACCGGAAAAATCCAGGGCTGTCTGATTAATTTCTAACACAATTCCTGCGGGAGTGAGCAAATTTGTTAGTTGAAACGAAGAGTCAAAAATTGCTCGAAAACGCCGCTCGCTTTCCCGCAGCATTTGAGATGTTTGAGAGCGTTCGATCGCGTAGCGAATTGCTTTGACTAATAATTCCGTAGTAATTTGACCTTTGACAATGTAATCTTGAGCTCCCAAGCGCACTGATTCTAGGGCGATCGCTTCGTCATCCAATCCCGTCATCACCACCATTGCCGTATCTGGAGCAACTTGTTGCAGGCGAGTTAAGGTTTCCAAACCGCTGCTGTCGGGCAAAGAAAGGTCGAGCAAAACTACATCAAAGGGCTGTTTGGACAGATGGGCGATCGCTTCGTGTAGGAACTCAACCAACACCAGTTCCCACTGCACTTCCACAGATAATTCTAAAAGTTCAGCAAGCAGATCGGCATCAGCCGGATTGTCTTCTACTAACAGAATTTTAATCCACATAAATTGACATCACTCAAAACTCAAAACTCAAAACTCTTCTTTAACTCAAAACTCAAAACTCAAAACTCCCGAGAAACTCAAAACTCTTCTTTAACTCAAAACTCAAAACTCAAAACTCAAAACTCCCGAGAAACTCAAAACTCAAAACTCAAAACTCAAAACTCCCGAGAAACTCAAAACTCAAAACTCCCTCTTCAACTCAAAACTCCCAATCAATCTACAGGAAGTTTAACAACGGCGAGCCAGAATTCCTCAATTAACTTGACTACGCGAGTAAACTGCACGAAATCAACTGGCTTAGTAATGTAACAGTTGGCATGGAGTGAATAGGACTTGAGGATATCCTCTTGAGCTGCCGAAGTAGTTAGAATCACAACAGGAATTAATTTTAAATCCGGGTCAGTTTTGATTTCTGATAGCACTTCTTGACCGCTTTTTTTCGGCAAATTCAAATCGAGCAAAATCAAATCGGGACGGGGGGCGCTAACATAGAGTCCTCGACGGCGCAAAAAATCGATCGCTGCAACTCCATCCTCCACAAAATGCAAGTTATTCAAAATTTTACCCTGTCCGAGGGCTTCTCTAGCCAAATCGGCATCGCTGGGAGAATCTTCGATTAATAAAATCTCTATCGGTCTAACGGTGCTTCGATCGTTCACAAGCTACACATCCTTTTGATGATAAGAGAAAATTCAACTTCGCTCCGTCACGTATTAATTATAGGTATAGTGAAGTAAAAAGTCGCCCCTTCTCCTTCCCGAGAGTCAACCCAGATGCGTCCCCCGTGGCGTTCGACAATGCGCTTGCATATCGCCAAGCCGATGCCAGTACCGTCATATTCGCGCCGTGAGTGCAAGCGCTGAAAAATGATAAAAATGCGCTCCGCGTACTCCGGATCGATGCCAATGCCGTTATCGCGCACGCTAAACAGCCACGCGCTATCTTGCTGGGCGACAGAAATATGAATTGTGGGGATATCTTGACGGCAGAATTTGATAGCATTGCCGATCAAATTTTGGAATAACTGCACGAGTTGAGAGGCATCTGCCATTACAGTTGGCATCCTTTCACAGACAATGACAGCTTGGGTTTCGGCGATCGCAATTTGCAAGTTACCCAAACTTTGCTGCAGGACATCGTTGCAATCCGTCCGCTCAAATTCTTTGCCTCGGGTTCCCAGGCGCGAATAAGCCAGCAAATCGTTAATTAACTGTTGCATTCTGGCCGCACCACTGACAATATAATTGATATATTTATCTGCCCGATCGTCCAAATTATGTTGGTAGCGCTGGCCCAGCAATTGGGTATAGCTGGTAACGGCCCTGAGGGGTTCTTGCAAATCGTGAGAAGCGACATAAGCAAATTGTTCTAATTGTTCGTTAGAACGCTGCAAATCCTCTGTCAGTTGCAACAGTTGTTGTTCTGTTAATTTTCGATCGCTGATGTTGTAAACTAGAGCGCAACACGATACCATATTCCCCCGATCGTCCATTACCGGACTTGTAGAAATAAAAGTCCAAATATCTTTGCCGTTCTTGTCTTTGAATTTAAATTCGTGTCGCTCGATAATTCCCTGCTTGCGCCGCTCTAACTTATTTTCAGCCTCCTGTTTTGCATCTTCATCCATGAACTCAAAAAGCGATCGCCCAAACATTTCTGCTTCTGTATATCCCAGCATTCGCGACATTGCTCGATTGACGTAAGTGGTGCGGGTATTGCTGTCAATTACCCAAATACCTTCTTCTGCCAGTTCTACAATTTGCCTGTATTTGAATTCGCTTTCCTGTAAGGCTGCTTCGGTAATTTTGCGCTCGGTGATATCTTTCATAAAGCAGTGGTGGCCGTTAAATATACCTTGGGAATCGCCAGCTTTTACCATTGTTATTTGCTTGTAAAAAAACAAACCATCTTTGCGAACGCCTCTAGCTTCTGCTTCTACTTTGCCAGAGTTCAGCATTTCCTGATAAGCTAAGATTAACCTCTCAATATCGTCGGGATGTACGGTGAGCTGCCATGCCATGCCGAGCATTTCTTCTGGTTCGTAACCGCATTTATTGGCGTAAGCTCGGTTAACATTTACATAACGCCCGTCGCTATCGAGGCGCGAAATTCCTTCTACCGCATTTTGCATGGCAATGGTGAGGTCGCGCAGTTCTTGTTCCGCTTGTTTGCGATCGCTAATATCTTGACCGATACCCAAAAAACCAGTGACATTTCCGTTGCCGTCAAACAAAGCAGTTACAGATAGCATTACGGGGAACCGCGAACCGTCTTTGCGAATGTAAGTCCATTCATTTTCATCAGCTATTCCCCGACAGGGTAAGGCAACAAAAGTTTCAATTCCTGGCTCTATTTTGACTCCCAATTCTCTAGAAAGAACTTCCGCTCTTCGAGCAACTTCTAGAGGATCGTGAATGATTGCTGGCGTAACCTTTCCCACAACTTCTTCTATCGAATATCCTAAAAGTTTCTGGGCAGCCCGATTAAATGTTTTAATTGTACCCTCGGGATCTGTAGAAATAATCGTGTAGTTAGCGCTGTTAAGAATTGCATTTTGCAGTTGACTCAATTCTAACAAAGTTAGCGCTGTTTTTTCTCGATCTGCTATTTCTTGTTGCAATTTTTTGTTGTAAATTTCGATTTGAGCCGTGCGCGAGGCAACTCGACGTTCCAGAGTTTCATTGAGCAATCGATTTTCCTCTTCTACCTGCTTGCGTTCCGTAATATCGGTAATCGTACCCACATAACTTTTAACCTCTCCATTTGCTCCGCGTTGACCGACAGCTTGACCGAATACCCAACGGATTTGAATAGGATTAATTGCTTGAAAGCGGTACTCAGATTTAAACGGCAATTGCTTTTGGGCGGCGCGATACCATTCCGTACAAACCCGCTCGCGATCGTCTGGATGAATGCCTTGCAACCACCCTTTATCTAAAGCTTTATCGGCTGCCATTCCCGAAATTTGACACCAGCGATCGTTGACGTACAAACAGTTTCCGGCAGCGTCAGTATAAAATATTCCTACCGGTGAAGCTTCGGTTAAAGTTTGATAGCGAGCTTCCGTTTCTCGGCGTTCGATGATTTCTTGTTGCAGGATGCGATCGAACGCCCCTACTTGAGATGGACTGGGGAGAGTTAATGCTTGAATTACTAAAGGAATTAGTGCGAAAGCGGCGCAAGCAGAAATCGCTGCTGTAATAATTTTCAGAATGCCAGAAACCCAATAAACCGGATGCCACAGCGTCCAAATTTCCGCGAGATGAGCAGTACCGCTGCAGATAATAAAGGCGATGAACAACCAAAAAATGTTGCGAAACAGCAAGTTTTTTCGCCGGGCGATCGCGTAAATTAGCGATAGCGGTATTGTATAATATGCCAGGGCAATTATAGAGTCTGACACGATGTTAAGCGCGACTAGCTCCGGCGGCAAAAGGTAGCAGTTGCCGCGCGGAATATAATTCCCGATCGATAGCAGGTTATTAAAAAAATCCCAAATCATACATATAATAGAGAGTGGGAAATAAGCAATCGAAGATCGCGATCGGTAAAGCAGAATTCTCTCGGAAGCAGCAACAGGCTTTAAGGAAAATAGCCTTACACTCTCTAATATCGCTAAAAAACTCGGTTTCGGGAAATCTTAATGCGTCCGTCACTTGAATTCGTAACCGTAGAATTCTACTATTTATAGTTATATAGCTATATAGGGCTTGCTGAATAAGTCTTTTGGTGAGGGGGGAATAGGGCATTGGGCATTGGGCATTGAGCATTGGGCATTGGGCATAGTTTTTCTCCGTTTCGAGTCGGGAATTAGACACACCACACAAAGGAAACAGTGCTGTGGTTTTGACCATCTCTATGCGAT
>JALOON010000061.1 GCA_025454405.1 Oscillatoriaceae cyanobacterium Prado104 | reverse complement strand
GACAAAATTGTTGATAGCGCCTGTCAGTTTTGCAACTCGCTTTGCCGCCTGAAAGTTCACGTTAAAGACGGGCGAATTATTGAAGTTTTAGGCGAACCCGACGATCCCGTACAAGCGGGAGGTTTGTGCGTCAAAGGGCCGATGATGGCGCAGTTAGTTTACAACCGCTTCCGCTTGAAACAACCGATGAAGCGAGTATCGGGAAACAAAGGAGATGTCAATGCAAAATTTGCACCGATTTCCTGGGATGAAGCTTTAGCAACTATTGCTAAAAAATTCTTAGCCCTTCGCGATGCCAAACAAGCGCGCAGCATTGCTAGCAAAACTTCCGGCAGAATGCCGCGGGGAACTGATGCTTTAATCGCGCGGTATTTCGCATTGCTTGGGAGTCCCAACGATACAGATGTCGGCCCGGTTTGCAACGATGCGGGCGGCAATGCTTTAGCGCAAACTTTGGGTTTGGGAAACTTTACTAACGGTTACGGGCTCGATGGTGCAACGGGAAAAGAAGATTTAGGATCGGCAAAATACCTGTTATTTCTAGGAACAAATCAGGCAGAAACCCATCCAGTTACTTTTGCTTATTTGCTGAGACAAAGACTGCAAACAGCAGCAAAATTAGTTGTCATCGACCCTCGATTGACGCCGACAGGCGCGCAAGCCGATGATTGGATAGCGCCGAAACCCCATACAGATATGGCTTTAATTTTGGCAATGCTGCAACATATTATCGATCGCAATTTGTTCGATCGCGAGTTTGTCGAAAAATGGGTTGTCGGTTTTGACGAACTGAAAAAACACTTAAATGACAAAAAATACACGCCGCAATGGGCAGCAAAGATTACCGGAATTACTGATGAAAGAATCAGACAACTTGCTGAAGAATACGCTACAACCAAACCCGCAGCAATTTTCTGCAATGCCGGAATTTCCCATCAATTAAATGCTTTCGATACTTACCGATTGCTGGTATTTCTAGCAGCAATTACAGGCAATATCGGCACCAACGGCGGCGGCTGCAATTTCATGCACAATACCTGGCCGGGCAGTTTAAATCTACCGCCAATTCAGGGAAATCTCCCGCAAAAAGATGCTGCTTTGCCTGTCGGCCCGGATTATTTTGCTGAATCGATTTTAACCAGCAAACCCTATCAGTTAAAAGCTGTGGTGACGGCAGGAAATCCGATTCTCGCCAGCGCCAATACGAAGAAAGTTCAAGAGGCATTTAGCAAGTTGGAATTCTACGTTTATACTGGCTTGTTTATGGAGGAAGCTGCCTATTATGCCGATATTATTTTGCCCGTTACCAGCGGTTTTGAAATGGAAACAATTTATATGCGTCGGGACGATCGAGCAATTCGCTGGCAAGATCGAGTTGTACCTCCCGTCGGAGAGTCGAAACCCGATTGGGAAATCTGGATTGATTTGGCGCACGCTACTGCTAAATTAGACACTAAAAATCCGCCGAATTACTGGACGGATAACTTTCCTTTGGAATGGAAAGATTACCGCAAACTTTGGTCGGTTTTTGTGGCAAATACACCGGGAACGGGCGGCATGACGGTCGATCGCATCCAGAAGCGAATGGAACCTTTGCGCTGGCCTTGTCCTACTTTAGATCATCCGGGAGTTAGCACTCTTTATTTAGACGATCCGTCTTGGTATCAGGCGGCAGAATCTCTGAATTCGCTACATAAAGGCAAGCGATTTTTAACGCCCAGTGGCAAAGTAGAAATCTACACTCCCGATTTGGAACAACTGTTAACAACTGCCGGACATTCTGCCCTGCCAATTTTTTACACTCACCCGGAAGTAACGGGTAAAAATCCGACAATTACTTACGAAACTCAGTTTGTAAAAAATCCTATCAACCCGCAAGCTGTGACGCCTAAAGTTACATTGGGTGCGGTATCTTCTGGCGAAATTCACAAGGAATACCCGCTGATGGGAATTATTGGCAAGCCTAGCGTGGTGAATTTCGCGGGAGTAACGCAGTGGACTTATACCGGCAAGCAAATGAACGGGATTCGTTTGATTCAGATTCACCCGCAGGTAGCAAAAAATTTGGATGTGAAAAATGGGGATGAAATTGTAGTGGAAAGTCCGAGGGGTTCGGTGTTGGGAACTGCGTTAATTTGGGAAGGAATTCGGGAAGATACGATTTTTGTTCCCAACACTTTCGGGCCGAGGCAAAAAATGTCTGAAGAGTTGGGAACTCCTTTGTACGAACCTGCTAATTTGTTGGTGGATGACAGGTATTACGACAATCTTTCGGGACAGCAAGCTTATAAATGTTTTGCTTGTCGCGTGAAAAAAGCCTAGTCATTCTCTAGGTTTGTAGTGAGGACTTCAGTCCGCATAATTTATGAGGAATCAACTCGAATGCTTCCAACAGCTTATGTAGGGTACGCAGTGCGCACCTTACCGCTTTTAGATTTTTTGAAATCTACCATCTAAAATGGTATAATGTTTTAAAATTTTACTGTATCGGTATTCTGACAACTATTAACTGTCAAGCAATTTTAGTAAATTTTGGATTTTTGATTGGGAATTGAAGATTTGAGATTTGAATTGTTGATTGTCGATTGGGATTTGAGAGTGGGTAAAATTTTTCCTTCTCCCTTCTTCCTTCTTCCTTCTTCCTTCTGACTTTTGACTCAGTTCATACGGATAATTCATCCGTGTATCCGTGTCATAATCCGTGTAGTGCCTTCCTTCTTCCTTCGATTATTTGATTAATGGTTAAAAATTCGCCGATCGCGCCTCCCCCTCAGTCACTGATTTCCGAAAAACTTATCGTCGCTGGCTTTCATGCCCTTTCCGATCCGCTGCGGCTTCAAATTTTGGAGTTGCTGCGGGAACAGGAATTGTGCGTTTGCGAATTGTGCGATCGACTTTCCGTACCTCAGCCCAAACTCTCTTTTCACCTCAAAGCCTTAAAGGAAGCAGCTTTAGTCAGCAGCCGCCAAGAAGGTCGCTGGATCTATTACAGCCTCAATTTGACCCAATTTGTCGCCCTCGAACAGTACCTCGCCGAATACCGCCGCTTCAGTCAGATCCTGCCCGCCCGCCCCTGTACCGACGCGAGTTGACCAATCAATATTTCTTAATATATTTATTGCCTGTTTGTTTTCCTCCATACTTGACATATCAAATTTTATTGATATGATTCGACTGTAACCCAGAATTATGGCATCGGGTAAGGTCAATGAATCCCGCAAACAAGCCCAAACTTACCGCACTTAGTATAATTACTTTGACTGTAGGTGCGATCGCGCTCCTTAATTCTTGCACGCAAGTCCAGTCGCAAGAGTCGCAAAGCATTAAAATTGACGGTTCCAGTACCGTGTATCCAATTACGGATGCAATAGCCAAAGCATATCAAAATACCAACCCCAACAAAGCACAAATTACAGTTGAATTTTCCGGTACTAGCGGTGGATTTAAAAAGTTTTGTGCTGGCGAAACAGATATCAGCAACGCCTCGCGACCCATCCGTAAAGAGGAGATGGAGGAGTGCGACAAAGCAGGCATTCGCTATTACGAATTGCCAGTTGCTTTTGACGCCCTGACAGTCGCAGTCAATCCCAAAAATGACTGGGCAAAAGACATTACTGTCGATGAATTAAAAAAACTTTGGGAACCGACAGCCCAAGATAAAATCAAAACTTGGAATCAAATTCGACCCAATTGGCCGAATCGACCGATAACCCTCTACGGCGCAGGTAAAGATTCCGGTACATTTGACTACTTCACGGAGGCCGTAATAGGTACTGCTAAATCCAGCCGCACCGATTATACAGACAGCGAAGACGATACGGTTTTAGTGCAGGGAATTATTAAAGACGAAAATGCTTTGGGTTACTTTGGATTTGCCTATTACGAACAAAACCAAAGTCAATTGAAAGCTTTAGCTATCGACAGGGGCAAAGGACCAGTACAGCCTTCGCGAGAAACTGTAGAAAAAGCTCAATATAATCCCCTAGCGCGACCTCTATTTATCTATGTCAGCTATAACTCCGCTCAAAATAAATCAGAAGTACGCAGCTTTGTAGAATTCTACATGAAACAAGCTCCGACCTTAGTTGGTTCTGTAGGTTATATTCCCTTACCGAAGGAAGGCTATCAACTGATTTACAAGAATTTCTACAATGGCAAAGTTGGAACTGTGTTCGACGGTCAAGCTCAGTTTGACTTAACCATTGCAGAATTATTAAAAAAAGAGAGCAAGTTTTAGTTGTTTCTCAGCACTTTTCAAGGAAAAGATCGTTCAATGAACCACCCTCAATCTACTACCGCACCCGTTCAAATAGCAAACAAGCTCAGTTTTTTTGAAAGATATCTCACCCTTTGGGTATTTCTGTGTATTGTAGCGGGAATTGTGCTAGGTCGATTATTCCCCGGTGTCGCCGTAACACTCGATGCCATGAGCATTTATCAGGTATCGATTCCAATTGCTATTTGCCTGTTTTTTATGATGTATCCCATCATGGTGAAAATTGACTTCACTCAGGCAACAAATGCTCTGCGCGCACCTAAACCAGTTATTCTCACGTTAGTAGTTAATTGGTTAATTAAGCCCTTTACGATGGTGGCATTTTCCCAATTTTTCTTAGGCTGGCTATTTCGCCCCCTGATTGCTGGTACAGAAGTAATTCGGGGCAGTGAAGTTTCGCTGGCAAACTCTTACATTGCAGGGACGATTCTGTTAGGAATTGCCCCTTGTACGGCGATGGTGTTAATGTGGGGATATCTTTCCTATGGCAATCAAGGACATACGCTAGTAATGGTAGCAGTGAATTCCCTGACCATGTTGTTTCTCTACGCACCCTTGGGAAGATGGTTGCTAGCAGCAAATGATTTAGTAGTACCTTGGCAAACAATTGTACTGTCCGTGCTAATTTATGTAGGGTTGCCGCTAGCTGCGGGAATGTACAGCCGTTACTGGATTTTCAAACATAAGGGACGCGAATGGTTCGATCGCGAGTTTCTCAAATATTTAAGTCCAGTTGCGACTGCTGCACTCTTGATTACGTTAATTCTCTTGTTTGCATTTAAGGGCGAATTGATTGTCAACAATCCCCTGCACATTCTCTTGATTGCCGTGCCGCTGTTTATCCAGACTAACTTTATTTTCCTGATTTCTTATGCGGCAGCATTGAAACTCAAGATGACTTATGAAGATTCTGCACCGGCAGCATTGATTGGTGCGAGCAATCATTTTGAGGTAGCTATTGCCACTGCTGTCATGCTTTTCGGCTTGAATTCTGGGGCGGCACTGGCGACAGTAGTAGGGGTTTTAATCGAAGTTCCTGTAATGTTAATGTTGGTGGAATTGTGCAAGCGTACAGCATTTTGGTTCCCGCGAGATCCCGAAAAGGCATCTTTGCGCGACCCCCGATGTGTAAGTTCTTTCCATTGATTTGTGTTGGATTTTTGATGGCTGCTAATGATGTCTAGTTTTACTCACAAACCGAGGATTTTGTTTTTATACGGTTCCTTAAGAGAGCGTTCTTACAGCCGCTTGTTGGCAGAAGAAGCAGCTCGAATTATCGAGGAATTAGGTGCAGAAGTTCGGTTTTTCAATCCTCAGGAATTGCCAATTTACGGCAGCGTTCCCGATACGCATCCCAAAGTTCAAGAATTGCGGGAATTGAGTTTGTGGTCCGAGGGTCAAGTGTGGTCGAGTCCAGAAATGCACGGCAATATTACGGGAATTATCAAAAACCAAATTGATTGGATTCCTTTAAGTATTGGGGCCGTCAGACCGACTCAAGGTCGCACTTTAGCGGTGATGCAAGTTAGCGGGGGTTCGCAGTCTTTTAATGCTGTGAATAGTTTGAGAATTTTGGGCCGTTGGATGCGGATGTTTACGATTCCGAATCAGTCTTCGGTGGCTAAAGCTTATCAAGAATTTCATGAAGATGGAACGATGAAAGATTCGCCTTATCGCGATCGCGTTATTGATGTCATGGAGGAACTTTACAAGTTTACTATGTTGTTGCGAGAGCAAGTGGATTATTTGACCGATCGCCACAGCGAACGCAAAGAAAAAGCGGCCAAAGAGACAATCGCGATCGCAAATCGCGCCCTTGAAACTAAGTCTTAGGTTCGCAGTACGGACTTCAGTCCTATCAAATTTGCGGACTAAAGTCCTCACTACAAACCAATTTTATAGCACATCATATCGGAACGAAAAAAACATGAAAAAAGTAATGTTTGTGTGCAAAAGAAACTCCTGTCGATCGCAAATGGCAGAAGGATTTGCGAAAACCATAGGAGAGGGTAAAATTGCCGTTACCAGTTCTGGCTTGGAATCAAGCAGAGTTCACCCGACAGCAATTCAAGTCATGTCAGAAATCGGCATTGATATCACCGACCAAACTTCTAACCCCTTAAGCGAATTCAATGCAGATGATTACGATGCAGTAATTTCTTTGTGCGGCTGCGGCGTGAATTTACCCGAAGCGTGGGTGTTGCGAAATGTGTTTGAAGATTGGCAATTAGACGATCCAGATGGCAAGTCGATCGAAACTTTTCACCGCGTCAGAGATGAAATCAAAGAAAGAGTGGAAAAATTAGTTGAGTCTCTGCAATAAGTGCTATCTACCTGACATCTTGCACCAACGTCAGAAACCGGGTTTTTGGCAAAGACTCTGCATCAAAGCCGAGATTTTTCGTTAAAAACCCGGTTTCTATCTGGGTGGTCGATCGTGCTGTGAGGCACTCGGTGATTTTACGATCGATCGAGATTCGATCGCACTTACCGGAGATTTGAGTTTTGGTCAGATCGAGTTAATTGTTTGGGAATTCAACAAAGAAGCAATTGCTTTCTACGAAAAACTTGGCTGCGAAACAGCCTACCGGAAAATATGGAAGTTACGGCCCTGAAAGGCTCGATCGCCCGTCCCGCCAATAAGTTTTGTAAAGAAAACTTCACAAAGTTTCAGATTTATGACTTTCGATCGCGCCTGCGTAAGACCCAAAAAGATTGTGCTAAAATCCTTCAATACGAAGTCGTAGGTTGGGCGCGGGCCAAAAAGAGCAATCTTTTTGCAGTCTGGGGGAGGTTGTAGGTCAGCCGCCATCTGGGCCTTCCCAGTTGAAAGCCACCCTGCAACATGAGCCTGGAATCTGCAACCGCAGCCGAGTGCGGCAGAGCAGTAGAAGTGTCACGCTAGAATTGAGTTTTACGAGTTAACACTCGAAAATACCAACGCTCGTCGTGCGAGCGTGACCTCGAAACGGGCACATAGCAGCAGGTGATGGGAATAAATCATGTTTGAACGCTTCACAGAAAAAGCAATAAAAGTAATTATGTTGGCCCAGGAAGAAGCTCGCCGCCTGGGTCACAACTTCGTGGGAACCGAACAGATCCTTCTCGGGTTAATCGGTGAGGGAACCGGGGTTGCAGCTAAAGTCCTCAAGTCAATGGGCGTGAACCTGAAAGACGCGCGCATTGAAGTTGAAAAAATCATCGGCCGCGGCTCGGGTTTCGTAGCAGTAGAAATTCCGTTTACCCCCCGCGCCAAGCGGGTTCTGGAACTGTCCCTCGAAGAAGCTCGCCAACTCGGACACAATTATATAGGCACCGAGCACCTGCTGCTGGGTTTGATCCGAGAAGGTGAGGGCGTAGCTGCCAGAGTCCTGGAAAATCTGGGCGTAGATTTGTCGAAAGTCCGCACCCAAGTAATTCGGATGTTGGGCGAAACCGCAGAGGTCGCAGCTACGGGCGGCGGCGCGCGCACGAAAACTCCAACTTTAGATGAGTTCGGAGCTAATTTAACTCAAATGGCGGCCGATGGCAAGCTCGATCCGGTAGTCGGACGCCAAAAAGAAATCGAACGGGTAATTCAAATTCTCGGTCGCCGTACTAAAAATAACCCAGTCCTGATCGGCGAGCCCGGAGTAGGTAAAACGGCGATCGCGGAAGGCCTCGCCCAGCGCATCGCCAACAACGATATCCCCGACATCCTCGAAGAAAAGCGGGTGGTGACTCTGGATATCGGCTTGTTGGTCGCCGGTACGAAATACCGGGGCGAATTTGAGGAACGCCTCAAAAAAATCATGGACGAAATCCGCACCGCCGGCAACGTCATTTTAGTGATTGACGAAGTGCACACTTTGATCGGTGCGGGTGCTGCTGAAGGGGCGATCGACGCCGCCAACATCCTCAAGCCCGCCCTGGCCCGCGGCGAACTCCAGTGCATCGGCGCTACCACCCTTGACGAGTACCGCAAGCACATCGAACGCGACGCAGCCTTAGAACGGCGCTTCCAACCGGTAATGGTGGGCGAACCGACAGTTGACGAGACGATCGAAATTCTCTTCGGCCTGCGGGAACGCTACGAACAGCACCACAAACTGAAGATTTTGGACACGGCTTTGGAAGCTGCGGCCAAACTCTCAGATCGTTACATTTCCGATCGCTATTTGCCCGACAAGGCGATCGACTTGGTAGACGAGGCAGGTTCGAGAGTTCGTTTGATCAACTCGCAACTTCCCCCCGCGGCCAAAGAACTTGACAAAGAACTGCGCCAAGTCCTCAAAGATAAAGACGAAGCCGTCCGTTCTCAAGACTTTGATAAAGCAGGGGAATTGCGCGATCGGGAAATGACAATTAAAGCCGAAATTCGCGCGATTTCCCAAGCGAAAAAAACCGATTCGGCGGCCCGCGGCGAAACCGACCCATCCCCAGTAGTTACGGAAGAAGATATCGCGCAAATCGTGGCAAGTTGGACGGGCGTTCCGGTGAACAAACTCACCGAATCCGAATCCGAAAAGCTGCTGCACATGGAAGATACTTTGCACCAGCGCTTGATCGGACAGGAAGAAGCAGTAAAAGCTGTTTCTCGCGCTATCCGTCGCGCCCGCGTCGGGTTGAAAAATCCCAACAGGCCGATCGCCAGTTTCATCTTCTCCGGCCCCACAGGCGTCGGCAAAACCGAACTGACAAAAGCCTTGGCTTCCTATTTCTTCGGTTCCGAAGAAGCGATGATTCGCTTGGATATGTCGGAATACATGGAACGCCACACCGTTTCCAAACTGATCGGTTCTCCGCCAGGGTACGTCGGCTACAACGAAGGCGGTCAACTGACGGAAGCAGTCCGCCGCCGTCCCTACACCGTGGTGCTGTTCGATGAAATCGAAAAAGCTCACCCCGATGTCTTCAATATGCTGCTGCAAATATTAGAAGACGGCCGTTTAACCGACGCGAAAGGTCGCACAGTGGACTTCAAAAACACGCTGTTAATTATGACCTCAAACATCGGTTCTAAGGTCATTGAAAAAGGCGGCGGCGGCCTCGGTTTCGAGTTCAGCGAAAATCAAACCGATGCTAATTACAACCGCATTCGTTCCTTGGTAAACGAAGAACTGAAGAACTACTTCCGCCCGGAATTCTTGAACCGTCTCGACGAAATAATTGTCTTCCGCCAGTTGAACAAAGAGGAAGTCAAAGAAATCGCTGTCATCATGCTCAAAGAAGTGTTCGGCCGCTTGACGGAACAGGGCATTACTTTGGAAGTAACCGATCGTTTCAAAGAACGTTTGGTAGAGGAAGGTTACAATCCCAGTTACGGAGCTCGCCCGCTGCGCCGCGCCATCATGCGGTTGCTGGAAGATAGCTTGGCTGAGGAAATCCTTTCGGGACGCATCAAAGATGGCGATATCGCCCTAGTTGATGTGGATGAATCTGGCGTTGTCAAGGTGTTGCAAGGCGAAAAGCGGGAATTGTTACCGCAAGGCGCTGAGTAATAGTTGACAGTTGACAGTTGACAGTGGAAAATTGTTAGCTGTTCGCTGCCCGCTGAAACAGGCGGAGAAAGCCAAACCCTTAATATTTGGCAAAGGGCGATCGATATTTTATCATAAAAGAAGCAGAGAATTTCAATAATTCTCTGCTTCTTCGCTCTAATTAATTATCTAAATACGTAAGTTCCCTAGGGGCGGGTTCGCCAACAACAATCGACACCAAACAAACAATCTTAAAAACTCGCCCCAACCCAACAAATAATATTAATTTACCTGAAAAATTATCGTGAGGCGGGGGCGAGTTTATCTGAATTGTTGGTTATCTTTATATATAGTTGGTGAACTCGCCCCTCTAAGAATTTTTGTCAACGTTCCACACTATATTAACCAATAACAAATAACTGATAACTCATAACTGATAACTGATAACTGATGGCTGATGGCTGATGATTTGAGAGCGATCGCGGGGCGGGCAATTTCTTGCAAGCGCCCGGCCCGATCGCGCTTTCCAAATAACAGCAGTGTTTTATCCATGTTGGGGAACCTACTAGGCTTGGCTGCTGCTGTTGCGAGTCTGGCTGGCGATTTCCAGCAATTGCGCCCAGCGTTTTTGAACTTGTTTCGGAGTGCAGCCGATCGCGGCACCGATCGCTTTGTCACTTTCTTGATTCCGCTTCATTTCCAACATTACTTGCTGTTCGGGCGACAATTGAGCTTGAAATTCTTGCCATTTGTCCGAAGTCATGCCCAATTTTTGATCGACATCAGCGCCCAACCATTCGTGCACTAATTTCCAGTTTTGAGTGCGGGCAAATTTTTCGACATGGTACTTAAAGCGTTGTTGCAAGTAGTCGCGCTGGCGGGCAGTCAAACCGAGGATGCGATCGATTTCTGAAGCCGAAAGGTCTTGCAATTTTAATGTTAAGTAGTTCACGCAATCCGATTGATTTTGCGATTCCAAATAAGCGATCAATTCCGAGATTACTCGATCGCGCAGCACTGCATCGGCCGGATCGACGGTTTCCGAAACCATTTGCTCGCGTACTTGTTGCAGCGCCGGAGAACGGCTGTACATTTCCGCTTCTTCTCCCTTGCCGGACTCGACAGCCATTTCAATGTCGATCGCGGTTTCGGGAGGCTGTCCCTTAGCAAAGCCTTGAGCGCGCAACACGATCAGGCGCTGGCGGGAGCGGCCGGGCAAACCGATTTGCCGCTTGGCATAGTGTTCGGTGAAAGCCATGTACTCGGCCAGTTCGATTTGAGTGCGGGGCTGGTAGTCAGCTTCGAGTTGGTGTTCCCGCCGGAAAGCCCGCAGAGATTCGATGTAAAAACCTTGCAAGAAGTCTTCAATCATGTTGTAGCGAGCTTGGAAATTCAAGTTCGATCGAAAAGAGGCAACATGGCGGTAAATCATCGAGCCGAGGTGAGAGTGCAGTTCGATGCGGCCTTGTTTGGAACCGAAGTGATAGAATTCGAGGATTTTTTGCAGGCGGTGCTGGGCTAAAGTGATTTGCCAAGCTTGAACTTCGCCGGAAATTTGAATGCGATCGCTCTTTTGGCAAATGCGTTCAACTTCTTTGGCAATTCGCATTGCTACATTTTGAGCGCTGCGATTGGCAGTTTTCATGTGCGCTTGCAATTCTTTGAGCGCGAATTCATATACAGCTAGGGTATCGACACTGGGAAGCGCGTTGATTTCGGCGGTTGGTTCGTGGGTGGCAGGAATGAAGTTGGTGAAAGCAACGGTGTTGGCGGTGGGGGTGGCAGTTTTGAGAGACATAGGATTTACCGGGTAGATAGGGCACCGCATCGACAGTGCGAGGACAGTTGTCAGAGAGTGTCAGTTGGTGGTGTATTTCGCTCGCCGTGCTGATTCAACTCTCTATACTTTGAATGTTAGAGAAGTAGCGATTGTCAGAGTGAGTGCGGTGTACCACTCTCTCAGGTAACTGTTTTTGGCTGCTGAATCCGATCGCGCTGGCTGACTGTAGATGCTGGTTTCGATCGCGCTTAAACCCTTGTCGCGCAAGCATTCTGAGCTGCTGGATGGCAAGGGCGATCGGTCTTGTGAGGGAGCGTGTTAGCAGGCCGTTTAGTGTGACGCTTGAAAAACTGGTTTTTTGACGAAATTTTGGGGTGGAATGTTCGGGAATCGGGTGGCGGGAAATTGTAGCGAATATCCGCGTGTTCTTAGCTTACGCTGCGATGGTTTGGCAATCCGGTTAATTTGCAAATTGGTACTCAATAATTCGATCGAGTTTCGCGTTGGGAGCCAAGAAACGGGGTTTTTTAGCAAATATAGGCGTTGCAGCCCAGAGATTCAGTAAAAAACCCGGTTTCTGAATATTGTGTAAGTCCTAACTCAAGCAGCATCTCGATCGAGCACTAAAGTCACCGGCCCGTCATTGACAAACCTTTGCTGAGTGCGAAAAATCTAGGAAGAAACCCGGTTTCTGAGATTGGCGCGAGGTGGCGAGAAACCGGGTTTCTGCAACAAACCTTTGCTGAGTGTGAAAGATCTAGGAAGAAACCCGGTTTCTGAGATTAGGGCGATCGAATTTCTCTCGTTAGGTGGCGAGAAACCGGGTTTGCGATTATTCATCATCGCTGTCTGACTCTCGCATCATCTCTACTAAAAGCCGCATTGTTACTGTGTAAACATCTCGTTTATCACCTTCTTTACGCCGTCCTATTCCTACTACTACAACTAGCACTTTATCTTGTACAATTTGATAAATAATTCGGTAACGCTGACCTACGGCGCGGATGCTGCGATAGCCAGTCAACTCTTCCGATAAAGCTTTCCCTTGTTTTTCTGGTTCGTGCTTGAGTTTCTCCAATCTTGCTAAGAGTAAGTGTTGCTCCCGCCGATCTTTGATTTCAGCAAATAGCTGCCGCGCTTGTTCGGTCAAAATAACTTGATACTCTACAGGCTCCATTTTTAATAGCTATTCAAAATTTAACTCTGCTTTTAACTGTTGTAAGTCTATTGTTTCTCCCCTCTGAGCTTGTTGAATTCCCGATCGCAACTGAGCCACAAACTCGCTATCTGAAAGAATTTCGATCGTTTCTAACAAAGATTCAAATTGTTGAAAACTGAGCGCCACGATCGCTGGTTTACCATCCTTAGTAATAATAGCTGGCTCTACCGCCAAGTCATCCGGCCACTTTGGTAGTTGTTGTTGCGCTTCTGTAATGGTCAGGTATTTTGGCATATTTATAATTCTGTTTTTACGTTTGTAAATTATTACTATATCTATTATACCGCTATCTATCCGTTTTTTCCACATTTGGAGGGGCGATCGAATTTCTCTCGCTAGGTGGCGAGAAACCGGGTTTCTCCGACAAACCTTTGCTGAGTGCGAAAGATCTAGGAAGAAACCCGGTTTCTGAGATTGGCGCGATCGAATTTCTTTCGTTGGGTGGCGAGAAACCGGGTTTCTATCGATCGTATTTGTTGAGTACGAAAAATCTAGGAAGAAACCCGGTTTCTGAGATTAGCGCGATCGCAAAAAAGTCAAACTGAAAAAGCCAAATTTTCCTTGCTATTTTGACTTTTCATTTGCTAATTTTTCCCAAACCCTTTACCGCGATTGGGTGATGCCATACAGAGGCAGTTTTCTAATTGCGATCGCAAAGTCTCGGTATCCAAACCCTGACCGATCAAAACTATCTGATTTTTGGGAGTACCTTTCCATTCATCATCGTCGATCGAAAAACGTTTGCCGCTCAAGTGGAAAATGTGACGTTTGGGACTTTCCTCAAACCACATAATTCCTTTCGCCCGAAATACGTTTGTTGGCAGTTGGTTGTCTAAGAAATACTGAAATTTCCTCAAAGAAAACGGTTGGTCGCTCTGAAATGAAATTGAGGTAAATCCATCATTTTCTAAATGGTTTGAATGATGGTGGTGGTGATGGTCGTGATGGTCGTGATGGTCGTGATGGTCGCAGTCGTGATGGTCGTGATGGTCGTGATGTTCGTGATGGTGGTGGTCGTGGTGATGGTGGTGATGGTGGTGGTCGTGCTGGTCGTGACTGCTAGCAGTTTCCTCAGGTTGGAAATATTTGTCAGATTCAAACAATCCGATACTGAGGATCAGAGGCAGGGGAACTTCCGATTTTACGCTGCGCAAAATGCGAGCTCCTTGTTTGACATCGCGAATTTTAACTTCTAACAAATCTAGATCGGCTTCCTCAACCAAATCTGTTTTGTTGAGGATAATAATATCGCCGTAAGCTATTTGACTGTGGGCGGCTTGAGAGTTGAACAAATCCAAACTGTAGTTGGCAGCATCTACGACTGTGACGATCGAATCGAGACGAGTCATGTCTCGCAATTCTGTGCCTAAAAATGTTAAAGCAACTGGTAGCGGATCTGCCAGTCCGGTTGTTTCAACTACCAAATAATCGAGATTATCTTGACGTTCCAGAACTTTGTAAACAGCATTTACCAAATCTTCGTTAATCGTGCAGCAGATGCAACCGTTATTCAACTCTACCATGTTGTCATCGGTGCTGACGATCAGTTCGTTGTCGATGCCGATTTCGCCGAATTCATTGACTAAAACTGCTGTTTTTAAACCTTGTTGGTTGGTCAGGATGTGGTTGAGCAGGGTGGTTTTGCCGCTGCCGAGAAATCCTGTAATGATCGTAACTGGCAAACCGTGTTTGGGAGCGTCCATTGTCGGTGCTGTCTCGGAGTGAGTTGTTGTAGATTGCATAACTGGACTTTTGAGTAAGGTCGATCGTTTAAACTTGTGGTTCTTATTGTATCTTAGTACGGGATTTACGCTAAAAGTGGCTTGCTGTCAAGTTTCGATCGCCCGATGCAACTAACTTCGAGGAAGAGGTCGCTCGCCCGCGTCTGGAAAGCGACACTCAGCTAAAACTAAAACTATCGTAACTCACCTACAATTTCCCATACCCAATCTAAAATCCACCAAATTTCAAATCCCAAATCTCAAATCCCCAATCTCCAATCTCCAATCTCAAATCCCTCCACAATTTCAAATCCCCAATCCCCAATCCCCAATTCCCAATCCCCAATCTAAAATCGCTTCATTTCCACTCACCTTGCAGCGTAAAAGCCGCCCAATAATAGGGCGAACTCCATTTCTCTTGCTGCATCATTTCCAACTGTGCCGCCCTTAAAGCTGCGGCAGGCGCTAACTTTTCTTGCAGCATTTTCTGATAAAACATTTGCATCAATACAGCAGTTCCTTCATCGTCCACGCTCCACAAACTCACCGCCACCCGCTGCGCGCCCGCATACATGAAACCCCGAGTCAATCCTATCATGCCCTCACCTTTAACGTTCTGTCCCATGCCCGTTTGACAAGCGCTCAAAACTACCAAGTTAGCCGCTAGTTTCAAGTTAAAAATATCGGTGAGGCGCAAAAAACCATTGACAGGATTGCCTGTTTCGTCTACCATAGACATGAGAATTCCTGACAGTTCGGGATTGGCACTGTTGGCAATGCCGTGAGTGGCAAAGTGCAGGATTTGATAGTTGACTAAATTGCGCTCTGTAGCAGTCTGGCGACTGGCGGCAAAATCTAATTTTTGAAGTCTCGAAACCGTCGGAATTAAATTTAAAATTGTTTGGGATTCTTGACGGCTAAATGGCAGGCGTTTGGGCGGCCAAGACATATTAGAACTGCGGAGCGATCGATTTAAACCCAAATTGGTTGATTCTAGCTTTTCGGTGGTTTCTCGGGTAAGTTTGTTTTTAATTCGGTCATCGTCTGGGCTAAAAACCGGATCGGCTAAAACTGCTAAAATTTGACTGGGCGGTTTTCGATCGGCGTAACTTTTCCGGAGAAGGGCGAGGGTTGAAGCCGAAGGTAAGGTAATAATTTCATGTTGGGAAATCAAGAAATTATTGTGAGTGATTCCGCCTGTTTGAGGAATTGTTAAAGCTGCAAAAGGGGTATAGTGAAGAATGCCGTCGGCAACAATTAATAAGCGTTTTTGTTCGAGTTGAGAGATGGCAGGCTGTAAAATTAATTGACTAAAAGAAGTGCTAGCTTCAGCAACTCTTTTAGGAAAATCTCTCAAACGGGGGTAAGTTAAGCTTTCTAGGAAATTGCGGGCGGCTGTTTCGATGTCGGCGCGTTTTGGTAATTCGTAGCTGGTGATATCGGTTGAGGTGACAACCCATAAATAACTGCGGTTTTCGCCGAGGGAATATTGCAATAAAATTGTGTTTTCATCCAGAATCTGTTTTTGAATTTCCCGCAGTGTTAAAGGTTGGGGTTGGGTAAGGGCGGCGTAGCGGGGGCTAGTGCTGCGAATTTGAGTTTGGTTTTGCTGGTATTGTTGCAATAATTCTAATTGCTGTTTGTCGAGAGCTTCGACTTGAGTTAAGTTGGGATTGGGGACGCTGACTAATGCGATGCGGCGCTTTTCTATGGAATCGAGTTGCTGTTGCAAGCGCTTTTCTTGCTCCAGTAGATCGGGGGTAACTCCTTCGCGAATGTTGGCATTACTTTCAGAGAGGAGTTCGAGGAGACTGCGGGCCCTGGAACGTTCGCTGGCTTCAAAGGCTTTGATATTGTAGTGAGAATTTGGCTGCTGTTTGTGCAGTTGCATTAACAGGTCGATGTACAATTCGTAGTAGTTTTGTACTGTGGCAAAGTATGAGGCGCGGAGTTCTGGGCTGATAATTTTGGTGCGGAGATTTTCGATGATTTCGATACAGTCTAGGATGTCTTTGAGGGCTTCGGTCAGATTTCCGCGATCGCGCTTGACAAACGCTATGTTGTAAAGGACTTCCACTTCAAGCGATCGATTGCCAACGGCTTGACTTATCGGCAGAGATTGACTGTAATAATCCAGCGCTTTTTGTTGCTCTCCCAAATCCGAGTAGACTTTGCCAATGTTGTTGAGGGTGGTAACTTCCTGCCAGCGATCGCTGACGGCGCGACTTATAGGCAGAGATTGGCTGTAATAATCCAGTGCTTTTTGTTGCTCTCCCAAATCCGAGTAGACTTTGCCAATGTTGTTGAGGGTGGTAGCTTCAAGCGATCGATCGCCGACGGCGCGACTTATCGGCAGAGATTGGTTGTAATAATCCAGCGCTTTTTGTTGATCTCCCAAATCCAAGTAAACTTTGCCAATGTTGTTGAGGGTACTAGCTTCCTGCCAGCGATCGCCGACGGCGCGACTTATCGGCAGAGATTGGCTGTAATAATCTAGCGCTTTTTGTTGCTCTCCCAAATTTGAGTAAACATTGCCAATGTTGTTGAGGGTGCGAGCTTCAAACGAGCGATTGCCGACGGCTCGAATTAGAGTAAGAGATTGGCTGTAATAATCCAGCGCTTTTTGTTTCTCTCCCCAATCCGAGTAAACATTGCCAATGTTGTTGAGGGTGCTAGCTTCCAGCAAGCGATTGCCGACGGCGCGACTTATCGGCAAAGATTGGCTGTAATAATCCAGCGCTTTTTGTTTCTCTCCCAATTCCGAGTAAACATTGCCAATGTTGTAGAGAACGACCGCTTCTTGCTGGCGATCGCCCGCTTCGCGATACAATTTTAATGCTTCTTCATATTTGGCGATCGCACTTTTTTTCGCTTCTACCGTTCCTTGTTGGTAAAGTTTTACTGCGTCCTCGAATGCTCTTTTCGCAGCATCGGTATTGTTAGTTTGTGCTGTTTGTGAGGGTGAGGCAATGGCAGATGGTGCTGCGATCGGCTGACTTAACTGAAGCGAAAGCGCGAGCGACATTCCCACCAAAACTAATTGAGCGCGATCGAACATAACCACCCCCACCTAATATTTTTCTATTTTACTTCCTAGCCTGCTTAATGTAAATACGGGAAGCATTCATAGAAATTAAAATTTTATTTTTGTCGCATTTCTTAATATTGCGTTTCCTTCACATCTTGCACCGCGATCGATCGCTTGTCGGGTTCGATCGCAACCTTAAAGCATACAAACAGGTTAAATAAACCCGCCCTCACCCCACGCAGAAAACCCTTTATAGACTAAAGAAACCGGGTTTTTACTGAGATTTACAATTGAGATGCAGTAGTCTCGCAAAAAAACCCGGTTTCTGCCTCAATTTTAGATAAGTTTTATATAGCTCCCAAATCATTTGTGAATTTCTTACTCCCTCCCCTTACTAAGGGGAGGGTTGGGGTGGGGTAAAAACTTTACGACTCATTTAGGACTGCTATAGTTGGTGAAAGTACCTCTAGCAATCGATCGGCAACTTGCTTCCAGGTAAATCCAGCCGCTGCAAATTGGGGGCCGGCAATAGCAGCCCGATCGCGGAATTCCTGCTGTTCGATAATATTTTTCATGACAGCGATCGAATGTTCTAAATCTGGCATCAAGCGAAATATTTGCTGCCCGTTAGAAGTACCTTCTTGAAAAGAACTTTCGACATGAAAAGCAAATTCTGGTGTGGTAAAATCATCCGTCGCACCGCCTTTAGTGCAAATAACTGGCAAACCGCAAGCAATTGCTTCTAAGGCTGGCAAATTGAATCCTTCTGCTAAATAAAGAGACACGTAGGCATCAGCAGCTTGATACAGTTGAGCCATTTTTTCAAAAGATAGCGTATCTCCGATATAAGCCATGCGCGGTAAAACTTTTTCGGCTTCTTCAAAAGTTAATTCGTCGATGAGTTGGGAAATCAGAGAATCCGAGGCATATATTGCTTCTTCTCCTTTTAATACCAATCTAGCTTCGGGATAACTGTCAACAACAACTGCAAAAGCTTTTAATAATAAATCGATGCCTTTATTGGGAGTAGCTGCGCCGACATTCAAAAACACAAATCCCTCCCATCCTAACTGTTGGCGCAAAGCTGCGCGCTCTAATTTCGCGATCGGTTTGTAAATATTCGGATCGATGCCGCAGGGGATGACTATCGTGCGATCGGGATTTGCGCCGCTGCGGATAAATCCGGTTCTCGACCACTGAGAAGGCGTAATAATAATTATATCTGAGTTGTTGTGTCCTTCGCGCAGGGAAGCGGCCCCGGTAATTCTAAAGTTTTCGTTGTGCAAGATTCCCCATTCTGTGGTAGCAAACAAGCAAGTTCGTTCGGTATTTGAAGGCGCAAAATTGTAAGGTACGGAAATGCGCAATGTTGCATCTGCTTCTTGGGAGTGGGGAGGTTGGGGAATATTAGCGATCGCGCTTTCATCAATTACATTGAACAAGCCGATTTCTGGCTGCCAATTTTCATCGAGATAGGGGATATCTTTGTGAAAAATTTCTAAGTTGGGGTATTTCAGCATTTCTAGAAGCTGAAATTGATTGAATATTGAGTAAGAGTGCGGCAAAAATCGCCATCCTTCAATTATTATCCGCATTAATTAATTGGTTGTTGTTTGACATATCGCGTATCCGCTTTGTGTTTGGCGGTCGTAAATCTCTCTGTTGGGCGCAGTGAAACGGAGGGTTCGCTTCGCTCTACCCAACCTACAAGATTACCATTGATTTTAATTGGTGGTTGGATGACATTTCGATTACAAAAGTATGGGTTTTAAAGTGGATATTTCAAATTTTCCCGAGCGTTTTTTCGGTAAAATAACTTCGAGTAGCCGATCGACCGCGCGTTTCCAAGTAAAGTTTTCTGCTACCAAACGCGGGCCCGCAATCCGGGCTTTAGCAGCAATTTCTGGTTGGGCGATCGCTCGTTGCATCAACTGAGTCAAATGTTCCCATACTGGTGCTAAAATAAATAAAGTTTCTCCTTCTATTTCCACACCAATAAATTTACTTGCGATCGCCATTGCAAAGTCGGGATCGGTAAAATCGTCCGTCGGTCCGCCCGCCGTGCAAATGACTGGCAAACCGCAAGCTGCTGCTTCCAAAACTGGCAGGTTAAAACCCTCGGCAAGGTAGGGAGAAACGTAAGCATCTGCTGCTTGATAAAGTTGGGCTATTTGAGTAAATGATAGCTGGTTGCCGGTGTAAATCAAGCGCGGTAAAACTTTAGCTCTTTCCGCATCGGTGAGGACAATTTGACTGGCTGTTGCTATTACATCTCTGGAAGGGTAGAGCAATTCGGAACCTTTTAAAACTAATCTGGCTTGGGGATATTTGTCAGCAGTGGCAGCGAAGGCTTTTAATAATGGGCGAATTCCTTTGCGATCGGTCTGACCCCCGATATTTAAGAATATAAAATAGTCCGACCAACCGAAGTTTTGGCGGAGCAATTGACGTTCGCTTTCTGGTAGCGGATAATAAATGTTAGGATCGGCTCCGAGGGGTACGATAGCAATGCGATCGGGCTGCACTCCGCTGCGAATTAATCCAGCTTTCGACCAATTTGATGGCGTAACAATTTTGGCTGCTGAATTGACGGGAGTTTCTGTTAGCGATTTGACGCCAATTCCATTTAATAAATTATTGGTAACAATCCCCCATTCAGTAGCAGCAAATACCCAGGTTTCGCTGCTAGTCGATCGTGCGAAATTCCAAGGGCAATACATTCGCAGGGTAACATCGGCAAGTTGAGTTGAATGCGGGTTCTTAATGTTGCGCAGGAGTGTTTCAGTGGGTCGATCGAACAAACTAATTTGTGTTTCCCAAGCCGGATCGATGTAGGGCATATCGCGGTGGAAAAGCTGCAGTTCGGGTCGATCGAGCATTTCTAGCAGTTGAAATTGATTGGCAACACAGTAAGAATGATAAATAAAACGCCAGCCTTCAACAATAATTTGCAAGAAACTTCTCCCAATAATAATGTAGGTTGGGTTGAAGAATGAAACCCAACACCATCTTCGACTTGACGTTGGATTTCACTTTTACCTAAGCCCGATCGGAAATCAGCAATTACCAATTCCCAATGCCCCATTCCCCATTCTCTACCGCATAACTTCCCAATTCATGATCCGCCACTGTCCGTCTTGCCGGATCAATTCGTAGCGGATGCGCAAGTTGTCGTTGCGGGCAGCAGTTTCGCGCTCGCCTTCAAAGGCTTGGGCTTTTTCTACTACCTGAGCTTCTACCTCAGCGCGATCGGGATTGGTGGGATTGGGGCGAACTTCTCTAACTTGGAGACTGTGCTCGTAACGCTGGTGAGTGTTATTGCGCTGCTGGTTTTCTGCCATCATTTGCCAGCGAGACAAAGCTGGCTCCGTCAAAACTTGCTGCAATTCCTCTGTCGCGTGCTTTGGACCCAAGGCTGCTGCTTTGGCAGACAGCCAGTTTTGAATAATTTGCTTGCCCGTTTCCTCAGTCAGCGCGCCCTCGGCTGCTGGGGGAGCGGCTGCCGGTTCTGCTGCTGTTTCGGGGGCTGGTGCTGTAGGAATTTCTACGGGCGGCGCTTCCAAGCCGATTAGGGCTTGCTCTCCTTGGAGGGTGGGACCCGAGAGGGCTTGCAGGGCGCTGGCGATGATGCTGAGGATCAGCCACAGAATTAACAGGCTCAAGAAAAGTCCGACGAGGAGCATTGCCAGCCTATTTCTAGGCATGGACTTGAGTTGGGTGGCAGCTTGCTGGGCGCTGGTGCGGGCGCGATCGAGCAATTCGGCGGCCGGGCCGCTACCGCTTCCCGTGCGGCGGGTCGAATTCGGGCGGCGGCGGTCTTTTGCGGTCGAGGTGGCAGGGCGTTTCGCCCCTTGGCTAGCTGTCGGGTTGAGAGCAACTGCCTGCGGTTGCGAGGATGCCCCAACTCCAGGTGGGGGAGGATTTAAACTTGCCGCGGCGGCTGCTGCTGCGGGGGTTAGGGCTGCGGTAGCGAGTCGCTGCTGCGCCTGTGCCGGGGATTGGAGGTTGCCTGTCGGTTGCGGTCGGACTTGGGGCTTTACGGAACGGGGCTGGACTACAACCCACTCGTTGGAGGTTTCCGAGTCCGAGGGCAAAGATTCGAGATAGGCTTGGACTTTGGGATCGGCAAAGTAATCTTTGAGTGAAACTGATTGGTGTGCCAAGTCGCGGAAATGGGGAAACACTTCTTCTTGCAGCCAGTGTTCTGCGTACAAGCACAGGCCGGGCAATAAATCGGGCGAGTCTTTGGAGTTTTCGCGGATGAAAGCGAGGGGTTCTTTTTCCGAACTCAGTTCCAGGGATCTGCTGGCTTCTTCTGTCTGGCCCAGCAGCAGGGAACACACGGCTTTTTCTAGGTGAACGTCTTGGCGGCGTCCTAGCTGCACGAGCATCAGCTTGGCGCGGCGGATCGCTGAGGGCTGTCTGGTCGCAAATCCTTGAGCTAACAGCGTGTATACCGAGAGATAAGTGGCGACGGCACAAGGGCGAGCTGCTTCTGCTTCAAACAATGCCTGCTGTTCGCTGCTGGTTAGGTGTTTGCGCAGTTGCTGGACGAAGCGGAGAAAATCTTCGATTCCCAAACCCGATCGATCGTCTCCGGTGCCGTCGATGCCGCCCCGTTCTTGGAGCATTTCGCGGAGGATTTGCAGTCCGCGGCGGCGTTCGGCAACTCTTTCTTCGGGGAGCGATAATAATTCTAAGATGTTGTACGGACGGAGCTTGTAAATATCGGTTTGCATTTCACCCCTCAGGCTGGGAAATAGGCTTTCGCGCAGCAGCAGTTCCTGACCTGCGTCTAGCGATTTGGCTGCATTTTCATATTGGCCCTGCTGCCACTGCTCGCGACCGAGTTCCAGGGACGCCAGGGCTACTGTTAAAACTATATCCGGCCGCACGAGCTGGGGGTCGCCGAAGCGCCCTTCAGCGATGGCCATGCTGCCGCTGTGGAGGTACGGGCGACCGAGTTTTTGTACGAGTTCGTATTCTCCCAGTTCTTGCAGTACGAGCAGAGCTCCTAGGAATTGGTTGTCGTTGATTTCAATACTGGGAGTGTGGGGGTCGGCAATTGCTTCTGTGACTCCCGATTCGGAGCGATCGACCTCTCCTTCATTTTGCAGGACTGTGGCAGCGCCTGCTGAGGTTTTCGGCCTCTGGTGCTTGCCTGCAATTCCTGCTTCCGACTCGCGATCGTAAGTTTTGGCTAAAAAACTGGCATCGTAAGCTTGGCGCTGGTCTGGGTCTGACAGAACAGCGCAGGCTTCGTCGAGCAGTTGTCTGCGGGCAACGATCGCAACTTCGGAATACTCCCGGCGCGGAAGCTGTAAAGTTCGATCGCGATGAGCCTGCTGCAACTGTTCGGCAGTAGCTTGAATCGGTAGACCCAAGATTCGGTAGTAATCGAGTGGAATAAGCACAGTCAACTTACCCAAAGCGCTAGCAACTAAATTAGCCTATCTCATTACTGGATCGTACTGATATTGTACTCAAAGATCTGCTTTCTGTTTGCTGGTACTTACGCGCCATGCGGTCAAGCTGATGGCGGACTTCTGGGCATGGGCTGCGCGAGCCACAATTTTATCTTGACAAAAATATTAATCACCGGGTTGCTGCGGGACTCGGTTGGTGCTTGTTGCGATATTTTGCTACCTGTATCCCAGATCTTCAAGGTTTCGGTGAAATTCCCAAACCGCATACGTGATAGGTTGTTGTTGGAAGCCCCAACTGCTGCAAAGCAAGTTGGGGTACTTCACATTGAACTAATATTTGGCAATAGACAGCCGATCGGGTATTAATTTTTATGGTTCAGGAACGGACTTTACCAGCTTTTGACGCGCACAGCGCAGATATTTCTCGGGAAGAGGGTTTGATGCTCTACGAGGATATGGTCTTGGGGCGCTTTTTTGAGGATAAGTGCGCTGAGATGTATTACCGGGGCAAGATGTTTGGTTTTGTCCATTTGTATAACGGTCAGGAAGCGGTCTCTACAGGTGTGATTCGATCGATGCGCCGGGATGACAACGATTACGTCAGCAGCACTTATCGGGATCACGTTCACGCTTTGAGTGCTGGAGTGCCGGCGCGAGAGGTGATGGCGGAATTGTTCGGCAAGGCAACCGGTTGCTCGAAGGGGCGGGGCGGTTCGATGCATATGTTTTCGGCCGAACATCGGTTGTTGGGAGGTTATGCTTTTGTGGCTGAAGGAATTCCTGTAGCTACGGGGGCGGCTTTTCAATCTAAGTACCGCCGCGAGGCTTTGGGGGATGAGAGTTCCGATGGCGTAACTGCTTGTTTTTTTGGCGATGGTGCTGCGAATAACGGGCAGTTTTTTGAGTGTTTGAACATGGCTGCTTTGTGGAAGTTGCCGATTATTTATGTTGTAGAAAACAACAAATGGGCGATCGGAATGGCGCACGATCGGGCTACTTCTGACCCGGTAATTTACAAGAAGGCTCATGCTTTTGGGATGGCCGGTTATGAGGTTGACGGGATGGATGTTTTGGCAGTGCGGGAAGTAGCAAAAGAAGCTGTTGCGCGGGCGCGCGCCGGTGAAGGACCGACTTTAATCGAGGCTTTGACCTATCGCTTCCGGGGGCATTCTTTAGCAGATCCAGATGAGTTGCGTTCTAAGGAAGAAAAAGAGTATTGGTTCCCCCGCGATCCGATTAAGAAATTGGCTGCATTTTTGATCGATCGCACTTTAGCAACTGCTGAAGAGTTAAAGGCGATCGAGAAAAAGATTGAAGCTGTAATTGATGATGCGGTGGAGTTTGCTGAGAAGAGTCCCGAGCCTGATTCTAGCGAATTGTATCGGTTTATCTATGCTGAGGATGAATAGTTAGGACTTACGTACCGACTCTATTTGTAGGGTGCGCAGCGCGCACCTTACCACTAGAGATTAAAGCTATAATTTAGGATTAACGGAACCTGTTATCATTGAACTGGAAGGGCGCGAGACGACAGAGGCGACAATGGTTTTAGGCGATATGGTGCTAATCGGTCAAACTGTTTTAGAAACTTTGGATTTGCTAGTAGATTGCAAGAATCAGCGTTTAATTCCCAATCCCGAAAATCCTGAAATGCCTGTTTTGAGAGTTTAAAAACAACCTTTCTCAGTCCGGTCGATTGACCGACTAAGTAAAGTTCGTAGTGCGGACTTAAGTCCGCAAGATGGAGCGGACTAAAGTCCGCACTACAAACCTTAACTCTAAACTATTTGGGGAACCGGTCGCAATCTTCCGGCTACTTCTACACTCGGCCAAGCGCGATCGAACGTCAAATTTTCCAAGTTTCCGTTGCTGCAGATTGCAAAGGTATCCTCAATTTTTGCACCGGATAAACTCGGATTCCAAGCCACAACCGTATTTTCTGCTAACATCTGAGAAGTACCGGGATTCGCTACAATTTCCCGCGCCAAATATCCGGTAGTTCCCCCTTGATGGTGTTCCCGAATTGCTTGAGGATATCCGCGTTCTTCGTAAGCTATTTTCAGCGCGTAATAAACAGCGTTTAGCGATACTCCTGGCTGACATAAATCCAGGGCTGCTGCTTCAATTTCTCGAACTTTCTCGTGCAATTCAGCATCCTGTTTTTTCAAAGAACCGAAACAGACAAATCGAGTTAAATTGGCATACAAACCGCTGCCCCTCGCGCAAAACACCAGCATTGCTTGTTTGCCGATTTGTTCGCCTGTTGGGGTAGCGTGGCGGTACAGCGGCAAGCGCCTTTCTCCTGCTGCTAATGTCAGGGCTGGATGCAAGCCTCTCGCCCACAATGCCTCGGCACCCGCGCCAGCTAATTGATATTCCGTCCATGTCGGTTTGGCCGCTGTAAGTACCTCTGTCATCGCTTCGCTAGCCAAGCGCCCGACTTCCCGGTAGCGTTCTAATTCGCTTGACATCATTATCTGTTTGCGCGATCGTAAAGATGGATCGATCGCTCTTTCTTGAACAGTCGGTCGATCGCTCATTACTTTACCGCCCGCAGTCATTTCTTTAACAAAAGATTCGCGCTGGGAAACATCCGCCCAAGGATAGATATGCATTTGAAAATTTGCCGGCAATTCTTCATCTTGCAAGCGTTGAGCTTCGATTTCATCTGTCAGTATGAAAGCATTTTCAGCGGTAATTAAAACTTCTGCGACTCCGGTTTCTGTGGCGAGTAAAACTGTATTGGAAGCGCCCGCCGTTGCCCAGGAAAACCAGTCATTACCGCGCAATCTCAGGGCGCTTGTGCCTGTTTCGGTTAAAGTTTTGCGGATGAATTCAAGTTTGAAATTGACTTCTTGGTTTAATGAGTTTATCATAGAATATCTCTCGCTCTCTAGCTCTGTAGGTTGGGTTGAACGTAGTGAAACCCAACTCCAAGTATAAGTAAGTGGAGGGAAATTTTCAACCAAAATCTAAGTATAACTCTGTGTTGGGCAAATTGAAACGCAACTCCAAGTATAACTCTGTGTTGGGCAAATTAAAACTCACCTTCAAGTATAACTCTGTGTTGGGCAAATTAAAACTCACCTTCAAGTATATAGCCTTTCTCATCAACATGAGGTGCAGGTACTCCTTTGAATTTCAGAGTTTTTGAGCTTTTTTCTGTACCTCATCTACCTGAGAAAGGCTATAACTTTGTGTTGGGTTTCACTTCGTTCAACCCAACCTACGTGTAGAGATTTACTGGTACAGCTTGCAATTCTTTGGCTTTATCTTCTGGTAATGCGTCGTTAGCAAACATTCCGGCTGCGAGTTCAGTTCCTGCTAGATATTTTAGCCGATCGCTCGATCTATAGGGCGGATAAAATTCGGCGTGCAAGTGCGCTTCGGGATGGGGTTTGCCATCTGTCGGCCCTTGAAACCAAGCCATCAAATAAGGGAACGGGCGGTGCCACAAACCGTCGTATTTTAGAGTGACTGTTTTTAAGGCTTTAGCGAGCGAGAGGCGCTGTTTTTCGGTAAGATCGATAAAGGTAGCAACAGGAGATATGGTGGCAATCCAAACTTCATAGGGATAGCGGGCGCAAGCTGGGACAAATGCGATCGCCTCTTCGTCTAAATAAAGGATTCGCTGTTTGTCGGCAATCTCTTTTTGAATCATATCTTGCAGCAAACCGGAACTATTTTTTTGATAGTACACCGACTGGCATTCTAACATCCGTCCCGGCACCGGTGGCACGAAAGGATAGGCGTAAATTTGCCCGTGGGGGTGATGCAAAGTTACTCCGACTTCGACGCCGCGATTTTCAAAAGGCAAGACATATTGAATTTCGGGATTGCTGCCGACAACTGAAGTGCGATCGGCCCATACTTCTAACAGCAATTCTAAGTGAGATAATTCTAACGCACCGAGGGAAGCAAGCGGATCTTGAGTGAAAACCACAACTTCGCAAATGCCATTAGCTGGCAGAGTTTCCACAATACTTAAAGGTGCATTTTTTGCCTGCAAAGTCATCGAAGGAAAGCGGTTGTCAAACACTGCAACATCGTAATTTCCCGGCGGCAATTCTGTCGGAAATTTGGGATTAATTGTAGGAGCCAGCGGGTTGTATTCCGGCGGTGGCATGAATGTTCTGCCCTGACGGTGGCTGGCATAGGCTACCCATTCCCCCCGCAAAGGATGCCAGCGAAAATGCGGGTTTGCTTGTACCGGTTCATCGCTGGGACTTACGGCTGCGATACCTTCAGGAATTGGGTAGCGGCTGTAGAGTGTCAGCGGGCGGCCGTCGGGTTTTTGCAATGTTTGGAAGTGCATTTTTTTCGGGGCGGGCGATCGAGCGTTTTGAAGAGAAGTTAGTAGTATAACTTTGTGCTGGGAGAATTCGCCCCTATCTAAAGTCGCAAATTATATTGATAAGTCAACTTAAGAGTGGCAACTTAAGCGTCCTGTCCGCCAGGGGTTTAAAACCCTGGCGTCGGGCGAAAGTCCTCAATCACCCTAATTATTTACGCTCGATTTTTTAATGTAACGCTAGTGCATCGCTTCACTCATTTCCTTTTTTCTCAATTCCCATTGAAAGAAAAATCCTGGACGAAGCGATCGCACCTGCGGAATGTGGGGTTAACAGTTTTCTGCCAACGATCGACTATCAACTCTTCGTTCTTTTTTGCCTCTAAGAGCGCGATCGAAATTCGATCGTATCTTGCTTGATAGTCACATCTTTATTGCCAAAAAAATCGTGACCCAAAAGTCCGATATCCAGAGAAGGCGAGATGGCTACAACTACATTTCTCACCGCCAGACCTCCTGCTTCCATCGAAGTCAGCCGGCCGAGAGGAAAAGTAGCTTCTCCGTTGGGAGTTTTTGCTTGGATAGTTCCATGAGGAACAATTCCCAAAGCTTGAGCCATTGCAGGTGTAATTACTGTACCGCTAGCTCCAGAATCTACCATCATCTCAAACTTTTGTTTGCCGTTAAAAGTAACTTCTATTACCGGGATATTCGCCTCTCTGCGTTTAATTTTTGCTTGAAAAACTCCCGACTTAGCAGCAGGCGAAGTAACGGGAGTCAATTCTTGGGGAACAAAGCCGCAGACCGATTGACTCAAGTTGAAAGTTTGACCCGATGAGGTGCGCATGAAACACCCCTCGCTCTCTTGAGCCTCAACTCGCGAGGAGTTAGCAGCATTCCCAACTAAAATAGAACTGGTAAGAGCCAGAAGTGTTGTTAAAACGAGTAAAGGTTTGCGTTGATTTTGAGACTTGAGTAGGGTTTTTTTTAAGTTAGAGAGTAAATTCAGAGAGGATTTGCTCGCCATAATTTAGATGAAACGCTGAGGTGAAACGCTATGCTTTCGATCGTAACAGCGACAACAGCCTCTTGGTAGAGATTTATTTTTTAATTGGGTTGGTCGTGGGAAAGATTCGCAATCCCCAAAATTCTGGCGCAAGTCTCGATCGTGCCCGGTGCGTCCCCCAGAGAAAACCCGAATTTTTCCCGATCGAGTGGGGAAGCACCCTACAATAAATCACGATCGAGCTCGATCTCACCCCGTGCGTCCCCTGGAGCAAAGAAAACCTGAATTTTTTGTAGGTCGCTCGAATTGGACCGCACTATACAATTTGAATGTTTATCTCGATCGCCATCGATGCAGCTCTAGCATCAAATCCCAGGCAGCGATAAAAATTAAGCCAAACAACAGTTATTTAAGGATGCCATGTCAATTTCTACAGCACAACCCGCTCTTCTAGTCCTGGCCGACGGTACAGCTTACCGGGGCTGGTCTTTTGGCGCTCGCGGTACAGTCGTGGGCGAAGTAGTATTTAATACCGGGATGACGGGTTACCAGGAAGTATTGACCGATCCCAGTTATTGCGGCCAAATTGTCACATTTACTTACCCGGAATTGGGCAATACGGGCGTCAATCTCGAAGATGAAGAGTCAGCAGGCCCGCAGATTCGAGGCGCGATCGCCCGCAATGTCTGCAGCCGTCCCAGCAACTGGCGCTGTTCGCAATCCCTGCAAGACTACCTCAAACAGCACAACATCCCCGGCATTTACGGCATCGACACCCGCGCCCTCACCCGCAAAATCCGCACTGTGGGCGCGATTAACGGCGGCATTTCCACATCAATTCTCGATCCGGCGGAACTGTTGGAACAAGTACAACAAGCCCCCAGCATGGCCGGGCTGAATCTGGTGCGAGAAGTCACCACCCGCGAAGTTTACGAGTGGAATGAGGCTACTGAGTCAATTTGGGAGTTCAGCCCGACAGTAAAACCGGAAAGCGGCGAACAGTGGACTGTGGTGGCGATCGACTTTGGAGTCAAGCGCAACATCTTGCGACGTTTGGCCAGTTACGGCTGTCGGGTAATTGTCGTCCCCGCCGACACCCCAGCAGAGGAAATTCTCAAACACAATCCCGACGGCATTTTTCTGTCCAACGGGCCCGGAGATCCGTCGGCGGTTACAGAAGGGATCGCTACGACTAAAGCGCTGTTGGAGGCCCAGAAACCGATATTTGGCATTTGCATGGGACACCAAATTTTGGGGCGTTCCTTGGGTGCGGATACTTTTAAACTCAAGTTCGGGCATCGGGGATTGAACCAGCCGGCGGGTTTAACGCAGCGAGTGGAAATTACCAGCCAAAATCACGGTTTTGCGATCGACCCGGATTCGCTAACTCCTGAAGTAGAAATTACTCACCTCAATTTAAACGATCGCACTGTAGCCGGATTGAAGCACAAATCCTTGCCGCTGTTCTCGGTTCAGTACCACCCCGAAGCCAGCCCCGGCCCGCACGATGCTGACTATTTGTTCGATCGCTTCGTCCAGGCGATGCGAGAAAATCGGAAAACAGCAGCTTAAACACGAGTAAGCTACCGGCAGCCATCAGTCACCAGAGGCGGTTGGCGCGGACGGCTGCCGCTGGCTTATTGAATAAAAACAGCGAAATTATTTTCTTGTGTGGTACAATCCTAGCCCAGAGCCAACGAGGCAACCTCAAAAGCCGATCGGGAAATCATCTCGATCGAGCAATCCCAATTCAATTGATGGGGATCTGCACTGGGCTGCTGTACTGTGGTTGCTCAAAACTTTAATAAATGGGCGATCGCTAAATCTGCGATCGTTCGATCCAAAAAGGAAGTATAATGTATCCTCAACTTTTTAAGCAATATGTAGCTAGGAGGGTGTCATTCCTGAATCATTGACCCTGACCGTTAGCCTCAGAGGCACTCGCGAAGTCAGGAATAACTGTCAGTTGTTTCGCCTGACTGGTCTGCTGGACGCTTTTTCAGAGGCAACTTTTCGGAAGGTACTGAGCAAATGTATCGACGAAGGTCCAAAACACGTAATTTTGGACTTGTCTCAAATAGACTTTGTGGACAGTTCGGGCCTTGGCGCACTTGTGCAACTTGTCAAGAAAGCCCAAACTCTGGAGGGGACTTTGCAAATTGGTAACTCAAACTGTTAAACTGGTTCGCTTAGAGAAATTTTTGTCTTTGCAGCCTTCGGTTGACGAAGCCGTAAAAAACGTCAAGGATGCTTGATCCAAAGGTGCATTAAATTCGCTATTCGGTTGTCAATACTGGATAGCGAATTTTTATATTTAAGCGGGAAGAGTTGACAGTTGGTAAGGAGTTTTGAGTTGTGAATTTTGAGTTTTGAGTTAAAGACAATAAAATCTTAACACACCTACAAAAAAAGTTACGAAAGCTCGCTAAAAACCGGATAATACTCGACAAGTATTAAGATAATTATAGTTATTAAAATAGTTATTAAAATATATAGTTCTCGATCGCAAAAAGCATTAAATAATCGTTAATGGATCGATCGAAAATCGAACGACAAGCTAGAGTAAGTTAAAAATATTAAGTCCCGCAACCAAATTACAAGTTAAAAATTATGCTGGGAAAGTCAGGGCAACAAATTTTCAGGTATCTAGCAGCGATCGCGCTTGCATCCACCGCAACATTAACAGCGATCGTCCCAAAAGTTCAAGCAGCAGTTCTCACTTACAATTTTGATACAGAGCTGTTTAACGGCTATTTTAAATTTAATAAACTATCGCAATCAGAAATAGACGAAATAGAGACCAGATCGGCTGCCAATCCCTCACTCGATATAGTAATTTGGCGACAGATTGTTGAAGGAAAATTATTTTACAAAAAAACCGATTTCGCTCCCTCTTACATACCAAGTAATTGGATAATAGAGGCAGATCCAGAAATTATTCCTACCTCGCATAATTTAGCAAATCCCAGATATCAAGTTAGCTATTATTACGGTCGTTTCAGTCAATATCAACTGCACTTTGATGGATTGTCAGGTATGGGAAGTACCAATCAGAGATTTGTTTATAGAGTTCCTCCAGTCGGCAGCGATCCGGGAGGTATTGAACGACTTTCCCTGGGTTGGAGTTGGGACTTGATATCGAGCGCGTTTGGTAGCAGTGTAGTTGTTTATGCTAACCAATATAGGGAACGTGAAGGTGGGGCCACAATAAATTTAGCTAGAGACTATGTAAGATACAATCCCGTTACTTACGAGTTAGTATCGGATACGGATGTTGACGGCGCTCAAGCAGTACCCGAACCGATCGCAGTTGCAGGTACAGCCTTAGCTTTAGCAGGAATTGTGGGGTTAAAACATAAGAAAAAATGCACAGATTTGAGTGCGAAATAGTAATTTACCGATCGCACCTAATCCACCAATCACACAGGTATGACACTAACAAAAACTCGCGAGGTAAAGTTATGAACCGAAAGTCAGGGCAAAAAGTTTTCAAGTATTTAGCAGCGATCGCGCTTGCATCCACCGCAACATTAACAGCGATCGTCCCAAAAGTTCAAGCAGCAGTACTCACCTACAACTTTGATACAAAGCTGTTTCACGGCTATTTCAAAGTCAATAAAATATCGCAGTCAAAATTAGATGAACTGGCAGCAAGTGTAGCAGCAGATCCTTTTTTTTATGACGTGATATTGCAACCTGTAATTGAAGGAAAGTTGTTTTACAAACAAACTACATACAATAATGACACGACGACAACAATTGAAGGCGACCCTACCATAAATCCCACATTTAAGAACTTAACAGGGGAGCCATCATCTTGGAGAACAGGAGACTACGTTTCCTATTATTACGGTCGTTTCAGTCAAAATCAACTGCATTTTGATGGATTAGTAAGTAGCGGATTTACTAGCCAGTCATGGGTGAATAGGGTTCTGCCAAGCGACAATTACGCAGGACATATTGACAAGATTGCATTCGGTTTAGATTGGAGGTTGAACAGTAGTGTATTTGGCAGCACTGTACTCAGTAATTTGTACCCATCTCGCGAACGCAACGGTGTGCGAGATTATCTTTTGACCAGATATCAGCCACCGCAAGCAGATTCTATTAGTTACGAGTTAGTCTCAGAGGAAGACTTTGCACAACCAGTTCCCGAACCGATGACAGTCGCAGGAACAGCTTTAGCCTTAGCAGGAATTGTTGGGTTAAAACACAAGAAAAAACGCGCAGATTTGAGTGCGAAAAATTAATAAAATCTAAACGCGACAGTTGAGAAACCGAGTTGTTTTAAGAAAACCTGCTCTGCGCCCAGCAAATTCGGTAAAAAATTCGGTTTCTTTGGTATTGATGCCTCCAGGAGCAAGCGATCGAAACTTGCTTGACGGGCTCGCGTACCTTGCTTGCTGAAAAATCGCTGCAGTTGTTACCGGAACAGGCAAAAGATGCTATTATTAGCCAATGCGAACGTATGCAGAACAACTAAGTGAGTGTAAAAATCAAGCCGTGCGGAAGTTTTATTAAAAAATTATGTCGCCGATCGCCGATGACCACCTAAAGCTGAGTCTCGCTGAGTCTCACGCTAAGTCTCAAAAAGAGATCGGTTTGCAGCGACTGCTTCCTGGGATGGCGACACCAGCAGAAATAGAAAGGCTTTCGCCCGCAGCCTGGGCATATTTGGGAGATGCGGTGTACGAACTCTACGTTCGGACTTTGTACTTAGTACCCCCGAAAAGACTGAACGCATATCACGAACTGGTGGTGGGTCAAGTACGGGCCGAAACTCAAGCGCGCCACTTGCGATCGCTCTCTCCTTACTTGAACAGCACAGAATTAGCAATTGTGAGGCGCGGCCGCAATGCCGCCACAGGCCGTTCCAAGCGGGCAGATGCAGACACTTACCAACAAGCCAGCAGCTTAGAAACTTTGGTGGGATATTTGTACCTCACCGATCCCGAACGATTGGCCCAGCTTATGGCTCTTTTAGAACTCGATCCACAAGGGACTTAACTATTAATTGCTAGCAAATACTGAGAGAGTTGACAGTTGGTAAGGAGTTTTGAGTTTTGAATTTTGAGTTGCGAGTTAAAGACAGTTCTGAAGTTCAAAACTCAAAACTTAAAACTCAGAATTTCCACTGGAACGTGAAAACTTTGGGCTTTCCTCAAACGGGGGATCTGGACTCTAAACTATTTGGCAAATCTCCAATCGATCGCCTGAAAATCTCACAGCCAAAATCCCAAACCAAAATCGATCGGGCGTGCGACTAAAAACTAATTATTTCCACAATCAAACAAATGAGAAAATTTCCGAAACCAAACCCCCAGCGCCAGCATTCTGATAGCAAGCCTTTCAAAAGCGAAGGCCGCCGTCAGGACTCAAAACCCTTTGGGCGCGGGGAACGGCAGTCTGGACCGGACACCAGACCAACAACAGGGTATCAAAAGCGATCGCCCTTTGAATCGCGCTCCCGAGAAATGCCCGATCGAGGTTTTAAACGCAGTTATGAAACCGAGAATCAATCGGAATATCGGGGCGATCGTTATTACAAAGACAGAGACAGCACCCCCCCAGCAGGAAGGGGCGATCGTTATTACAAAGACAGAGATCGAGACAGCAGTCCGCCAGCGGCCAGGGGCGATCGTTATTACAAAGACAGAGATCGAGACAGCAGTCCGCCAGCGGTAAGGGGCGATCGTTATTACAAAGATAGAGACAGAGACAGCAGCCCGCCAGCGGCCAGGGGCGATCGTCACTACAGAGATAGGGACAGAGATCGCAACAGCAGCCCGCAATTGGCAGGAAACAATAATTATTACAGAGACAGAGATCGAGACAGAGACAGAGACAGCAGCCCTGCGGAGAATGGGGCGACGGTAGTCGTGCAGCCAGATGCAGACACAGACATGATTTACGGCCGCCACGCAGTCCAGGCAGCCTTAGAAACACACCAAGTGCTCAACCGGATCTGGGTTGTCCCGCACCTGCGCTACGATCCCCGATTTCACAGTTTGCTAAATGAAGCCAAGTCTAACGGCAGCATTATTGACGAAGTTGACGATTTGCGACTCGACTACATCACGCGCAAAGCCAACCACCAAGGAGTAGCAGCCCAAATATCCGCTTACGAATATCTAGATTTGAGCGAACTGATCGCGAAAGCCAAATCTGCTAACGAACAGCCCGTAATCGTAGTGGCCGAAGGCATTAACGACCCGCACAATTTAGGGGCGATAATTCGCACCGCAGAAGCATTGGGAACTCAGGGTATTGCCATCCCGCAGCGGCGGGCCGTCGGAGTTACCTCAGCAGTGAGAAAAGTAGCGGCGGGGGCCTTGGAAAATCTGCCGGTGGCCAGGGTAGTCAATCTCAGCCGCGCCTTGGAAGAATTGAAAGAAGCTGGATTTTGGATTTACGGCACGGCTGCCGGTGCCAGCCAATCGATAGATACGGTCAAGTTTTCGGGTCCTACGGTTTTGGTTGTAGGTGGCGAATCTGACGGTTTGAGCCTTTTGATACAGCGCGCTTGCGACGCATTAGTTTCAATTCCATTAAGGGGCAATACCCCCAGTCTGAATGTTTCGGTAGCAACTGGCATGGCTCTGTATGAAATTTACCGCCAGCGCGGATCGAAAAAAGTCCTCGTACAGGGATCTTGACAGACAGATCGCGCATCTTTGCCCGATCGCAATTGCTAATCTGTGCTAGCATAAAGCCGCATCAAAAGTTGATAAACAAGACGATCCGGCTGCTCCTAGCCCCAGGTCATTGCGATTTCCAAATGTTTTTCAACCGACAAGGTGGGGAAGCGTCAAAAGTTGTAATTGATGGCAAGGAACTTCACAGATCCAAGACTGATGTTACCTGTTTCAAAAATAGGTAACACAGTCAACAATCTAGGCGGAACGAGAAAATTAAGTTGCCGTCTATACAAATTTAAGATGAACCGATAGGTCACTGGCGCGCGCGGGCGATCCCTTGGGACAAGGCTCGATCGATCCCCAGTTCGAGAGAAAACCTCAACTTATGCGTGGGCTACCAAACATTAGCAAAAAAATATCGGTGATTGAAAAAACGAATCGAACACAGTATAAAAAAGAAGTGTCAATAGGTCGCAGGCTATGCCCGCATCGCTCAGGAAAAACTGTCAAATACATTTAGAAAAGCACATGAAAGAACTCTTGATTAGCTTGCTTAACTTTTTCGGATTGGCTTGCTGGGTTGAAATCAAAACTTCAGCGCCTCGCTGTACTTACTATTTTGGTCCGTTCTTGACCGCCCAAGAGGCAGAAGCCGCAAAAGCAGGATATATAGAAGACTTAGAAAGTGAAGGAGCCCAAGGTCTTAGTGTTGCGATCGTGCGCTGCAAACCTATTGATTTGACGGTTGCAGACGATCTGGGAAAGATTGGTGACGGGGGTATGTGGCCTATTTTTAGCGGTCAGTCGTAGTTGGGAAGCGTTGAGTTTTAAATGCAAAACTCTTGACTTTTTGTCAATTATTTGCTAAGAGCGGCGCGAGAGAGTGCCCGATCGATTGCGAGTCATAAAAATGGTTTGTAGTTGGGACTATAGTCCCCATCATTTTGCGGACTTAAGTCCTCACTACGAACCTTATTTTTTATTGTCGATCGATCGGATGCGATCTCAAAACTCAAAACTTGGAATTGTTCAATTCTTGGGGGAAAGAATCTAGCCAGCGATCGATGTCTGCGAGGACGCGATCGGGAATTTCCCAAGGGAATAAGTGGGCTGTATTGGGATAGCATTGCCACTGACATTGCGGGAGGTGGCTGGCTGTTTCCAAACTCGATGTTGGGGTGATATGTCTGTCGCCCTCTCCTGCTAAAACTAAAGCGGGACATTGAATGTCGCCTAGGTGTTCGAGTCGGTTGTATCCAGCCCTCAAAGCGGTATTTAAGGCTTGAGTAGCAACGTTGCAAGTTTGCAGGTAGGCGGGGGTGCCGGCAGCGGCTAGATAGCGGTAAGGCGTTGGTGTATGCTGATTTATCAAGTAGCGAAAGAGCGATCGCTTGCCAAAAGTATCGATATTCCACTGCCACCCAGGTATTGCCCAATTAATAATTCCAGCTACACCAGTGTAAAAGTTATCTTGCCAAGAAATCGGAGGGTGACTGCCTCTCGGTTTTGCTGCCGATGCGAGTACGATCAAACCTGCAACTCGCTGCGGGTATCTCATTGCTAATTCGAGGGCTAAAATTCCTCCTAAAGACCATCCGAGGATCGAGCATTTATTAATTTGAAATCTGTCTAAAAGTGCTTCTAAATCGAGCAAGTGATCCGTCATTTCAAAAGGAATGGATGTGCGGCTTTTACCGTAGCCCCGCAAGTCGGGGGCGATGGTTTGAAAGCGTTTTGATAGGTGTTCCGTAAAGACGGACATGCAGTAGCCGGAACCGGGATGTCCGTGCAAACAGAGGATGGGAAATCCCGTTCCTTTGACATCAACGCTAAGTTTGGTGTGGGGCATTTTCTAATTCCTCAATGTCGATCGCACTTTCAACCTGCAAAGTTCGTAGTGCGGACTTTAGTCCGCTCAATTTTACGGACTAAAGTCCCCACTACAAACCGTTTTTATTCGCACTTTAAACCTGCCGCTGCCGCTGTCGGATACTTGACTGGAACAAAAGTGAGACCGAACTGCTCTTTTGCACATTTTACAATATGCACCAAGTCGCTGGGAGGATTTTTGCGATCGCCATTTGTCGGCGAGTTAAACTTAATAGTTCCTGTTGCTCCATAAGCGGTAAAATCGGGAGAAACCAGCATTTTTTGCATTCCTTCGCGACTGGGTGTTGGCTGCATTTCCAAAGCTTTTATCATGGCGCGAGTTGCATCGTAAGCTGAAGCCATTCGAGTATTTCCCTCTTCTCTCCACAGCGATCGAGCCTGTTGGGGAAATTCTTTGTTGGGACTACTTAAGGAATGCCAGCTAACAGAAAAGACGAGTTTTTTAAACAAATTTTGCTTTTGCTTCGATGCCTCTTCTAACATTTGCGGAAACGCCAGCGTCCATGCCCCGACAATCCAATTGCGATCGCCATTAAGTTTGATTATCTCAAATGCTCTGTCTAGGGATACCGTCAAATGAGGGTCTGGAACTAACACGATCGCAGTTTCTCCTTTTGCCCGCATTTCCTCGATCGCTCTTGCGGCGTTGAAGTCTTGTTTAGATAAATCAAAATCGCGAACCGAGACTATCTTTCTCCCTCGGCTATTTTGAAAATACTTTGTGAACTCTTCCTTAAAAGATTCCCCAAAAGGGCTTCCCGGATTGTATAAAATAGCTGCTTGTTTTTGTTTTTTTTCTCTGAGGTATTTTGCTAAATCTTTAGCGATGACACTGCTCGTATATATATTCCGAAAGAAATTTTTTCTAGGTTCGTAGGTCAGTTCTTCCGTAGCTGCACCCGGAGACATCAAAACCAGATTATTGTTATTGTAAATATCTACAGATTGCATCGTCATCTCGCTGCTACCGTGACCGACAACTGCTAAAATATCGGGTCGATCGACCAGAGAAATTGCTCTTTGTTTTGCCTTCTCCCCATCGTTTTCATCATCAGCAATAATGATTTTCAGACCTTTGCCGTTAATGGCTTTACGTGGTAAAAAAACTCGACCGGGCAAGTCTCGATCGCTGCTAGAATTCGGCAATCCCAAATTAACTTCTGTTTGCGCTTGAGCCACTCCGCGCAGAAATTCTTTCCCCCGATCCTCCATGTAAACAGAACGATCGGGATTTTTCCGGTTACTAACAGGAAGAGCCACAGCTATTGTGTAATAAGGAATATTGTTAGCTTCCAGAAAGGTATTATTCATGTAAATTAAAGTTTCTGGATCTTTGATATAGTCATGATTCCACGATTTTTTGAATGACTCAAAAGCTAATGAATAATTTGATTTTGCAAACTCCTCAACTGCTTTAATTTTTGATCGAGGAGAAGAATTTTTTATCAGGATTTCCTCGCCGCCACTCAAAGCATCTCCCTGGATAAAAACTGCTTTTGTTTTTGACTTAGAAGGCGAATTTGCGATCGGGGTTTCCTCGCCACCACTCAAAGCATCTATCTGGATTAAAGGAGAATTTTTAGGTTGAGAAAAGTTGTGTATGAAAAATGCTCCTAAGCCGGCGAATCCCGCGATCGCGACTAACAAGCAAATTCTCAATATATCTTGCCATTTGGGTTGAGGTTCAGGGGACACTTGTGGTTGTGAAAGCAGTGGCGGTGGTGGCGGTGGTGCTGTTACCGATCGCAAATCCTCCAAAATTTCAGTCGCGGATTGATAGCGATCGCAGTATGCAAAGCGTACCATTTTGTTTAAAACTATTCTCAAACTATCGCTAACCTGCGGGAGTTCTCGATCGGGAGTAGAGAAGTGCCACAGGAGTTCGCAAGTCTGGGGATCTCGCGGCAAATTGTTAGGATGTATGTTTGTGAGGGCTTGAAGTGCGATCGCCCCGATCGCGTAGATATCGTTATAGGGTTGAGGACTCCAGGGCATCAAGAGTTGTTCGGCTGGCATATAGCCGCGGATGCCGATTGCTTGCGTTGTCGAGATCTCGCCGGAATTAGTAACGCCCAAAGTGCTGATTTCTCTAACTGCCCCAAAATCTATCAACACGATCGAACTATCGCACGAACGTCTGATGAGGTTGCCGGGATGAATGTCTCGGTGAACCATTCCCCGTCCGTGAACGAACTCCATAATTGAGAGAATCTCCTGCAACAGAACAATTACTTGTTCTTGCGTCAATCGCATACCTGTAGTTAGTTCGTCCCTCAGTGGCTGTCCGGGAATGTATTCCTGGATCAAGTAGAATTTTCCCCGTTCTTGAAACCTATCGATTAGATGGGGAATGCGACGCTCGCAATTGTTGGGAATGCGATCGCAATTATTCAGTCTTTGGAGGGTGATAAATTCTCTGTTAAATTGCGATTCTGCTTCCCGAAGAACTCCCGGATCGTTCGATTCAGGTGGCTGAATTTCCTTAACAACACAAGGAGAATTTTCGGGTTGATGCAGGTCGTTAGCCGTATAGGTAATCGCAAACCCTCCCCGCCCCAATTCGGCAATAATTTGATAGCGATCGCGCAGAACATCCCCTGGATTCAAACACATAGATTTTTGAAATTTTTCACATTTTTAAAAGCCGGGATTCTTACTAATATAATCGGCAATTTTAGAAATAGACTGGCGAATTTGTGGATCTCTGCCACCGCTGTCAATTACGGTAATAATATATGCTTCGCCGTCTACGTTCATTGCTAAAGTTGTGCCGAGAACGAGAGAATTTTCCCCGGTTTTTTCGCCCAGCCATTGAGCTTGAGTTCCTTGCAAAGCAGCAAATCCCAATTTGCGATCGTACTGCTGGTTCAGAATCTCTACTAACAGTTTAGCACCCGGTGTTTCGCCGTTGTAAATTTGCACCATCATTTCGGTGAGTTCGTTAGCAGTTAAGCGATTGGGGCCGATACCGAGATTGGCAGGTCTAATTCTTTCACCGATTAATTTGGATTTGACGCGGGTGACTTGGTAGTTGCGATTTGCTAGCGATCGATTGATATAATCCCATCCCAAATAATCTATGAGTTGATTGGTAGCGGTATTGCTGCTGCGATCGATCATTTCTTCGAGCAGCGTCTGCAGCGGATAGTTTTTCGGCGATACAATCCGCGTCGAGGCATCTTCAGTGAAATTACTGCGATTAACAAAGACTGGTTGGTTCAAATTAATTTTTTCTTTTTCGACTTTATCCATTAAAGCAACAGCAACCGGAACTTTAATTAAGCTTGCCGGACTGACGGGAGGCACATCGCCCCGCAGGTTAACGCAATGTCTCGACAGGTTGCAAACGCCGATCGAAGCTTTCCCAGACAAACCGCTTTCTTGGGCGAACGCGCCCAAAAGATTGGATTTTGCTTGCTGCAATCGAGCCGAGGCTGCTGTTAAATTGTCGCTGTATTCTTGGTTTTTTGCAGCAGTCAAACGAGCTAAAAATGAATTTTGAGGAATTTCTGCTAAATTGTCGATCGCTTTTTGCCACAAAAATTGAGTTTGCTGCGCGGATTCGATCGACCCATCTTGCTGTCTGCCAGTTTCTACGGCTCGGGCAGCCAAACGCACTGCTTGCTGGAAATTATCGTTAGCTCGCTGTTCTACTAATATTTGAACCTCTACTGCTTGCAAATCTTCGATCGCGGTTTCTTGTGAATTAGCAGTGAAGGGAACCAAGCGGGAGAAAAAGCTGGGTTCTGGCGAAGGAGAACCAGGGTTTTCTAATTGAGCGATCAGGCGATCGCGGATTTTGTATAGTTCGTCGAGAGAGCGGAGGTTAGATGATTGAGAAAATGAATGCGCGATCGTCAGCACCTGAACTAATCCGATTCCAGCTAGCACTGCTGCAGTCTTGTTAGCAGCAGGCAAAAAACGCCGAAAGCCCAGCATAATTAACATCCTCAACACAACCACAATTTAATATATCGCTGTTGTGCCGAAAAAAGTCGATCGCGCGCATTTCGCGCTTACCTATGCGGCAATCGCGACAAGAACACTTTATTTAAAGAGGTGCGCGGCGCGCACCCTACAGATACAGTAAATATTGCGCAGGGCTCTACTTTCGGCGTCGGCGCCGCCAGTCAACACCTAAGCGCTTGAGATAATCCCAACCGCGTTGGGGCCAAACACGATCGACACCTGTTTTTTCAGCAATCCAGCGAGCTACTTTGGGACCAGTCCAAGATCCGCCGTCGGGGGCCGGGCCTTGCAGTGCTTCTCGGAGTTCTTCTTGCTGTTCGGGAGTCAGCAAAGATTTAGCGGGAGGGGGCTGGCGCTCGCCGCTGCGATTGCGAACAGAGTTGGGCCCTTCTCGGTTGTAACGCTGGACAATTTCTTTGGCGTAGTCGTAGTTGAGACCTACGACTTGAGCTGCTTGTTTGATAGTCCAATTTCGCGAGACTAACAACAGCAAGTGCCAGCGGCGGGATTCTGTGGTGTCTTCTGCCTGCCGGTAGCGAAATTTGAGCTCCTCCGCCGTCAGGTGAGATTCTAGGTGGGCTTTGGGTGGCATACCTCCATCGGGGCATCGGGAACTTCTTAGCATATTTCTTTTGCTTTGGGGAGAATTCCGGATGAAAAGTTGTCGCTGGGAATCATTGAGGAACCGGGGAGGTATTTTTCCGCCGATGCAGGCAGATGCGGGTGCAGGCGAAGCCTTCGGTGAAGGGTCAGCAGATTGCAGCAATCCCGAAATTTACAGAATTGTCAATATCAAAATGGCTGACTGCGAGATAAGATTTCGATCGTTGTGACTACTTCTTTGGTATCCACTCCTCGGATCTCTAAATAACGTTCCTTAATAATTTCCGGCATAGGAAGCGTTACCGTCACGGGTTGTGCTGGAGGCGACAAAACAGCTACATTTACTGTATAGAACCCATTTGACATCTTTTCACGATCGCCCGTCACGAGCGATCGGCTGCCACCACGGGCGATCGGCTGCCACCACGAGCGATCGGCTGCCACCACGAGCGATCGGCTGCCGCCACGAGCGATCGGCTGTCGTCACGGGCGATCGGCTGCCGCCACGAGCGATCGGCTGTCGTCACGGGCGATCGGCTGCCAACACGGGCAATGAGGGAACAAGGAGTAATTGAAGAATTGATGAACCTCTTACATTCTCAAGTACGCTCGCAAGTAAAAAAAAACCGAAATGGACTACGTT
>JALOON010000135.1 GCA_025454405.1 Oscillatoriaceae cyanobacterium Prado104 | reverse complement strand
CACCAATTAAATCAAAGATTCCTGATGAAGTTTGAGCTGCTATTTTCCGCTTAGTTTAAGTTAGTGCTATTGTACCTCATCTACCTGAGAAAGGCTATAACTTACGTAGCGACCATTCAAAACTATGTAATATTATATCTCCTTGTTGACAAGGAGAAACACGAATATGAATTATCAAGTTTAAAGTTACAAACAAAATCAGAAAACTTCTAATGAATTTAGAGTTGAAGTTGGTTTAATTGGCATTAAACTTGGTAAGATTTCGCTAAAAAAACGGCTTGGCTGAATCGGTGAGATAGCGAGTGCGTCCATTATACCATGAAAAATCTCGCCTCGATCGAGTATGGAGCTGAGCGGATAAAGATTAGTTCCGATCGACACCAACGGTATCGTGCCAGACGAATTGCAGCATTTAGGTAAATCCTCCTCACCTCAATGCCGCAAATAACTAAGCAGCTTTTTACTTGCAGCTAAGATGGAAACAGACCCACAACAACCCTCAGCCAACCGATATTGGGATCGCAGACCTGCACCCCCACTGGTGCAGAGTCCGCCCAGTAAAATTTAGCTGAGCTTAAAATTACCTAAAATATTGCGGATCGGCGCGTTAGGTAATTGGATTAAGTAAAATAGACAGACTGAACATCAATCATGCTACCAGCCAGCAACTCCCGCACTCGATCCCTCAATAACGCAGCGGTCAGTAATTCCCAAAGGTTTTGGGAATTACTGACCGCTCGATTTGAGAGCAAGGTTAAAAGCGGGCAGTTGATGGGTCGCAAACAGACGAACGGCGACAGCCTCAAGTCTGTTGGTGCTGGTAGCTTGGAAACAGTTTCTTCCTAATTTCCCTCAAGGGATGTGTCTCCGCTGCAAGGAGTTTTTATGAACCCCTCTCCTAACCGGTCTTCCAAATCGCCCAAATCCACAGCTCGCAAAGCTCAGCCGAGCGAGCCGGCCGTCAATCTGCCCGCAGTCACAGCCTCTGTAACCGAGGTGCCAGATGAAAGTCCCCCGCCTGTAGCGCCTGCTGTACCTGCTGACAGAGAACAACTACCCGAAGCAACCGACGCCCCAGCGTCACCAGAAAAACTGCAAAGGCCTCGCTACAGTTCTGTCCCCAAGGAACAGAAAATGCCAAAAGCCCCGCCTAAGGATGCTGCTGCTCTCGCAGAGCCAGCAGCGCCCCCCGCAGCAGTTGCAGTTTCAGAGCCAGCGGCTGCCACAATCGCTGCTAGTGAAAATCCCCTGGCAGACACCGAACCGGGGGCGATGCGCCAACATCCCATTCCCCCGCCCAGCGAGCCCAGACAGTATCGAGCTGTTGGCTTGGTGCGAGGGCGCTACACACCATCAGAAGAGCAATTCACGCGGGGTATGCTCTGTGCTTCCGATGGTACTGCTATCGACGCAGTTTTGCTCGGTAGAGTGATGAGTTTAGTTAAAAATCACCTGGACTTGGAACAAGAACACCTGTGGGTGGTCTATCCCCGCACCCGACAGGAAGACGGCAACTTGCACGCTCAAATTATGGGCGTTTGGGAGCCGGAAACGCTCAAAAAATCCGCCGAACCGTCCTCTGAGGAGGAAAAGCCAGCGGTAGCCGAGAGCAAGGCTAAAGAGGGTGATGAAGTACCTCCAAGGCCGCCCTCCGAGCCTGATGTTGAAAATGGCTATTTTTCGATTCGAGGCGAGGTGATTTATCAATCGCAAGAGGAAGAAAAGTATGTCATCGTCAAAATCAAACAAGCTCCTCGCAAGGATGCTGAGAAGATTAAGTTTTTTAAGCTGAAGCTGACAGGGGATTTGGCAACAAAAGCTGTGGGCTTTTTTTGGGATTTCCACGTTAAGTTGCAAGCTGACAGCCTGACCATCCAACAGGCTAATAATATTGGGGCGCTACCCATTAAGAAGCGAAAATTCGGTCCCGGCGGCAAGCCTGGGGGTTTCAAAGGAGGGAAAGGCAAACATCCGTTTACTCCTAGACCCAGCGGTGACGGTTCCCGACCGGAGCGCCCCAACCTCAAGCCCTCTGCAGCAGCACCCCCCGTTCGCAAGGAACCCGTGGCTAAGCCAATTAAAAAGCCTAAGCCCGTTGAGGAATAAGCCAATTTTAGATTTGAGATTTTGGATTTTCGATTGGTGATATTGGATTCCAAAATCTCAAAATTGACACTAAAAGATACTGATGTCACTCCAGCCTGACTTGAGCCCCCCACAAATCTTGAGGGAGAAATACTCTGTCTGCAGGCAAGGGAGCCACTGGAGTGGTAAGGGTAAATTGACCGCTCTCGATTTGCAGTTTCAATTCCCATGCGACTTGCCGGGAGAGAAACATGCTGGCAAGGGGAGCGGCCCGCACCGGTTTGCCCTCGATGAGGATGCGGCCTGTTTTTAACTGGGCGTAGCTGACTAAACCGAAGGTGGGACGAACGCGCCGGGGGATGGAGAAATCTACCACCGGCGCTACTATTTTTTTGTCCGATACCGCGCAGTTGGCGACGACTTTTTCGCTGATGACGGGAAAGGGGATGCCGACTCCGAGCATCACGGATGGACCGTAGTTTTTGAAGTAGCAGCCGCGCACCCATTTGGGGTTCATTTGTTTGGCGTCGCCGATGAGTGCGAGGGTGGCGGCGGGACCGATGGGCGTGCGGTTGGGCTGCCGTTTTTGCAGGGGGAAATGCTGCGTGCCTTCCCAGGTGATGTAGCCCTGAGCGCCTCCTAGAAAGATGCGGGTGCCGATGCCGATGCTTTCGAGGTCGGGGTCGTTGAGCAGGGGAGATGTGGCTCCCAGGTTCGAGTAGACGGCGTTGCCGAGGTTTGGTTGCAGGGGACCGAGGTACGTGAATAGGGGTCGATCGCCCCCGTTAACTCCTACAATAAAATTTTGATATGCGTTTCGGGGGTTGAATAAATAAAACTGGTTGATGGTGTCGCGGGTGATGGTGGTTTCAAAGGAGGCGCGGGGATAGCAGTCGGTTACTTGCCCTACGGCGCGCAATTGTACGGGTTTGCCGGCAATTAGGTCTTCGATGACATGTCCGCCGCCCCGTTCGCGGGATTCTTCGCCGTCTTCGGCTACTTGGGTGGCTCCGAGGTACAAATCTACGGCACCGAAGCCGGAGTAGGCTAACACGCCGTCCAGCCAGCACTGGCGGATTTTGATGGGTGGGTCGGTGTGACCGAGGTTGATGATGGCACCGGAGGATTCCATCGGCTCGAAGGTGCCGGTGGTGATGACATCGACTTCTTTGGCTGCTTGGGCGACGCTGGTTTCTTGGACTCTGTTTTTGAGTTCTTCTATCGTCCAGACTGTGGCTTTGCCCAACTTGATTTTATCGTTGATTTCCTCGATCGAACGCATGAGTTTAGATTTTAGATTTTAGATTTTAGATTTTAGATTTTAGATCTTAGATTTTGATTGGATTTTAGATTTGAGATTTTGGTTTGATTTTAGATTTAGATTTCGATCGGGTCGATCGACCTGAACTCGATATTGCCATAAAAGGTTATAATATCTGTGAATTTATTATCATAAAAACTTGAAAAAATATCATAAATATTCTCAGACAGACTGTATTGCGGATTGAAGTTATTACTTGCACTAATTTCAAAAATGAAACAATTGCCAATTCGCGTGAATAACTAATTTTATTGCACTGCAAAGACGCTCGTAGCGCAAAAATAAGCGGAAGATAATTGATGCAGCACGCTCCGATCGGGGTGAATCTAATAATTGATAAATGGCGATCGCGTGTTGCGAAATTGCTTCCAGTATTTTAGAGACACAATTGTTAGTTTGCAATGATGAGTTCGATCGCGCAACTCAAGTTTAGCAATTTAAGATCTCAACTTAAGATTTGCCAGCAACGAACTAACCAAAGTCTTTACGGGATCGAGCTTGGGATGGGATCGAAGTTTTCTGTTCCCAGCGGCTTGCCGTGCTTAACTTGGCTTAAATTGCTTAACTTTTGTTATCTTGCGGTCGATCGTTCGCTAATAATTCCTAATCCTAATACCATTGCTCAAAAAAGCTGTTATACTATTCGTAGAGTAGCAGAGCCGTAAGGTGCGCACTGCGCACCCTACATACTGTTGCACGAATTTGGAGAATTGGAAAAGCATCCTTGAAATGCACCCCGATCGAAATATTTGAGTCGGTCGGTGTATCCTGCTAAATCCGAGTTACTGACTCAATCTTTAACTCAAAATTTTCAACTTTTTCTTGAGTTCGATTGCTTTCTAACCCGAGATATTGCTGCCAAAATAGAGTAGATGTCATCTCCCGCGCAGCATTTTTCCATTCGCTACTTACAGATGACCATACTTTACTACCTTGAGCCGCCGCGTTAAACCATCTAGCCAACAACTTAATGCTCGCTAATTTATCTGTTTCCTGCCCTTCGCGATAGCTTTTACTCAGCTTGATAATGTAAGGATGCAAGGTTTCCGGGTCAGAATTTTTGAGAAAATTTGGACCTTTTAAATAGTCTTCAAAAGCTGCGATCGTTACCAAGGCCCGATCGAGATCGAAGCTCGCTAAAGACTGAATTATGACTTTGGTCAGGTGGGTGACTGCATCCCTATAACTTAGGGAATAATGGATCGCATAAGCTGCCAGATCGTTGCGAGTATAATAATAATTTTCCCAATTGACATTTTTGGCAGAAGCTGGTAAATGCCACACCGCCATTGGGGGAAAAGCTACTATGTTGTTGCCCGCTTCTCGGATTCTCAAACCAAACTCTACATCATCTATTTTAATAAAGAATGGCAGCGGTAATTGAATTCGATCGACAAGTTCCTTAGAAAAAGAGAAAAACCAAAATCCGCCGTAGTCTATATATTCTTCCACTAGCAAGCTGTTGAGAGAGTTGGCATCTCGCAAGTCGATATTGTTGTATGCAGGAGTTAACGAACCCGGTCCAAAGCCTCTATTTTTAGCACCAGCATTGTACAATGCTCCTGCTTCGTACAGCAGATGTTTTTTCTGTAAATTCAGCAGTCCGCCAGCTACAGCCAGATCGACTTTGGCGTATTCGTGCAAACCAAACAACCGATAAATAGATTCACTCTCTAACTCGATGTCGTCATCCATCAGCAAAAAATGAGAGTAGGCGTTCTCTGCTAAAGCTTCCACTAACCCTCTGGTAAAACCGCCACTGCCGCCCGCATTGATATTGGGAACCAGTTCGAGCTTTGGCTGGGTAAAATCGGCTGCGTCTAAAGTTCGACCGTTATCAACTACAAATAATTTGAAGTTTTTTGTTGCAAGTAACTTGTCTTGAAAAATTGCTGCTAAGGTGTTTTTGATGTAATCTTCTTTTTTGAAAGTGCAGATGACTATTGCCAGCGATACTTCTCGGGTGGGAGTTTCATCAGTTGCGATCGCCGATTCTTTAAAAGCACCCCGATCGCTCGTACAGGTAATTTCAAAATAGATTCTGCCAGCCTTGTCGTCCTGAAGCAGATTTATCGGACCGACTTTAACTGGTTGCGAGAATTGACAGTTAACAAACTTTTCTTGAAAAACAATTGTTTTATTGTTGTTTCCAAAAACTTCCCGACACACAGCAACTTCAAAATCCCCTTGCAGTTGCAGCAAATAATAGATAGCACCCAAATTTGTATATTTGGTATAATACTTTTCGTAAAATGAGTTAAAGTAAGAATTGACCGATACAATACCGCCCTGACGCAATACAACTTGTTTGTCAGATTGCTGTTTGTCAGATTCTTGGTAGTCGATCGAGGCTGATTCATTACACTGGATGTATAGATCGGAAGCTTCGACTGACTTGGGAAGCTTGATGCCACCTACTATATTCATGTAATGCCTACCTATTATCCTAATAAACTGCTTGAGAAACTGGTGGAGAACCTGCTGTTAAACAGACCAATTAGTTAATAATTTATTGGTAAATACTTGGTAGTGCTTCTACCTTGAGGCATAATTAGTGCTTCTACTTGAGGCATAATTATTATTATCTGATTTTTGCAGTTGCGGATACAAAGATTGATATCGCAGCCAAGCATCTTCTAAAGCCGAATCAACTGCTTGAGGAGTTGCCGCAAGCGTTGGTTTCGGGGTAAGTTCGATCGTCTCATTAGCACCTGCAAACTCGCCAATTCCGATACCCGCAAGCAAAGCAGCACCGCGCGCGGAAGCAGCAGCAACGCTGCTTGCATAAAGCGGAATTCTCAATACATCAGTCAATAATTGTTGCCAGGGCTTTTCTAATGTTCCGCCGCCTGCCAAACGCAGTTGGGTTGTTGCGATACCGGTTGCTTCAAGCGCCTCAAAACCTTGTCGCAAAGCAAAAGCAACTCCCTCTAAGGCCGATCGCATCAAGTGCGCCTGCGCGTGATGGAGTCCCAGCCCCACCCACGCGCCCCGGATGTGAGGATCGAGGTGTGGAGTTCGCTCGCCCGTGAGGTAGGGTAAAAATGTCAGCCCTTCACATCCCGGAGGCACAGCAAAGGCTTGAGTGTAGACTTGCTGCCAACTCCAGCCGAGGATACCTCGGGCCCACTCCAGCGCTAAACCCGCATTTTGCATGGCTGCCAGGGCGTACCACTGGTTGGGTACGGCGGCTCGATAGAGGTGCGTGCGGCCGCGACAATCGATAATTGGTTGAGAGCGAGGTGTAATTATTTGAGCGGCGGTGCCGATGGTGAGTTGAACCAATCCCGGTTCCAGCAATCCGCTACCGAGCGCAGCCGCAGCCGTATCCGCAGCGCCCGCGATCGCACTTAAGCCGGATGGTAAGTTGAGGTGCTCGGCAGCATCAGGGGTGAGGTAGCCCGCGATCGCGCTAGATGGGATAATTTTTGGCAGCCAATCGCTACGCAAATTCAGCGCCGAGATAGCATCCTCCGCCCAGTTGTCCGACACCACATCGTAAAGCAAAGTACCGCTAGCATCAGAAGGTTCCGTTGCAACTTCTCCAGTCAGCCGCCACCGCAGCCAATCCTTCGGCTGAAGCGCCCAACGCGCTTTGTTGTAGGTAGCGGGCTCGTTTTCTTGCAGCCACAATAAAGTCGGGCCTGCCATTCCCGCCGCGATCGGATTGCCCAAGCGCTCTAGAATATTGGCATCGAGGGCATGATAAGCGTCAAGGGAGGCACTCGATCGAGTATCTGCCCAGAGGATCGCAGGGCGCAAGGGTTCGCCTGAATCACCAGCGAGAACAACACCGTGCATTTGCCCTGAAAATGCGATCGCCCGTACTTGTTTCGCGTTATTTCCTACTGCTTTTCTCGCAGCTTCGCCCACCGCCAACCACCAATCGATCGGGTTCGATTCAGCCCATCCGGGGTGCGGTGCAATAACGGGATAGGAACTTGATGCTTCGCCGATAACAGTTCCATCTGTCGCTAGCAGCAATGCCTTAGCGGAACCTGTTCCTAAATCTATGCCAAGTAACATTAGGCTAATCCTCACATAGTTAACAATTAAGAACGGACTAAAGTCCGCACTACAAACTTTACTTATTGAGGTTTGTAGTGAGGACTTCAGTCCTCCGAAGAAACGGACTAAAGTCCGCACTACAAACTAAAATTACAAACTAAAAGTTGATAATGTTAATAGCGTTTCTTTAGCACCAAACTCGTGCAAACTGCGCAATTTGTCAGCAACATTATCGACGAAACGCGGCGACCGTGCTAAATCTCCAAAAATTTCAAAGATGCTAAGCAATGGTTTGGGATCTAATTCATTGAGTCTGGCCCGTTGAGTGAGGATGTCTGCTAAAGGGTCATCAATTATGATGGGATGGTTTCGATCGCCCGCACCATTGAGATAGCGAAACCAAGCTGCAATTGTCAAACTTAAATAATCGATCGCGCCTCCAACTTGCAATTTATCGCGAATCGAACCCAAAACAAACTTGGGAATTTTTGCCGATCCGTTGGCGCACAGGCGCGGCAGCCGATCGCGAATTTTGGGATTGGCAAACCGTTCGATGAGAGTTTGTTTGTAATCGTCTAAATTAATCCCAGGAACTGGCTTGAGAGTTGGCGTTATTTCATCCATCAGATTGGTGACTGCTTGCTGAAACAACGGATCGGCCATGACTTCAAAAACATAGGTATAACCTGCTAGAGAACCGAGATAGCCGATCGCTGTATGGCTGGCGTTGAGCAGCCGAATTTTCATCATTTCGTAGGGATAAACATCGTCAGTTACCTGCACGCCAACGGATTCCCAATCAGGCCTGCCCGCACAAAATTTATCTTCGATTACCCACTGCAAATAAGGTTCTGCAACGCAGGGAAACGCATCATCAATCCCGAATTGTTCCGCTACCATTTTGATATCGTCCGGGGTTGTCAGCGGCGTAATCCGATCGACCATGCTGTTAGGAAAAGTAACGCATTCAGCAATCCAACGCCCTAAATCTGGATCGCGGATTTGGGCAAATGTTGTTAGCATTTCGCCCGCGATGTTGCCGTTGCCCTGCAAGTTGTCGCAGGATAGGATTGTAAATGGTGTTAATCCCCGATCGCGCCGCTTTTCAAGTGCTGCTGTCAAATAACCGTAAGTTCCGATCGGCCATTCGGGATTTTGCAAATCGTGCTGGATTGTTGGATGTTGGGCATCCAATTCGCCGCTGCCTTCAATGTAGTAATAGCCGCTTTCAGTAATCGTTAAAGTTACAATTCGGCATTCGGGACTTGCCATTGCTTCGATAACATCTTGGGGATTGTCTGGTGCAAACAAATATTTAGTTATGGAACCGATGATGCGAGCGCGATCGAATTGAGGATCTCGCTCTATTAAAGTATACAAACAATCTTGAGACAGGAGTGCATCGCGCATTCGCCGATCGAACTCACTGTCAAGCAATCCCACACCGCAAATTCCCCAGTCGCTACCGGGATGTTGGTGGAAATATTCATCGAGATAGAGTGCTTGGTGCGATCGATGAAATCCGCCAACTCCGATATGCACGATGCCGTTTGTAATGCGGGCGCGATCGTACTTGGGTGCGCGCACTTTTTCCGGTAAAAGAGATAGAGACGATCGATTCAGTTTGACTGTTGAACCAGTGCTATCAGTGCTATTCATCTTATTTATTGCAAGCGACTATTATACCGTTTGTAGTGCGGACTTTAGTCCGTTTCTTCGGAGGACTAAAGTCCCTACTACGAACCTTACTTATAGTTTGTAGTGCGGACTTTAGTCCGTTTCTTCAGAGGACTAAAGTCCCGACTATGAACCTTACTTATAGTTTGTAGTGCGGACTTTAGTCCGTTTCTTCAGAGGACTAAAGTCCCGACTACGAACCTTACTTATAGTTTGTAGTGCGGACTTT
>JALOON010000007.1 GCA_025454405.1 Oscillatoriaceae cyanobacterium Prado104 | reverse complement strand
TGAAACCCTCACTACATATACGTTTCAGCGATTGTACCCATGTATGGTGGCTCTAAAATACTTGGAAGTCGCACAGTGAGACAGTTTCAAGTTTTTGCCCGGGGGGAACTTCAGCTTAACTCAAAAGAGCGATCGCCCTTTCGGTGAAACAAGAGTGATATCAATTCCGGTTGCATCGGTATGATATGTTAGGCACGCTTCAAAGAGCAGCATCAAACTATATACAGCAGTTTTCAGGTATGTGAGGTACAAAGAAACCCGGTTTCTTAAAGAAACTGGGTTTCTGGGGTGTACTTCATAAACTTGCAATCTGCTGTAATTCCGAATCAACCGGAAACGATATGAGTGCGATCGACTATACATTTTTGCTCGATCGCCCCGTCGGTGAAAAAAGAGTGCGATCGCATTCCTACCCCTCATCGATCGCCAGGTCAGTGAAAAAAGAGCGAGTGCGATCGACAACTTGATGACTTAAAATAGAAGAAACATTTTGAATTTGAAATTTTTAATGCTATGTCTTACAGCGATTTCAATTCATTTGACAAATTGATCCCTTTGGGAATTAGTCAGATTATAACTGTTGATAAATTGGTTGATTTTGAGCCGATCGCTCCCAGCGCATTCTTGACTGAAGCCTTAAAGCGATTTGCACCGCTTGCTATTGCCATCAACACCGAAAAAGCTCGCTCTGAATATTTAATTGCTCCCATTTTAAGCGAAATCGTCACCCTCAATCCTCATGCTTCCTTATTTTCGGGTAAAAACTTCACGGCAGATCCCAGTTTGGGTTTGAATGGATTTGTTGATTTTTTACTCACTGCTAACCCTGATAAGCTGGCAATTAAGGCTCCTATTGTTACGGTAATTGAAGCTAAAAATGAAAATATTAATGAGGGTTTAGCTCAATGTATTGCTACTATGTATGCGGCTTTTTTAGTCAACCGTCGCGACCCTAAAATGGGTGATAAAACTGTTTATGGCTCGGTTACTACAGGTCAAGTTTGGCGGTTTTTGGCACTGACACCCAATCTGGAAGTTTCGATCGATCTCCAAGACCGCTATCTTACTCCGATCGATGAACTTCTCGGTCTATTGAATGCTCTTATAAGAGCTTAATTGCGATGTAAACCGTTGCAGTCATGTGGTTCGGCGCTGTACCTATTGCCCCCAAAGCACTCTCTGGATGCTAATATCCTCTGGATTAACTTCGATAATTAAATCCCCACCTCGCCGCCCAATATAATCTTTTGCTCCATAGTTAACTCGCCATACCCAGCTATCGTTTTGAGGATGTTGCGTCAGGCTGATGATGCTTTGCATTACATCAATATTCAATTCACGGGCACGTTTATTAGCAGCAGCGATCGCGCGCGCAATTGCAACGGCAATATCATCTTGAAGCACATCTGAACTCAATGTTGCACTCATAATTAGCCTCGACTTTTCAACCTAACCAGGATTTAGTACGATAGATGGGATAATTAACCAGTCTAACTCCAAAGAGCGATCGCCCGGTCGGTGAAAAAAGATCGAGTGCGATCGGCAACTTTATGACTTAAAATAGAAGAGACATATAGCTCTGCGATCGACATGGACAGAATCTCCGTCAGCCCTCAAATTCACTTCGGTAAGCCTTGCATAACAGGTACGCGCATTACTGTAAAAAACGTTCTCGAATTACTAAATGAAGGCCTGTCTTTTGCAGAAATTATCCAAGACTACTATCCCGATCTGCAAGTGGAGGATATTCGGGCGTGCTTGCAGTATGCGATACTCTCTGGATGCTAACTCATCAATTATAAAAGAAACAAAAAGCATGAATATTACTCTCAAACCAGAACAAGAACAGTTTATCCAATCCCAAATTGAACGGGGAATTTTTGCCAATCCAGAACAAGCCATAGAGGCAGCATTACGCTTGTTGGAGGAACAGAGCATAAGTTACGAACAGTGGCTAGAGGAAACTCGCCAAAAAGTAGAAGTCGGACTAGCACAACTGGAACGAGGCGAAAAATTTCCCCTCGAAGTTGCGTTTGAGCGATTAGAGCAAAAGGCGAACCAATTACGTGAGTAGCAACAGTGAGTCAAAATTTTATTTCTTCAGAAGCACTTACCGATATAGATGAAATTTTTGATTATTTTGCCACTAGGAGCGTGTACAAGAGTGCGATCGCCTATCGATAAAAAAAGTAAAAAGCGATCGCATCCACACCCCCGATCGATCGCCATTTGATAAAAAAAGTAAGGGGCGATCGGCAAGATGATGATTTAAAATAGAAGAGACATCTGGTAAAGTGATTTTAATGTTGGCTGCAAGAATTAGATTGTCTGGCGATCGAGCGGTGAGGTAGCCGAGAATGCTAGTTTCAATGCAAACCGTTTCGATCGTGCGGTTCGATCGCGCTGTACCTATTGCCCCCATAGGACTCTCTGGATGCTAATATCCTCTGGATTAACTTCGATAATTAAATCTCCACCTCGCCGTCCAATATAATCTTTTGCTCCATAGTTAACTCGCCATACCCAGCTATCGTTCTGGGGATGCTGTGTCAGGCTGATGATGCTTTGCATTACATCAATATTCAATTCACGGGCACGTTTATTAGCAGCAGCGATCGCGCGAGCAATTGCAACGGCAATATCATCTTGAAGCACATCTGAACTCAATGTTGCAGTCATATTCAATGTCGAGCGCCACCAAGATTTCTCGCCCGTCCGCTCCAACGTGTTGTTAGATCGGGCTTTCGCGATAAGGTAACAATTTTTCTACCGCTTGCTGCTTCCTTTTTGCGGAGGTCGGCAAATATTGCATCCAAATCATAGTTAAAAGACTTGGCATACTCTTCTCGGATTCGGTGGATCTCTTCAACAATCTCATCTGTCCACATGAGCTAATCTCCCATTAGTTCGTTGGGTGTGCAAAGAACTGGCAGCACATAGCCGAAATCGAGACTAATCTCCGCCAACTTCCCCTGGATTTGAGCATTCGCAATATGTTTACAATTCCAAGTTAACAGATAATCCATGCCGTGGACAGTTGCCGCGGCAATGTGAATTGCATCAACCCTTGCTTTTGGAGGCAGATTGCTCCGGGTCAGGAGTTGTACGGCTAAATTTTGTACGTCTTGGTTCAATGCCAACAAGGGAAAATCACGCAGAATTTCCAATCGTTGCGCGGCGATTGCTGCATCTCCCTGTACCACTTCATCTAGAACTGCCTCCGAGGTATAAAGGGTGAAGGCGCTTCGACGAAATTCCCACCAATCTCTAGTTATCTCTATATTTGCCGCTAAAATTAAATTCTTGGTCGATCGCATCACACAAGAAGTGCGATCGCCTATCGATAAAAAAATAATGCTTTAGCTTGCAGTCGAGTTCGCTGTAGGTTGCGTCTAGCAGCATTGAGTTTGTTGCCTTTCATTTATCGAATGAGGCGAAACCCAACGCCTAAGTCGCGCTCAAGCGTGTAGCTTCATAAGGGTTGTCAAAACTTGTAGTCATGTAGGAGATTTTCCCGATCCAGGAAAGTCTCGCCCTGTAATGGTTTCATAAGAAATGAATTTCGTGCGGGGAGTAAGTTCCGTCTAACAGATGAAGCTCACCAACCAGGAGTAACGCTAGAAGTTGAGGGAGAATTTTCTACCGCATTCAAGTTAGATTGGCAGCCAGTCACCGAGCAAACCCGACGATGTTGGAATGACGAAGAATACACGACCGAGCAGGCTGCTTATGGAATTGCATTCCTGTTAATTCTGCAATTAACAAATCTCACGGTCATTGAACGCTCTCGCAAAGGAACTGGATTTGACTATTGGTTAGGAAGTCAAAATTCAGCTACCACACTGCCATTTGAGCGAATGGCACGCCTAGAGGTTTCTGGAATTCGCAAAGGCAATCGAAGTCAAATCAATGCTAGAGTCAAGCTCAAAACTGAACAAACCCGCACCTCAGACGCACAAGGCTTGCCAGCGTATATCATTGTAGTAGAGTTCAGCCGACCGATTTCTATTATTAATACAAAGCAAAATCCTCAAGGAACCGTACTCCAATGAGCCAGATTCGATCGCTCCATCAACAAGCAATGGATTTAGCCGAAGCAGCGACAGTCGCCCGCTTAAGAGGTGCGTTGGAGTTGGCTGCACAATTCACGCGCCAAGCCTTTGAGCAAGAAACTCAAGCCGCAGCCTTAATTGCTAGCGATATTGATGCCGAACCCACTCGTTCTGTGCTTCACCGCAGCGCAGCGTCTTTAGCGATCGAATGTGGCGAATTACGAATAGCAGAACGCCTAATCGCAACCGCGTTATCTGGCAATCCCCCTGCAGAGATTGCTGAAGAACTTAAAGATTTATTCATCCAGATCAACTTGAGCCAATATCTGAAGCGTCAAGGAATCCACATCGACATTAAAGAACTGCCAGGACTGGTAAATCAATAGCGCTCGTCGATCTGCGGTTTAACAACCCCATTGCTCCAGACGGCGGTACTGAAAGCTGTTAAAGAGTGTGGAATAAAAGCTAAAACAATATCATTTTCTGGAATACCTTGCTCTATCAAAAGCAGTTGGGAATGTGGTTGAAAACACATAATATAATCAGTCAGGAGGTATAAGTTTTATGTTTGCCGTTGTCACGCCAGAAAAAATTCACTTGCCACCAGGAACGCTGATAAAATTTCCTGGTAGTTGGCAGGATTACCAAGCAATTCTAGAACAATTGGGCGATCGATCGATTCCGCGCATCAAATATCGGCCAGGAGAAATTTTGCTAATGTCCCCTTTACCCGTACACGGAAAACAAGCTCATATTATTGCAATTGTGGCAACAATTCTGCTAGATTGCTTGGGACGAGATTATGAACCGTTTACGCCAATTACGATGGATTTGCCGGAGGAAAGAGGAATTGAACCAGATTATTGTTTTTATATCGATAATTGCGCGGCAATTCTTGGTAAAGATCGGATTGCTTGGGGCGTCGAACCGCCGCCAGATCTAGTAATCGAAATAGATGTAACTAGCTACACCGATATAGATGATTATTTACCTTATCAAGTGCCGGAACTGTGGCTGTTTAAGAAAAATCAGCTCAGAATTTACTGCTTGCAAAACGATCGATACGTCGAAAGTGTAACCAGCCGTTATTTTGCCAATTTTAATGTATCGGAAATTGTGGAGGAATGCTGGCAAATGTCGCGCGATCGGCATACAAGTACAGTAATTCGTGAGTTGCGACGTAAAATTGAAAGGGAGAAGGGTTGAATCATATCCTGTCCGGTGCATCATCCTAATTCCTGTAAAGGATTCATTAACTAAATTGTTGTACGAGAGCCGATGTCCGAACTGTAGCAGCTTTGAGTTCGGAATCGACAAGACTTTCTAATTCTGATAAGGACTGAATTCCTTACTACAAACCCCCAATTTTATCTGCCTCCAACGGCACAATTATCCCACCAACAAGGATGCTTGTCGATAAAATCCATCAATGCATTATACTTAGGAGAACCCTGTTGTGATGCATACTCCAACGCTCCCCAACTTCCCCATTTACTAGGTGCAGCCACGTCTACAAAATGCATGAAAAGACTGCCTCCTGCTTGTTTCCAAATATTCAGCAATTCTGTGTAGAGATCGTACATTTCCGGCCGCCGATTTAACTCGATAAAAAACTTGGTGAGTTTTTCGTTATTCTCAATTCCTTCAATGCCTACGATATGCTGACCTCCTTCGTAAACAAATAAATCGAGACCTTTTTTGCGTACCAGATCTAAGAAATATCTAAAATCGCGATCGACATCTGGCAAACTATCTTTAAATCCCCCCAGCAACCCGCCTTCTCTTAATTGCTTGATGGCTTTCCCAAACCCGCCATCCGAGTCATTCAACCAAGATTCTACCGTGCTGGCATTTTCTTTTCCCCCCAAGTTGCCGCTAAAATACCCAGCTACGGCTAGGGCATCAATTCCGTGTTGGTAACAAGGTTTATTGCCTTCAGCAACCCAATAGGAACAATCTAATGAATAATCTGCCAATTCTCTCCAGGCTCTTTGAGTTCCCAACACGCAGACAACTCGCTGTTTTTGCTCTCCAAAAACGCCTTTCCAGATGTCGCACATTTGAGCGGTACGCATTCCGTGCCATTGCATGAAAGCATCGCCTTTATCTCCCCACCTTGCTTTACCTTGTTTTAAAGCATAATGGGATTGGGGAAACGACCAATTCCAGACCTCGTTGGAATACTCTACATAAACTTTGAGTTTGGGATCTAAACTATCTTTTACCAGTTTGGCAAAGTTAGTTATGTATTCATCGTCAGCCTGATGCGGCATATTAAACCACGGTTCGGCTTGAATTTTATTGGCTAAGTTCACCATGACTTCTATAGGAACATTGCCTCGATCGGCATAGGATAGATTTTCGATTTTTGGTCGATCGGACCAGGATTTTTGTTCGGAATTGTTAGTTCCCATCCAGTCCATAAACCGCAATGTTCTAAATTTTTTGATGTTTTCTACAAACACCGGGTTGAAGATTTCGCCGCTTTGATAAAGTTTTTCATCTTGGGAGTGTACGACTTTAATATTGCGGATGTAATTACCTGTTTTTTTCGGATCGGTGGCGGTAATTACAATCATGATGCCTCCGCCTTGCGACGCATCCACATTAATGATATCCCTGCCGGGTTTGGACGCAGCCTCATCTTTTTTCGCATCAAATTTATATTCGATCGTGCCTTCACCCTCGTAGGTAACAATATATTGCCCTGAAGGATAGCTATTGGGGATTTCCCTAAGTAATAGGGTACTGACTCTAGTATATTTAGGAGGTTCTTCGGGAGATGGCAGAGATTTCACCCACCCGTGTTCGTCGAGGTTTAAAAGATTGTATTCTTCTGTATCCCATTCTCCTTTACAGTCGGGTTCTCCGCTGACGCATTGAGTTATCCATTTGCGAGAAGATTTGAAAGCGTCTAAAAAGGGTAATTGCGTTGACCAGTCAGCAATCCCGCTAAGTCCAATGCCTAAAGAAGAGCGGGTATTCGAGGTATTTTTTCCAGCGGCAAGCGTTGGTGTTGGGGAAGTATGCATTGTTAAATTCCAACATCCGGGAATCACAATGACGAAGATGAATAAACCAAGTATTAAACTAAGGGCTGGTTTGATTGAGCGTGGATTTAATCTAAACATATAATTCGATCGATTTGGTTGATGCAGGTAAAATAGGCAAGAGCGATCGGGAAATCTTCAAAATTATGTTGTATGTATTATATTGAGTATACCGAACAACCAGTTAACGATCGCGGACGACCGACCAAAATCTTTTCAGCAGCAGAAATCCGAGCTAGATTGGGGTTAACAAACGGTTAGTGAAACGTTTCCGGAGGCTAGCTATTCGCCAGAAAATCAAGCGTTTTTTTTACAAGCGCGATCGACCCTCCCCCATCCTAAATCTTAATTGAGGACGATCGCGCTCCAATAATTCCGATGCTACCGGATTTGAGAGCGAGTGAAACAATCGTGTAATTCCTAACATAATTTTTTCACTCGATCCGTCATGCAATCCGCAGTCACACCTACCTCAAACTGCCCCGAAACGATCGAGCGGCCAAAACCGGAATACAGCACGACCGATGATGTTTTTCTTTGGCAAAAATCCCCACCGACTGGAGTCGTTGCTGTTGTTGCGGTTGTCTCCCATCACGAAGTATTGATTCTCGGGAACGCGCTTTGGTCCCCAACGATAGTTCGGCGGTTGAGCGATGTATTTTTCCACGATCGGCTTGTCGTTGAGGTAAACTAAACCTTTTTTGACAGCGACAGTTTGACCGGGCAAGCCAATTACCCGTTTGATAAATGCTTGGTCTTTGGTAAAACCTTGTTCCAGCAAATTGTCAGGAGGAACAAATACTACGATGTCGCCGGTGGCAGGAGGTTGCAAGTAGTAGGAGATTTTTTCGACCACGACGCGATCGCCCACGTGCAAAGTCGGTATCATAGAATCGGAAGGTATGAAGCGCGGTTCTGCAACCCACGCTCGAATCAATATTGCTAAGCTTAAGGCAATAACTACGATTTGCAGGTTTTCCCGCTGCGATTTCCACGCTTTTTGCCACCAAGTTTCGGGCAGGTTTTCTACTGTTTCTGCACCCAAATTCTCGTTATCAGATGTCATTTATTCCTCCATTCTAAGCAATCAAACAGCAATCGACTTTTCTGTCCTGCGACGCTATCCGTACAACAGGCATCCTGGCCGTGAATTTGTACGGTTCGCTGACAAAAATTGTCCCCCAGCAAACAATAACACTATATCCTACAGCTATGGTGCGTGTTTTTGCCGATCGAATTCCTCTGTTTTCGGAATTGATGGCTCGGAAGTTGTAGCCCGTAGATAAGCCTGAATATCGCAGGCAGTTCAATTTATTCGATCTGACATTTTGCCATGCTAATCAAATTGCTGTCAGTGAAATATATCTCAAGATTTTTAACCATCGCTCTTTTCACGATAGCCTTGATTCTCGCTGGGGGAAATCCAGCCAAAGCCGAATCGCGCGAACAAGCTGTGGATAGATTGACCGATTTCTTATTTTACAGAGTTAATCCCGAATTGAACAATCGCAAACTGCAACCGGGCGAGCGAGAGTATATCTACCAATGGCAAAGATTGCGCGAAGCTATCGATCCGCGAGTGAAGTCAATACATGAAGTTTGCTTTAGGGTTGCGCCGGGAGAAACGGGATGGGAATTTACCGCAATTAACGGTCAAACCTACGAACAGACTTACGATGCGCTAGCAGATGCAATTTTTTACAGCCGCCACCCTCAACGGGTAGGACAGCCAATTGGTAGGGGCGATCGAGTTAGTACCAGTGAGTGGTTAGCAATTCGACGCGAGATATATATTTCTAATTGCGGATTGTAAGATGCGATGTCTAATTATATATTGCGCAGGCGATCGATCCAAACTATAGCTGTCTTCTTCCCCTTCCGGCACGGGTAATGTTCCAAAATAGTTGCCACATCTTGATAAATGTTGCCTTAGGTGTGGGTTTTCGCTCGAAAATATATAATTTTTAAACAGCTATAAAAAATTTTCAATTGTTGAGGTGTGGTTCATGTTTCCCATATGGTTGCAAGCGGGATTTTGGGGTTTGGTAGGGGGTTCGGCATTGCTAGTTGGAGCCGCAATCGGTTATTTTGCCCGGATTCCCCAGCGGGCGATCGCGACAATTATGGCTTTTGGTGCGGGTGTATTGATTTCAGCGCTATCTTTTGAATTGATGGATGAAGCTTACAAGCGCGGCGGTTTTGATTCGACCGCGATCGGCTTTTTAGGAGGCGCTATTGTTTATACTGCTGCTAATTGGTATTTGAGCCAACAGGGCGCAAAACACCGCAAGAGATCGGGCGATTTGCATCCTGCTAAAACAGATTCAGATGATAGCGGATTGGCGATCGCTTTGGGCGCGCTTTTAGACGGCATACCTGAGTCGATCGTCGTTGGCGTCAGCATGATTTCTGGAGGCGCTGTTAGTTGGGTGACAGTAGCTGCCATCTTTATTTCTAACATTCCTGAAGGACTTTCTAGCGCTGCGGGTATGAAAAAAGCAGGCCGATCGAGCGGCTATATTTTTGGAGTTTGGGGGGCGATCGCAATTATTTCCGGTATCGCAGCTTTGTTAGGATATGCGGTTTTCAGTCGCTTTTCTTCGGAGGTAATAGCGGCAACTACTGCTGTAGCTGCTGGCGCTATTTTAGCCATGATTTCTGACACGATGATTCCCGAAGCATTTGAGGAAACTCACGATTTTGCAGGATTAATTACTGTCGGCGGATTTCTGGTTGCTTTTATCCTCAGCAAGTTAGGGGAAAGTTAATTAGTCATTAGTTATTAGTCATTAGTCATTAGTCATTAGTTATTGGTCATTAGTTATGAGTCATCAGTTATTAGTCATCAGTCATCAGTCATCAGTCAGCAGGTTATTGACCGCATTTTTTGTAGGTCTGCAACGCCCGAAATCTTCCGTACAAATCCGAGAAACGGTAAATCCGCCGCGGTCGATTTGCAATATTCGATCGCCCGAATGAAATTGCGCTCGCCCTCCGCACCGGGCGCACTTGTGAAAGCAAGCTCGATGATTGCAAATTTGTGATATAATATCAGCCTGCATCTGACAGAGAAAAAGCTAGAAAAGCAGTTTTCAAGTCAGTTAGGTAGGCGTCGATCGATTGCCAATTACTAATTATCAATTACTAATTGCCGCTCGCCAAAAATCCCTCACCTAATTTTGGCTTGTTTTAAGCAACATTAAAAATCGCAATTTGTCAAGAGGTTTGGAAAATTTATGTATATTCAATCGGACAATATTCTGCTCCAACCAGGGCATATTCTGAACGGAATTCAAGGAAGCTACAGAATTATGGAAGGGTTGGGAGAGGGAGGGTTTGGGAGAACCTATAAGGCTGCACAAATGAATCAACCCAATAATCCGCCGTGCGTTGTTAAGGAAATTCCTTTTCCCCAATCGAACGATCCGCGCGTCTTGGCACAAGCAAGGAGGCGGTTTCAAATGGAAGGCAGCGCTTTGCGCCATCTGGGGAATAACTCGCAGATTCCCGAATTGTTCGATAGCTTTGAAGAAAACAACTGTTTCTACTTAGTTCAAGAATACATAGAAGGACATCCAATCACTCAAGAACTCCCTCCAAAGCAGCGGTGGACGGAGATACAAACCATCGATTTTTTGCGGGAAGTTCTGACAATATTGCAATCTATCCACCAAGAAGGTATCGTACATCGCGACATTAAACCTGCTAACTTAATTCGGCGCGAAGCAGACAGAAAAATTGTTTTAATTGATTTTGGAGCTGTCAGAGAAATCAGCACTTTTACAGTTAACTCTACAGGTGAAATATTAACAACCCAGGCGATAGGCACCACAGGTTATATGCCAGCCGAACAATACAATCCGCGATCGTTACCGCGACCCTACAACGATATTTACGCTCTTGGAATTATCGCGATTCAAGCTCTCACCGGGCGAAATCCTAACGATCTTCCCCCCGATCCGGTAACTAACGAGCTGATTTGGATTTTCCCAACGCCCGATCGACCTGCGGTACGAATTAGCGACCGTTTCAGAGATATTTTAACTGGGATGGTGCGCTACCACTTTCAAGACCGCTACCGATCGGTTATTGATATTTTGCGCGATTTAAACTCGATCGAATCTGTTGTTATTGTATTGCATGATGAAGATGTTCCAGTCACGCAGCCCGAATCTAAAAACGGCAATTTATCTATTACTGATGTTTTGCCCGATGGGGATTTGCAAGTAGCACAGCCCGAATCACCCAAGCCTTGGCGTCGCTGGCTGTTGCTAGGTTCTGTGGGAATTGCTGCAGCATTGACGGTCGTACTTTTAAAACCCAAAAATCAAGCGCTAATACCAATAACTCAAACGCAACCAACGCAGACTAAACCCTCTCCAATTTCACCGCTACCAACTCAGCCTACAGCCTCTGCAGATGGTGTAAGTTCTGGCGAAAAACTGCTAGTACAAACCTCCGCCCTTTGGTCAAAACAAAGGGGAATTAACGAATTTGCCGATAAAAATTATGCAGAATCTTTAAAATTGTTCAAACAGTCATGGAGGGAAGATCGCAGGGACCCGGAAACTTTAATTTACATGAACAATGCCCTGCTCAAAGCGATCGGTGCTGAGTATTATACCATTGCCATTGTTGTTCCCATCCGCAGGAATCAAGACGGTAGGATTGTTAGCGCAACTTTAGCAGAAGAACTGCTGCGCGGCGTAGCTCAAGCTCAAACAGAAGTTAATTTAAGTCTCATTGCAAATCGGGGCGATCGAGATTTTCCCGGTCAAGGCTTTCTCGCACCAAAATCGATTAACGGAAAAGGTCTAAAAGTGGTCATTGCTGATGACGCGAATATTAAATCCTACGCAGTGCAAAGGGCAAATTACCTAGTCGCTCAACCGGATATTCTAGCAGCGATCGGACACTACACCAGCGACATGACCGTCGAAACAGTAGATATTTACGATCGCAATCAACTCGCCCTCATTTCTCCGGGAAGCACCACAGAAGAACTGACGCGAAAACCCCGAGAATACTTCTTTCGGACGGCTCCGACAACTAGCGTAGAAGCTGAAGATTTAGTAAATCAATTGCTGAAGACCGGACAAAAAAAAGTAGCAGTTTTTTACAATCCCAACAGTCCCTTCAGCGCTTCTTTGTGGGAAGAATTCACAAAACAATTTGAAGCCAAAGGAGGCAAAACTTTTAGATTCAGAAATTTATTCGACTTATCCAAAAATGATTTCAACGCCCGAGCCGCGATCGAAGAAGTCGATCGAGCCGGAATCAAAGCCATAGCTATCTTGCCAGACGGTCAAGTAACTAATTCCCTAGAAAACGCGCTGGAAATGATTAAAATCAACAACAATCGCAATTGGATTGTTGGGCCTTGGACGCTGTACGAACCGAGAACCTTAGAAATAGCCAAGGATTTAAAATCTGTTGACAAACTGGGAATATCTTTGTTTTGGCATCCGCTAGCCAGCTTTGACAAAAACTTTCCAATAAATGCTGAAAAATTGTGGGGAGGGCCGGTCAATACTCGATCGGCCTTAACTTACGACGCGGCGAAAACGCTGATTGAAGCATTAGAAATGCAGCCGCAACCCACTCGCGAAGGAATGCAAAAAACCTTAGCCGAACCCAATTTTAAAGCGGAAGGAGCCACGGGTATAATTGAGTTTGACTCGAAGACTGGAAATCGGAAAAATCCGCCCAAACGATTAGCGCATATCGTACCTTGTGCTGCAGCAATCTATGGCGTGACTTTCGTGCCGATCGAATTTCCCACAGCAGCCGCAGCAGGTTTAAAGTGCGAGTAATTAATGGGAGTAATTGCGTAGGGTGCCTGTAACTATTATCCCGCAACATCAACTGCCACGCATCATGTCGGTGAGAACCGTTATAGTGAACATGGCTAGTTTGATTTATAATAGACCGTATGAAAGTCAATCTCGCAACCTCCCCTGCTTCTAACCTGAAACCAGAAGCCCAAAACCTCTGTACCCTCAAACAAGTTTTCCAAGCAATTGATGCCACTAGCTGTCCGGGTTCTTATAACTTCCACCTGCATACAGTTTCCTCTGACGGACGCTTGCAACCAGAACAATTGATGGCACAAGCAGCAGCCATAGGTCTTAAAGGACTAGCTATTACCGACCACCACAGCACCCAAGGCTTCGATCGAGCTCAAATTTGGTTGGATAATTGGAAATGGCAGAATCCTGACAAGATTAACGCTGCACCGAGTCTGTGGACGGGTGTTGAAATTAGTGCTGACTTGCTCAACAATGAAGTACACATTCTCGGTTTTGCCTTCGATCCGGAACATTTGAGCCTTGCACCTTACCTGCAAGGTAAAGACACAGAAGGGACTGATGATTATCCAGCAGCAAAAGTAATTGAAGCCATTCACCAAGCAGGAGGTTTAGCAGTTTTAGCACATCCTTGCAGGTATCGATCGACCGCTGAAAAATTAGTTCCAGAAGCCGTCCGTTTCGGCATTGACGGTTTAGAAACCTACTACGCTTACGGCAATCCTAACCCCTGGCAGCCGAGTACCAAACAAACAGCTTTAGTAAAAGGACTAGCGGAAACTTACGGCTTGTTTGTCACTTGCGGAACAGATTCTCACGGCTCGAACATTCAAATCCGAATTTAAATAGCATTAAGGTGCGTCAGTTGGCACGAGCCGTCAATTAATCGCAAATTGTCATGCTGGCGCACCTTCACAAATCTGTTAGATGGGAGTGCGATCGAATCCCCAAACAAATATGCCAGCAAAAGATATTTACCACGATTGTGTCAGGAAAGCTCTAGAAAAAGACGGCTGGACAATTACAAGCGACCCTTTCAAGCTTAGATGGGGTATCCGAGAACTTTTTGTAGACTTAGGAGCCAATAAACTTTTAGCTGCTGAAAGAGGCGAACAAAAAATCGCCGTAGAAATCAAAAGTTTTGGGAGTCTCTCCCAAGTTAACGATTTAGAAAATGCCCTAGGGCAGTATATAGTTTATTTAAATATATTAGAAGAAATTGAAAACGATAGGTTGCTATATTTGGCAATTCGTAAATCCACATATCAAGAAATATTTTCTGAACCCATAGGCAATTTAGTAATACGCAAAAACTCCCTGCGCTTGCTTATTTTTGACACCAATCGAGAGGAAATAGTACAATGGATAAACTAGATAATTACCGACAAATCATTGAAAAAACCTTAACCGAGTATGCAGCAATTCCCTACGCTCACTACAACATTGAACCAAAACTAATTATTAGCAAAAACTCCAATGATTACGTGCTGCTAGCGATAGGATGGGAGCAAGACGTGAGAGTTCACGCCTGCGTCGTTCACATTGAAATTATTGACAATAAAATCTGGATTCAAAGAGATGGAACCGAAGACGGAATAGCTGCCGATTTGTTAGATGCGGGAATTCCTAAAAGCGATATGGTACTGGCATTTCATCTCCCCGAAATCCGACAGCATAGTGGTTTCGCTGTTTGTTAATTTTTAAATCGGCAATCTTTGCCGTAGGGTGCGTCAGCTTGCATAATTCATTGGTAAATCGAACATTCTCATGCTGATTGTCATGCTGGCGCACCGCAACGAATCTCGAATTATGTTATGTATCGTCGAGAGTGCGATCGTGCGATCGTCCCCCTCGCCTCTGAGATTTTTACTGGCAAAGCAGATGGAAAATAAAGACATAGTAACTGCGTTAAAAATTCCCGCACAACTGCCATTTTTGCAAGCTATTTGCTGGCAAGTTGCTAATGTCAAAAATCTCACTCTTAAGGAAATGCTCAACCGATACGAATCGGGCTGGCATTATTGGGGAGTTTTGGGAAAACCCAACTTGGAAGAACTGGATTTTATTCAGCAACTCAGCCAACACTATCAGTCTTGGTTGCTAACAGAACTCGGAAGCATTAGCCCGCCCCAAACCACAGAAAACTTGCTCGGTTTTTCAGCAATGTTTAAACGCGAAATTCATCAAAAAATATTAACTGTGCTCGGTCACTTGAATGTCGAATTTTTAGAAGAATGTCGCGCTTATTTTGGATGTGGAACGCTAGTAAGTATGGACAACGGAGAATATCCCTTGAGTCAAGATATTGACTTTATATGTCCGATGGATTCTGGCTACCGCCACCTGCGCCGCCAAGTAGCAGAAAAAGGCTATGATACAATTTTTTCCAGTCGCGATAACCTGGTTCTTCCTAACGAGATTCAAGCAAATCAATACGGCATCAGATTTCCCGTTATTGTTGGCGGTACTGCTATTAAATTCGAGATAGTTTGTGAAGGGCGGATTGAGTTTGGCGAACCAAGCTATCCGAATTGGTCGCCCGTTCCTTGTTTGAATCAAATCGATATTTTTGCCGAAAAACTGTTAGCAAATGCCGATCGCTGGCCGAGCGATCGAGTAAATTCTAGAGATTTAATCGACTTGGCAATTCTCAGATTAGCAACTCCAATTCCTCAAGAAGCGATCGATAAAGCTGAAGCAGCTTATCAAGTTATGGAACCGCTCGATCGAGCAATTAAGTATTTCCAAGACCGTCCCGATTATCGGGAAAAATGCTACGATATTTTAAGTATAACAGATCCCGATCGAGTGATTGACGGTATCGATTTACTAGCTCAAGATTTAGGCGGGGAACAAACACTCAGGACACTTAGCGAAGCTGTTAGATGAAATTTAGATAATTATTCAAGCCGTTCTCCGTTTAGTCCATTTTGCGAAGTTGGCACAACATTTACAATTGAGCAGTAAGGTGCGCAGTGCGCACCCTACATCTAAAGTTAAATTTGGTAACAGTCAACTATCAACTATCGGAAAGCGAGCGGTAAAACTAGCACTATCAACTGTCAACGATCGGGAGTTTTGAGTTGTGAGTTGTAAATTAAGAAATGTCTTTAACTCAAAACTCAAAATTTAAAACTCAAAACTTTTCTTAACTGTCAACTGCCAAAAATTACCTTTCCGGGAACAACTGACAAGACCGATTCGTTGGCTGATTTGCCCACTCCAAACGAGAATTTCCAAACTTATCCATCCAACCTTCCAAATAAACGCGATTGGCTCGTTTTTGTTCCGGATCGGAGGTATTCATCGGATGAGGTGCCAGACCCAAAATAGCAGCCGTCGTCACGCAAAACATCGACTTTTGAAAACTCTGACAAATTTGCACTCGCAAATCATCTTCACCCCGACAGCTAGTGCGGTAAATTTCGTGCAAATACTCCGGCAAATAATGCCGCATATCCTGCATCAATTGAGTTGGCGGAATCCCCGCACCCCCGATCGGCAGCGGGTCCGCAAACAAAGCACCGTAGCCGAATTCTGCTTGTTCGGCAGGGATTTGATGGGCTTGCGCGTTGTAAGAAACTACCCCAAAAAACGCAGTTCCCCGAAAGAAAACTGCCTCGACATAAGGCACGGCTGTATCTGCTAAAAATGTCAATTTAGCATCAGCCGGAATTAGATCGTAAACTTGACCGTCAATCTTGACGCTGTAGGTAATCGGCAGATTTGCCGCCGCCACCAAACCCGCCAAAATAAAATCAACTACATCCCCGATCGACTTAATTTTTCCGCGATCGTAACTGTCAGACAAATCGATAAACAAATCGCTCATCACCCGCCAAAACTGACCGAGGGCGGTGTAATAAGCCAGCATTCTGATTTGTTCCGGCAAAAACTCGGGAAAAACTTTGTTGAGTCCCCGCATCAACAAATTGCCCTTCACTTTAGCATCGATCGCCCTTGTTACCAACTCGCTAAATCTCGGCGAATCCACATAACTATCCAAACCGCCACCGCCGTGCCACATCATCGTTCTCATGCAATACTCTGCATACTCAAAATTAATGCGATCGTGCCACAAATAGCGCATTAACTTCGGCAGCGTAACTTCCCCGTTGAAATATTTAAAGAACGGAAACAGCACTAAAAACTGTTCTTCAGCGATGTAGTTGAGATTGCGGGAATAGGCATCGAGAACTACACCGTAACTTTTCAGAACTCCGACAACTTCTACTAGATTTTCCTCCGTGTCTGGCAGCAAAGCTTTGCCGGATTCCAAAATCTCAATATAGGAGGCTAGCGGATGTGCAGACTGCTTTAATGCAATACTTGTCATTGGTTTTCGTCCTTGCTTGAATAACTATTTTTTTACAAACAATTCAGAGATCGGTTCGTAATTAGGTTCGTAGTAAGGACTTGAGTCCTTTGAGAGGACTCAAGTCCTTACTACGAAATTTTTAGAGGACTTCTGGCAAATTTTGAGAAATTTGAACTGGTGGCGAAACAATAGCTGCCATGCCGATCGCAGTTTTTTCGCTCAAAGCAATTACCACTCCCGGCTGCACTCCCATCACCACAATAATTATTGCCAATACTAAAGAAGGAATGCGATCGTGCCACCGCACTTGCGGCAGATTAACCACCAAATCGGAAAGGCGACCGAAAAAGACGCGGTTGATCGTGATTAAAAAGTAAACTGAAGTCAAACCACTGCCGATCGTGCACAGCAAAGTTTGTACCGGAAACACTGGAAAACTGCCTCGGAATACTAAAAATTCAGCAATAAATCCAGCCAAACCGGGAAGGCCCGCACTTGCCATCACCCCCAGAATCATTAAACTGCCAATCATCGGCAAACCGCGATCGGGATTTAACAAACCTTTGAGAACATCGATATTCCGGCTGCCAGATTTTTTGTAAACAACGCCGACACTTAAAAATAGCAGCGCCGAAATTAAACCGTGACTTATCATTTGCACAACAGTTCCCAGCATACTCACTTGAGTAGCAGCGGCGCTCCCTAACAAAATGTAGCCCATGTGCGCGATCGAACTGTAAGCTACCACTTTTTTCATATCTTTTTGGGCGATCGCGCAACTTGCTCCGTACAACACACTCACCACCGCCCAAATCGCCAGCCAAGGCGCAGCAACCGCCCACGCATCGGGAAACAAACCCAAACCAAACCGCAGCATCCCGTAAGTTCCCAACTTCAACAGCACGCCCGCCAGCAGCACCGAAACTGGCGTCGAAGCTTCTACGTGAGCGTCTGGCAGCCAGGTATGAAAAGGCACCAAAGGAATCTTAATCCCGAAAGCCAGCAACACCCCAATCAACAAAATAAGCTGCCTTACCAAAGGCAAAGGAACGCCATCTTGCAAATGCAATTCCCCAGCTTTACCAACTAAATCAAAACTCGAAGCACCGCTAAGCCAAGCAGCCCCCAAGAAAGCAGCCAGCACCAAAATTCCCGAAATCGCAGTATAGATTAAAAACTTAGTAGCAGCATAACCCCGACGTTCCCCTCCCCAAATAGCAATTAACAGGTAAAGCGGGATTAATTCCACCTCAAAAAACAGGAAGAACAGCAGCAAATTTTGAGCCAGAAAAGCCCCGCTAACGCCTCCACTAATTAGTAGGAGCAAAGCATAATAAAGTCGAGGTCTGCGCACCCCTTCATCCGTACTGTAAATCGCTAGACCTGTCAGCAAGCAATTTAAAATCGTTAAAGGCATAGACAAACCATCAACCCCGAGGTTGTAGTTAAATCCCAAAACATCTATCCAGGGAATAAATTCGCGAAACTGCAACTCACCGGTACTGGCATTAAACCGAACCGCCAAAATTACCGACAAAATAAAAACGCCTACCGCAGTAGTGATCGCCCCATTCCTAACTATTTTAGAACTTACCGTACCCGGCCAAAACCCAATCAGGGCTGCTGCCAATATTGGTATCCAGATTAAAGCACTGAGCATCTATTAAAACTTTCCCCGATCGCACAGAATTTAGAGCTATATTTAACAGTAACGCAAACCGAGGAAATATCAAAGCGATCGATCCATATTTTTGTTAACCTAATTTTTTTGTTAACATAGATGCAAATGTCTTTGGAATTGTCCTATGACCTCAAGTCTTACGGACCGGGAAGATTTGCAGCTCCAACCCGCTGCTCTTTCCACCCGCCTCACAGTTGCCGATTTGGAACAACTGCAAGCTATACTCTCGGAAGCACATTTAGACTACCAACTAGAACTGGTAGACGGGAAAATAATAGTTATGGGGTCATCCGATATTGTATCGAGCGAAATTGGACTAGAATTTGGAGAAATGGTATTAACTCCTTCTCCCTAACAGGTTCAACTGCGCTACAGCTTCCACCAACCCATCGGGTGTCACGGGCTTAGCCAAATGTCGATCGAACCCTACCGCTAAAGCCCGATCGCGGTCTTCATCCCTAGCATAAGCCGTCAGCGCGATCGCCCGAAATTTCCCTTGCTTGGCACGCAGCCTCGCCATCAGCGAATAGCCATCCTCCTCCGGCATTCCGATGTCGCTAACCAAAACATCCGGCACAAACTCGATCGCAGCCTCCACCGCCTCAGCAGCAGAAGCAGCCGCCCTCACCTTCGCCCCGTACTCTTCCAACACAAACACCAAAAATTCTCGCGAATCAACCTCGTCATCAACCACCAATACCTTGATTCCCCTCAAATCAGCACCGACATCCAACCCCTCGGATGCTTCCCCGGCACCAGCATCTACTTGGATTGCAGGCAGCCGGAAAGTAAAAGTTGCTCCCCGCTCCAACCCCGGGCTGTCGGCACTCACCGTACCGCCGTGCAGTTCCACCAACTGGCGGACAATTGCCAGCCCCAGCCCCAAACCGCTGTGGTTGCGAGTAATTGAGGCATCCGCTTGCCGAAAGGACTCGAACACGTAGGGCAGAAAATCCGCTGCAATGCCCATTCCCGTGTCGCTGACTGCGAGTTCCACTTGGGCTTCAAGCCGCTGCAACTGGATTTCTACTCGCCCGTCGCGCGGGGTAAACTTAATCGCATTGCTTAACAAATTCCACACTACTTGCTGCAAGCGGCCGGGGTCTCCCGAAACCAAAAATCTTGGATTTTGGGCAACGTTCGAGCTGTCAAAAATTGCTTTTTTTTCGCAAACTTCTACATTTTGAGGTGCCAAATCCGCGATCGCAAACTGCACTTCGATCGCTTTAGCATCGGCAGCCAACTTCACGGTATTTACCGCTGCTTCGACGATCGAAACTAAATTTACCGAGCTAGGATTTAAAGTCAGTTTGCCGCGAATAATCCGCGAAATATCCAGCAAATCTTCAATCAATTGAGTTTGCAATCGGGCGTTTCGTTCGATCGTTTCTAAAGCCCGCATTGTCGCAACCGGACTGAAAGTGCGGTTGCGCAGCAGTTGCGTCCAGCCCAAAATTGCGTTTAAGGGCGATCGCAATTCGTGAGAAAGTGTTGCTAAAAACTCATCTTTCATCCGATTTGCTTGCTGGGAAGCCTCGTAAAGCTTTGCATTGTCGATCGCCCCAGAAACTGCTTGAGCCAACTGTACCAAAAGACTTTCGTCATCTTCACCAAACTCGCCTTCGTACTTGTCCGACAGTTGAATTACTCCCAAATTTTTACCGTCGCGCGCCGTCAGGGGTGCCGCCAGCCAGCCCCGCATCGGCGGGTGTTTGCCCGCAGCCTTGCCGAATCCCCGCCAAGCCTGGTGAGATTCCAATTCGGCTTGAGTCATCCGCATCACTTGCTGCGTCTGGCAAACTTTGTTGTAAATGCCCGTACCGTCTGGCGCTTCATTGTAATCTTGCCAGCGAGCGTATTTTTCCGACAGCGAAATTTTGGTAGTTGCCCGTTCCCAGTTACCTGTGGGGTTGAGGTTGACGGCTGCTTGGTGGGTTTCGAGGATCGAACGAGCTCGATCGACTGCTAGCTGGAGTATTTCTTCTACTGACAGGGTGGAGTTGATTTCTACTGATGCTGCTGTTAATTTTTGCAGGCGGTGCAAGTACGATCGCTGTCTCATCACTGCCTGCGCTCGATCGAATTCTAACTGCTTGCGATCGGTAATGTCCCAAACTACCGCCATCGATCGCGCGGCTTTACCGGAGCGATCGTAAAAAAATTTGCCCCTACTGGCGAGCCAGCGTTCGCTACCGTCGGGCCAAATTACTCTATATTCATTTTGATAGTCTGTTTTGTTTTCTAAAGTCTGCGCGACAGCCCGAGCAACCCGATCGCGATCGTCTGGATGAATGCAAGCTAAAAGTGCTTCCCAAGTTCCTTTAAAGCTGCCTGTTGCCAATCCGAACAACCGTTCGTGTTCTGCCGACAAAACTACTTCGCTAGTTAATATATTCCAATCTCTAATTCCCATTTTCGAGGCACCGATCGCCAGTCTCAGCCTTTCTTCCGAGATTGCCAACTGCCCGGCCGTTGCTTCGTACTGCTGCCGCAATTGATATTTTTCTAAACTTTCCCGCACTGCCCCCACCAGCCGCTGAAAATGCCGCCCTTTGAACACGTAATCGCTCAAACCCGCTTTCATGCCTGCGACTGCCACTTCTTCGCTGCCGCTGTCGGTGCACATAATTACCGGGCAGTTGGGATGGCAGGCTTTGATTTTTTTCAGCACTGTTAATCCGTCGTTCCAGTGCAGTTGGTAGTCGGTGATTATTAGGTCAAAACCACCTATTTCTAATGCTTTATCCAAACTTTTGGCATCAATTACCGACCTGATTTCTAATTCCGCAAAAGCTTTTTTCAGTTCGCGGTCAATCATGAGGCGATCGTTCGGGTTGTCGTCTATTAACAGAATGGACAGCATGGGATTTTCACTGTTGGTATTGCGGCAACTTTATCAAATCTACAATTAGAGCACTCAGCAATTACTGCAATTTTAATGTTGGGTTTGCTGTCTGACGCGACCTGCAAATACCTCTATTGCTTTGGATTGATGTTGCTTAGCTTATCATATACTCAGATTTCAAGAGAGAAGTAAGAAAGGCTGATGGCTGCTTTCGGAGTAACTATCAACTGTCAACTCTCAACTGTCAACTCTCAACTGTACTTTGGTAATTTTACCCAAAATCTAGCACCATTTCCCAAAGTTGATTCGAGCCCGATCGCGCCGCCCGTGCGTTCGATTCCTTTGCGAGCGATCGCCAGCCCGATTCCCGTTCCCGGATACGATTCTTGACCGTACAAGCGATCGAACAACCCAAAAATTTTCTTTTGATTTTTTGGTGCAATGCCAATACCTTTGTCTTCTATCCAGAGATAGATATATTCTACTCCAGACTCTGCCAAAACTTTCACTTGCGTTTGGGTTTCGCAGTTCACAAACTTTATAGCATTTGATAGCAAATTGGTCAAGACTTGGAGTACCGTTGCAGGGTGTCCCCATACAAAAGGCAGAGGCAAGACTACAGCGATCTGAGCTTGCTATCGAGAAATTTCTGCTGGCAATTGAGCGATCGATCGAGACACAAATGAATTCAAATTGATTGGTCTTTTTGGCTTCTGTGAGCGACTTGCATTGACTGGCATAGGTCGGGCGGGGTGTATCGGCAAACCTGAAATAGCGGACTAAAGTCCTCACTACAAACCTGGTAATTATCAGCAATAAACCGCAGTTACGATCGCATAACTTCCGGAAGTTCGGTACGATCGAGCCAATAGTCCTTAAAACAATTCATCATTTCTAATAAAGCCGCAAACCCGAATGGTTTCACCAAATAAGAATTCACTCCTAAATCGTAAGCTCGACCGACATCCAACGGTTGCCAAGAAGTAGTTAAAATCACCACTGGCAAGCGTTTGAGATCCGGCTGTTTTTTTAACCACCCCAAAACCTCGTGACCCGATCGCCTGGGCAATTTCAAATCTAGTAAAATTATTGCAGGCAAAGGATAGCGGGCGCGATCGCTGTATTCTCCATCACCATTTAAATAAAAAACCGCTGCATCACCATCTCTGACAATTTGCAGCGCTGTATCAGCCAAAGCCCCATTGCGAAACGCCCGCTGCATTAACAAAATATCAACGGGGTTGTCTTCTACTAGCAAAATCGTATGCGTTGCGGTCATTGTTTTCTTAATTCAATCCAAAATCTGCTTCCCTGTCCCAATTGGGATTCGACACCAACCCTACCACCCATGCGTTCTACCCCTTTGCAAACAATAGCTAATCCGATACCGGTTCCGGGGTAAGATTCGATACCGTGCAGGCGTTCAAAAACCAGAAAAATGCGTTCTTGATGTTCTGGTGCAATACCGATACCATTATCTTCCACCCAAAGACGGATTGTTTTTGCAGGCCCTTGGCAATCGGCAACTGGCAAATCGGATGCGGTAACAGGTAATTGGGAATTTTCCCCAGCAGTCGGGGGCGGACACGGTGGCACCCCCTGGGCTAAATGCTCTGGCCCTACCAGCAGTCCCGCCATCTCCAATTCTCTCACGCTCTCCATTTCCTCCACCCCCTCTACGGGATGCTCTATTTCCTCAGCCCAAACCTGCACTTGCGGTGGTACGCCTTCAACAAATTTTATAGCGTTGCCGATCGAATTTACGATAACTTGAATTAAAGTAACGGGATGAGCGATAACAGCAGGCAAGGGCGATCGAATGCTAATTTGCGCGTGCTGCTTTTCAATCTCGGTTTTTAATCTCTTCATCGCTTCCCCTACAGCACAATCTAACTCCACAACTTGCAGCGGTAAATCGGCAGTGCTGAGGCGACTGTAATCTAACAAATCTTGAATTAATTCTTCTAATTGTTCGCTAGAATTGACAATTTGCTGGGCGTATTCTTGACCGAGTTCGTCTAAGTTGTCGCGGTAATCTTCTAACAGCGCTTCCGCCAATCCCTGCATCCCGCGCAGGGGCGCGCGCAAGTCGTGAGCTACTGTATAAGTAAAAGCTTCTAGTTCGTCGTTAGCTGCTTGCAGTTGGGCGGTCCGGCTCTCAATTCGCCTCTCTAAGGTAGCGTTGAGCATCCGAATTTCGGCTTCGGCTTGTTTGCGCGCTGTAACGTCAATCGCGGTACTGATTGCTAAACTTCTACCGTCTGCAAGCTTGCCTAAAGGTGCGGAATAAAAGTCCCAAATTCGGGTTTCACCGCTGGCAGTCATGATGATATATTCGCCTTCAGAAACGCGATCGTTTAATTGGTGCAGCCGATCGATATCTGCTTTTACTAATGATTTGCGACTGCCGTAAGCTTTTTGGGTCCAGTCTTCGATCGTGGGAATTTCTGAGAATTGGTAGCCGGAAAGTTCCGTCCAAGCGCGGTTGATTTGCAAAATTTCTCCGTTTTCGGCATGAAGCATTATGGGCAGCGGAGCGTCAAAAATGGCGCGGCGAAAGCGTTCTTCTGTTACAGCAAGGGATTGCCGATCGCGAGCGCTTTCTTCTAACAGTTGATTTTGCTTGATTTCGTGGAGAGCGCGCAAAGTTCGATCGCGCTTCACTAAATAATAAACTACCCCCATCAATGCCAAATCTGCCAGCGTAGCAACAGTGAAAGTTAGCATTGCTGTGTTGATGCTAGCTTGCAATTCTCGGGAGCGCTGTTGCAAGAGCAGATTTTCTGCGGCTGTCATTGCAGCTATCTGTTGTCGGATCTCGCCCATAATTCGCTTTCCCCGACCGGTTTTGACTGCGCGCAGGGCAGCTTCTAAGTTCTGAGAACGCCCCAGGTCGATCGTTTTTTGAAGTTGGGCTAGTTTGGAGTCGATCGCAATTTTTAAGCTGTGAAGTTTCTGCTGCTGCGCGTTATTTTCTGCTGTTAACTGCTGCAAGTTTGCGAGCTGTTTGTTGATGCTAGCGATCGCGCTTTGGTAGGGTTCTAAATACCGTTCTTCTCCTGTGAGTAAATAGCCCCGCTGTCCGGTTTCAGCATCTTTTAATGTTGAGAGGGTTGCTTCGAGGGCGGTTAAAACTTGGTGAGTGTGTCTTACCAAGCTTTCGTTTGCTAAAATTTTTTGAGTGTGGCGGTAGGAAATTGCCGCGTTAGCAACTAGCAGCGCTAGGGCGAATCCGATGCCCGCAGAAATTTGGTTGGTGAGCGATTTGTTCATGGGATGCTCGGTGCGCGGCGGTCTGCTGGCTCCATTTTATCCGCGCGTGCCCCTAAAGCTGAAATATTATTTTATCCGATCGCGATCGCACAAATTTCCGATCGCGATCGCGTAAAGTACATTGAGATCGGTTTCTAAAAAAGCTTGCGTTTCATCATCGAAAAATGCACCGATACCGCTGCACCCAAACTTGAGATTTTCAGCCGCTAGATAGATGCGCTGTCCCACAAAACCTGCTTGCTGCAGCGCTAGCTGATAGTTGCCACAATCGGAGACAATGAAAAATACAGCAGCACTATCGCGAGCGATCGCCTGATTGATGCACAGATAGCCTGTACGATCGTGAAAATCTCCCAGCTTCAAACAATAGTTGCTGTCGCCGATTTTGTAGAGTCCCGACTGCATCCCAGTTACCCGCTGCACCACCGCATAAATCTCAAAAGCAGCGGCATTCTCGCTCGGAATCGGTTGTTGCAACGCAGTACAAACTGTCAAGAAATCATTTAGTTCGATCGGACTGGGATTGAACCTTCTAGCCGATCTCCGCCGCTGAATTGCTTGCAAAATTTGACTCGATTCAAAGGGAAATTTCGGTTGTTTAATCGGCTGTTTTTCGCAATTCTCAACGAAAGTCTGTTTGTAACCCTCCTCGATAAATAGATTGGGTTCAAAATAATCGGTAGCCGAAACAAAAGGCAAGGGCGATCGCAACCTGCGCACCGCTTTCTTATCTTTCGGTTCCCCCGCGATCGCCACCGCTGCGACAAATTCTTTGTTTTCAAATCCCAAGTCATCATTGAGAGCCGCGCGATCTAAATCAAACAGCAATTGGTAGGAATAATTAGAGACAATCGCCGACGCTTCGATCGCCCCTAAATGATGTCCGCTATCTAAAAAACAATAGCGCAAACTGCGATTTTTGTATTTCCAACTCGACCGAAAATAGACGCAACTCACTAAAAAAATACAGCCTTTAATCGGGCGATCGTCGCTAAAATATCCCTCCAAACCGTCATCAATTAGCTCGTAAATTAGAGTAAGAGTGCTGCTATCTTGCTCTAGATGGTAGATGCCATCCAGCATCCCGCTGATGCCGCGCAGTTGCACGTAGATTTCTGTAGGATAAAGCGCACCAGCAGAAGGTTGAACTCGCAAAGAATGAGTTCCATCGCGATATTGCTTTTGAAAAGTAATAGCACTCGTGAGGGATAAGAATTGATGAAACGGATTGTCTAACTCTAAAGGAAAGCGGCGAAAAAATTTCGGGTATTTTTTGAAAGCAACAGGTTGAGTTGTCGCATCCACATAATTGGGATCTAGCTGCACCGAAATCGCAGAATGCTTGGTCGCTTCGTGATATTTATTGCGATATTTACCTTCGATCGTGCTAGACGACAACATACTTGAGCATCCTGATAATTTCGATATTTCCCGCAAAATCGATCGCCCGAAAATCATCTAGATTTTTTAACTGAGAATCGGCACCTGCTGCTAAAAGAGCGCGCACCATCTCCGTCTTGCTCGCAGAAGCGGCATACATCAGTGCAGTAGCCCCATTATCATTCTGATTGTTGAGGTCAATTCCAGCATTAACCAACAAATCAATTAGATCGTGGCGATCGCGAAAACAAGCAAACCACAGGGCATTGTTGCCATCATTATTTCTAGCATTCACCACCGCACCTGCTGCGACGAGCGATCGAACGATTTCGAGTTCGCCCGATCGCGTAGCTTGCATCAGGGCAGTATCGCCATTGCTACCTTTGAGTTCTAAATCTTCGGGGTTAAATCCTTGTTCCAGCAACCAGTTTTGCATGGTTTGTACGGGATCGGCAGCGAGTAGTTTGGTCATGTTTTTATGGCGTTAGTTTTTAGATCTGTCGTTTGCGGGGAGTTGCGTTTTTCAAGTATAGGGTGCGAACTTTGTGCGGCGGCGATCGCTATTAATCCTGTACTCAGGGGCTAGATTTTAGTCAGTGTAGGGGTTACAACATTCGATCGGGTGACGGGAGTGAGATAAACTGACATCTCGCACCCTTTTCAACAAGCTTTGAGAAACCGGATTTCTGACAAAAAATATCGGCTTTTGTGCAAAGTCTTTGCCAGAAACCCGGTTTCTGATATTGGAGAGATCGGCTTCACCAAGCTTGCAATTACAGCTTGCCCTATTTGAGAACTGTCAGGCCAACGTATCAATTATGGCTGCGTTCCGCCATTAAGATTTGAGCGATCGCCTCTGGCATATCTTCCAAACCGGTGTCAGATTCTGTCGCTTTAATTGGAGAATTGAAAGTATAACTGGGGTCGCATTCGCGCGTATCGTAAACTTGCAATACCCATTTATCCGGCAGCCCTTCGATGCCAATTTCCACAACATACCAAGTTTCCCCGATCGGGCGCACGTCCAACACCGAAAACCACTCTCGATCGTCCGTGTCAATATCGAGATCGTTGGTCAGAAACTCCATTGCCACCTCTCCCGCTTCCATTTTGTTTAATCCGGCAATCATCAGCACCTCCGTGTAAACGTTACTGTTCCGCTGAAGCTTCAGGATACAAACCCATTTCTTTACTTAATTGCCGCGCTAAGAAAATCAGAAACTTAGCACCATCATGATTGTCTTGATGCGCCATCATTGTTGCCACTTGCATCAGTGTTTTGACGAATCCCTCATCAACCAATTCCAACTCGCTGTTCAAAACATCAGGTTCTTCTCCGTTGGGGCATTTGATCAGTCGATCGATCAGATTGAGATATTGGTTTTGGCGTTCTTCTGACATGATGTTCTCCGCATAAAAGGATAAGGAATTCAGACAGGAATCGCGCTCGATCGCCTGTTGGTATCATTGCGATCGCAAGCTTTGCTCGATCGGTCTTAATTCTTTGTTGTCGATGCACCCGCAACTACTAAAAAATTTTGGCAGTGCGATTCATCACATCGAATTCAAAGCGTTTGGAATGGTGGGTTTCACCGTAGATGCTGAAAGTAACAGTCGGTTCTTCGCCGACGGCTTCTATAGAATGAATTGCATCGGGAGTAAAGCTAATAATATCCCCCGGTAACAATATTCCCTCAGCCGTTGGTTCTACCCAATCTGGAAACTGCGGATCGGGAGTCCGCTTCCAAATAGTGTTTTTTTCTTCGCCTTTCAGTACCGTCACTACTCCCCAATTTCCGTGATTGTGAATCGAAGATTTCGCGCCCGGTAAGTAAGTGGAAATTTGCACTGTCAGCGGGTAGCCAATTTCGTCGTAAAGGACGATCGTCCCGCTTCCCGTAGCGGGATTGGGTTCGGCATACTGGGTTTGTATCCAGTAGGAATTAGTGACTAACCTGCGCACCAGCATCCGCAGTTGAGACAAACAATTCGTCTCATCGATCGCATCTTCTAGCACATCTTCAACTTCCGTTAAAAAGCGGTGAAAGCGATAGGGAGTGCGCAGCAAATCCCACTCTCTAGCAGGTTTGCAAACCTGCCACTGCCCGTCTTCCGTGACTAATAAATCTCGGTACTTCATTGCTGTCTCAACCACAGTTAATCTTCCTCCTCATTTTCAGAGTTAGTCAGAATACTTAATACCGTAGCTGCTCCAAACTCTCGTTTGTTGTCAATATCGTTCACGCGGGTAGCGATTGTTTTTGCTTCCTCGATCGCCCCCAGGCGTGCTAAAATCAATCCCGAAGCAGAATAAGCATTGAGATACAACCGGATGTTGTATTCTTCTTTGCGACTGCTCAGAATTGGTGCCAATTCTTCCCAGTCTTCTGGAAGTTTCTCTAACAGCTTAACTTGCTCGATCGCCCCCCGAGCCATTTGCAGTGCCACAGCATCATTGTGTTTGTAGAAAAAATAGCGGTAGGCTGCTACAAATACATCCAGCGAGCGATCGGAAATCGCTACTGCTTGATGGATGTATTCTTGAGATCTCTCCGTATCTTCCCAGGTATCAGTTGCTGCAATTAACAACCGTTTGACTTCTGCTGACAAGTCGTACCAGGACAAAGTTGGCTCGGGGGTAGATGGGGAATTCAAACAAATTTGCATTGGTTTAGAACAGAGTCAAAATTTACAGCTAAGCGCACAAAATCCTCCAATAATGTCTAAAAATAGCCGTTTGGATCGCATCCGATCGAAATAACTGCAATACAAATTAGTTTGTAGTGAGGACTTCAGTCCTCTGATGCTGCGGACTTAAGTCCGCACTTCAAACCTTTTTGTTCGTAGTGAGGACTTTAGTTCTTTGATGCTGCGGACTTAAGTCCGCACTACAAACCTTTTTTTATGAAGGTGATGGCTACCGATGTGTCAGTCCTATGAATTACAAAACTGCTCGATACAAGTACGATCGGCAGTCTTGGAGGCACGCACTATACAGGTAGGGTGCGCCGAGGCTCACCTTACCGCTATGGGTAATGTGTCAAGCCAACTTTTGCGTAAATCCCGATCGAGTTAATCGATCGAAAATGTCAGCAAATCCTCAAATTCACAGGTCTGAGAGTTGCATCAAAACAATTCTGTGACTTATTTGCTTATATCAGATACTTTCAGGCCAACAAGTTGCACTCACTCTCATTCGCCAGCTCAACCTATTAGTCATGTACTCAAACCCTGAAACATCGCAATATCAAAATTTCGCGTCAACCCTGGGCAGGGGGTACTGGTATTTTATGCCTGAAAACTTGAGTGTTTGCGGGTTGGGGGACTGGTATTTTATTGCCTTTCTCAATGAGGCGCGATCGCGTTCGAGATTCCTGATTTGAGATTGGGTAATGAGCAGGGAATTGTGAATTTTTGAAAAAATTATCAAGGAATTTTGAAATTTATTAAAAAATTTAAAAAGTGATGAATCGATCGCGTGGTTATTGGTAACAAACGCTACCAAATAGCACGATTGATTGTTTGTGACGAACAGATTGCAGCGCAAATCTTAAAATATTATTTAATTGCTTAAATCAAACAAAATAAAGAAACATTTTTAATTATAAATTAAGACATTAACCAACCCTTAATTGCAGCCAGTCTACCTTCTTGTTTTGGCATAGCTGCCTTTTGCGTTCTTTCTTCTGCTTTCTGCCTTCTACTTAACCTCAAGACGCTCGGCATCATAAAGTCAAGCTTCTACTAAACCACGTTAATCATATGGCGCACGCGATTACAAACCAATGCAACCATTGCGGGGATTGCGTCCCCCAATGTCCCAAAGCAGCCATCAAGCTAGAAGATGGTGAATTTTGGATCGACCCCATGTTGTGCAACGACTGTCAGGGCTACGCTCTCGAACCGCAATGCGTGAGTGTTTGTTCGATCGAACGTCCGCCGGTTCCCTTGCAAGCCAAGAAAGGTCGCTGTAAAATCACCGCCAGAATGCCTCCGAGTCCCAGCCTATTTGCCAACGGCAAAAGCAGCCCCTTTGCCTCGGCGATCGTGGTTTGGGAAGCCTGTAACGTACTGGCGCAACGCCAGTCCTTACCTTGGAAAATTGATGCGGGTGGAAAACTTTGTTACGAAAGGCAGGTGAATGGCGGCCGGGGAACGCTTGCTTTTCGCCTCGCCAACCCTACCGACAGCGTTACCGACTCAGACACTCCCGTTACCTTTGATGCCCCGAGGGCGAGGGATGAAATGGCTGGTTGGGACGTGCGGGCAGCCTGCCTGCACTTAATTTTTGCAGCTCACGCCATAGCTTTAGAACAACCTTGGGAACAAGAATTTACCATCAGCGACCGTCAAATTGAAAGTTATTTAGGTCTGGAAAAACGCAAAGACTTGAGCAAACTTGCTAAGTTAACCGCGATCGCAGACTTAGTTCAGCAGCCGTGCAAACTCCTGGTAGATATCAACTGGTTCCAACAAGGGCGGGTGCGAGGATTTTCGTTAGAGCAAAGCCGTTTGTGGCATTTGCTCGGAATTCAGCATCACTTTCAGGAAGACGAACTCGGCTGCAAGCACCTGATCGGCCTCACGTTTAGGATGAAAGCCGGAGAGTGGTCGAAATATTTTCTCAACCAACGGGGAGCTAGAGAAAGTACGGCGTTTTACCAATACAGCAACTTGCCTAAATCGCTGTTGCAGACTGTAACCAGCCTGTGGCAGCAGCATGAAGGTGCTTGCCGGATGCTGCTGTGGCTGCTGTTCAAAACCAAAATGGGACAGGAACAGCGCCTGACGATACCGACGCTGATGCGGATTGCTTGCGGTGAAGCCAAGGTGTTGCAGGCTTCAACTGTGCGGGAGGATCGAAAGCGATTGCTGCGATCGTTCGAGAGCGATTTGGAAGTGCTCGATCGCTACGGACTCAAACCGATTTTCGATCCGGTAACCTACGGGCCCGACATTCAACCCCTGTGGGCGAGGCTGGCAGACTTGCCCGATGATGCTGACGAGGCACTAGATTTTTGGATTTCCGACGGCAGCAACGACTATCGCGTCACTGATGCGGCACCGCGCGACAAGTGGAACCGCCTGATGCAAGCGCGACTGTTGTGCTTCGAGCTGCCTGAAGGGTGGGAAGCTCGATCGACTCCCACAGGAACTAAACAATTGCGCAAGTCTCAACGCAAAACCGCCACCCGGGCGAGATCGTCCCTGTCGGGCCAGCAGATAGTAACTGCGAGAAAAAGTTTGCAATTAAGTCAGAGAGATTTAGCTGTTCATGTTGGCAAAAGTCAAAGTTGGGTGCGCGATATAGAAAGCGGCCGCCTGCAAGTTGGTTTCAAAGAACAACAACTACTATTAAAAGTATTGGGGGTAACTCTCTAAAGATAGTTGATAGTTGGTAAGGAGTTTTGAGTTTTGAGTTGAAGAGGGAGTTTTGAGTTTTGAGTTTTGAGTTTTGAGTTGAAGAGGGAGTTTTGAGTTTTGAGTTTTGAGTTGAAGAGGGAGTTTTGAGTTGAAGAGGGAGTTTTGGGTTGTGAATTTTGAGTTTTGAGTTAAAGACAGTTCAAAATTCACGCGCTCAAAACTTAAAACTCAAAACTTAAAACTCAGAACTTCCCCTCCCCCCCTCTCATTCTCTGTCCAACAAGGCTTCTAGTTGAGCAAGCAGCGCCTGGGCTTGCGTCCAGCGCTGGGAATCTTCCCATAATTTAGTCTTCAGCAGCCGTCGGTGAAGGTTTGTTAGCAGAACTTCTGGAGATTGAGGTTCTGCCTGTGGTTTGATGGCTTTGATGCGCGATCGAATTTGACTCAGAGACAGGTTTTCTGCAATGGCTCGATCGAGCAGATTTTGACGTTGGGTTTCATCTTTGATGCGAGCGATTGCCAAAGCTTTAGTATAAGCAATCTTGCCCGTGCGAATCGCATCCAAAATCTCGCGAGGCAAGTTAAGCAAAGGCAGCCGATTGCAAGTAAACGAAAGCCAACTCATCAGCCCTAAGTCTTGAAAAATCGACTGGATCTCTTGCTCTCGATCGAACCTGGAATTAGGAATAATGTTATTCTTGGTCTCAGCCTCCTTGTCAGCAGTATTTTTCATTTGATATAGCAAGGTCGGAATTGCCTCTGGCGACATCTGCAACCTGAAAGCCAGAAGTTGCAAAACTCCCTCTGTTTCTTCAATAGGATTTAGATCTTCGCGCTGCAAATTTTCAATTAAATTTAATTGAATCGCTTCTTCATCATTCATGTGCCGAATTATAACGGGCACCTGAGGCAGACCGAGTTTGAGAGCAGCCCGAAAACGTCTTTCACCGGCCACCAGTTCGTATTCGTTGGCGTTCAAAGGACGCACCAGCAACGGTTCCAAAATTCCGTGTTGCGCGATCGATCGCACCAACTGTTCTAGCTTTTCTGGGTCAAAGTAATGACGCGACTGTTTGCCAGTCTTGATAGACATTAATGAAACCCATTCAGCAACATTCGTAGTTTCTCGAATATGGGATTGCACTACTACTGCCTCCAGTATGCCGACAAAACTTAATTAGCTCGACTTACTCACTCAAGGACGATGTTGCTAGGTTGTGAGATGATTGCCTCAGCAATTACCTGTTGTTGAATTAAGAAAATAGATCGAGTAGCTTCTTTGCTTATATCAGAGCCCTTTGGGTCAAAAAACTGGTTTCATTCCCAAAAAAACTCGCCAGACAGATGAAGAGTAATGTACTCAGTCGCTCAAACTATTGCCTGCATAGAGTTTAGGTACGAGTTGAGGGGCTGGGTATGAGTATTGCCTGAGGAGGAAATGAGTGTTTACGGGTAAGGGGGCTAGCATTTTGAACAAAAACTTAAGTTTCTGTTAAGTAGAGCAATCTATGTCGCGAGGAGTTAAAATAAACTCAAACTTCTAGATAAATATTAATAAAAGTTGTTTTTTTTAAAAAACAAACATTGATTTACCAGGCGATTCATCTGCGATTTTAAATTGTTAAGACATTCTTTGAATGTTATCGTTGAACAGAAAGTTTATTTAATTACAAATACAATAGTGGAGTCAAGATAAAACAACGCTAGAAAGAAATCGAAAAAAAATTAACTAAGACTAATAAGTCTTAAAGTGATTATGGCGTAACGGTCGCAGTTAATCAGTCAAAAACTTTAGGGCAGAAATATTGTCGGTTATAAATTTAGTTAATGCCTGCCCGCAGAAATACTTATACCTAATTTAAGGCTGGATAGAGACAAAAAAAATTGAGATTTTAAGTTCGTTATTAATTCTGGGTCATCACAAAAAACCATGACTTATACTATTACAGGCGCTTGCAATCAGTGTAATGACTGCTTACCGTTGTGTCCTACGGGAGCAATCAAACAGGAAGGTAAAGATCTTTGGATCGATCCAATGTTGTGCAATAACTGTGAGGGATTTTACGAACAACCTTTATGTGCTTCGATGTGTTTGAACGATGCTCCAGTGCCGTGGCAGGCAAAGAAAGGTCGATGCAAGATCGATGCCAAAGTCAGCACGAGCCCCAAGCTATTCGCCAATGGCAAGACGAATTCCTTTGCTTCGGCAATTGTGGTCTGGGAAGCTTGCAACGTACTAGCACAGCGGCAATCTTTGCCCTGGCAGCCCGATGAATCTGGGAATCTCTGCCACCGACGGCGGGTCAGCGGTGGCAAGGGAGAGGTGACGGTTTGCATTGCAGATAAATGCACTCCCGATGCAGCAGTGGTTGTGGAAGCAGAGGCAGTTCAAAAGTCGATCGCCTCTTGGGATCTGCGGGCGGCCTGCCTGCACCTGATGTACGCAGCTTATGCAACATCCTTGGAACGCCCTTGGGAACAGACTTTTACTGTGAGCGATCGCGAAATTTCCAGCTATTTGGGTTTAGACAAGCGCAAAGACCTCAGCAAACTAGCCAAACTAACCTTAATCAAAGACCTTGCAGAACAACCCTGCAAATTGTTAGTGACTGTTGACTGGTCGCCTCAGGGGCGCTTCAGAAAGATCGGGATTCCTCAAAGCCACCTGTGGCTTCTTGTCGAAACTCAGCATCACTTTCAGGAAGACAGTCTGGGGTGCAAGCACCTGACAGGATTGACTTTTACCATCAAAGCCGGAGAGTGGGCGCAATTCTTCCTCAATCGGGAAGCTGCTAAAGAAGGAACGGCGTTTTATCAATACGGCACGTTACCAAAATCTCTGTTAACGAATGTGATGAGTCTCTGGCAGCAGCATGAAGGGGCAGCACGGATCATGCTGTGGCTGTTATTCAAAACTCGCATGGGCATCGAACAGCGGATCGCGGTGCAGACATTGATGCGGATTGCTTACGGAGAACAAAGGTTGCTCAAAGCATCCACCCAGCGAGAGGATCGGAAGCGATTGCTGCGATCGTTCGAGAGCGATTTGGAAGTGCTCGATCGCTACGGACTCAAACCGATTTTCGATCCTGCCACCTACGGGCCCGACATTCAACCCCTGTGGGCTAAGCTGGCCGACTTGCCCGATGATGCCGACGAGGCACTGGATTTTTGGATTTCCGACGGCAGCAACGACACTCGCCTGACTGACGCAGCACCGCGCGATAAGTGGAATCGCCTGATGCAAGCAAGACTGTCGCGTTTCGATCTGCCTGAAGGGTGGGAAGCCCGATCGACTCCAGCAGGTTCCCAAAAATTGCGTAAATCCCAACGCAAAACCGGGCCCAGACAGCGATCGGCGCTTTCGGGCCAGCAGATCGTGACTGCGAGAAAAAGTTTGCAATTAAGCCAGAGAGATTTAGCCGTTCATGTTGGCAAAAGTCAAAGTTGGGTGCGCGATATTGAGAGCGGCCGCTTGCAAGTCGGCTTTAAAGAGCAACAACTGCTATTAAAAGTTTTGGGAGTGAATCTGTGAAGTCCCCTCTCCAACTAAATGTCGGTTAACGGTTTGAAACTGTACAATCTCAAAGGATTCACTGGTTGCAAAATTTGTAGATCCGTTTCCCCGTCCGCAAGTCCCACAGGGTGATGTCATTGCCGTTGCGATCGCCGACAACCAGAATTTGACCTGCTGCAAACGCACGAGTTCCCCAACCTAATGAGCCTTCAAACTGATGGATCTTTGCCCCCGTTGCTAAATCCCAAAGGGTGTCTTTGCCTTTAATGTTGGTAATGAACGACGAACCATCCGGCACGATCGAGATCGAACTCCCGAGATCGAACTTGTTGGTGTTTAAGGTTTGCAGTGGTGCGCCTGAGGTCATGTTGTAGAGTTGGATGCCTGCATCAGTCGCAATTAACACCTGTTTGCCATCTGGGCTTACCGCAAAGTCAGATTCGATGTAGCTGCCTTTGATGGTTTGTAATTCTGCCCCAGTAGCAATATCTCTGAACCGCTTGACATCCCCCGCATTTTGGATTAACAAGGTTCTATTGCCCGCACTAATTGCCAGCGGAGTATGGCTGGGATCGGCCTTTAGCTTGCCGACTGCATTGCCCGTTGCCATATCCCACAGGGTTATAGTGCCATCACCGTCTGTACTGGCAAACACTTTACCATCGGGACTGACCGGCATGGAGAAACGTTGCTGCCCCTGCGCGTGTAGGACTTTCTTCACTTGCCCCGTCGCTAAATTCCAGAACAGAATTACACCCCTAAAATCTTGGCCGATCAGGGTTTGACTGTCTGGACTAACGGCTAGAAACCGCACCCGAGCCCAATGTTCTTTGAGGGTACGAATTGGTTGGCGGCTTGCCAAATCCCAAATCTGAATTTCATGCGTCCCCTGGTTTTCGATCGCTCCTGGCGAACTTGTAGCGCTAATAAACGTCCGCCCATCAGGCGCAATCGTCAGGGCATCAATCGCGGCAGGTGCCAGTCCGACAATTTTTTCCGCTGTATTGCGAACTGTAGCGCTGTCGTACAGTTTTTGTCTGGTGGCAATGTCCCAAATTCGGATTTGTTTCCCCCCAGTGATTAAGGTTTTGCCATCAGCAGTCACCGCTAGATCGTTCAATTTCTCCTTGCGACAAAACACAGACTCATCCCGAAAAAAGAATCCTCCCAATTGGTTGATGCCATAGCCCATGCCATAGATAATGCCCGCCCAAACCGCGATCGCGACGGCAGACAGAACAATCTTGCTGATTTGACTTTTAATTGAGTTCATCGAAACTCCTGGGCGTAGCGTAGCGAAGGACTCCACCCCCGTCCTTCTAGGGTCCAGTTGTTGACATACAACTGATAATCGCTAAAACGAGTAAAAAATCTCAAATCCATCGCTCCCGATCGACACTCGCAAATCGAACCTCTCACATCAACAAGCTTCTTGGCGCAGCCATTTTTCCCCCAACTGCTTCAAAACCGCGATCGCCCCTTGAAGTTCTCGCCCTTTTTCCGTCAGCGAATATTCCACGCGGGGCGGAATTTCCGCATACACCTTGCGGTTTACCAAACCGTGCATTTCTAACTCCCTAAGCCTCGCAGTGAGAGTTTTCGAGCTAATCCCCGGCAAAGCTTCTAACAACTGGTGCGTGCGCCTCGAACCCCGGAACAGTTCCCGGACGATTGACACCGACCATTTATTCGCCAGCAGTTCCAACACGAACTCGATCGCGCAGGTATCCTCGCAGCAGGCTGCCGCCAACGGCTCTAAATTCGGTGCTGTACAAGTATGCTTTATTTTCATTTTTTAAATCTTTATAATTCTGTTTCTTTAATTATAACTCCCACAATCCCGCTGCTGCGATTTTTTTACTTTTGGTAACTAAGGGAAATTCCCGCACCTATCTTGTTTTTTTACGAGAAAGTTATACTCTGTAAATAGAGACAACTACATATTTTTTAGATCGGTTGTCACGATAAAAGACGCGCAAACACTTCTTGAATTTACTTTTACTAGCTGGGGATCGAGATTATTGCCATCAAAGTAATTTTGCTTAGCATTGCAAAAGTTAGCTGTCAAGGTCAATTATTAGTTTTAATAATTCTGCGCCACAGCACAGTTAATAACTTGCGACGCTTAAGTCAATAGTTTTTGATGTTTTGAGAAAAATCTCAACAAAAATACACAGATAACCTCAGCAGCAAGTTGACCGAACATAGCTGAAGCTTAGAGGAAAAAAACAATGGCAGAATTATTAAGAATCCAAGAACAACAGCTTCTAATTCCCAAAGACAAAGCTTTAGTATTGTGGTTTGATGAAGTTGGCATCGCCGACATCCCTTTAGTCGGCGGCAAAAACGCTTCTTTGGGAGAGATGATCCAGCAGTTAACCCCCAAAGGCGTCAGCGTTCCCAACGGATTTGCCACCACAGCCTACGCTTACCGCTACTTCATCGAATCTGCGGGGTTAGAAGCTAAATTGCGCGAACTTTTTGCCGATTTAGACGTAACAGATGTCACCAACTTGCGCCAAAAAGGCAGGGAAGCGCGGGCGCTGATTCTCGATACGCCGTTTCCGCGAGACTTGCAAACCGCGATCGCCCAAGCTTACGATAAATTATGCGATGTCTACGGCGATAGCACTGATGTAGCGGTGCGATCGTCTGCTACCGCTGAAGACTTGCCGGATGCGAGTTTTGCGGGACAGCAGGAAACCTATCTCAACGTTCACACCTGCACCGGCGTCCTCGAATGCTGTCACAAATGCTTTGCTTCCACCTTCACCGACAGGGCGATTTCTTACCGCCAACTCAAAGGATTCGACCACTTTGAAGTAGCGCTTTCAGTCGGCGTCCAAAAAATGGTGCGATCGGATTTATCATCTTCCGGCGTTATGTTCAGCATCGATACTGAAACCGGTTTCAAAAATGCCGTATTAGTTACCGCCGCCTACGGATTGGGTGAAAATGTCGTGCAAGGTGCCGTCAATCCCGACGAATACTTTGTATTTAAACCAACATTAAAACAAGATTTCCGCCCGATCTTGGACAAGCGAATCGGCACTAAAGAAATTAAAATGGTGTACGATCTGGGCGGTTCTAAATACACCAAGAATGTAGCGGTTACGCACAGCGAACGGCGCAAATTTGCGATTGACGACGACGAAGTTTTGCAACTGGCGCGCTGGGCAGTATTAATCGAAGAACACTATTCTCAAGTGCGCGGAATTTACACGCCGATGGACATCGAATGGGCGAAAGATGGTATCACTAACGAACTGTTTATCGTTCAAGCAAGACCTGAAACCGTGCAATCTCAAAAATCAGCGACGGTTTTGAGAAACTACAAAATGCAAGGATCGAGTGCGGTTTTGGCTAAAGGACGCGCCGTTGGCGAAGCGATAGGACAAGGTAAAGCGCGGGTAATTTTAGACGTTCACAACATTGCAGATTTCCAAGCGGGAGAAGTTTTAGTTACTAACAAAACCGATCCGGACTGGGAACCAATTATGAAAAAAGCCAGCGCGATCGTGACTAATTCCGGCGGCCGCACTTGCCACGCGGCGATTATCGCGCGGGAAATGGGAATTCCGGCAATTGTCGGCACGGGCGATGCGACAAGAGTTTTGCAAAACGGACAAGAAATTACTGTTTCTTGTTCCGAAGGAGAGGAAGGCAAAGTTTATGCCGGCTTAGTACCTTTTGAAGTTCAAGAAACCGCGATCGACAATTTACCCCGCCCCCGCACGCAAATTTTAATGAATGTCGGCAATCCCGAGGAAGCATTCGGTTTATCAGCAATTCCCTGCGACGGAGTAGGCTTGGCGCGACTGGAATTTATCATTGCCAACCACATTAAAGCGCACCCGCTGGCACTGATCCGCTACGATGAATTGGCGAACGAAGCTGTCAAGCGGGAAATTGATGAAATGACGGCGCTTTACGAACACAAACCCGACTTTTTCACCGACAAATTAGCCTGGGGAATCGGGACGATCGCTGCTGCATTTTACCCGAATCCTGTTATTGTCAGATTGAGCGATTTTAAGAGCAACGAATACGCCAATCTTTTGGGAGGCCGACAGTTTGAACCGAAGGAAGAAAACCCGATGATCGGCTGGCGCGGTGCTTCCCGCTATTACGATCCGAATTATCGCGATGCTTTTGCTTTGGAATGCAAGGCATTAAAGCGAGTTCGCGATGAAATGGGCTTGACAAATGTAATTCCGATGGTGCCATTTTGCCGCACGCCGGAAGAAGGCCGAAAAGTGATTGCCGAGATGGCGAAAAACAGTTTGGTGAAGGGCGAAAATGGCTTGCAAGTCTATGTAATGTGCGAGTTGCCAAGCAACGTGATATTTGCTGATGAATTCGCGCAAGTGTTTGATGGATTTTCTATCGGCTCTAACGATCTAACTCAATTAACATTAGGATTAGATCGGGATTCTGGTTTGGTCGCGCACATCTTTGACGAACGCAATGAAGCTGTGAAGCGGATGGTTGAAATTGCGATTAAGGCGGCGAAGAAATACGGTCGCAAAATAGGAATTTGCGGTCAAGCACCCAGCGATTATCCTGAGTTTGCCAGGTTTTTGGTTGAGTTGGGAATTGATTCGATTAGTTTGAATCCCGATTCGGTTTTGAAGACGATGCTGGATGTGGCTAAGGTGGAACATTCTGGTTCGGTGATGGATGTGGTGATGGATGTGGCTGGGGTTAGTTAGATTGGGGTTTGGCAACCGCAGATTTTAGCTGATTAACACTAATAAACGCAGATGAAATACCATCTGCGTTTATTAGTGTTTATTTGTATGGATTGACCGCGATAAGTCAGGTTTGTAGTAAGGACTTTAGTCCTTGAAAAATCCGAGCTTAAGTCTTGGGCAGGCACGGGGGCACCCCTCCGCTTCGCTGGACCCCTACGAAATGTTTTTGTTATGGTAATCGACCGGACACGATCTCAAGCCTGATGGCGGACTTCATATTACTTCCGGTTGCAGCGGAATTTTTCAACCGCAGAGTACGCAGAGGAAATAGAGAAAGGGGAGAGATATTCGATCGGGCTGATGCTACTTGATTCGATATAATTATTCCGCAGATTTAGAGGACTGAAGTCCTGACTACAAACTGTTTGGCTCGCTCGATCGATTGCTTTTGTGATGGCGTTCGACCGGACATGATATCAAATTTGGTGGCGGACTTCATATTACTGCAGGCAGCGGAATTTTTCAACCGCAGAGTACGCAGAGGGAACAGAGAAAGGGGAGAGATATTCGATCGGGCTGATGCTACTGGATTTGATATAATTATTCCGCAGATTTAGAGGACTGAAGTCCTTACTGCAAGCTGTTTTGCTCGCTCGATCGATTGCGATATAAAAAGTTTAAGATCGATTAAATTTAGGCATTAATAATTTGTTCGGCGGTTAGGGTTAGTTCGGAAAAGTTCGCGACACGATGCGATCGCTCTCTTGAACTCTAAAATCCTACTTCCCCAAACCCCTTGAATCACATAAAAATAAACAGCACTCGCGTTAGAATTCTTTACTTTTGTTTAGAAAAATTATTAATTTGGGCTTAAATGAACTGTCGGTCAAAAATTTTTGATAAAAATTCTCAATTATTTGACGAAATTTGTGCGTTTGAGAGCTTGACTAAAAAAGGTAGTTTTGATATCTTAAAATCATATTGTACAATTGAGGCATGGTTTAACTTAAATTGTCTGTTTCAATAGTCCTTAAAATTGTCATTAAATTGTCTGTGCGAACTACCCCAGGCGAACATTTCTAATATTTACCGCTGCATTATCAACTAGAACAGAAGCATAATACTTACCATAAATCAGGGTATTTTTTGAGAATTTATCGGTGGGGACTTGTTTCGACATTTCTGTTAACATACCAAGAAAACACTTGAAGGTCACACCCCAACCATGAGACTTGACGAAGCTGTAGAATTTGCCGAAAACCCAGAGCCGCGCTGTCCTTGCGTTTTGTTGCTGGATACCTCCGGTTCGATGCAAGGCGAGCCCATAGAAGCCTTGAATGAGGGGCTGCAAGTCTTTAGAGATGACCTGATTAGAGACGAACTTGCTAAAAAACGAGTCGAAGTCGCGATTATTTCTTTTGACAATCATATCAAAGTCGTGCAGGACTTCGTAACGGCCGATCGGTTTGAAACGCCGATACTTACCGCCCAAGGACAAACTCACATGGGTGCCGGCATTCAGCTAGCCTTGGATACCATCGCTGCTCGCAAATCTGAATACCGCAACAATGGAATTACCTACTACCGCCCCTGGGTATTTATGATTACTGACGGCGAACCTCAAGGAGAATCTGATGATGTTGTAGAAATCGCGGCGCAGCGCATTAAAGAGGAAGAAACTAACAAGCGCGTTGCCTTTTTTGCCGTCGGAGTCGAAGGTGCTAATATTTCCCGCCTCGCGCAAATTGTCGATCGTACTCCTGTAAAATTGAGAGGATTAGATTTTAGGGAAATGTTCATTTGGCTGTCAGCTAGCATGCAGAGAGTTTCTCACTCAAAAGTTGACGAACAAGTCGCGCTTCCCCCGCCCGGATGGGGAACAGTTTAGCGGTTTTAGATTGGAGGATTGAACTACTTCCGGTGGCTGTTAAACTGGTTGTCAGGCTGTTCCTGGCAACCAGTAAATAACCCCCAACTAATGACTGATGACTAATAACTCTCAACCAATGACTAATGACTAATGACTCGCAACTAATAACTAATTGGCAAGTTGTAGCAGCCTCAGTGACTGGTACAAGCCACGAAAAGCGATCGCAGCCCTGTCAAGATGCCCATTGCTGGCGCTTGCTACCAAATAATGTTTTAGCTGCGGCCGTTGCTGATGGCGCTGGTTCCGCAGCACTCGCAGAAGTAGGCGCTAAAATAGCTGCAGACACTGCTGTAGAAATGCTCTGCCAGGAACAAGAATTGCTGCCTCAAAACGATCGCGAATGGCAAGTTTTCTTGACATCCGCACTCCAAGCCGCGCGGGTGGCAGTGGAAACTGAAGCCACCGCGCGAGAAGTAGCAGCGAGAGATTTAGCTTGTACTTTAATTGCGGTTGTTGCTACTCCCGAATTAATTGCTGTTGCTCAAATCGGTGACGGTGCGGCAGTGGGCGGCGATAGTGCGGGAAATGCGATCGCTCTGACTGTTCCTCCTTGCGGTGAATATATCAATGAAACTGTATTTTTGATTTCGCCGGATGCTCTAGAAACAGCGCAATTTCAGGTGCGTTGGGAGAAGTTTTCCCATTTAGCAGTGTTTTCCGACGGGCTGCAAATGCTCGCTCTTAAAATACCTGAAGGAGCGCCGCACAGACCGTTTTTTTCGCCTCTATTTAAGTTTGTCAGTTCTGTTACCGATGGGGAAGATGCCAAACAGCAATTAGAGTCATTTTTGCGATCGCCCCGAGTTTCCGAACGTACCGATGATGACTTAACATTATTGTTAGCCAGTTTTTCTAGTTAAGGGTGACGGGAAAAGGGCATCCGAGCTGTTACAAAACTCAATATTCTAGACTTGCCGATCGACTCTCGCCTGCTGTAAAAATTCTAGATTATGATTTTGGTGAAGTGTTATATTAGTTGAAACTCACATCCAAAATTACAGGATGAAAAATTATGACAGCTCAGCGGATTAGGGCCAGAAGCATATTGCGAGAAGCATTTGCTGTTGTGGGTTCTTTATACGTTCCCCTGTTAATTATCAACTTTCCCAGCTTGGTAGTTGGCGCGCTCAATATTTTTGGCAAGCAGCTAGGTTCAGCAGGTATCCCTTTGAATATCATCTACTGGTTTGTGGCAGCTCCTTTATTGTCAGGAACCCTGATTTTCTACACTTACCGAAACGTGACGGGAAGTCAAGTAACTATTGGTGAAGCTTTCGATCGAGCATACAGAAAATTTCTGCAACTTCTGTTAGCTTGGATTATGATGATTTTTTTAGTATCTGCGGGTTTTATTGCGCTAATAATTCCTGGAGTGTATTTATCAAATCGCTTGGGTTTTTCACTTTATGCTACCGCTATCGATGGCATTTCGGCTCTGGATAGTGTTAGCAGCAGTTGGAAATTAACTAAAGGGCGCTGGTGGTTAGTATTTCGATCGATTGTTGTGATGGCTCTTGTGACGCTCGTACCAATAACGTTGATTGTTCTCTTAATAGATCCCTCCGGAAAATCGCCAGCAGCTCAGCTTGTAAGTAGCGTACTCGGATTTTTAGTTGGACCGTTGATGAGTGTTAATTTAGTTCTGTTGTACCGACACCTGCGCGACTCGGCAAAAACTATTTCATAGACTTCTTGTAAAATAAAGTCTTGGGCAGCTAGAAGAGTTATTTCACAACAATTACTGGAAATGTCTGCACAGAAATCAAAATTTGGCACCGTTTCATCATAAAATCTAGGTGTCAGCAATTAAGCTTTGGTTTGTACAGTAGGTCGTCCTTTGCAAGCACAAGACATTCAGGATAAGCTCAAATACCTAATTAGCGAAGCAACTCCAATAGAACCCACTTTGGCGATCAGATTGGGCGAAGTGGATCGCTGGGTAAAAGATGTGAAACCGGGCGCACTGACAAATAAGAAATTTGTGCTGGCTTTTTTGCTGCAGCTTGTCAGCGATTCTGAGGTTTGGTTGACTGTTAAATCTCTGCCTTCGGAAGCATCACAACAAGCTGCTTTTGAGCTAATGACTCCCGCAGAAAGATACTGGTACGGCTATCTATTTCCTAAATGGCTCAGCGAAACCGATCGCAAGTTTTACATCTGGAAAAAAAAACTGATGGCTGGCAAATTTAATCCGGGTGACGAACGCATTCTGCGATCGATCGCCGCTCAAATTAGGCAGCGCGCAGATACTTCTTTAATACAACGTTACATAGCCGATTTTTCAATGGCAACAGATTCGATCGTCAGCAACCGACAACAGCAGCCGCTCTGCATTCAAGTTACTACCATGAATGATGAGTTTTCCGAACAAAAATACCAACAGTGGCAGCAAACTTTGCAAACTTGGGGGATTGACAGAGGATTGTTTTTAAGTTACGATGGAAGGGATACAAATTTTATAAATCAATTAGTGAACATTGCTTTGTACAACAGCGATAATCTGCCTGCAGGTCGTTACTTAAAGTTCCCGTAAACAGTTAAGAGTTGAGAATTGGGAATTGGTAATTGGTAATTGGGAATTGGTAATTCTCCCCCTCAGGGCGGGCACGGGGGCAGTGCCCCTACAATCCCCCTCTTCCCCTCTGCCACTCTCCCCCTCTGCCTTCTTCCTTCTTTCCTCTGCCTTCTGCCTTGCGCCGCTCCAGGGAAGCTTAATATTTTTGGTAAATCAATCCAAACTCCCGATTTTTCCTTTAAATTAGATTTAATTTGAGCTGTTAAAATCGGCAAAATGCGCGCCCCGCAGAAATTTTCAGCAACCAGCCCCGCAAATAGAGATGCGGCAGCCTAAAAATAAGCATGCAACTGTTTAAAAAAGGATTAGCAGTGATGGGGAATTGAGAAACAGAGTAACGGCAGAAATCGATCGGGCAAAATAACGGTAAATTCCGGCTGGGGACATGGGAGATTTGAATAGATCGTTGTGAATTGGTTGGATATCAAATTAAATCGAGTCAAAACTAATAATATGACAGCAAAAGTTACAAACGCCGTTCGAGATAATTTTCAGAAATTTCGGGAAAGACTGGAAGCTGCTAGAACAATCCAGAATAGCTGGACGGAGTGCGGTATCGATTTTGTGGATTTGTATGTGGAAGATGCTGGCGGAGATTGGCTGCAGAATTGGGGAAAAATCGAAAAGATAGAAGAGTGCGGCGAACATACAAGTGCAGAAATTGAGGCTGTCAAAAGAGCCATCGGCTTTGCCAATTTTCAGCAAACAGCACTGCTAGAAATCGTTTTAAATGGTCCAGCACCCAGGGGGAATTTACCAAATTTCTTGGCAGTACAAGAGATTCAATACAAACGGCTCATCCTGTTAGGCAGAGCGATTTTTGGTGCAGTTGTTAGCGACTACCTGTACTGGGAATACATGAATTGCGATCGGGCTTCGCTCTCGATTTTAAAAACTGGTTTTTCCGAGCGAAAACAACTGGCAGAATTTGCCAGAACTCTCGGATTTCAGGAACTACAATTGCCCGATCGCGATGGCAAAGGCACAGATAAAAAAGAGCGCAACAAATTGCTATCTGAAAAATTTGAGGCTTTATTCGGTGCAGTTTACTTAGAGTGCGATCGCAACTTCGGGCGGGCGGGCGACTGGGCGATCGAGCATTTTATCGAAACAGCAGTTAGCGAAAATTTCGAGCGGCTGCACCAACAATCCGTCCCGCCGGAGACCAACAGCAAACGGCTGGCAATTTTGGGTGCGGATTTGTTAGAAGCAATCGCGATCGACTATCTGTACGAGCGCTTTCCCGAAGCTAAAGCCAGGCAGCTAACTAAATGGAAAAATCAGTTAACAGCTCAAGAGATTTTTCCCAAAAACTTTCAGGGAAAATTGGGCAGTCAGTACCTCGAATTGGCAAGCAAATTCTCGCGCACTCGCGACTGGCTGGTTGATAACTTTATCAAAACCGCCGTTGACGAACTTGTCGGCGCAACAGGAAACTAACTAAAATATGACTTGAATACCGATCGAAGAAACCGGGTTTTTTACCGAATCTGCGAGAGATCGAGATTTTTGCAAAAACCAGGTTTATCAGAAGCTTGGGTTTAAAACCCAAGCTTCTGATAAGATATGGCGCTTCTGAATGAGTAGTAAAGTTTTTACCCCACCCCAACCCGACCCTTACTAAGGGGAGGGAGTAAGAGAGGAATTGTCCAATCGATCCGGAGCGACTGCAACCGACAACTGCTGCCAAAACCCGGCCTAATCGCCTCTTGCCCGTTAAAGTTGAAAGTGCATACTCCAAAATTTCTTAGCCCCCCAACGGAATCCCATGCGGTTGCAGCGCCAATTTAGCGGACAACTGATTGCCATCGACACCAACACCGCGATCGCCAGCGGCGGTGAAGGTCGCATCTACCCGATCGCCCAAGATCCGTCCCTAGTAGCCAAAATTTATCACAAACCCACAGACGAAGACGCTGACAAACTCACCGTCATGTTCAGTATGCCGCCAGACGCGCCGATCGCCGAACCGGGACACGCTTCGATTGCCTGGCCGATCGATTTGCTGCATACTGTCGGCGGGCGCGAAAGAATCGTCGGCTTCGTGATGCCGCGCGTCAACAAAGTTTTGCCAATACACACTTTCTACACCCCGAAAACCAGGCGCGAACAAAAACCGCTGTTTAACTACCTCTACCTGCACCGCACCGCCAGAAATTTAGCTGCCGCCGTCAACGCCCTGCACGCGCGCGGTTACGTCATCGGCGATGTCAACGAGTCGAACATCCTCGTCACCGATACGGCCTTAGTAACGCTGGTGGATACAGATTCGTTTCAAGTCCGCGATCCTTACACCGGTTACGTTTATCGGTGTCCCGTGGGCAAACCGGAATTTACGCCGCCGGAGTTGCAGGGACAAACTTTCCGCGACATCGACAGACTGCCCGAACACGATTTGTTCGGTTTGGGAGTGCTGGTGTTCCAACTGTTGATGGAAGGCACCCACCCGTTTGCGGGAGTTTACCTCGGCAACGACGAACCGCCGTCTTTAGAAGCCAGAATTCGATCGGGTCATTTTCCCTCGGGTACGAAGCAAGTACCCTACCGCCCCATGCCCGCAGCGCCACCTTTTGAGATGCTGCATCCGAGATTGCGAGAAATGTTCGTCCGCTGTTTTGAAGAAGGATACCGCAATCCGGGGGCGCGCCCGGATGCGAAAACTTGGGTGAGTGCGATTCGGGAAGCGGAAGATGCTTTGCTGACTTGCAGCAAAAACAACCAGCACAAATACGGCAACCATCTGGGGCGCTGCCCCTGGTGCGATCGAGCCAAATTGCTCAAAGGCCGCGATCCTTTCCCTTCCAGACAAGCGGTGCGGGGCGGATTGCACTTGCAGCCCCTGAAAACCCCGCGCAAAAAGCCGCTGCCACCTCCCCAGGTACGGGAGGCCGCACCCCGCCGCCAACAGCCTGCAACGGGACTGCCGCGCAAGCTGGGACAGTACCAGCCGCCTATGCTGCCAATGCTTTCGACATCTCGAGCTCCAGCGGTGCCCGCGCCGCCGCCCGGTAAATTCGAGCGAGTATTTCAGGATGCTGCTTGGGGGGCGGTTTGGGGGAGTTTGTGTTTGGCGGCTTTGGCGGGGGTGTTTTCGACTTTGACAGAAGGTGGCGGGGCGATTTTGGGGGCGATTTTTGTCGGTTCGATTTGGGGCAGTTTTTTTGGGATGATGTGGGGCGTTTTTACGTTAGCGCCGCACCAGATGCTGCAAAAGTGGGTGGGAGTTTTGTTGGGGGCAATTTGGGGCGCTTTCTTTTTAGCAGCCATCGGGGGTGCGGTGTTTGGGGCGATTAACAACAATCCGGAGATCGGTCATGCGATTTTGGCAGGTGCGGGATCGGGCGTTGTCTGGGGCTGCATTTGGGGTGCTTTTAAGCCTCCTCTGGCAGTGCCTGTGGGGCGGGTTTGGGGACGCCGGGGGGGATATTTGGGTGCTGTTTGGGGGTCGTTTTTGGGTAGTTTGGCAGGTGTGATGTTAGGTGCGGGGTATGTAATTTGGGAATATTTGGGTAGGTTGCAACTGACTCAAGATTTTGTGGGTGTACTGCTGGGAGTAGCGATCGTGGCTGCGGGTGTCGGGTCGATCGGGGGTACGATTTCTGGGGGTTTGTTTGGGGTTTTCGGGGTGGCACCGAAACTGCCGGTGTCATTTCAGCCTTCGGGGGTGAAAGGCGGATTTTTGGGAGCGATTTGGGGATGTTTTTTGGGGAGTTTTGCCGGTGCTGTTTTGGGGGCGGGGCTGTCGGCAATTTTCCCTAATTTTAGGACTGGGCTGCCGTTGGAGTTGGTGCCTGTGGTGGGGGCGATCGTTGGGGCCGGTTTGGGGGCAATTTGGGGGGTGATTTCGGGTATTGTTTGGGGGGCTTTGGGGAAATGGTAGAAGAGTTGAGATTTGGGAATGGGGAATGGGGAATGGGCAATGGGCAATGGGCAATGGGCAATGGGCAATGGTAATTGGTAATTGGTAATGGGCATTCTCCCACTCTCCCCCTCTCCCCTTCTCCCACTCTCCCCCTCTCCCCCTCTCTCTCTAGTAGCCGATTTGCAATGTCACTGATGCTTCGATTTGTTGTTCTCCTCCCACTACGGGTGTTGCAGGCTCAGCAGCGCGAAGGCTGGCAGGGCGGGGCGCTAACGGGATAGGTGGCGCAGCGCCGTTGACTTGAATGCTGAGAATCTCTCCCCGTTTGAGATTCAGCGCGTTCAACACTGCATCGGCTTGGGCTTGGGCGTCTTGGGTAGCGGCTTTGAGTGCTTGTTTGCGAGCAGATTCGATCGCGCTTTCTGTTGCTACAAAACTGACACCATCAATGCGCGTGGCTCCCGCTGTTACTGCATCGTCGAGCAAAGTCCCGGCAGATTGAGTATTAATCCGAAAACTAACTGTATTTGTAGCGATATAGCCCGTCAAGCGCTGTTGGTTGTTTTCGTAGCTGTAATTGGGCCTGAGAGTAATGCCGGCAGTTTCGAGTTTTTCGACTTGGCGCGATCGCAGCAACTCTACCACAGCGGACGATCGCCTCGCCGCTTCTTGCTGCACTTCGGCCGCCGTTTTCCCCTGCACCTCGACTCCCAAACTCACTTGAATGTGAGTTGTCGGAATTGATTCCACGCCCCGCCCGGTAACAGTTAGCGTTCTCAACCGCTGTTCTTGGGCCGCCGCCCAGTCTATTCCCGGAACGCTCACAAAAGTTAAAGTTAAGGTTAAACACAAAGCTGTGATTAGAGTTCGAGAATTAATCTGAAAGTGCGATCGCCAATTGAAATTCAGATACTTGAACTTCATATAATCAATGCTCCTCACATACAACAAATGCTACAGTTTTAGTTTCTTGCAGCAAGCGCTAAATATCCTGTTCGTTACGTTTTTAGCAACTTAAATTAGTCAGTTGACACGAAGGAAGAAGGAAGAGTTGACTGTTGACAATCGAAAATATTCAATCTCACACTCGAAAATCGATTGATAGTTGAATAGTGCGATCGTTCCCGCTCGCGATCGTTATTAGACATCTCCAAAGGTGATTGGTAATTGCTTTGGTATGAGATTTTATTTACCGCAGAGAACGCAGAGAACGCAGAGAGATAAAGAAGATCGTTAACTATCTTTGCTCGCCTTACCGGTCGATCGCTCGCAATAAGTAAGGTTTGTAGTGAGGACTTCAGTCCTCTGAATTTGCGGACTAAAGTCCGCACTACAAACCGTAGGACAATGGGGTTATTTGCGGGATGCTTTCTACAACTGTCCGAAACCTTTTTTAGGCTTGTTTTTCTTTTTCTTTTTCTGTTGGCCGCCCGCGGAACCGCGGCCGGGCATCATTCCTGGGCCGCCCATTCCCGGCATTCCCGGCATTCCGGGCAATCCTCCCATGCCTGTAAAGTTGCCTTGAGTCATTTGCTGCATCATGGTGCGCATTTTTTGGAAATCGCTAACTAGCTTGGTTACGTCGTTTTCCTTGTAGCCCGCGCCTTTGGCGATGCGGCGGCGGCGGGATGGGGAACTAGCTAAAAGTTCGGGGTTGCGGCGTTCTTCAACTGTCATCGAATTAATCATGGCTTCGGTGCGTTTTAATTGCACTTCTCCCTGCCGCATTTGTTCGTCTGAGAGTTTGTTCATCCCCGGAATCATTTTCAAAATGCCGCCGAGGGAACCCATATTTTTTAACAGCTTGGTTTGCTTGAGAAAGTCGGTAAAATCGAATTTTGCCTCCAGCATTTTCTGCTGCATTTTTTCGGCATCGGCGATGTCAAATTCTTCTTGCGCTTTTTCTACTAGCGTCAAAACATCGCCCATGCCGAGAATTCTCGATGCCATGCGATCGGGATAAAATGGTTGCAATGCTTCCACTTTTTCACCGACGCCAACAAATTTAATCGGCGCGCCGGAGATTTGCCGCACGGACAGGGCAGCACCGCCGCGGCTGTCGCCGTCTAATTTAGTTAAAATTGCACCGGTAATGCCGATTTCATCGTGAAAAGTGCGGGTTAAATTTGCTGCTTCTTGCCCGGTCATCGCATCAACAACTAACAGCGTTTCGTGGGGTTGTATAGTTTCTTTGATGCGGGCGAGTTCTGCCATCATGTCTCGATCGATCTGCAATCTGCCTGCAGTATCGACGATGATGGTATCGATGCCGAGTTCTTTGCCGCGTTCGATACCTTGGCGGGCAATTTCTACGGGGTCAGTATCTTTGCCTAATTCAAATACTGGTACATCAATTTGTTTGCCGAGAGTTAATAATTGGTCGATCGCGGCGGGGCGGTAAATGTCGGTAGCGACTAGCAGTGCGGTGCGGTTTTGCTTGCGGAGGTGCAGTGCTAATTTGGCGGTAGCTGTAGTTTTCCCCGTTCCTTGCAAACCTGCCATGAGTACGACTGTCGGGCCAGGATCGGCGGTGGCGAGGGGTACGTTGGTTTCGCCCATGACGGTGACGAGTTCGTCGTGGACGATTTTGATGAATTGCTGATCGGGGCGGACGCCTGAAACTACTTGCGCTCCTTGTGCTTTGGCCGCTACATCGGCGATGAAGGTTTTGACGACTTGGAGGTTGACATCGGCTTCGAGGAGGGCGCGGCGGACTTCTTTGAGGGCGTCTTGGATGTTGGACTCGGAGATTTTGTCTTGTCCGCGAAGTTTTTTCCAGGTGGATTCCAGTCGATCGGCTAGGGCTTCAAACATAGGGCTTTGTGGGCTAGGCAGTATTTTTAATTTTAGGCTAAATGGGAGTTTTTGGATTGATGTTTTGCCCAAACAGTCCCGGACGCACTCCAACTAAAGAAACCGGGTTTTTATGAAAATATTTCGTTGTTACCGACTGTTCGGGTAAAAAAACCGGTTTCTGGCCTGATGCGCAGTTTGATGTTTTTGTTTTTTAATCGCTGGCATCGTGCATTTACGCCCTATGGGTTTGGATGTTTTGTTATCTTATTTAAAGAGTCGAGCGCTTTTGCCGTTATCGAAAAATGTTGGTCTAAAACCCCCTCCTTCTAGGACGATTTTTTTCTAAAATACACCTGATTTTTAGGCACCTATCGCATTATAAACATTTTTTAAGTGCGATCGCAACATTGTAATGGTCTGAGTTAAATAGTATTCCTGTTTCTTGATGATTTGATTTTTTAACGGCTGATAAACGCGGATAGTAAGCGAGGTTTTGACAAACTCTAATAACTGTTGGTTCGATCGCCCGATGGTCGGTGCGATCGATTACTAACTCTTTTAAGATACAAGGGGCGGGTTTATTTAACCTGTTTGCAGGCTTCAAGGCTGTTGGCGAACCCGCCCCTATAGGTATTAACTGTTATAACAACTCGCGTTTCAACTCTCAACTCTCAACTATTTTGTTGCCCATTCGACGATCGCCCTTGTCAATCCATCTAAAGTATATTCTTTGGCTTCCACATCTAACTTGCCCAATAAATTTTGACAGCTTTTGGAAGTTTCAGGACCGATCGAAGCAATGCAAATATTTTCTAACCAATCCTTTGACTGCGATAATTCTGGAGCTTTTTCTATCAGGTGGCAGAAGTTTTGTACGGTTTTGGAACTGGCAAAGGTAATGATATCTACTGCTCGATTTTGCAGGGCTGCTAGGGCGATCGGATCGATGTTTTCGGGACAGCGGGATTGATAGGCTGGTACTTCGATTATATGCGAACCGCGGGCAGTAAATTCTTGAACTAAAAGTTCTCTGCCGCCGCTTTCTACTCTGGGGAAAAGGATTTTACAGTTTTGCAAAATGTCGGGGAAGTTTTCGACTAGGGAATCTGCTACAAAATTAGGTGGGATATAGTTTGCTGTTACCGATCGCGATCGCAAGCTTTCTGCTGTTTTTTTGCCGACAACTGCTATCTTAATTCCAGACAAGCTGCGGGCGTCTTTTTGGTGCGCTTCCAGTCTCTGAAAAAACCAATCTACAGCGTTGTGAGAAGTCAGAATCAACCACTGAAAGCTTGACAGTTGGGCAATGGCATCATCTAGCGGTTCCCAACTCGAAGGCGCGCCGATTTCTAAAGCTGGCATTTCGATCGCCCGGGCTCCCAGTTGTTCCAAACTGCGACTGAATTCGGCAGATTGGGAGGCTGCGCGGGTAACTAAAATTGTGTTTCCTGCTAGCGGTTGTTGGCTGTTTTTATGAGTGGCAGATTTGTCGATCGAGTTAGTTTTTTGTGGCTGCATTAGATATTCCCGCAATCTTACTACTTCGCCAATAATTATGACACAAGGTGACAGGGATTCGCCCGCTGTTTTGTATAAAATATCGGCGAGAGTACCCAGCCAAATTTGTTGTTGGGGGCGGCTGCAATCTCGGATAATGGCGATCGGAGTTGCGGGCGATCGACCGTGTTTTTGCAGTTGCCAAATTATCTCGTTTAAGTTACGCCCTCCCATCAAGATTACTAAGGTTTCTATCTGTACTAAAGCCGACCATTCTAAAGCATCCGGTTCGTGGGCGCTCATCACCGCAAAACAGCGACTCATTACCGGATCGGTGAGGGGAATTCCTGCTAGTAAAGGGGCAACTAATGCTGATGAAATTCCCGGCACGACTTCAAAATCGCAGTTGGCTTCTTTTAATGCTTGAATCTCGGAACTGGAACGACCAAAAATAAACGGATCTCCGCTTTTGAGCCGGACTACTTGTTTGCCTAGTTTGCAGTTTTCTACCAGCAAGCGGTTAATTTCTTGCTGTTGAGTTGAAGGTTTACCGCCGCGTTTGCCGACTTCGATTTTGCGGCAAGTTACCGGGATTAATTCGAGTTGCGGGATGTCGATTAGGGCGTCGTAAATTAAGACTTCGGCGCTGGAGAGAAGTTCGCGCGATCGAACTGTCATCAAGTTACAATCTCCGGGCCCCGCACCAACTAAATAAACTTTTCCTGTTTGTTCTTTCAGCATTACTCTTCGATATTACAGTTATATAATATTGCGGTGCGCAGTGCGCACCTTACTCATTACTTATATAATATTGCGGTGCGCGGTGCGCGCCCTACTCATTACTTATATAATATTGCGGTGCGCGGTGCGCACCCTACTGATTACTCATTGTAAGGTGCGCGCTGCGTGCCCTACCGTATTATCCATCGTAAGGTGCGCACTGCGCACCCTACCGTATAATTGAATTAAAACAAATCTCCCACCAGATCAGCTATTACTATTTATGCAAATTATTATAATTACGGCTGCAGATGCAAATTACTTTGAACTGGTACGCAGTACGATTTTATCGGTGCGGGAAAAACCCGAGGGCAAAAATGTCGCGATCGGCTTTTTCGATCTCGGCTGCACTCCCGAACAATTGCAATGGCTGAAAACGCAAGTTAATTCTATCCAACAGCCGGATTGGCATTTTGAATTTCCCGGCAAAAATGCAGCGCCTCACTACTTAAAAGGACTGTTAGCGCGTCCGTTTTTGCGCAATTATTTTCCTAATTTTGATATCTACCTGTGGATAGATGCTGATGCTTGGGTGCAAGATTGGCACGCTGTGGAACTGCTAGTTAAAGGTGCGGCAAAACGCGGTTTGGCAGTTGTTCCAGAATTAGATAGATGTTACGGTTTAGCTTACGGCAAATTGCCTTGGTACTGGCAATTTGTTTATCGCGATTATCAAGAAAGTTTTGGTGAAGAAGTAGCCCAGCAATTGCACAGCTATCCAACTATCAATGCCGGGATTTTTGCGCTGCACAAAGATGCCCAGCACTGGGAAATTTGGGCGGAATATTTAGAAGAAGGATTGCAGCATCAGGTTTCTTTGATGACAGATCAAATTGCTTTAAATCGATTGGTTTACGGTACGGAAATGTTCGATCGAACCGAGATGCTGCCAGCTAGGTGCAACTGGAGTTGCAACTTTGGTTTGCCCGTTTGGGACAAGCAGCAAGCCTGTTTTGTAGAACCCTATTTGCCCCACGAGGCGATCGGCATTTTGCACCTCACCGGTCACAAACACGATGCGGTCAAATTAGCAACAACTGATGGCGATACCATCGAAATCAGCCTGCGCTACCAACCCATGCAATCTCAAACAATGACAGTTCCAGGACAGCTAAAAATGCCAAACAATCGTGTATTGCCCGCCGGAGATTACGTTTCCCCCGGATTGCAAATTATCCTGCCAGACGCGCACTTTCCTCACATGGTTGTTGGCGATACTAATACTTGTCCGTGGCCTTACCTGCGCCGGGAAATTCCGCATAATTGGTATGTCGATCGGCGCGCTAATACGGTGGGATTTCTCAGTCGCGACGAAGCGCACATTCTTTACAATACCGCCCTCAAATTTGCTGGGAAAAAAGCTTTAGAAATCGGTTGCTGGTTGGGTTGGTCTGCCTGTCATTTAGCCATCGCCGGAGTGCAATTGGATGTTGTCGATCCGCTATTAGAAAGGGAGGATATCAGGCAAAGCGTTATCGATTCAATTCAAGGCGCTCTCAATGCGTCGGGAGTGCAAACTACTGTAGAGTTAATACCGGGGTACAGCCCCCAACGGGTTGAAGAGTTTGCGGCTCAATTTAACCGCAAATGGTCGTTAATTTTTATTGATGGCGAACACGAAGGTGACGGGCCTTTAAATGATGCGATCGCCTGCGAAAAGTTGGCAGAAAAAGATGCAATAATTTTATTTCACGATTTAGCTGCCCCGGCTGTGGCGAAAGGTTTGGATTATTTGAAACAAAGGGGATGGCAGACTGTAATTTATCAAACAATGCAAATTATGGGTGCAGCCTGGCGGGGGAATGTTGAGCCAGTAAAACATCAACCAGATCCGAATATTTCCTGGAATTTGCCAGCTCATCTGCAGGGTTATGCAGTTAGTGGCATATCAAATAATATATCAAATAATATATCAAAAAACATATCAAACGATCGCCCGCTAGATGGAGAAATTACTGTCCGACAAGTGCATGAAAAGATGCAACAAGCTGTTGAGTTACTCCACAGCAATCAACCGCTAGCAGCCTTGCAACTAACCGAACAGATCGCCTCGCTAAATATCCATCTTCCAGGAATGTACTACCTGCGATCGATTTGTTTGAGCAATTTAGGACGGCATCAAGAAGCACTGGCTGCTGCTAAAGTGGAATTGGCGATCGATCCGACTCACCGCCAAGCACAAGCGAAAGTTGAAAAATTAACTAACGCTTTATTGCGATCGCAAAGAAAAATACCCACTCAGCAACGTTCGTGGAATACAAGTCTTTCGCGCGAACACATGCTGTTAATACAAAATGCCTCTCTGAACTATTCATACAGAGGCGTACCGATGCTGAAAAATCCCTTCGATTTTGCGCTGTACCCCCTATTGTTTTGGAACTTAAAACCGCGCACAATTATTGAAATTGGTTCAAAATCTGGCGGTAGTGCTTTGTGGTTTGGAGATATGCTAAATAATTTTGGCATTGACGGTCACATTTATTCTATTGACATCTTCAAAGTTACTTCAGTCCAACATCCTCGCGTTACTTACATGAAAGGAAACGGACAAGCTTTGCAAGAAGTATTAACACCAGATTTTCTCAATTCGTTGCCGCGTCCCTTGCTGGTAATAGAAGATGCCGATCATTCTTACGAAACCAGCAAGTATGTTTTAGAGTTCTTCCATCCGTATCTGAAACAGGAAGAATATATTGTTATTGAAGACGGAATTATTTCAGATTTAGAGCAAGATGCTTCCTATAACAGCGGCCCGCACAAAGCATTGAAAGAGTTCCTCTCCCAACACAAAGGTGAATATGAAATTGATAGCAATTTTTGCGATCGCTTTGGCTATAACATGACTTGGTGTACCAACGGTTTTTTAAAGAAAATCAAAGCGCCAACACCACCGCCATCCTCCAGCAAATCGCTGTCAGATAAGTCGTCCGATCGCGAGTTTCAAGAAATAGTCTTAGCTGTTACACCTTACAGTTTATTGAGTGAAGCTAGACTGTTTTCGCTATACTCCCTAGCAAAACAAATATGCGTGGCAGATTTGCCGGGCAATTTTGTAGAATGCGGGACTTGCAAGGGCGGTTCGGCTGCATTGCTAGCATCTGTAATTAAAAAATACAGCCGCCGTCCGAGAGTGCTGTATGCTTTTGATACCTTTGAAGGAATGCCGGCACCTACTGAGGTCGATCGACATCAAGGAATACCTGCAAATCTTACAAATTTCGGTGAAGGAACTCTCAAAGCTTCTATTAGCGAACATTTGGATAAAATCTGCGAGTTACTGCAAGTTAGAGATATTGTGGTGCCGGTGAAGGGATTGTTTGCCCAAACTTTACCGCAATACAAATCGGCGATCGGAAGTATTGCTTTGTTGCACGCTGATGGGGATTGGTACGAGTCAACAATGGATATATTTAATACGCTTTATGACAGCGTTATTGCTAGCGGTTTGATTCAAATAGATGATTACGGTCATTGGGAAGGTTGCAAGCAAGCAATACATGATTTTGAGAGGATGAAAGGCGAGTCTTTCAATCTGCATGCGATTGATGACACCGGAGTCTGGTTGCAAAAGTTGAAATAAGCTGTTTTGCATTTAAATTGTGAATCTTTTGTTCCCTGTTCCCTGTTCCCTGTTCCCTTTTGGAGATTTTGGTATCCCAATCTGAATGTAAAACAGCTTAAAGGAATTAAAGTACATTTTTATTTGCAAGCGATGCAAGTTCTTAAAAAACATCCCAAAGTCCTGTAGGGGCGGGTTCACCAACCATTTATCGAACTCACAAATAATTTCCTAAACCCGCCCGATCGCCACCATAAATTCACATCAACATCTTATATGAAATATCTAAATGTTTGCTACAAACGATCGAACCCGAATGCAGGCAGCATAAAACACGATCGGTAGCATTCTTTTTTCTATTTCATATTACAAAGAATTTACGGTACATTTTTATTGTTTGTGGGGTGGGGCGGGTTTATGAGATTATTTATTTTAGACATAAATTGTTGGCGAACCCGCCCCTACATAACCTGAATTTATATCAATATTTTACCAATTTGAGACAACTTCAAGAAACCGCTTCACCTGTTTTTCCCAAGTCCAATCTCGCATAAAATCGGCCGCTGCTAAACCCCGAGATTTTGCCTCTTCGCGATTAGTATAAACTTCTTCTAAAGCTGCAACTACTTCATCGACATCCGACTCGCCCCAGCCTTCAACTCCGGGAAAATGAGGTGTCGGTTTCACCCGTCCTTGATGGAATAAAGGATAGCAAATATTGCTGTAAATTAAGTCTAAATGACCCGTATTTGCCGATAAAATAGTGGGAATTCCGCAGGCCATGCATTCCATCGCGACTAAGTTAGTACCGCCTTCGCAGCGGTTTGTAAAAACAGCGCAATCGGCTTCTCGCACTATTTGTCCCGCTAGGTGATTGGGAATTAAACCGATGTCGATAAAAGAGTCGGCGGGCAAACCGTTGGCTGCCAACCATTGCGCGATTCCTAAAGTACCGTCGCGGTTGATGTTGGGAAGTCCGATCGCGTTTCCTGTTTGTTCGATTCCTAACATATATTGCGGCCAAAAGTTGTGCCACGCTGTTATCAATAATGCGTCGGGATGCGCGGCGCGAAATCTCTTGAATGCTGCAAGAATGATATCTTGACCTTTGCGATATTCGAGTTTGCCGCCGGAGAAAATGACGAATCGATCGCCCATTAAATTAGTTTTCGGTGCGGGATGGAAGATTGCCGGATCTATCCCCTGATTTACCATCGCAATATTTGTCAGCCCGCAGCTTTTTAAAACATCAGCATTCCAGTTGGAACCGGCGACGATCGCGCTGTATTTTTTGGCTTTTTCGATCGCTTCTGCCGTAATTCTGGTATCTTCAAAAAAGATGACTCCGACTTGACAACTGCTGGTAATTTGATTCTCGATTCCCGAGGATGATAAGTTATTTCCTAATGCGTAAAGTACGGGGAAATTGCAGGCGATTTGTTTGTCGTAATTTGCTGTTACTAATTCTTGAAAAGTTTTTTGCTTTTCGATCGCTGGCAATAACAGCGATTTGTGCAGGGGATTGATGAATTCGGAGGCGATGGATGGCGTTGCTAAAAGTGCTACTTCCCAGGCGGGATTTTTCAGCAGTTGCATGGTTAAATTCATGCCGTAAATTCCCCAGCCGCTGGTGACGCTAATCGGCCAACTGATGCCAATTCCTGTTACTTTTGGCGGCGTTTGTAGGGGGGGGATTCGAGGCGGAGCCTCTGGATCTGCGTTACCAGGCAGAGCCTGGTAACGAGTGTAACGAGTGTGGGGGGTGTTTGCGGTTGGTAATTTTGGTGTTGCAGTATCTGATTTTTGTGAATTAGAAATTAGGTTTTCTAGAGCTATTTTTACTCGATCGATCGCGCCTTCCCAATCGCCTGTTTTTTGCTGTCTGAAAAGTCGCACAGTAGGATACCACGGGCTATCTTCGCGTTTCAACATCCACCGCCAATCGGGTACAAAGGATAGCAAAATCCAGACTGGTTTGCCTAAAGCACCTGCTAAATGCGCGACAGAAGTATCTACACAAATTACTAAATCCAGTTGCGAAATTGTCGCTGCCGTATCGGCAAAATCGCTTAAATGTTCGCTTAAATCTGGGATTTGCTGTTGGTTTAATAAAGCTCGATCGCCCGCTGGTACATCTTTTTGCAGGCTGTAGAAACTGGCTCCCGCTATATCTAAAAGCGGCAGAAAATCGCTCAATTTGCACGATCGATCGCGATTCTTTCGATTTAGGGGCCCGCCCGCCCAAACAATCCCCACGCGCAATTTATCGGTGGCTGGCAGCGCAAATTTCGCATCGGCTGGCGGCGTTAAATAAGGAATATTTGCGGGAACATTTTCTAAAGTAGTTCCCATAATTCCCGGCAAGCTCAGCAGCGGTGCTTGTACTTGGAAATCTGGCAACTCGCTAGGATTGCTGACAACTCGATCGACCCCAGCAATTCCCTCAAACAAACGCTTTAATAGTAAATGGCAAGCAACAATAACTCGCCCGCCTTTGGCTTTAACTAAAGGTGCGTAGCGGACAAAATGAATGGCATCGCCGAAACCTTGTTCTGGATGCAGTAAAATAGTTTTGCCCTGCAAATCCGAGCCATCCCACAGCGGTCGATCGAAGTAACGCGGTTCTAATTCTTGAGTTTTCCAGCGCCATTCGTACTCGGCAAAACCCCGCTGGAAATTGCCAGTTAACAGCAATGCTATGGCAAATCTTAAGTGAGTATTTGGCGATTCTTCGCGGAGTTGAATTGCGCGATCGTAATAGTTAATTGCCTCTGCTGTCAGTCCTAAATCTTCGAGGGCGCAACCTAGATATAAGTTAGCTTCCCCGGCATTGGGATTGATTTCGATCGCTCGTTGGTAGTGGGCGATCGCGGCCATTAATTCGCCTTTTTTCTGTTTGATAAATCCTAAATAACTGTGGGCTAATTCGCGGCGCGGATTGATGGCAATTACTCGATCGTATCTGGTTTCTGCTGCTGCAAAATCTCCCTGAATTTGCAAGGCATTTGCTATCTGAAAATCGATTTCTTCAGGGGATGGCGGGTTCGGGGGCAGCGCGCCTGCAGGATTTGCTATTTCTTGCAGGGCTGTTTTGACGCGATCGAAAACTGGTTCCCAATCGCCAATTTTTTGCTGGCGAAACAGCCTCGCTGTCGGATACCAAGGACTATTTTCTCCTGACAGCATCCACCGCCAATCGGGGACGAAGGATAGCAAAATCCAGACGGGTTTTCCTAATGCGCCGGCTAAATGCGCGACAGCAGTATCGACGCAAATTACTAAGTCTAATTGCGAGATTACCGCTGCCGTGTCGGCAAAGTCTCCTAAGTTGTCGCTTAAATCTATTATTGGCAGTTTGTTTAATAAAGTTCGATCGTCCGCCGATACTTCTTTTTGCAGGCTGTAAAAACTCGCGCCCGCTACATCTAACAGTTTCATGAAATAGCCTAAATGACTCGATCGCTGCCGATCTTTTAAATGTTCCGCGCTTCCCGCCCAGACAATTCCTACTTTTAAATTGCCGTCTGTTTCTAGGGAAAATTGCCAGTTAGCAGGAGTTGCTAAATAAGGAATATTTGTCGGAATGCTATCTAAATTTGTTCCCAATATATGCGGCAAACTCATCAGCGGTGCTTGAACTTGAAATTCCGGCAATTCTTCAACTTTTACCGCGACTTGTGCGATGCCGGGAATTTGTTTGAACAAGCGCTTCAATTCCTGATAGCAGGAAATAATTATTTTGCCGCCTTTTTCCCGGACAATTTGCGCGTACCTAACAAAGTGAATTGCATCGCCCAAACCTTGTTCCGATCGCAGTAAAATAGTTTGGCCGTGCAAATCCGATCCGTCCCACAACGGCTGTTGAAATTGCACGCGCTGCAATTTTTTTGCCTGATCTGTTTGCCACCGCCATTCGTATTCGGCAAAACCTTGCAGTAAGTTACCAGTTAGCAGCAGCGCCAAACTTAAATTAAAATGAGCTTTAGCGCAGTTTGGATCGAGATTAATTGCTGCGTTGTAATGCGAAATTCCCCGATCGACTTCGCCAATTGCTTCTAAAGCGCTGCCTAAATTGTTCAGCGCTTCGACATAATTCGGCTGCAAATTTACTGCTATTTCCAAACTAGGAATTGCCCGTTCCGGTTGGCTTGTTTCTAAATATAAAGTTCCTAAATGGTAGTGTCCTTTCGGGTTGTCTGGTTCTAGCTCGATCGCTTGCTGGTACAGGCGTTTTGCCTCTTCTATTTGATTTTGAGCTTGCAGCGCTGCGCCTAAATTGACTAGGGCAGGTACGTAATTAGAATTAATCGAAAGTGCTTGGTGAAAATAGGCGATCGCGCTTTTGTTTTCGCCCATTTGCTGGAGAGTTGCGCCGAGATTGTTCAGGGCTTTTACATAGCGCGGATTCAGTTCGATCGCCCTTTGAAAGCAAGTTATCGCTTCAGGAATTTCGCCCCGCGCTTGCAGCAAAATCCCTAAATTGTTTTGCGCCATAGCACTGTTCGGATCTAGATCGATCGCCCGCTGGTAGTAAGTTGCAGCTTCAGTTAAATTGCCGAGTTGGTGCAGCGTTACCGCCAAATTTGTAGCAGCTTCGATCGAATCCGGCTGCAAAGTTAAAGCCTGTTGAAAATGCGCGATCGCTTCGGTAAATTTACCCTCAGCTTTGAGTTGATTTCCCCGATTAAACTCTTGCTGCGATTCCGGCAAACTCGCACTATTTGCAGCTTGCATTCGCTGTTGTTGGTGCAGGCTAATTTTAACTTGCAGCGCCACAGCCGCGCGATCGAAAACACTTTCCCAATCTCCCGGTTTTTCCTGGCGAAACAGCCTCGCCGTCGGATACCACGGGCTATCTTCCCGATCCAAAAGCCAGCGCCAATCCGGCACAAATGCCAGCAAAACCCACACTTGTTTGCCCATCGCCCCGGCTAAATGCGCGACAGAAGTATCTACCGAAATTACTAAATCCAATTCCGCTATAACTGCCGCCGTATCGGCAAAATCGTTCAAATAAGGACTGGCATCAACTGCTGGCAATTGCTGCAACAAAGCGCGATCGCCCTCTGTCAAATCCTTTTGCAAGCTGTAGAAATCCGCGCCCGGAATTGCTAGCAGTTTCCGCAACAAATTTAGCGGGAACGATCGCACTTGATTCAGCGAATGTTTCGGATTGCCGGACCACACAATTCCTACTTTTAAATTCCCCCTGTCGTTAATATTAAATTTAAGATCCGGCGGCGGTGCTAAATAAGGAACATTTGCCGGCACAGTTTCTAAAGTCGTGCCAAAAATGCGCGGCAAACTCATTAACTGCGCCCGCAGGTCAAAATCCGGCGCTGCTTCCGGCGCAATTATTAACTCGTCAATTCCCGAAATTCCGGCAAACAAGCGCTGCAAGTGCGGCAAGCACCACAGAATTACCCGCCCGCCTTTTTGCTTGACTAAATCCGCGTAACGGACAAATTGAATTGCATCGCCCAAACCTTGTTCCGGGCACAGCAAAATAGTTTTTCCCGTCAAATCTTCACCATTCCAAAGCGGCTGGAGAAAGCTGTTTTGAGGCAACTGTTTTTCTTTAATTAACAGCCGCCATTCGTACTCGATAAAACCGCGCTGCCAATCGCCCGTCAGCAGCAAAGCCAAAGCCAAATTTAAGTGAGCTTCCGGGTGGGTAGAATTGAATTCCACCGCTTGACTGTAGCAGGCGGCAGCATCCGCAAACTGCCCGCGATCGTGCAAAGCGCGCCCCAAACCCGTGAGGGGGTAGACATAACCGGGTTTGAGCTCGATCGCCCGATTGTAGCAAGCGATCGCGCCTTCACCATCTCCCGCTTCCTCCAAAGCCTTGCCGAGATTGTACAAAGCCCCCGGATAGTCGGGTTGCAGCCTCAAAGCCTCCCGGTAAGCCGCGATCGCATTTTCAAGTTTGCCCTGTTTTTGCAGCGCGATTCCCAAAATGCAGCGCGCCTCGGCGTTGTCGGGCAAATGCTGGATGGCATACTGACACAGAGTTATAGCCTCATCCAACTTGTCTTGCTGTTGCAGCGAGCTCGCCAAACCGATCGCGGTTGCAGCAAAATCCGGTTGCAGCGCGCTCAACCGCTGGTAATAGCCGATCGCACTCGCAAAATTTCCCAGGCGCAGGGAGGCGTAAGCTAAGTTGTGCAAGGCATCCAGATTGTCTGGTTCGATCGCGATCGCCCGCTGGTAATGCGCGATTGCTTGCTCGTAAGGCGCGATCGCATCCTGTTTGTCAGCGTGCTCTTCGAGGGCAATTCCCAAATTTAAATAAGCGATCGCGCACTCGGGATTAATTTGAATCGCTTGCTGGTAGCAGCTTACAGCCCCTGCAAACTGCCCCAGCGCTTCCCGAGACACCCCCATATTTACCAGCGCTTCGGCGCACTGCGGATTCGCAGCCAAAGCCCGCTCGTAGGCTGCGATCGCGCCCGCAGCATCCCCCGATTCCGCCAGCGCGCTGCCCAAATTGCTGGCAATTTCCGCCGAATTCGGCTCGATTTCCAGGGCTTGGCGGTAGTGCGCGATCGCCTCAGAGAGCAATCCCTGGCGCTGTTTGACAACGCCTAAATTGCTGCGGGCGGCGGCGCAACCGGGATCGATCGCGATCGCCCTTTCGTAACATTCGATCGCGCCCTGCAACTGATTTTGCTCCTGCAACTGTCGCCCCGCCAGCAATTGAGTCTCCGCCTCCAGTTGCGCGCCCGAGTGCGGCACTTCTGCAGCCAAAGCTTCCCGCACGCGATCGAAAATGCCCTCCCAATCGCCCCTTTCCCGCTGCCGGAAGAGGCGCGCCGTCGGATACCAGGGGCTGTCTTCGCGCTGCCACAGCCACCGCCAATCGGGAGAAAACGCCAGCAAAACCCACACCGGTTTGCCCAAAGCGCCCGCCAAATGGGCGACGGAAGTATCGACAGAAATTACTAAATCCAGTTGAGATATGGCAGCCGCCGTATCGGCAAAATCCCTCAAATGCGGGCTCAAATCGATAATTGCCGTGCGATTTAACAGTGCCCGATCGTCCTCGGAAAGCTCTTTCTGCAGGCTGTAAAAACTGGTTCCCGAAACCTCCAAAAGCGGCAGAAAATGTTTCAAACTGCACGATCGCTGCTTGTTTTTGCGGTGTTTGGGATTCCCCGCCCAGACGATGCCTACTTTCAAATTGCGATCGGGCAACAGGGCGAATTCGACTCCCGGCGGCACGCTTAAATAAGCAGTAGTTGCGGGAATTGTTTCTAAAGTCGTGCCGAGAATGTAAGGCAAACTTAACAGCGGTGCTTGCAAGTCAAATTCGGGCAGCGGTTCGCCTTTAACTGCGAGCAAGTCGATGCCTGCAACTGTAGCAAATAAGCGCTGCAATTGCGGGTAACAACCGACAATTACTCGGCCTCCTTTACTGCGGACGATCGAGGCGTAGCGGACAAATTGAATTGTATCGCCCAAACCTTGTTCGGCGTGCAATAATATTGTTTTTCCCTGCAAATCGGAACCATCCCATAGCGGGCGGTAGTCTCGGGCCGAAATTGCTTTTTCCGGTACTGCTAAAAAGCAAGAATGTCCGGTTTGAAATTCCTTAATTTCCCAGCGCCACTCGTATTCGGCAAAGCCGTTAACAAAGTCTCCCGACAGCAGCAAAGCTAGGGATAAATTCAGGTGAGCGCTGGCGTGTTCGTGATTTAAATTTATGGCGCGCCGGTAACAGGCGATCGCCTCTTGTAATTCTCCTTTTTCAACAAATGTCCTGCCTAAATTGTTGACAGCTTCGACAAAATCCGGTACTAATTCTAGAGCTTTTTGATAGTAAGTATTTGCCGCTTCTAAATTTCCCTGTTCTTGCAAAACAGTTGCCATGTTATTGTAAGCTTCGGAACTGTTTGGCTGAACTTCGATCGCCCGTTGGTAGTGAGTTAAAGCTGCTGCCAATTCGCCTTTTTCTTGCAGCGCCACCGCCAAATTAATCAGTGCCGGCACGAAATTCGGTTCGGCTGCTAAAGCTTGTTCGTAATGGGCGATCGCCTCTTCTACTTCGCCTTTTTCTTCAAAAGCTTTTGCTAAATTGTAAGCTGTTTGCGGGATTGTGGGGTCGATCGCCATTGCTTCCCGGTAGTGCGGGATTGCTGCATCTAATTCGCCTTGTTCTTGTTTGAGATAACCCAAATTAATTCTAGCTGTAAAGCAGTCAGGAGTAGTAGCGATGATGGTTTCGTAAAGGGCGATCGCTTGTTCCTTTTCCCCTGTTTCCATTAACTTTTCTGCGCGGTGCAAGTCGGCTTCTAATGCAGCAGTATTGCCATCGGAAACTGACAGGGCGATCGATTGTTCGGCAGTTACTTCTATCTCCGATTTCTGGAATTCAGAACTTGTCGATCGGGTATCGATCGTTGTTATCTGAGGGTGTTTTGATGTCGAATAAACTGTTACTTCTGGCAGCATTAATTGCTTTGAGTCTAGATTATCGACGGTTATTGCCAGCGGTGCGAAGTGCAGCGCGCCGATCGCCATTTCGGGCAATAAATCCGCACTATTCCCAGCAGCCAACAAACTTAAAGCAGCCTTAACTTCCGCAAACAAATCTTGCCAATTATCCGGCTGATTTTGGCGGAAAAGTCGCGCCGTCGGATACCAAGGATTGTCATTTCTTGCTAACAGCCAGCGCCAATCAGGAGCAAAACCCAACAATACCCAAACAGGTTTGCCCAAAGCACCGGCTAAATGCGAGACAGCAGTATCGACGCTAATAACTAAATCCAGTTGAGATATTGCCGAAGCCGTATCGGCAAAATCCTGCAAGTGCGGGCTTAAATCGGGAATTAGATATTGGTTTAATAAAGCGCGATCGGCTTCTGAAGCGTCTTTTTGCAAGCTGTAAAAAGCGATTTCCGGCACATCAAAAAACTGGATAAAATCGCTCAATTTGCACGATCGCCGATCGTCCTTTCTGCGTTTGGGACTTCCCGCCCACACAATCCCTACTTTTAATTTAGCATCGGAAGCTAGGGTAAATTTGCACTCGGCGGGCGGCGCTAAATAAGGAATATTTTGCGGTATATTTTCTAAAGTTGTTCCTAAAATATGCGCCAAACTCATCAGCGGCGCGTGACAGTCAAATGCTGGCAAATTCTCGAAACTAACAGACAAATATTCGATACCCGCAACAGTCTCAAACAACCGCAGCAATTCGGGATAGCAAGCCGCAATTATTTTCGCCCCTTTACTGGCAAGAATTGGCGCGTATCGGATAAACTGAATCGAGTCGCCGAAACCTTGTTCGACATGCAGCAAAATCGTCTTGCCCTGCAAATCCGAACCATCCCACAGCGGCTGTGGAAATTGCCTTGATTCCACTTGAGAAGTGCGCCACCGCCATTCGTATTCAGCGAAGCCAGCGCGCAAGTCTCCGAGCACTAGCAAAGTCATGGCAAATTCGAGGTGTGCGATCGCGTTATCCGGCTGCAATTCTAAAGCGCGGCGGTGACAGTCAAATGCTTCTTGAAACTGTCCCAAATCGACAAAAGCGTGTCCGAGATTGTTAATTGCATCGACAAAATCCGGCTTGAGTTTGATGGCTTCTTGGTAATGCGATATTGCTGCTTTAGTGTTGCCTTGTTCGTGATAGGAAGCACCTGCATTATTGTGCGCCTCGGGATTGTTAGGATCGAGTTTAACTGCTTGTAAATGGCATTCTCGCGCTTCGATTACTTGACCTTGCTGCTGCAAAATTGTTCCCAAACCGAGCCAAGTATTTGTGAGATTTGGATTGAAGCTGAGAGCACTGCGGTAACAGGCGATCGCTTCTTCAAGCTTACCTGTTTCTTTGAGTAAATGCGCTAAATTGTGGGATGTTTCTGGTAAGTTTGGTTCGATTTCCAGCGCTTGTCTGTAGTAACAAATTGCTGCATCTATTTCGCCCAACTGCTGCTTCAACCAACCCAAATTGTTGCAAGCCATTGCGGAATTTGCATCAAGTTTGATAACTTGTTCGTAACGGGCAATCGCGCCTTTAATTTCCCCAGTTTCCAGCAAAACATTCCCGAGATTTAAGTGCGCTTCTACCAGATCCGGCTGTCTGGAAATCGCTGCTTCGTAACTGGAAATAGCCTCGGCAATTTTGCCTTGCTGTCTGGCTGCTATCCCCAACAAACACAGTACGTTTCCTGCCTCTGGCTGCACTTCTACGATTTGTCGGTACAAAGTTTCAGCCTCTAACAAACGCCCCGCTTGGTGGTGTTCCCAAGCGGTTTTTAAAGCATCTTCCGAACAGATTTTGCTGGCAGATTTGCGCGATCTCTTTTTAGAAGCCATAGTGATAGCAGTTGACAGTTGGTAAGGAGTTTTGAGTTTTGAGTTTTGAGTTTTGAGTTAAAGACAGTTATTTATCGAACTGTTTGTGAAGTGAAGGTTTGCGGTTCTATTTATGAGGTGATTTATGTCAATACCGATCGGGCGGTTGCTATAATTATTTGGAGCCAAGAAACAAGCAATCGAGCGCATATTTTTCAGTTGTCAAACAATTACTTACCATTTTTACTTACCATTTTTACTTACCATCTTGGTAGTTGCTGGATTTCGACTTCTTACACGCTCTCCTATCTATTGCTTATTATATCTCAGGCGGAGCGAGTTTTGAGATTGCGGACTTGTATTGGAGACATTGGCTTTCCTCGCCCCTACAACAATTAAAGTTCGATCGCTTAAATCTTCAATCGAAAATCGAAAATCGAAAATCGTTTGACTAATGACAATCCTCAATCTTCAATCGAAAATCCAAAATCGAAAATCCAAAATCGAAAATCGTTTGACTAATGACTAATTCTTTTATCCCAACCAACAAGCCGCCGGGAAAATTATGTACTCTAAGAAAAACAACTTCCAAATAAACTGATAAAATTCCGCTATCTCTATTTTATCTTCCAAATCGACTTTTGCGCTCCAAAACCACATCAAACCCAAAGCCGCTAAATGAGTAGCTGCCAGAAATCCTAAATTCACAGTTGGCAATACCAACAACCCAGCCAAACTCATGCCCAGATAGCAAACAGTCAGCACCCAGCAAGATAAATCGAACACTGCTTGTTTGCCAAGTTTAATAGTAAAAGTAGTAATATTGTATTGCTTGTCGCCTTCCATGTCGGGGATATCTTTAAAAATGGCGATCGCAAACGTAAACACAATCACAAATGCCGTTAGCACCCAAACTTCAGCAGGAACAGCAAGAGACAAACTATGCAAATTCCAGCCCGAAAAAACGCTTTTCGCCCTGCCCAAACCCAACACCCAATTAAAATGCAGGAACAGCCCTAAATTTACTATAGCGCCCCGCACTGTAAAAATGCACAGCGCCGCCCAAAAAGGAAAGCGTTTCAGCCGAATTGGCGGCAGAGAATAAGCAGTTCCGATCGCCACACTAATCCCTACTGTAGCCAGCAAAAAAGGTCCTTGCCAAACAGCAGTCAATAATGCTATAATGGCGCTTGCTACTACAATTATTTCTCCGGTTTTTCGGGAAAATTCACCCGAAGCTAGGGGCAAATAAGGCTTGTTAATTTTATCGATTTCCACATCTTCCAACTGATTCAAACCGACGATATAAATATTGCCACCGATGCAAGCCAACCAGGCAAAAACCAGGGGCAAAACAACCGGAATGGGAAACAGGCGAATGCTTTGGGCGATCGAGTACAAAGCCAGCACGCTCAAGCTAGTACCGATAATAGTATGAGGTCGCGAAAACTCCCAAAACGCCCTCAGCCACCGCAGGAAGGGTTTATTATCGATCGCCGACTTGCCAATAAAATCATTGTTGCTCATACACCCATCTCATTTTAGATTTTAGATTTTAGATTTTAGATTGATAGATTGTGCGATTTGAAATTTGAAATTTTTGATTTTTGAGATTCAATGGTTTTTGCTTTTTTCTCTCCTCTTCCTTCTTCCCTCCTTCTGACAATTGACAACTCTCAACTCTCTACTCTCAACTGGTGACTCAAAACTCCCTCAAAACTCTCTTTCAACTCAAAACTCAAAACTCTCTTTCAACTCAAAACTCAAAACTCAAAACTCAAAACTCCCGAACAACTCAAAACTCAAAACTCCTCATTCTTCCTTCATTTCACAGCACAAATCAATCCAAAACGAATCAATCCGCTTGCATATCCCCGGCTCATCAATCCCAGAGAAAGAGCAGCTTGAACCGTCGTCCAACCGCTAGTCAGCAAACCCCAAATCGCGCTAGGATTAAGAGCCGAATCAATCACAACATCCCAAAAAGGAGCGACAGCTTTCGACCAATCAGCAGTGCGAACAGTTGCAAACGGCAAACTGCGGGCAATGTCCGCATATTCCGGCAAAGAAATCACGTAAGGCAAAGCATAAACTCGGTAAATTTCTGCCAACTCTTTTCTCTCTTCATCTGTCAATTCTCCCGCCTCCAGTCCCAGGGGGCGGTGACACCAAGTCGCTAAAATCAAAGTTCCGCCCGGCTTGAGCACGCGACAGCATTCCTGCAAAAACTTAATTTTATCCGGCATGTGTTCGCCGCTTTCCAGCGACCAAACTAGGTCAAAAGACTCATCAGCAAAAGGCAAATTCAGAGCATCTGCCACCAAAAAGTTAACATTGCTTGCCATCCCAGCAATTTTAGCGCGTTCTGTTGCCCGGTTTGCCTGCACGGGGCTCAGAGTAATCCCCACAGATTCAACCCGATCGCCCGTTTGATTCGATCGTCCTCCCGATCGGGTAGAATCGCGATCGACCCTTTCATCCGACAAATTATTTCCCAAAATCGAACCGAACTTTTCGGTTAAATACAGAGTGCTGCCGCCAATCCCGCAGCCGACATCAAGGATGCGGTAAGGTGCCGAGAACCCTTTCTCTGAGGGCAGCCCAGCCCAAGCCAGCATTTCTTCTATCAAATCTATTTGAGCCTGGCGGCGGTCTTTTTTCAAATTACCATTCGGGCCGTAGTAACCGTGGTGCATGTGTTCGCCCCACACCTGTTCCCACAAACCGCTGGAAGCGTCGTAAAATTGCTGAATTTGCTGATAAAGTGTTGGGGTCATCTAAACAGTTGACAGTTGACAGTTGACAGTTGACAGTTGACAGTTGACAGTTGACAGTTGGCAGTGGAAAGTTGCCCGCCAACAGATGCTAGTACAAATTACAAGGAATTTTAACGCTTTTTCCGATCGCTGTCACCGATCGCCAATCCCAAATCGATAAATCGATTTCAAATCCCTCTCAAATCCCCAATCCCCAATCCTCCAATCCCCCAATCGACAATCGACAATCGACAATCCCCCAATTTCCCACTCGAAAATCGACAATCGAAAATCGAAAATCCCCCAATTCCTCAATTCCCCAATCGAAACAATCTAAAATCCAAAATCTAAAATCTAAAATCGCACGATCGAAAATCGAAAATCCCCCAATTCCTCAATTCCCCAATCGAAACAATCTAAAATCCAAAATCTAAAATCTAAAATCGCACGATCGAAAATCCCCCAATTCCTCAATTCCCCAATCGAAACAATCTAAAATCCAAAATCTAAAATCTAAAATCGCATGACTGTTTCCAGAACTATTTGTTTGGGATTTCTTGCCGTCATTACTGTAGGTGCGCTATTACTGATGATGCCCTTTTCCATAAGTGATGGGACTTGGAGCGATCCGGTAACAGCACTATTTACCTCTACTTCCGCTGTTTGCGTTACAGGCTTGTCAGTTGTAGATGTCGGAAAATATTACTCTTTTTGGGGCCAACTGTGCTTGGTTTTACTGGTACAAATAGGAGGCTTGGGCTACATGACAGCCACAACTTTCTTGTTGCTGTTATTAGGCCGTCGCTTTGGCTTAAAAGACAAAATTGCCCTCCAACAATCTCTCGATAAATCCGGGTTGGCAGGAGTAGTGCAGCTCGTGCAGTCAATTCTAGCAACAACAGTTTTGTTTGAATTAACTGGAGTGTTTTTGCTGATGTTAGTTTTTGTGCCAGAATTCGGATTTAGAGACGGCCTGTGGTCTGCTATTTTTCACAGCATTAATGGGTTTAATAATGCAGGGTTTAGCCTCTATTCAGATAGTTTAATTCGCTACGTCAATTCGCCAGTAGTTAACTTCACAATTACAAGTTTGATCGTATTTGGGGGAATCGGATATCAAGTAATAATGGAAATGTATTTGTGGCTGCGCGATCGCTTCAGAAACAGCCAGATCTGCACGGTCTTTTCCCTAAATTTCAAAGTCGTTACCAGTACAACGATCGTTCTTTTAATTTTGGGAATGCTACTATTTTTGGTGCTGGAATACGACAACCCAGCAACTTTCGGTGCTCTAAGTTTTCCGCAAAAATTGATGGCAGCTTGGTTTCAATCTGTTACTCCCCGCACCGCAGGATTCAATACAATTGACATCGGCAAAATGAGTCAAGCATCGCTATTTATGACGATCGCCCTGATGTTTATTGGTGCCAGTCCCGGCAGTACGGGCGGCGGCATCAAAACCACAACTTTTCGGATTTTGTTTTCCTGTACCGCAGCAGTTCTCGAAGGTCAAGAACAAGTACAGTGCTACCAGCGTCAAATTCCCCTAGCATTGATTTTGAAAACCATTAGCGTATTCTTTGGTTCCCTGTTAGTCGCCTTCGGATCTGCAACATTAATTGAGCTTGCTAATCCCGAACTAGAATTTATCAAAGTCCTGTTTGAAGCAGTTTCAGCTTTTGCTACCGTAGGTCTTTCTACAGGAATTACAGCCCAGATTTCCGCGATCGGCAAACTGGTTTTAATTGCTACTATGTATATAGGTCGGGTAGGCGTCCTGCTGCTGATGAGTGCTGCTGTTGGCGACCCCAAACCCAGACCTTTTAAGTATGCTGAAGAAAGTTTGTTAGTGGGATAAAAAAAACTGCCAGTTGCTGTTAATCTAAACAATGGGTGGCAACCCAAATCAACTTTGACAACTTACCAAAAAATCAACAAGGAGGCGGCGCTGTCTCTGCTAAAATTGGAAAAGCAAGACCTGAAGCGCTGGATATTTAGTGAACCTGTCATCTTTAAACTTGTTTAGCAATTTGCAAGCCACAAACAAACAATTTGCAGTGATTGGTCTGGGACGTTTCGGCAAAGCAGTTTGTTCGACTTTGCACGGTTTGGGTTACGAAGTTCTCGGGGTTGATACCGATGAAAAAAAAGTAACTCAAGCTTTGAGCGATCGCATTGCGGCTCATGTTTTGCAGTTGGATTCTACTGAACCTAGCGCCCTTGCGGAAGCCGGGATATTTGAATTTGATACGGTGATTGTCGCGATCGGCAATTACCTAGCGGAAAGCATTACTACTACCCTCAATCTTAAGGAAGGCGGAGTAACTAATGTCATAGCCAAAGCTTCTTCAGAAACTCACTTAAAACTATTGAAAAAAGTTGGGGCCGATCGAGTCGTTTTTCCCGAACGAGAAATGGGCTGTTCTTTAGCCCGCAGCCTCACAAAACCCAGCATTTTAGAACGTTTTGACCTCGACCCGGATCACAGCATTGTTGAGTTGTTCGTTCCTGAAAAGTTTGATGGCAAAACTATCGCAGATTTGGATCTCCGACGCAGGTACGGTTTAACCTTGATTGCAGTCGGTCGCGCCGACAAATTTGAGATCAATCCGCAGCCAAACGAACGCTTGAGAAAGGGCGAGGCGATGGTGGTAATTGGTTCTAATAAAGATATCAATCGCTTGCCAATTTAATTGGCAATTTAACAATACTGGGGTTGCTTAAGTCGCGGCGACCCCTACTGGAGATACAGGCAGACAAACCTCAAAAATTTTCCCCAGAATTTCCACAGAAAAGTAGCAGCACCCGACGATCGCGCTCCTACAAATCTAGCAGCGCCATTGAGGCAAAATTATCCCAGTTTCAAGATATTTTGCAGGAATTGTTTGCCTAAAACCAACACTACCACCACCAGAGCGAGTTTCACCGGCCAAGGACAAGCCGCCACAAACCAAATCAAACAACCGACTCCCACGATCGCAGCCAGCGGACCGGGAATCCCATCCAGCGTTCTTCTGTCTGTTCCTGTTGTAATTATTGCGGCAATCAGACACAGCACCAAGGGAATCAAGCAGCTTACTATCATGGTTTTTACCCCATTAAAAATTTTTAACTAAACAATTGTAGATCTCCATATTGTAACATTACATGAAAATTTGGAAAAATCAAGAGCGAATAGGATATTCTTAAAGATTAGGGAATTTAGTAATGTGGCGCAGTTTTTTGCTATTTGAAAGTCGTCCCTCACAAGCAGGAAAAATAGACAGCCAGAAGCAAAAGTCATTCCGGACAAACAATCTCGGTTGCCCAGGCACAAGCCTCATTCTCTAAGAGATCTTGACGGGAGATCTGGTGTCAAACCAAACTACATCAAGGCATGAGTCCTCAAAAATTTGCGATCGCACCATGTGTAGCGCGAGTACCAGTATCAGGTATACTGATCTTAAAAATCCGTCCTTGTAGAGCATCAATCAATGCTGGGCAAATTTTTTCGCAAGCCAGAATCAGAAAACAGCGATCGCGTCCCCCCCGGTCAGTACCTCACCGATGGCTTCCCCGTACTGACTTACGGCGATACACCCAAAGTCAGCATTGAAGGGTGGCAATTTAAAGTTTGGGGACTAGCAACAGAAAAAACATTTACCTGGGCAGACTTCCAGGCAATGCCCCAAACCGACTTTACCGCCGATTTTCACTGCGTCACCCGCTGGTCAAAACTCGACGTGCAGTGGACGGGAGTCAAAGTCACGGACTTCATGAACTATGTCGAAGTCGATCCTCAAGCCATGCACATCGTCGAGCACTGCTACGGCGGCTACACTACCAACATTTCGATCGCCGACTTCCTGAGAGCAGAAAACTTTTTCGCCCACACAGTCTTCGGGGAACCGCTGTCCTCAGACCACGGCGGTCCGATGCGCCTGGTAGTGCCGCACTTGTACGCTTGGAAAAGCGCCAAATGGATTAACGGTTTGGAGTTTACAGCATCTCAAAAACTTGGCTTTTGGGAACGCAACGGCTACCACGAACGCGGCGAACCTTGGGCAGAGGAACGCTACAGCGGCTCGTTTTAAGTTGAAAACAGCGCATTTTTACGGATCGATCGGCAGCAATTAAGTTGTGTTTGTTGCCCTACTAGCTCCCAAAAATCAGTATTCTCAATTGAGAGTAGAGCCAAAATCTGGCTTAAATACCCATTTATTTTTTAGTCGATCGAGCGCTCGAACGCAATTTCATCATCGGGTCATTTTAACAGCAGAATTTTTGTAAAGGGGTTGAGGTTCCGGATTGAGGCGAGTAAAAAAATTACAGTCAATTTATCTAACGGGAAACTTGCGTGCGAACGACAGTATTTGCGCGTAAGTGTTAACTATTTTGGACTAGCAACGGGACAATAGAAGAAAAGATCTATCAAAAATCCCCGAGCTATAAGTTATTGTAATAATCTTATGATGCTATCACAGCAAAGCTTTTCAGCGGCCACCATGAATTTTTAGTTCCTATTTGTCCGATCGGGCGATGTCCCAGCCTAGAAAGTATCCAAATTGTGTGAAGGTTTTGTAAAGATTCGATGAAGAGTCTGTATAAAGTCAGCTAGAGCCATAGCAAACCTGCCAAGATGCCTGATAATCGAATTGTAGAAATAGATAAAAAGAAACATACCTAAGTCATGAACACCAAACTTTTATCTGCCATCACTGCCGCTACTGCCGCTACAGCTTTATTAGGTCTTTCAGCCCCAGCCCAAGCTTTTTCCTTCGGCACTGGTGGGATCAAATTCAACGAAGATACCGAAGTTACCTTCAAATTCAAAGAATCCCACGGCGCGTTCACTTCATCTTTGGGAATTTATAAAGTAACTGATTCGGCAATTACTCAAGTCGCCAGCTTGTTTTCCGAAACCAAATCCTCAGACAACGGCGGTGCAGACGAATGGAAAGGAACCCTCGGCAACACAGTTTTAGGTTCGGGTTCGGTCGCCTTCACCTTCCTGGCAAATAAAGTTTATACTTTGGGACTTTCCAGCGATAACGGCACAGTTTATTCGACATCGAGCTTGAACACGGGTTCTGAGGGTAGCCAGCAAGCTGTATTTGGAGGCCCCGCGCTGTGGGACGCACTGAATAGAGAAACTACAAATGTGTTCCAAGCTGCCGGACAATTTACAGATGCTACTGGCTCCCTGTTTGGCGGGGGTACGACAATTGCCTTCGACGATCGTGGCAACGGTATCGATGCAGACTTCCAAGACTTTACCGTCAGCGCCGAAGCAGTTCCCGAACCGTTTACCATGACTGGTTTAGCTCTCGGTTTCGGAGGTTTAGTTGCTGCCCGCCGCCGTCGCGCCAACAAAACGGCTTCGTAATTTTTTGTCCCAGAGCAGGCGACTGGAATTGAGAATGGTGCAAGATTTCATCCTAATAGAAAAACTTGCGGGCGAGCTTGTGGCATAGCTCGCCTTTTATTCTGTTCATAAAGTGCGATCGCCCGTAATTTAACAAAGTACGGTCAGCTCTCAAAAACCCGACCCTCTCCAGAACTATAGCTGATATTTATAGCGTTTAACTAATTTCATTTGCACCAAATTTAAGACGGGAATCAGATATAAATAAAAGGCATAAGGTATATAACCCGCATCGATATGCAAAATAGTTGCCGGGACTAATCCAGCTATATTCCAAGGGATTAATGGAGCGAGTACGACAGCCGTATTTTCTAAATCTATTGCCAATCGATCGCCCTCTAATCCTTCTTTAATGTACTTTTTCTCAACTAACTGATGTGTGAGGAGAATCGCGATCGTTTGGGTACATCCAAATGCTGCTGATAAAATGCTGATGGTGGTGGTTCCCAAAAATAAATCGCCTCTCGATCGAGCTTTGTTTACATATTTTTCAATGAAATTTAGCGTTTTTGTTCCGGCAAAAATTCCGGCAAATGCTGTCGATACAATTATCACTGTTGCCGATTTTGCCATCGACAGTATGCCACCGCCCGTTACGATATTTGCTAAACTCGAAGTTGAGTCTAATTTAAAGCCTGTCATGGCAAACTGCAGCACTTCGATCGGGGAATTACCTTGAACAAAAATCGCGATCGCGCCTGCTACAATTACGCTAGCTGCCATTGCAAGCTTGACCTGAATTCGCATAATACAAAACAGGAAAATTGTCAATGCTGGCAGCAAAGTTATCCAGGTGAGATTGAAGGTTTCGTTAATTTCAACAGCTAAGGTATTATTGCCAAGTTCGACGGGATTTGCTAGGGAGAGAATTAAATAGAGAATGGTGGAAAGTACCAGCGGGTAAAAGGCTGTCACCGCCATATTTTTAAAATTAGTATAAAGTTCGGTGCGGGTGATGCCAGCAATCAAATTAGCGCCGGAAGACATCGGCGAACACCGATCGCCAAAATAAGCGCCGGCAATTATTGCACCGCCGATGATATTGGGATTGACGCCACTGCCGCTGGCGGCGATGATTAAGGCAAGACCGATCGTGCTTGCCGTAGCAAAAGATGTGCCGATAATTAGAGAAATCAGGCTAGTTAAAATGAAGGCTGACAAGATAAAATACTGCGGGTTAATCAGCTTGATTCCCCAATATACGAGTATCGGAACTGTCCCCGCAGCCATCCAGACAGCCATTACGGCTCCGATTAAAAGTAAGATACTAATAACTGAAAAAGATTTTTTGCTGCCGGCGATCGCCATTGCAATGAGACTGGGCAGTGTAAATCCTTTGGTTAACAAAATAGCAATAAAAATTACCAGGGAAACTAGCAGCGGATAAGCAATAAAGTAACCTTTGAGGGCGCTAGCTAACAACAGTATGAATGAGACAATGAGAAAAAATAGTAAATCCATTTTGAGGATAAGGAAGTTTGCAACAAGCATTAAACTGACAGCAACTCTTGTCAGAAATTGAGTTGTATCAGCGACAAACAGGACTGAGAAACTGTTCGATCGATTGAGGGCGATCGGATTAGTTCGTAATGGGGACTTGGATCTGCAAGATGGAACGGACTGAAGTCCGCACTACAAACCGTTTTTGTGACATCGGCCGGGAATCATAAATTACGCATCAACTCGCTGATGTAGGGCGCGCAGCGCGTGCCTTACCGCTATGAGTAGCGTGTCAAGCTACTTTTTGTCTGAGTCCCGATCGATCTAGCTGTTATTAAATCTTAAAGTATTCCGGCTCGAATATTAAAATAAAATAAAATAAAACAAAAGAAAATAAAAGACGTGGTATTGGGAGGGGCAGAGTGGGAAAGTAATTGATTATCGATCGCGAGCGGGGACGCTCGCACTCTGAATCGATCGCGAGCGGGGACGCTCGCACTATTCATAACTCAAAACTCCTTCTGTCTTTAACTCAAAACTCAAAACTCAAAACTCAAAACTCCCGAACAACTCAAAACTCCTTACCAACTATCAACTATTTAACGATCGCGAGCCGCCAAACTTGCCACTACCGCCACTAACTCCGCAGGTTCGATCGGCTTTGGTAAATGAATTTGAAAACCTTCCCGCAGCGCCCGCACCCGTTCCTCGACCCTAGCATGGGCTGTTAGCGCCACCGCCGGAATTGCGCTGCCGCGCTCGATCGCCCGTATTTGCTGCAGCAAAGTGCATCCGTTCTCCACTGGCATACTGATATCGCTAACCAAAATATCCGGCGCGCGCCTTTTAATTGCCTCCAGGGCTTGCCTTGCCGAATCAGCAGTCTCCACCTGGGCCCTGCAGTCTTCGAGTATCGCGCGCGCAAAATCCAGGGAATCCCAGTCGTCATCGACCACCAACACCCGCAGCCCGCTGAGGTTGGCGCTAGCAGTCAATTCCCGTACCGATGCGATCGCCCTTTTTTCTGGAACCAAAAACTTTTCCTGGCCCGCAACCGCAAAGGCCCTGTCACCCTCGGGCTGTTTGACTGGCAGCCGCACGCAAAACCTCGCTCCTTGCCCCTTCCCAGCAGATTCCGCTTGCACCGTTCCCCCGTGCAGTTCCACCAAGTGCCGGACAATCGCCAAACCCAAACCCAATCCGTTGTGCGATCGCGAACTCGTGCTGTCGGCTTGGCTGAAACGATCGAACACGCGGGGTAAAAACTCCCGCTCGATGCCTTCTCCAGTATCGCTGACTTCAATTTCAACGGTAGCAGGAGATAAATTTTCCCCAGATTCTAACTTGCAAGCGATCGGACTTCCCAACTTCCGCAGCGTTACTGTTACCTGCCCGCCTTCGGGAGTAAATTTGATCGCATTCGATAGCAAATTCCAAGCTACCTGCTGCAAGCGGCCGGCATCCCCGTAAATCCGTCCGGTTGCGGGGTCAAAATCAGTGACGATTTCAATATTTTTTGCCTGCGCGGCGGGTGCAAGAGTATCGATCGCGGCTTCAACAGTTGCGATCGCATCTACCGATCGCAAATTCAGCGACAGCTTGCCGGTAACAATCCGCGACAAGTCTAGCAAATCTTCGATCAGCGCCGCCAGAGAGCGAGTATTGCGGTCGATCGTCTCCAGAGCTCGAACAGTCGTCTGTTCGTCAAACTTGCGGTAGCGCAGCAGTTGCGTCCACCCTAGCATGGCATTCAGCGGCGTCCGCAGTTCGTGGGACAATGTTGCCAGAAACTCATCTTTGATTCGGTTGACGCGATCTAATTCCTCAGCTCGATCGCGCAGTTGTGCTTCCAAGTGCTTGCGTTCGCTCAAATCCATCACAAAAGCTACAGCTTCTTCCCGCTTTTCCCCGAGCAAAACGTATCCGATCAAAACAGAAATGCGGCTGCCGTCGGGTCGCTGGTATTCTTTCTCGTAAGGAGTGCAAGCGCCGGTTGCTTGTGCTTGTGCAATTCCGATCTCGTCGAGGGGCAGGTATTCCGGCGGGGTGATGTCTCTCCAGCACATTTCCCCCCGCTGCAATTGTTCCCGCGTGTAGCCAACTATCCGCAAAAACTCATCGTTGGCGTTGCTAATACCGCCGTAAATATCGCTGAACAGAATGCCGATTAAATTAGCTTCTGCCAAAAATCGCAGCTTGGCTTCGCTGGCTTGGAGGGCTGCTTCTGTTTGCTTGCGGGCGGTGATGTCTTGAAAATAAGCCGACACACCCAACTCTGACGGATACAGGCGCACGTTAAACCATTTATTTAAAGTTCGATCGAATTCTTCGTATTCGAGGGTAACTCGTTCGGCTACGGCTTGGCGAGCCATTGCGTAACATTTTGATTCTGGCGAACAGGGAAGCAGTTCCCACATGGTTTTGCTCATACAGTCCGTTTGGGACTTGCCCAACAGTTCTACTGCTTTGCGGTTGGCATAGGTAAAGCGCCACTTGTCATCAACGGCGACAAAGCCGTCGGTAATGCTTTCCAGAATATTGCTGATGCGCTGGTTGGCCTTTAACAATTCTTGGGCTATCTCTTCAGCTTGCACTCTCGCGGCTTGTTCGCGTTCCAAAGCTGCTGCTTTTTCTTGTTCTGCCAGTTTGCGATCGCTAATATCGATGCAGGAACCGATGTAACCTGCAAAAGTGCGATCGCGCCTGTACCGGGGTACGCCCGTACTCAAAATCCACCTGTACTCGCCGTCAGCGCGCCTCAAACGAAACTCCATGCGGCACTCAACCCTAGCCTCGAAGGCCGAGTTCGAGACATCCAGAAAGTGCTGCAAGTCATCGGGGTGCAAGCTTTCCATCCACCCCTTGCCGGTTTCTTGCGCCAAAGTTCGACCCGTAAACTCCAGCCAGACTTTGTTACAGTAATCGCAAAGTTTGTTGGCACCAGACATCCAAATCATCACCGGTGCGGTGTCTGCCATAATCCGAAATCTCTCTTCGCTTTCTTGGCGCTGCGCTTGGGCTTGTTTGAGTTCGAGGCGTTCTTGAACTTCCCGCAATGCCCGTTCGATCGAAGGCACCAGCCGCGCTAAACGGCGTTTGAGAACGTAATCTGTAGCGCCGCTTTTCAATGTTTCGATCGCCACTTCTTCGCCCAAAGTCGCCGATACAAAAATAAACGGCACTCCCGGACAAGTTTCGCGGGCGATTTCCAGCGCTGCAATCCCGTTAAAACAAGGCAGCATGTAATCTGCCAAAATAATGTCAAAACAGTTTTGTTCCAAGGCTGCTACAAAATCGGAGCGAGTTTCGACGCAGATTAGAGAAAACTCGATTCCGCCCTCAGTTAAATATGCCTCGATCAGTTCGGCATCTAGCGGACTGTCTTCTACTAATAGGATATTTAGCGTTTTCACACAACTTTCTTTCATTTAAATATTTAGCTCGCGAATCCGGAAGATAATCTGGCAGATGCTAGCCGATCGCATACCCCTAAAAGCCCTATTTCTTTAATAGTATTGACAAACTTATAAAAATCAACTGTTTTCACAACAACCAGAACAAGCGCGATCGGGCATGCAAACCTCTGTTTTTACTGAATCTGCGGGCGAGTACAAAGTGTTTTCGCAAACAACCCGGTTTCACACACCCATAAGTAGCTGACAACTTCAGCATTGGCAACTCGATCGCAACTTGGTTCGCGTCTTTGTCTGCCTGTCGGGGAGTCATACCATTTTTGATTTTAGATTTTAGATGGGGAATGAATGATGCGTCAAAGGTTGGCAGCTAGCCAGCCGTCGCGTTTTGTTGGGAAAAGGTGTCAGCAGCCTGCAGATCTCCTGTTCGCTTCATGCCTGACTCGTTCGGCAAAAACACTGAAAATTCTCTATTTTTGGCAGATTTATCATTATTTTGAGTTTTTTATCTAAATAAAATCACCTAGAATTATCCCACGATCGTTTCAAATTTGTTGTTTTGTTAAAAAAATCTAAAAATTTTCGTCGCTGTTTGTTTTACCTTTTGCTGCCAGTGGAGATTCCCGCATTAGAGTACCCCGAAAAACCCTAACATCGCTTACAAAGCAAACAAACTGCATCCACCCAAAGATAGATGTTCGCGATGCCTCTAACTGGAAGAAGGAAGAAGGAAGAAGGAAGAAGGAAGTAATGACTTTGGCTAATAACTGATGACTACTGACTGTTGACTGATGACTGTTTTCGTGCAAGCAACCAACAGTCAACTGTCAATCGATTTGAGATTTGAGATTTGAACGATTTGAGATTTGAGATTTGGGATTAGGGAATTGAACGATTTGAAATTTGAAATTTGAGATTTGAGATTGGGAGATTTGCGATTTTTGATTGGGAGATTCACGATTGTCAACTGTCATGCACGTCAACTGGTAAGGTGCATCGCTATTAAATTGTCAATTTTTTTTGGGGATTGTTGGTGGCGACGCAGCCTACAACAACTCAAAACTCCTTACCAACTGTCTTTAACTCAAAACTCAAAACTCAAAACTCAAAACTCCCGCAAACTGTCTTTAACTCAAAACTCAAAACTCAAAACTCAAAACTCCCGCAAACTGTCTTTAACTCACAACTCACAACTCACAACTTTTCTTCAACTCAAAACTCAAAACTCAAAACTCAAAACTCCCGAACAACTCAAAACTCAAAACTCCTTCAAGCGATCGATACAATACTAGCTCGATCGTAAGGCAATCTCTGGGTAGGCAAAACTGCAATGTCAATTCGCAGCGCATCCAAAACAGGATTTTCAGCTAACACTTTTTGCGTCAAATTCTTATTGACAATTTCCCAGAAATCTGTTTCGTTGGGATAATCTGTCAAAAATTTATCGATGGTGTTATAAATCGGCACGAAATCAGGATATTCTGCTGGCGTTATTCCTTGTTTGTACTGGTAACTGACATCAATATTCAGATTGTTCAAACCTTGATGGTCGATCGAATAATTGGCAAACTGAAAATTCCACGATTCGCCCAATTTACCGCCTGCAGTGCGAGTAACTGTACTGGCGCGATTGTAAGGCAATCTATTGGTGGGCAAAACATCCAATTTCACAGTCACAGAAGACAGTGCCGGACTTTCTGACAGCAATTTCTCCGTCAATTTTTTGTTAACTATTTCCCAAAAATCTGTTTCGTTCTGGTAATTAACCAAATAACTATCAATAGCTTTGTAAATCGGCACAAAATCGGGATACTGGAAATTTTGAATCCCCTCTTGATACTTGTAATTAACATCCAAGTTTAAGTTATTCAATCCTTGATGGTCGATCGGGTAATTTGCAGCAGTAAAATTCCACTTTTCAACTAATTTAGCATCGTTCGGGAAGAAAGCAATCCCGATCGGACGCTGCAACTTGCTGTCAGGAGAAACAAAGATCGCATTTTCTTTGCCGGTGGCGGGCAGTGGGTCGCCAGTTGCACCGTTAAACCGTAAAACTGCCCCAGCATTTCCAGCATTTCCGCGATTGTCAAAACCCACAGCAAACAGATTGCCGATCGGAGAAAAAGCCAAACTGCCGATAAAATTGCTGCTGGGACTCGTGCCAGTATAATTAGTAGGTAAAACCTCGATTAATTCCCCCGATTTTAAATTGTAGCGCCGGATATCGTTGGCAAAATCGCTGACATACAAATCGCCATCAACAGGTCCGATCGCCATTCCCAAAAGGCTCGCAAATCCAAAACTCCGAGGCGAAGGATCGGGGGAAGCAAAAATACTAAATTCCTTGGAAACTGGGTTGTAACGCAGCACCTGACTGGGGAAATTATCGCTGAAATCCGCTCGATCGTTGCGGGCAACACTCCCCTGGGTTGTTACGTACAAAAAGCCGTCAGGAGCAAATAGCAAACCGTTAGGTCCGTTCAACCCTCCAGCTTGCTGGTTTCCCGAGGCAAAGACATCAAGAAACTGCCCGGTTTTGCCATCGTAGCGGAGAATTTTGTCGCTCAAGAAACTGCTGGCGTAAAGATTGCCATCCGGGCTAAAAACTAAACCGTAAGGGCGAAACAGTCCGCCAGTTTCATCGGTTTGAGTATTCGGATTGTCGCCGACAAACCTGTCAATAAATTCCCCAGTAATTCCGTCGTAGCGCAAGATGGCAGATGCCCCATTTTCTCGGGAATTTCCAGCTTTGTCGCCGCTAGCAACGTAAATATCTGAATTGCCGTCGCCGTTGCCGTCGGGACCAAAAATTATCGTATCGGGAGCAACTAAACCGCCGCTGCCCGCCGTTACAAATTCGCCTAAAAAGTTGCCAGTTTTGCCATCAAACCGCAGGATGTTGTTGCCCCTGGTATTGCCGATTAAAAAAGTTCCTTCGCGATTGCTGGGTTGAGTGCGGGTAACTTTGCTGGTCCGGTTGTAGGGCAGTTGGGTACTGGGCAGAACGTTGAAATCGATGTTTATTGCGCCCAGTGCCGGATTTTCATCAAGCAAAGTTTTGGTTAAGTTTCTGTTGACAATTTCCCAAAAATCTGTTTCGTTCGGATAGTTGGTGAGGAAATTGTCAATGCGTTGGAAAATTGGTACGAAATCGGGATATTCTTCGCGGGTGATTCCTGGCTTGTATTGATAGTTGACATCGAGATTCAGCTTGTTAAGTCCTTGATGTTCGATCGCGTAATTTTGCAGCGAAAAATTCCAAGCTTCTTGCAGTTGACCGCTGCGACTGCGGAACACCGTACTCGATCGATCGTAGGGCAAGCGATTGGTTGGCAAAACTTCTATTTGAATTGTTACATCTTCAAATACCGGATTTTCATCAAGCACTTTTTGGGTCAAGTTTTTGTTAAGTATTTCCCAAAAATCGGTTTCGTTGGGGTAGTTAACTAAGAAATTGTCGATACTTCGGTAAATGGGGACAAAATCGGGATATTCCGTGCTGGCAATTCCCGGTTTAAATCCGTAACCGACTTTAATATTTAGCGTGTTTAAACCTTGGTGGTCGATCGTGTAATCTTTAAAATCGAAAGTCCAATTTTCGGCTGGGAACAGTGCAGGAATTTGAGATTGCGATCGCTCGATATTTATGCTAGAATCTCCTGCAGGAAAATCCATTCCTGTCAGTTCGTCTCGCTGAACTGTTGCGAGATTTTCCGATCGAGATGTGAGGGCGCGATCGAATATCTGATTGCTGCTGCTTGCTTCTAACAATCCAAAATCGGAGAAACTACTTATCGGGTCGATCGAACTGTTACTGTCCGAATTGCCCGCATCCAGTTTACCGGGTAAATCCGAACTGAAATCTAATAAACTGCCAGCAGCGGCTGCTGCAATTACAGTCATTCGATTTAGCCGATCTAACTTGCCGTCAAATAAATCAAGCGTCGGCTGTGAAATACCCGCGATCGATGCTACCAAAGGGCGATCGTCCAACAATCTTGGTGCAAGCGACATAAATTATACAATTTTTGATTTTAGATTTTAGATTCTAAATTTTATATTTGGTAAAGCAAGTTATCTTTAGATTTAATTTAATATTTGAGAATATGCCCAACACAGGGCTGTGCGATCGAAACTCTAAAGTAATACCAAATCCGAATTAGATATTCCCTTTATGAGTGGGCGGTTGAAACCGCTACTATACGTACAAAACCCGCCTTCGCGGGTTTCAGGAATAAAGAGGGTGAGAACCCTCCGCTTCGCGCTTGCCCGGATTTGATATACAGCAGATTGCGGGTTTATGAAGTACACTCCAGAAACCCGGTTTCTTTAAGAAACCGGGTTTCTCTGTACCTCACTTACTTGAAATCTGCTGTAAGGTGCGCAGCGCGCACCCTACAAACGTAAAGTTCGCGCTGCGCGCCCTAAAACTGCACACCCTGCTATCAACGGACTAAGCAATCGATACAATACTGCTTAGATCGTAAGGGAAGTTCTTCGTCGGCAAAACTTCCAACTCAATTTGCAGCGAATCCAATAAGGGATTGTCAGCAAACACTCTTTGCGTCAAATTATTATTGACAATTTCCCAGAAATCAGTTTCATTAGGGTAATTTTTCAAGAATCTGTCGATGCTATTGTAAACCTGGTTGACATCGGGATATTGATTCGCAGCAATCCCCTGTCTGTACTGATACTTGACACCAACATTGATATTGTTGATACCTTGATGCTCGATCGCATAATTGGTCAAGTTCA
>JALOON010000134.1 GCA_025454405.1 Oscillatoriaceae cyanobacterium Prado104 | reverse complement strand
CAGTTCCCGGTCTCAATCCGTAATCAACTTTGATGTTGAGCGTGTTTAAACCTTGGTGCTGGATCGTGTAACTTTTCAAATCCAAATTTACATCTGTACGCGGCACAGCAGAGCGTTGGGATGCCACTAGCTCGATATTTCCGCCCCCATCTTGTGGCGCGAAATCCATACCTGTCAGTTCATCTCGCTGTACTTTTGCGGAGATATCCGATTGAGATTTATCGAAGGCAAGATTGTTGCTGCTTGTCTCTAAAAAGCCGAAATCGGAAAAACTATTTGTTAAGTCGATCGAACCGCCATTTTCCCAATTTCCCGAATCTAATAAACTTTTTGTATCGGCTGACACCATTGAAGCCATCAGATTGAGCCGATCGAATTGACCGTTCAACTTGCTGTTAAATAAGTCGAGGGTTTCCGATGAAAAACCCGCGATTGATGATGCAAAATCCTGACGATTGAATTCTGTTTCTAGCGACAACATAAGGTATAAATTTTGAGACTTGATGGAATTTTACATGATTAAATTGAATAAAGTCAAGTTATTTTTTGTTTAATTTAATATTCGAGAATATGCTAAAAAAAGTAAATTGTATTAGCACGATCGAGCTTTAATTGATTGCTATTATGCATCAACTCTAGCGATTTTTGATATCGATTTTTGAGGTACAGAAAATTTAAGTAGGTACGCGGAATTAAACCGAACTACGCAACTGTATGCAAACAGGGATAAAGCACTAAAGTGTTTTACCGCTTGCTCCGCCACGGCACGATCAAACTCGATCGTGTGGATTTTCGCCTTGCTATCTCCTGGGGCAAGATAGCAGGTAGAAAGACCTTAACCAGTACCCAGTTCCAGAATAATTTTAGGTTTTGCGGCCATCACCAGGGCTTGCAAAATCGGGCCGGTATCTTGACGGATCGGGTTGCGTCAAGCACGCTCTCCATATTGTTCGCTACCCAAAACACTAATTTTTTCTGTAACTTCTACAATTTTTTGGTTCATTGAGTTGCAAGAAGAAGAGACCTCTCCCAAAAAGATTCTAAAAGCCTTGCCCTATACGGACAAAAATCTAATTATGGGACAGGACTAAATATTAGTTTGCACTCAGTAGCCCCAGAGCGCAACTCAAATTTAGCAATTTAGCACCTCAACTTAAGGAAGACTGGTGAGAATTCACCCAACTCTGCACGGGCTAAAGCGTTAGACCAGATCGAAGTTTCCTGTTGCCAGCGTCGTTACAAGCTTAACTTGCTAAACTTTTGTTATCTTGCGGCTCGCTCGGACTAAAATAATAATGTTAAAATATAGATTGGGATTCATCTAAAATCTCCAACCTATAAAATCTCAAATTCAAAATCTCCAGTCTCAGATTTTCCATCTCCAATCTGAAATCTATAAAATCTCAAATCGCCAATCTCAAATCGCCAGATGTTTTCTTTAATCCAACAAATGTTACAGCCCGATTTTTACCCCCACAGGGTAACAGAACCCGTGCGGCTGATTCAGACTCACATTTCTTTTGTTTTGCTGACAGGAGATTATACTTACAAAATCAAGAAACCTGTCAATTTTGGTTTTTTGGATTACTCAACTTTGGAGAAACGCCAGCATTTTTGTACCCAAGAATTGCTGATGAACCGCCGCAGAGCACCGGAAATTTATCTCGAAGTATTGCCAATTTTTCAAAAGGGCGATCGCTTTTATTTAGGCAGCTCTGCCGCATCTCCAACAGCTACCGAAATTCCTGTAGAATGGACGCTAAAAATGCGGGAATTTCCCCAAGATTCGCTGTTTACTAGTTTGCTGGAACGCGGCGAGTTGACCGCACAACTCATGGAAGAATTGGGGCGAGAAGTTGCTCAGTTTCACAGCACCGCAAATAGCAACGAATACATTCGGAGTTTTGGCGAAGTCAGCCAGATTCGATCGGCCATAGATAATAACTACCAGATTTCAGTAAAATATATCGGCGGACTGCAAACTCAGGCACAATACAACGCAACCAAACAATATACTGACTCGTTCTTTGCTGAAAATCCAGAATTATTTGCCAGCAGGATTGCCCATAATAAAATTTGCGAGTGCCACGGTGACTTGCACTTGCGGAACATCGCCCTGTGGCAAGATAAAATACTGCTATTTGATTGCATTGAATTTAACGAACCGTTTCGCTTTGTCGATGTCATGTACGATGTTGCCTTCGCAGTCATGGATCTGGAATTTCGGGGACACAAAGACTTAGGCAATGCTTTTTTAAATGCTTACATCGAACAAACAGGCGATTGGGAAGGGCTGCAATTGCTGCCGCTGTATTTGAGCCGACAAGCTTACGTGAGAGCTAAAGTAAATTCGTTAATGCTAGATGAATCCGAAATTCCCGATGCCCAAAAACAAGAGATTTCGCAAACAGCAGCCAGCTATTACAAACTGGCTTGGGAATATACCAAACCGCGCCAAGGCAAGTTAACTTTGATGTCCGGTTTGTCGGGTTCCGGGAAAAGCACAGCAGCTCGATATTTAGCCAGAAAAACTAATGCAATTCACATTCGATCGGACGCGGTTCGCAAACATTTAGGCGGCATTCCTTTAAACGAACGAGGTCCGGCGGATTTGTACTCGGCAGAAATGACGGCAAAGACTTACAATAGATTGTTAGAATTGGGGATCTTGCTAGCTAAAAAAGGCTGGGAAGTGATTTTAGATGCTAAGTTCGACAGACAAAATATGAGAGCAAACGCGATCGAACTCGCTCGAACCCAGCAATTACCCCTGCAAATAATTTACTGTACCGCCCCGATCGCAGTATTGCAAGAACGGCTGGAACACCGCCAGGGCGATATTGCCGACGCTACAGCAGAACTATTGAGTTCGCAGCAAGCAGCATTTGAACATTTTACAGAAACAGAGCAAATTTATGTAAAAATAGTAGATACCGATCGAGACTTAGAGCTTGAATTAAAATCAATTTATGCAGATTAGTTTCAGGACGATCGCCCGTCTAATTGAATTTTCTGCTAACCTTGTCAATATCTTTGCGTTCTATTAGAAAAAGGAGTTACATACTGTGGCAAAATTTACTGGCGACTCCAAGGGGTTTAACCCCGGATTGATCTGGTTTGTGCTGTTTACCGTCGGCTTTCGCTTAATAGGAGTGAACTTACCCATCAGTCTCAGCTTGGGTGTCCTCGGCGGTGTGGCTGCGGGGTTGGCGGTAGCCTGGTGGCACAACGAACTGCTGCTAAATCCTAACAAACGTTCCAAAGACAAAGGCTCTGATGCAGTCTTAAAGAAAGAAGTAGTGGAAGCAGGCAGTCCTAAATACAGCAAAACCTCAAGGCGCGATGCGACTTCATTGTTTGACTGGTTTTCTGCCCCTGAAGATCGGCGCTAAGCAGAAGGAAGAGTTGATAGTTGATAGTTGTCAGTTGTCAGCGTTCGGCGGACTTGATTAACGCAGCAATTTTCCTCGCAACTGATTCCCATGATTTCTCTTGCAACTGTCGCGGGTTTGTGTTTGGCTGTTGGCGGACCGCCCTTAATCGCAAGTTTTGGCGATCGACTCTTCGGCAATTCTGAAAGTTTGACGGGCAAGATACTTCAACAATTTGTGTTAGCCTTGCTATTTATTGCGGTGCTGGGAATTGTCATCTTTTGGGAAGAGCAACCGCTATCTTCGATCGGACTGCACCCGCTGCGGTGGCGATCGAGTTTATGGGGCTTAATTTTTGCTGGGTTTCTGAGCTTTATTTACGCGCCTTTGCTAATGCAGGCGATCGATCGACTTGGTTTCAAAGCCTTTGAAAGCGGGCTGGAAAAACTTACGCCACTGCCGATTTGGTATCTAGTTTTGGCAATAGCAATCGGCTCAATTGTAGAAGAAGGATTGTATCGAGGTTATGCCACAGAAAGGTTATCATTGCTAACAGGAAGTTACGCTATCGGAGGATTGCTGGCGGCGATCGCTTTCGGCTTGGCTCATGTACCTTTGTGGGGATGGGTTGCAGGGTTGGTAACGGCGCTATCGGGAATTTTGCTGACCTTATTTTATTTGTGGACGGGGGATCTGTTGAGCGCGATCGTAGCGCATATTGTTACGGATAGTATAGGCATCATTATTATCCCAGCTTTCAGCGACGGAGAGCAGTTTTGGAAAAAATAGCAGGAACTTCTTATTCAGACTATAGGGCTTGCTGAATAAAACTCTCAGCCCCCGAGAGCAATGGTTTTGAGCCTTTTGCGATCGATTTAGTGCCAGGTTATGGCATAGAGATGGTCAAATTTTGGTGTAATTTCTGTTAAAAACGAGCCAAAAGAACCGCCGCCAACTTATTCAACTTTTCATCCTCTTTCTTATTCATCAAGAACGATCGCTCTATTTCTTGCTGCATTTCCACAAGTAATTTTTGGTTGGCATTAAAAGCCGCATAATTCTTAGACAAAATCGGCTGAAACCTAACCTGTTGTTCTGCAGACATTAATTGATTTATCGTATAAATAATACCATCGGAAGAACCATCAGAAAAAACATCGAGGATCGGAATACCATCTAAAGGATTGATCCATTCTCCAGCACCCCAAGTTTGCGCTTGAACGATGCCGATTTGTTTCACGTTTTGACCCGTGCCTATAGATGCCACTACAATATCTTGAATATCCACTGTATCCCGCCACGGACTAGCAGGATTTTGCCGCCATTTCGGATTGGTTGGCGGATTGCGATTCCACCTCAAACGTTCCGCGATCGCGCACAATGACGGATTGCTGGCTACAAAACCCCCGTCTACTAACGGAATACCTCTAGTATTGCCTGTAGCGGGAATTTGATAGCCTTCTTCCTGCCAATCTTTCAAGAAGTCTGGGTGAGTCATGATGTGGGCGGGAAAAGCCACAGGTACGGCTGCGGACGATCGGCAAATCTCCCAAACCGGGACTTTTTCATGTGCTACTTTGGTATTCTTAAAAACTACTGCTTGGCGGTTGTAAATGTCGTAGGCGGTGATTAAAACAGGCTTGGGCAAATCTTGAAACAGTAAAAATTTGGAGGGTATATTTTCAGGTTTTAGCGGTTTTGGCAGATTCTCAAAATTGATATTTTCTTGCCCGAATACAGTTTGCAAAACTTGTCTCAAACCGATTCCGTCGTAGATTGGTTGAGTGGCAAAACCCCCAACCAAGCGGTTGACAAAACTCCTAAATACATTATTGAAAGGCGGGAAGATTTCAATTCCCCTTTCGAGATAAAGTCTTTTAATCTGCGTAGCGCTAATGCCTCTAGCTACAGCGCAAGCCGTCAAACTTCCCGCTGACGTGCCGGCAATTAAATCGAAATAATCTCTCAGTTGTCTGTTAGGGAATTTTTGTCTGAGTTTTTGTTCCAATCTTTCTAGGATAATTGCTGAAACTAACCCGCGCAGTCCGCCACCGTCGCAGGCAAGTATTGAATAAGGTTTTGTGTTAGACATACATCGATTTTAGATTTTAGATTTTAGATTGTGGATTTTTTAGATTTTGGATTTGAGATTGTTGATTTGGGATTTTTGGTTGGAGATTTAGGGAATTAGTGGGGTGCGCAGTGCGCACCTTACTTTTGTTGACTTTTGATTATCGACTGTCAACTATCAACTGTCAAGCGATCGACTGTCAACTATCGGGAGTTTTGAGTTGTGAGTTGTGAATTAAGAAATGTCTTTAACTCAAAACTCAAAATTTAAAACTCAAAACTTTTCTTAATTGTCAACAGTTTAAGAAATTAGCAGAACTATTTTACCAGTTACCGAACCTGTTTCTAACAGTTTGTGAGCGGCGGCAGCTTCTGCTAGGGGGAAAGTTTGGCTGACATGAATTTTTAGCAAATTGCGATCGCACAAACGAGCGCATTGCTGCAAAATCTTAGCTTGCTGTTGCTGTTCCTGGACCAAATTTTGCAGCAGCGGCGTTAACATCAATTCCAAACTAATTCTCAGGTTGCGCGTCCTCGCTGTTTTCAAATTCCCTAAGGCCGGATCGGGTTCCAAAATCGTGACCAAATCCCCATAAATCTTGACAGTCGGGATAGTTTTGTAAAAAGTTTCGCCGCCGACAGTATCAAAACCAATGTCAACTCCTTCCCCCTCAGTCCAAGCCAAAACCTCAGCAGCAACATCGGTATTTTTATATAAAATAACTCGATCGGCACCCAACTGCCGCACAAATTCAGCTTTTGTTTCAGAACTTACAGTAGTGCAAACTTCAGCACCTTGCAACTTTGCCAACTGTACCGCAACGTGACCGACACCGCCCGCACCGGCTTGCACCAAAACTTTTTGACCGGCTTGCAACCGGGCGCGATCGTACAGCGATTCCCATGCTGTAATTAAAACTAAGGGTGCCGCAGCAGCTTCAACAAAACTTAAAGAACTCGGTTTTTTGGCAATAAATCTCTCATCAACTACCGCTAACTCAGCATAAGTACCGTTAGGTCCTCCCAAACCGCCGTTGCAAAAAAACACCTCGTCCCCAACTTGAAAATCTCGGACGCCAGCGCCTACCGCCTCGATTGCGCCCGCGCCATCGCAGCCTAAAACATGAGGAGTTTGTTCCGGATAAAAAGTACCGCGCGATCGCAATTTTGTATCGATTGGATTCACCCCAGCAGCGCGCAACCGCACCAAAACATCAGTTCCTTTTTGGATAGTAGGGGCTGGGATATCTTGCAATTGAAGCACTTCGGGGCTTCCCGGCGTTAAATGAGAGATCGCTTTCATGTTAGTGTTAACTCCTGTTAGCTCTATTTGCGATATTAGTCATTAGTGCGAACGTCCTCGATCGCGAATCTTATTAAACATTTATCAAATATTCCGCATCTTACAGCTGATTGCAAGTTTATGAAGTACACCCCAGAAACCCGGTTTCTTTAAGAAACCGGGTTTCTCTGTACCTCACATACCTGAAAAATACTGTATCAAACATCATCAGTCATTAGTCCTGGATTTTGGATCGATCGCCTTAGAGCAGATTTAATATCGCCAATCATTTATAATTAATGACTGATGACTAATGACTGATGACTGATGACTAATTACTTAAACTTTGGCTTCCAAACTCTTAAGAAACTCAGTATTTACACCCGACTCCCGAGTCAGAGCAATTTTACCAGTCCGGGCGATTTCTTTGATGCCAAATTTATTTAAAACTTGGACGATCGCCACCATTTTACCGGGGTCTCCCGCTACTTCCAAAGTCAGCGTATCCTCGCCAATATCAACCACCCGCGCTCTAAAAATTTGAGCTAACTCAATAATCTCCGATCGCGTCCCCGAAGCTGCATTAACTTTCAACAACATCAACTCCCGTTCCACGCAAGGAATTTCCGTTATATCCTGAACTTTAAGTACATTAATCAACTTGTAAAGTTGCTTCGTCAACTGTTCGATAATTTGGTCGTCCCCCGGTACAACCATCGTAATCCGAGACACTCCCCCTTGCTCTGCAGGGCCGACAGCCAGACTTTCAATATTAAAACCCCGGCGGGCAAATAAACCAGCAATTCGGGTGAGGACACCCGCTTCATCTTCAACTAAAACCGAAAGAGTATGTTTCATTTCTCCAAAAAAGACGCATTTCGTGCAGTTCTACTTTCACCTGTTAAAAAACCCGTTTTCTGGGGATTTTCTTTTTGCAAAACTGCACGCCCGCTGAATCTGCACAAAATATTTTATCCGATCGCTCCTCGATCGAGACCAATTCCCCCACAATTCAAAAATGTGAACAAACGTACACAATTTACCGAATATAGAAAAACTTATAATTTTGGTCGCAGACAAACGCAAATAGCATCCATCTGCGTTCATCCGCGTATCCGCCTCAATCTGCGGTTAAACAGGCAATTTCAGGCTCAAACAGCAGTCTCCGACTTCGCAGAATCCACCGGATCGTCCTTAAACACGACCCGCAACAGTGGCGGTGCCAAAAAAGTCGTCAGAATTACCATCATAATAATCGCTGCTTGCAAAGGCTCGGAAAGCGCCCCGCTCGTCGCACCGACAGCAGCAAAAACCAATCCGACTTCGCCTCGGGGAATCATGCCCACACCGATCGCCAGTCGGTTAATATTAGCTTGACCCCAAACTACAGCACCAGTGACCACTTTGCCCACAATCGCCACGACAATCAAGAAAACAGCCATTGTCAAACCTTCTCGGTTAGCAGGAACCGCAGGATTGAGCACACCCAAATTAGTTTTAGCGCCGACACTCACAAAAAATATCGGTACAATAAAATCCGAAATCGGTATTACCTGACTTTCTAATTCTTTGCGTTTGTCAGTCTCGTCAAACACCAAACCAGCAGCAAAAGCTCCTAAAATAGCTTCCAAGTGAATCGCCGCGCCGATGTAAGCTAGGATAAACGCAAAAATTAGCGCCGGAATCACCAATTCACCGCGAGTTTTCAGTTGATCTGAGATTGCCACAAAGGACTTGTTGAAAAACTTGCCCAGCAAAATTGCCCCTACCAAAAACACGCTGGAACTGATAATCAGATAAATTACATTGCTGACATCAACTTCGCCGGTTTTTGCCAAACTCGCCACCACAGCCAAGACGATAATGCCTAAAACATCATCGATCACGGCAGCGCCAACAATAATTTGACCTTCTTTTGACGACAACCTTCCGAGTTCGGAAAGTACCTTAGAAGTAATTCCAATACTTGTCGCCGTCAAAGCCGCGCCTGCAAAAATTGCCGGCACCGCACCTATGCCAAATATTGTCATCAACCCAAAAGTACCGGCTGCAAACGGTACAGCTACTCCGACGCAAGCGACGACAGTTGCTTGAATTCCGGCTTCTAGCAATTCTTTTAAATTAGATTCCAAGCCGACTTCAAACAGCAGAATGATGACGCCGAGTTCCGATAAAACTGACAAAACTTCGCTTTGCGCCAAAAAAGTTGCTTGCGCTGCTTCCGGATCTAGACCTGCCGTAGCTTGGAGAAATGTTATCAGTAAGGAATCAGAACTGCTAGCTCCTCCTTCAGGAAAAACTAGCAAGTGCAAAGCGGAATATCCGACAATCACTCCGGCGACTAATTCGCCTAAAACGGGGGGAAAACCCAACCAGTTGGAAAATTCTCCCCCTATTTTGCTGGCAAAATAGATTACTACTAAACTCAATAAAACTCCGCAAAGTACCACAGAAGATTCTGCTTCTGCTGCGGTTGCTAGTAAGTTGGGAACGAGCCCAATCGCGATTGAATTGGTCATGATTTAGGGTGAGAATCTGCTTGCTGCTACATCAAATCGATCGAATATTTTCGATCGGTACGTCTCTAATCGTTGAAAACCCAGACATTGGCCTACAAAGAGCCATAACTGTAACTATCGCAGTGGTAAACGGTCCTGCAGAGATTCCCAGGAATTCTCTACAAGCGCACCTTCCCTACAGTCAAGTCAAATGCATCAGATTTCCTGACAGTAACTTTACCAAAATGCGTACCCGCTTGCTTGCTATTAGAGACAATCGCTTTCACAAGAATTACGCAACTTCCCCCAGGATAGGGTCAATTCGCTGGCGTTTGGGGCGAACCCAACCCTCGGGGTATTCCCTGCGCTATTTGACGATCCCCTACAAGACGCCATATATAGCGTTCGGGATCGAGTCCTGTTTAACTATGTCTTCTAGTAATTACTCCAGTATGAAAACTCAAGTAATTTTTATGTTCGGAGCATTTGACTAGCTTACCTTCATTGGTACGCTTGGGAACAGCAAATTTTTCCACTTGACAGATTTATCTGTTTGCCCGATCGCGCCTCACGCAAATACGCGGTGTTGCAAAGAAGGCATTTGGCGGCGCACTTGTTCAAGTCTGTCGGGATTGATTTCGGCAATCGCGACTCCGGGGGCATCCCCCGCATCTGCCAAAACCACTCCCCAAGGATCTACGATCGTGGCGTGACCGTGGGTTTGGCGGCGGCCGTAGTGGCGGCCGGTTTGTGCCGGCGCGATCGCGTAGCAAGTATTTTCGATCGCCCTGGCTTGCAGCAATACCTTCCAATGATCCTTGCCGGTGTAAGCAGTAAACGCCGCCGGCACGAACAAAATATCTGCCCCTTTGGCAGACATATGTCTGTACAATTCTGGAAACCGCACGTCGTAACACACCGAAAGTCCCATCGTCCCCAACTCCGGCGACGCATAAATCGGCGGCAAATTTTCACCAGCTTTTACCGTACTCGATTCCCTATAAGTAATTCCGTCGGGCACGTTGACATCAAACAAGTGTACTTTTTGGTATCTTGCCAGTTCTTCGCCGTTCGTACCCACAAGCAAGCAAGTATTGTAGACTTTTCCCCCTTCCGCCGGCACCGGAAACCCGCCGCCCAGAATCGTTATTTGGAAGCGCTGGGTCATTGTTTTGAGGAATTTTTCGCTGTGGAGGGCGATCGTTTCTGCTTGCGCTATTTTGTCCTCTTCTTCTCCCATAAACGAGAAATTTTCTGGCAGGGTAACTAATTCCGCGCCCCTGCGCACTGCTAAATCTATTAATTCTTCTGCCTGAACCAAATTTTTTTGCAGTTCGGGCAAGCTAGTCATTTGAACTGCTGCGGCAAGATAAGATTTCATTGATAGTCGATAGTTGATAGTTGACAGTTGGTCAGGAGTTTTGAGTAGAGTTATGAGTTTTGAATTTTGAGTTTTGAGTTAAAGACAGTTCAAAATTCATAACTCAAAACTTAAAACTCAGAACTTCCCCTGACAGTTGATAGTTGGCAGCGAACAGCAAACTATTGAAAGTCGATTCCATGAATCAGATCGTCCTCACTCGGAACTTTATATTCTACTTCTTGATTCCGCTCGCGTTCTTTATATTGACCAGAACGGCGATCGATCTCCCTGTATTATATTTAGATATTATAGCAATAGCTAAGACGGTTAGGACATTCTCAAGGATTGAAAATATTGCTCTTACTGCTGAATTTCCCTTCTGCTACCTAAATTTCGCGCTCCCGACCTTCGATTGAGAGTTTTGATATTTGAGCTTTGACAAAATTTTGTTTTCTCATCTCTCAAAACTCAAAACTCTCAACTTATTTTGCCTGAGTTTGGCACCCTAAACTTGCTTAAATTTTAGGGCATCGGGTGGAAAAGCAAGTCGGGAAAGAAGCGATTGAATTCAATCAAAATGCCTGCCGTGATTGCCATCCAAGCTGCTGCTAATACAGGTGCTGTCGAAAGATATTTCAGAAAGTATTGCATGAATTCTGCTCCTCAAAAGTCGAGACAAATTAAACAACTGTGCAAACTACTATTGGGGCGGGATTTTAGATCTGGAATTTGCACAAAGCCAATTTAAAAAATCTAAAATCCCTGTTTGCTAGCGCGGCGAAACTGTGATTTCGTCGTCCTTAGCAAACATTTCACCGGTGGTGATTTCTTTCAAAGCTGCCAGAGGCCACAAAAAGCCAGTCAGCATAAATGCGATCGCCTTCGGAACATCGATAATAATCTCTTTTTCCTCTGGGTTGTCGGATTTTTTAGCAGCTTGCAGGTAAGAGCGACCTACCCAACCGATCCAACCAGTAATGTACAAGAACAGTACGCTGGGAATCAAAAAGTCGCCAGCCCGGCCCAAACTGCCGTCCACGATTAAGTGGGGGTATCCTTCCGGCCCGCACAAAGCTTGGGAATAACGCTCGAATCTTGCCTTAGCTGATGCCGGATCGCCATTGGTAGAACGCGCATTTTGAGCTAGTGCTTTGAATGCAGGCGAGTCCTTGCACGGCACTAAGTCGTAGGCCGAAGCAACTGGCACAAAACTCATCCAAAGACTCACGGCTAAAATCGCAGCAAACAATCGTCGCATGAAATTGTTTCCTTTTGTTACAAAACAATAAGTTTTTTTACAAGCTTTTCAACTTGCTTGTCCCAAAACCAGATTACTGCTCTGCGGACAGTTTAAGCTAGCAGTAGCCAACCTATCAAACAAAATTACCAGTTAATGGCAACCGTTTTTGCAATTGAAACAAGTTGTGACGAAACAGCGGCAGCAATTGTTAAGAATCGTCAAGTTTGCAGCAATGTTGTAGCATCGCAAATTAAAATCCACCAGCCCTACGGCGGGGTAGTGCCGGAAGTGGCTTCGCGCAGCCATCTAGAAATGCTAAACCAAGTAGTGGCGCAGTGCCTCGCCCAAGCCCACTTCACTTGGGCGGAAATTGACGGTATTGCGGCTACTTGCGCCCCCGGTTTAGTTGGTGCTTTGTTAGTCGGGCTGACGGCTGCAAAAAGCTTGGCTATTGTCCGCCAAAAACCGTTTGTAGGAGTCCACCACCTTGAAGGACACATTTATGCTGCTTATTTAAGCGAACCTGACTTGCAGCCACCGTTTTTGTGCCTGTTAGTTTCCGGGGGACACACGAGTTTAATTCACGTCAAAGATTGCGGCGTTTACGAAACTGTGGGGCAAACTCGCGACGACGCGGCGGGTGAGGCTTTTGATAAAGTGGCGAGACTGTTGCAGTTGGGCTATCCGGGGGGTCCGATAGTTGACAAATTGGCCGCGATGGGCAATCCTCAAGCTTTTGCGCTGCCCGAGGGCAGGATTTCGCTGCCGGAAGGCGGGTATCATCCCTATGACAGCAGTTTCAGCGGGTTGAAAACGGCGGTTTTGCAGTTAGTGCAGAAACTCAAAAAAGAGCGCGACAATTGTGACAGCGAAGGCAGCTTGCGCGATGCTGTGATTAACGATATTGCGGCCAGCTTTCAAGAAACGGTAGCAAAAAGTTTAACAAAAAGGGCGATCGCCTGTGCGGTCAATTTGGGACTGAAAACTATTGCTGTCGGCGGGGGAGTGGCGGCTAACAGCGGGCTGCGGCAGCACTTGCAAGCAGCAGCGGCAAAACACGATTTGCGAGTCTTGTTTCCCCCTTTAAAATACTGTACTGACAATGCTGCAATGATTGGCTGCGCGGCAGCCGAACACTTGGAACGGGGACATATTTCGCCGCTGACTTTGGGAGCAAATTCGCGAATGTCCCTGGGCGATGTCATGGAACTTTACCATGTTTAGCAGGGTACTAAATTCGCAACAAATGCTTTGAAAACGTAAGTTTGGTCTGGCTGTGAGATTGAGATTTGTTAAGTCGATCGGTCGCGAAAGGGGGAACATGGCAGAATGTTGTTAGATAGATTTTGTAGTGGGGGAATTTTATGAACGATCGCCCTTCCGAAAACAAAACCAACAAATCTGCTGCCGATCGGAAAGTCAAGGTCTTGGAGGTCGATGTCGATCCAGTTACTTTATTGGCAGTAATTGTTGCCTTGTTGTTCGTTCCGTTGATATTTGCTGGATTTGCCAATTGAATTTTCAAATTAAATGAAAGTTGAGGAGTTTCATCTTTCTTCTACTTTCTGCTGCAGGTGTTTCGCAAGCATTACCTTTGTTGTCAACCACTGTTGCCAGCATTCATTGGTGCAACTTCTTGTCAGAAACACCTAAACTTATAGCCTGATGGTAACTGTATTTAGCAGTATTTCACGGTTTGGAAATAAATCGGTATAATTTTATATAAAGTTATTCAGTACCTACAAAATCATGAATTTCCTATCAGAATAACTCGATTTGCGCGAGGAATTAAAACTCTATCCTTACGATGCAACTGCCGATCGAGAAGATGAAGAAGCTTTTCAGGAGTGCCTGACAGGAGGAGGCATCCCGCACGATCTAGGGCTTGCTGAATAAGTCTTTTGGTGAGGGGGGCATAGGGCATATGGTTTTGACCATCTCTATGCCATAACCTGGCACTAAATCGATCGCAAAAGGCTCAAAACCATTGCTCTCGGGGGCTGAGAGTTTTATTCAGCAAGCCCGATCTAGTGATGGCTTGGTTGGATAGTATCGATACAGAGAACTAATTGCTATGCCCTGCGAAATAATTTTGTTTTCCGAAATTCCCAAACTTATCTCTATCGTATATTAATCTTATCAGTAATTATCAATTTTTGCAAGATCGAGAGCCTATGGAAATTCGCGATGCAGTTGAAAGCGATTTGCCGGCGATTGTTGACATATACAATGCAGCAATTCCGGGCAGAATGGCAACAGCAGATTTAGAACCGATTTCAGTGGAAAGTCGCCTCGCTTGGTACAGAGAACACTCGCCCAATTCCTGGCCGATTTGGATAATGGAATCAGAAACAACAGTTGTTGGATGGCTGAGTTTGCAGATGTTTTACGGGCGGCAAGCTTACCAGCATACCGCAGAAGTTAGCATTTATGTTGCGCCCGATCGCCAGTGTTGCGGAGTCGGACAAAAATTGTTAGATCGAGCAATTAAACGCTGTCCTGAATTGGGTATTAAAACTTTAATAGGCGTGATTTTTGCTCGCAATCATCCGAGTTTAAAACTGTTTGAAAAATTTGGATTTCAACGCTGGGGATATCTGCCAAAAATTGCTGAACTTGATGGAATAGAAGAAGATTCAGTAATTGTTGGGTTGCGCTTGACTGAATCGCTTTAGGGTTGGTTCGATCGAGCATTTTCATCACTCGATCCGCAGGCGGCGTACCTGAATATCTCTTTTATACTCGATGCTGGTTAAAATTGTTGTTGTGTTATTGGTTTGTCTTTCAGTCCGGCAGGGGTTTAAACCCCTGCCTCATAGCTTAAGTCGGTTAAAACCGACTGGAAAGACATAGTATTTTGGAAAAATGTGTTTTTCAGTCCTCTTTGAGAGGACTTTCAGTATGAGACTGGGGTTTTCAACCCGGCGGTATTGTGGTTTAACAATTCTGGTTTAACATCGGATTTTTGGCGGTAATTGTTTATCGGAAATCCCAAATCAAATATCTAAAATAGATTTATTTCCACTCACCTTGCAGGGCAAAAGCCGCCCAATAATAGGGCGATTGCCATTTTTCTTGCGACATTATTTCCAGTTGCGCCACCCTCAAAGCTGCCGCCGGCGCTAACTTTTCTTGCAGCATTTTTTGATAAAACTTTTGCATCAATACAGAAGTTCCTTCATCGTCTACGTTCCACAAGCTCACCGCTACTCGCTGCGCGCCCGCATACATGAAACCTCTCGTCAATCCTACTATTCCTTCGCCTTTAATACTTTGTCCCATACCCGTTTGACAGGCACTTAAAACTACCAATTTTGCAGATATTTGCAAATTAAAAATATCATTAAGGCGCAAAAAACCATTGACAATATTTCCCTTGTCATCTACCATAGACATGAGAATTCCTGACAGTTCGGGATGCTCGCTGTTAGCAATGCCGTGGGTGGCAAAGTGGAGGATTTGATAGTTAGCTAAATTGCGATCGGTGGCAGCGGTCCGATCGGCAGCAAAACCTAATTTTTGCAAGCTCGCTGAGGGTACTAGATTGAAGATGCTTTGAGCTTCTTGACGGGTAAAGGGCAGGCGTCTGGGCGGCCAGGACATATGAGAATTACGGAGCGATCGATTTAAACCGAGGTTATTTGATTCTAGCTTGACTGAAAACCGGATCGGCTAAAATTGCTAAGGTTTGGTTCGGCGGTTTTCTGTCCGCGTAATTTTGCCGGAGAATGCCGAGAGTTGAAGCGGAAGGTAGGGTAATAATTTCATGCTGGGTGATTAAGAAATTATTGGTATTTTGTCCGGCTACTTGGGGAATTGTTAAAGCGGCAAAAGGAGTATAGTGGAGGATGCCGTCGGGAACAATTAGTAGGCGTTTTTGTCCTAACTCGGCTGCGGCTGGCTGTAAAATTAATTGACTCAAATTCGAGCTAGCTGCGGCAACTCTTTTGGGAAAATCTCTCAAAACTGGGTTAGTTGTAGCGTCCAGGAAATCGCGGGCTGCTGTTTCGATGTCAGCGCGTTTTGGCAGTTCGTAGCTGGTAATTTTGGTTGCTGTCACTACCCACAAATAACTGCGGTCTTTGCCGAGGGAATACTGCAATAAAATGGTGTTGTCATCGAGAACTTGTTTTTGGATTTGGGGGAGGGTTAAAGGTTGGGGTTGGGTAAGGGCGGCGTAGCGGGGACTGGTGCTGCGAATTTGAGTTTGGTTTTGCTGGTATTGTTGCAGTAATTCCTGTTGCTGTTTGTTGAGAGCTTCAACTTGAGTTAAGTTGGGATTGGGGAGGCTGACTAATTCGATGCGGCGTTTTTCTATGGCATCAAGTTGCTGTTGCAATTTCTGTTCTTGTTGCAATAAATCGGGGGCAACTCCTTCGCGGATTTTGGCGTTAGCTTCTTGCAGGAGTTCGAGGAGGCTGCGAGCGCGAGAACGTTCGCTAGCTTCAAAGGCTTTGATATTGTAGTTGAAATTGGGCTGCTGTTTGTGCAGTTGCATTAACAGATCGATGTAGAATTCGTAGTAGTTTTGTACGGTGGCAAAGTATGAGGTGCGGAGTTCTGGGCTGGCAATTTTTGTGCGGAGATTTTCGATAATATCGATCGCCATTTCCACGTCTTTGAGGGCTTCAGTGAGATTGCCACGATAGCGCTTGGCAACAGCTATGTTGTAGAGGATGCGAGCTTCCCAACTGCGATCTCCCACTGTCCTACTCAGGGACAGAGATTGGCTGTAATAATCTAAAGCTTTCTGTTGCTCTCCCAATTCTGAGTAAACTAAGCCAATGTTGCTGAGGATACGAGCTTCTCCTGTGCGATCGCCCGTAGCCCGCAAAAGGAGTAGGGATCGATTGTAATACTTCAGCGCTTTCTGTTCTTCTCCCAACGCTGAGTAGACACTGCCGATATTGTTAAGGGTAATAGCTTCTCCATTTCGATCGCCCACGGCCTGTCTTAGGGGTAGGGACTGGTTGAAATACTCTAGCGCTTTGAGTTGCTCTCCCAAGGCTAAGTAGACACCACCGATGTTGCTGAGGGTACTAGCTTCCCCACTGCGATGGCCCGTAGCCTGCAAAAGGGGCAGGGACAGATTGTAATACTCCAGCGCTTTCTGTTTTTCTCCCAATTCTGAGTAAACTAAGCCCGCAAAAGGAGTAGGGACTGGTTGAAATATTCCAATGCTTTCTGTTTTTCTCCCAACGCTGAGTAGACACTGCCGATGTTGTTGAGGGTACTAGCTTCCCCACTGCGATCGCCTGCAGTCCGTCTCAGGGGCAGGGACTGGTTACAATATTCCAACGCTTTCCGTGATTCTCCTAAAGCTAAGTAAACAGCGCCGATGTTGTTGAGGGCAGTAGCTTCCATACGGCGATCGCCCACTGCCCGAGATAGAGGTAGGGATTGATTGTAATATTCCAACGCTCCGCAAAAGGAGTAGGGACTGGTTGAAATATTCCAATGCTTTCTGTTTTTCTCCCAACGCTGAGTAGACACTGCCGATGTTGTTGAGGGTACTAGCTTCAAGGGAGCGATCGCCCACTGCCCGAGATAGGGAAAGGGACTGGCTGTAATACTCTAGCGCTTTCTGTTTTTCTCCTAATTCATCGTAGACACTGCCGATGTTGTTGAGGGTGCGAGCTTCAAGGGAGCGATCGCCCGCTTCTCGATACAATTTTAATCGGAACTTACCCCCCGCACGAAATTCATTTCTTATGAAACCATTACAGGGCGAGACTTTCCTGGATCGGGAAAATCTCCTACATGACTACAAG
>JALOON010000161.1 GCA_025454405.1 Oscillatoriaceae cyanobacterium Prado104 | reverse complement strand
ATGTCTTCTACTTAAAACTTTGTCATCGCCTGAAAAGCTTTATCTGCTAGGGTTTCAGCCTACTTTGCCCCTGGTGACAGCTTCGCTAGATCTACCCCTTGTTCTTTCCTGCTGAAAGGACTCGATCGAATTACTTTGAAAACCTCTCACAACAATCAAATTACTTCCAGAAAGTTTTGCCTCAGAAGTAAATATTTATCTGCAACTACTCGACCGACTTTTACTCCGTAAACCAACTCGCCATCAAAAATCATTGCCTCTTCAAATTCTAACAAGGCTTGAATTTCCGATTGCTGCATTAAATTATCTCGTTCTTCCCCCACTACCACCCAAAACCCATCATCGCCCTGCAAGCCGGGACAAATAAACCGCCGTTTCCGGTATGTCTTGAGGCATCAAGCAAGTTCTGATTTCCTTCAACGTATTCCTCGCCGAAACAACATCCAGTACCATAAAAACTCCTGATTTTTCAAGTAGAACGAACTGTGAAAAACTCCAACACAAACTTATAAATTCGCCAAATTCCTGCTAAAAATCGCGACAGCAGGTCGGTTTCCCGCGATCGAACGCTCCAAACTTAAAATCCCGAAACTTTACCGCTTTTCGCGATCGCACCCTCCAAACTTAAAATCCCCAAACTCAGCCGCATTTTGAGAAAAACTTAAAACTCGGAGAAGTTCGATCAAATGCTGCCATTGTTGCAGGATTGTTGGCAAATGATATCAGAATTAACCGCCCAATTCGGCAGCAGTTTTTGATTTAGCTGGCAGCGATCGGAGCTTGGCAGCAGATTCGCGATCTTTGTCCATATACTGTTGGATGACCTCCCACTGTTTGGGCATCGCTTCGTAATGAGCGGCTTTCATTTCTTCCTTGTATTCTCGAACGGCAGCAGGCGTCGGGCGACCTTCTTGCCGCTCGTTTTTTAAGTGAACTTTGCCGTCATCTGCTTGCCTGACGTTGGCTTCGTACTGTTTCAAAGACTCCGATAAAGTCTTGGTATCGAGCACGTCGCCCGTTACTTTCATCCGGCCGGCATTGATAATCCGTTCTTGATATTCCGGGCTGCGGTGCAGCTTCTGAGCGTCGGCCGCCCACTCTACAAAACTGTTTAAAGGAATGGCATCGACTTGAGGTTGAACTTCTTCTTTTATCCTGGCAAACCTCGCAGCCGGTTCGGAAAAGTGCAAGTCTTGAATCGGTTGGATCGAACCCAAAGCATAAGCACCTTCGAGTGAAGATTTCCAAGATTGTTCTTGAATTTCTTTGTTAATCCTCCTCAGCGAATCTACTTCGGAATGCTGCTGTTTTGTTGCTGGCGGACACACTGCCTCGTATGCTGCGGGAGCCGATTGTTTGACCTTTAAATGAATGTCGGTTGTAGTTGCCGGTGTCGGGTTTTCTTTTACCATCGAGATCGCCGAATCCAACCTGCTGGCATTCTCGCCGTGCTGGGCTTTAAAAACAGCAGGTGCAGTACCGGGGTCGGAACTGACTCCCAGCGATTTCATGGCAACTCGACCAATTGTATCGATCGAACCTTTGACTTCATAGCCGGCCTCTGTAGCGGCTTTCTGCACTCCTTTTGCATCGTTTACAACCGCCGCTAAAGCTATGTCGTTGGGGCGGTCGCCTTTCTCTCCAAACAGCGCTTTTTGATTGGATTTCGACATCAAGTCTACTAAATACACGCCCGGATTTTCCGCTCCCGCAGCAGCAGTAACTTGCTTGTCTGTTTCTGACGGTTGCTGTTGGGTGGTTTCTGGTTTTTCTGCGATCGCTCCTGTTCGTCTAGCCATATTAAATCTCCTTTTTTCTTGGTTGCATTTGATGAAAACTGTGGAAAATAAGTTGCAAGATTTACTTGCAAAATAACTGCTGCATTACTTGGTTTTGTGCGTCGGTAAAATCAAACGAGATTCGCAATTCGATCGAGCTAATTGATAGCCGCCCGCAAAAGCCAGCAGCGAACACAACCCGAGGGCGATCGCAAATTTCCAATCCAATCCTTTACCGCTGCTAGCAATTCCCGAATTAGAAGAATTTGGGTTCGATCGAGATGGCGGTTGGAGCGCCGCAGCCTTTGCTTCGATCGCGTACTGTTCGGCGGCTAATTTCACCTCGCACAGCCATTCTTCCTGCTCTTTAGTAATGCTATTAACCCGCTCCAACCAGTTGAAAAAAACTCCATCAAATATCGACGGCAGCAACCGCAACAGCAGTTCCAACCTCTGCATCCTCAACAAAGTATCGAATTCCGGGTCGTTGGGAGAAACATCGTGGTTTTTAGCCAGTTCCTCCACCACATCTTTTTTAAATTCCTCCACGCTGTTCGGTATGTTCTCCGGAGCGAACCAGCAAACTATTTCCCGCAGTCTTTCGCAATCCAAAACTGCCGTTCGATCGGATTCCAGCTCGAACTCGCCGTCTGAATCTACTGCATCTAACTCTGTCTGTTTCACGATTTAATCCTCTCCCTTAAAAACTGTCGCAACAGCATGAAAATTGCTCGAAACTTGCCCGCACGAATCGAAATACAGCAGAGCGCGTTTTTGCATAAAATTCAAAATTGCCCGCTGCATCTTTTTGGGAAAGCGCTCTCAAAAAAGTAACGTTGCTGCGTTCGAGCCAATTCATGTGTCCGGCAGTCAGTTTGGGCAGTTCGATCGACTTCAAATTGCCCGATTCTTCCCGTTCTAAAAACCAATCTTCGCCGCACCATTCCCACTTGCTGGGGTCGTCAGACCAATAATTTTCAAAGTGCAAGTTGCGAACTAAAATATGTATCAATTCGCCTCCAGCTAACTCCAAAGATTGTTGCAGCGCCGCTTTTGACTGGGCGCTGCCGTCGCAAACCCACCACAGAAAAATACCCCAGCCGCTTTC
>JALOON010000133.1 GCA_025454405.1 Oscillatoriaceae cyanobacterium Prado104 | reverse complement strand
AGGAGATTTGTTGGTGTCGCTGCGATTGTCCCAGTCGCTAATAATTTCTAAAATTGCATCCCCGTGTTGCTTGACTTGGTTTGCTTGAATTAGGGGATTACTGTCACCGTCGATAACATCCTTTCCGAGTACGATATAGCTGTAATTGATGTTGGGATTGTTGGCAGTAAATCCGGTGTCGATGATGCCGATAAATGGTTGGTTTTGTTGCCCGGAATCGGGAGTTGTTTCTTATTGGGTTTGGGTATCGATGACTGCAAAATTGCTGTCTGTTTCTGTTTCTGTTTCCGACTCGGCGATGATATTTTGCGACTTATCTTCCTCGAACTTTTCGCCATTTGTTGGAGAAGTAGTGCCTCCTGTTTTTTCGGGTAATTTAGTCTCGGTTTTGGAGGCGGCGTCAGCTATCAATGCTTTGCCTTTTTCTGATGTCCGCCAATCGGAGTTTTCGGCGATTGCATCATCCAATGAAATGACTTGAGGAGTTGCACCTTTGAGGTCAAATATGATATCATTGTAGTCAGCGTCGCTGCCTGCATCTATCCCCATATCTTCCATGACAAAGATGCTGCCGCCATTCACCACACCTGCAATTTGTCCGGGTTTAAAAGCATCGCTGGAGTTGGCTGTTGCCATTGAAAATAAGGGTTTTTTGTCGCCACCAATAGCAGGATTGTCGTAGACTTCTTGTATTGTGCCGTTGGGAACTACGATGATGCCGATCGAGTCTCCCGGTGTCATGGCGAAGGTTTTAATGCCTCGATATTCTCCGCTATTTAAGTTGTTTTCTCCCTCGAAGCTGGAGAATTTGGCTGCTTCTGTAATGTCAGAAATTGCGATGTAATCGAGTGATGAGTTGCTTAAGGCGCGTCTTGCTGCTTCTTTAATAAATGCTTCGGAATCGGGAGCAAATTCCTCCATTCCTTTGAGGCTGATTATTGCTAGTTCTCCTTGATATCCGCCTCCGTCTGATAGGTAATCGATGCTGATTTTGCCTGTGGCATCTGCTTGGAATGTGCCGGAGTTGAATGTGAAGTTATTTTGAGTTGTTGGTGGGGCTGTATCGCCTGTAATGGGGTCGGTTGTGGGGGAGGTTTCAGGCGATTTTTCGGCGGTACTGCTGTTTGTTGTAACTGGACTTGGGTTGAGGATAAATGAGTCTATTTCTGCTTGTTTGGTCTGTGCTTCATCAGAATTATCGAGTGTTTTTGCTGTGGGTGGTAACAGTTCGCTGCTGGAATTTCTGAGAGTTATTTTGTCAGTTATTAGGAGATTTTTCTGGGGGGGGGAAGAGGTATTGCTGCTGTATGTTTCTGGTTGAAAGTTTTCGGAAATATCGGGGATGAGGGAAATATTGGTGGCGATCGAGGAGGTAGATGCTGAAATTGGTGACATAATTTTAAGTTATTTCTTGACAGTAAAAGTGACAAAAAAAAGCATAATTTTAGGTATTTATTGGGAAAATTTGCAGCAAGACAAGTCTACGAACTGCCGGAATTTAAGCTATATTCCACAGCAGGGATCGGAGGAGCTATTGACAGGTGAAAACTTGCCAGCGTCGCACTAAATTACTGGTTCATCGCGGTTGCGAACTGATGAATTTGAGATTACCAGTAACTTTTTTAATGGCAAGGGATTTTTGCTATCTTCATTGAAACTTTATATAAGCTGGAGCTTGCTTATCTTCTTCATTGAAACTTTATTAAAGCTTGAGTTCGATCGCGCTACATTAAAACACCACCCGACAGCTTAGCTGTTTGCTGTATAAAAAGAGACTTAAGTTGTGCGCAGCATTACGCAAAAAATGGCGCTCGAAGTAACAAGTTTGGAAAACTGGTCGTAAAACCTTCAATCTTGAATCGCATCAAAATTCATGCTGCCTGCCCCGATCCGCCCGCCTTCGCCCAAAATTTCAACCCTCGATCGCCAAAAAAAGCTGTTCAGCACCAGATTTTGGGCGATCGGGGTTTCTCATACGCTCCAAATCGCTTAGAATTAGTACAAGAACCGTAACAAAGCTCAAAAAGTTCTTAATGAACCTTATAATCCTTAATGAAGCTTAAAATTAAAAAATTGTTTGTTAAAGTTACCAGAAACCTCCAGAAGGCAGTAGCCTCCGCCCTCTGGCTAGCGGTGAGATAAAGAATGATGCCCCGGATACTTGTTATTGATGATGACGCGGCGATCGCGGAACTCGTAGCCATCAACCTAGAAATGGCAGGCTACGAAGTCACCCAGGCTGAAGACGGCATCAAAGGCCAAGCACTCGCCGTCCAACTGCTGCCAGATTTGATTGTCCTAGACCTCATGCTCCCGAGAGTAGACGGATTCACCGTATGTCAGCGCCTGCGCCGGGACGATCGCACTGCAGACATTCCCATTTTGATGTTGACGGCCTTAAGTCAAACGCAGGACAAAGTAGAAGGTTTCAACTCCGGTGCCGACGACTACCTGACCAAGCCCTTTGAAGTAGAAGAAATGCTAGCGCGAGTTCGAGCCCTGCTGAGGCGCACGGACCGCATCCCCCAAGCAGCCAAACATTCCGAAATCCTAAACTACGGCCCGCTGACCCTGGTGCCGGAAAGGTTTGAAGCTGTGTGGTACTGTCAGACAGTAAAACTCACGCACCTAGAATTCGAGTTGCTGCACTGCTTGTTGCAAAGGCACGGTCAGACTGTATCCCCCAGCGAAATTCTCAAAGAAGTGTGGGGCTACGATCCCGACGACGACATCGAAACGATCCGCGTGCACATCAGACATTTGAGAACCAAGATGGAACCCGATCCCCGCCACCCTCGGTACATCAAGACCGTATACGGGGCCGGTTATTGTCTGGAGTTGCCCAGCAGCGAACAAGTCGCCGAGGAAACCAAATCGTCTGCTTGAACGCGACGCCAAAACCCAAAGCACAAATGTAGCTGCATGGTGCGTCGCTATGAGATAGCTTCTGGGAGTGAGAACGATCGATCGCGATGCACCACTTCTTACTGCAAAAGCGCGAGAACGATCGCAGCGACGCACCTTAATTTACCTGAGAGCAAGCGTTCTCAGGCTTTTTTGCGACAATCTCCCAGCTTGGGATAGAGCTTTTAGTAAAACTCTTTATCAATAAATGTAGAAATAATTACCAATTGCCAACAGCCGCCTGCTAGAAAAATTTAGCGAGGCAATCCTTAAATGCCTTCAAAACTGCTATTTCAAGCTCTTGAGAGCTGTATTGCAACATATCTTAACCTAAATTAGTGAAAATAATTAGCAAAAAGCCTTGACGAAACTTGGAAAATTGTTGATTATCTATTTCAATAAGCTGCACAAGCTTAAAACTCAAGTGACAACAATCTCAAGAGGTAAATCGCCGTGACAAGCATGGCAAAAACATCCTTCCCAGCCGAAGGAGAAACCTTTCCCTGGTGGGCCGGCAACGCCCGTTTAGCAAGCCTTTCCGGTCGCTTGCTCGGAGCGCACGTTGCCCACGCCGGTCTCATCGTCCTCTGGGCGGGAGCTTACACCCTATTTGAGCTTTCGCGCTTCAATCCAGAACTGCCCATGTACCAACAAGGGCTGATCCTGCTGCCCAACCTAGCCAGACTCGGCCTGGGCGTCGGCGCAGGAGGCAAAATAGTCGATACCTATCCCTACTTTGCCGTGGGCGCGATTCACCTGATTAGCTCGGCCTTTCTCGGCTTCGGCGGCATCTTCCATTCCCTCAAAGGGCCGGAAACCCTCGAAGAAAGAACCCCTTTCTTCGGCTACAAATGGGAAGACGCAGATAAAATGACCACCATCTTGGGCATCCACCTAGTTTTGCTGGGTGTTGGTGCCTTTTTGTTGGTGGCCAAAGCTATGTATTTCGATGGTTTGTATGATACCACGATCGGGCAAGTGCGAGTAATTTCCGCACCCACATTCAATCCCGCCATAATTTTCGGCTACCTGTTCGGTGCGGGCGGTAAAAACTGGCTGGCCTCCGTCAACAACCTCGAAGATGTTGTCGGCGGTCATATGTGGGTAGGAATCCTCTGTATTGCCGGGGGCTTGTGGCACATTCGCACTCAACCTTTCCCTTGGGCAAAAAAACTGTTTGTTTGGACGGGAGAAGCTTACCTTTCCTACAGTCTCGGCGCTTTAGCCTTAATGGGCTTTATTGCCGCCTACTTTGTCTCGGTCAACACCCTAGTTTTCCCAGTTGAATTTTTCGGTCCAGCCTTAAACATCGGCATCCAACAATTTCCCTATTTCGATAGTGGAGAAGTTTTGACTTCCCGAACTTGGCTGGCAAACGCTCACTTTTGGCTCGCTTTCTTCATTTTGCAAGGACATATTTGGCACGCTTTGCGAGCGGCAGGATTTGACTTCCGCCAAGGCGAAGTCGTGCAACCGATGCGCGGAGATGTTCGGGCACAAAGCAGTCAAATTCCAGCCTAATCCAGCAAGTTAATCGAAACTAGAGGAAAGCTAAAATGCAAGCCATCGCAGATCCCAATTTAATACCAGAACCCGACAAGCCAGCAAGTGAATACGGCTGGTGGGCTGGCAACGCTCGTTTCACAGAATTGTCAGGACGAATTTTAGGAGCGCACGTCGCTCATGCAGGTTTAATCGTACTTTGGGCCGGGGCAATGACCCTGTTTGAACTGTCGAATTTCAAACCCGAGTTGCCGATGTACGAACAAGGTTTAATCCTGCTGCCGCATTTAGCAAGTTTGGGTTTGGGAGTCGGACATGGCGGTCAAATTGTCGATACCTATCCCTATTTTGCGATCGGAGTCGTACATTTAATCAGTTCCGCAGTGCTCGGTGCCGGCGGCCTTTACCATTCCTTGCTCGGCCCGAAAGTATTGCCGCAAAACAACACATTCTTTGGTTCCTTCGGCTACGACTGGGAAGACAAAGATAAAATGACAACCATCATCGGCATTCACCTCTTGCTGTTAGGTTTAGGTGCTTGGTTGTTAGTAGCAAAAGCTGTATTTTGGGGCGGTCTTTACGACCCCAACGTCGCTGACCTGCGGGTAATTAGCGAACCGACACTCAATCCCGCCCGCATTTTCAGCTATCTTTTGCCAGTGCGCGGCCCGGAAGGAATGGCAGCAGTTGACAACTTAGAAGATGTTGTCGGCGGTCACATTTATGTTGGCTTGTTGTGCATTCTCGGCGGCTTTTGGCATATCTTTACTAAACCCTTTGCTTGGGCCCAGCGAGTGCTGTTTTGGTCGGGTGAAGCTTACCTTTCATACAGCTTGGGCGCTCTGGCATACATGGGCTTTTTGGCTGCCTACTTCGTGACGGTAAATGACACTGTTTATCCCGAGGTTTTCTACGGTCCTGTTGGTTTGACAGGCCCGGATGCAGCGGTTGTTTCTTCCCGGACTTGGCTGGCGACGAGCCACTTTGTGTTAGCGATTTTGGCGCTTTCCGGTCACATTTGGCACGCCTTGCGCGTTCGGACAAAAGCAGCGGGATTTGACTTTCGATCGGGTGAGTTTGTAACGGCAACTTCCAGCAGAGTGGAAAATTCCGGTCAAATTCAAGCTCAACCCGCAGCGGCAACAGCCGTCAGTTTTTCCGATGTAACTGTCACTTTTTTGCGGAATTTACCAATTTACCGCAAGGGCTTGTCTCCCATCGTCAGGGGATTGGAAGTGAGCTTGGCTCACGGCTATTTCCTAGTAGGAGCTTTTGCAGTTTTGCTGCCTTTACAAGAAACAGATTTAGCACCTCTGGCGGGATTGTTGGCAACTCTAGCATTTGTCTTGATTTTGGCAATGGGTCTCTCGATTTACGAGGGTCGAAAAATTGAAGCAGGTAAAGCTTTTTACTGGCACAAAACACCGGAGGATTGGAGTTTGTTCCGGGGCGGTTTTCTGCTGGGCGGTACTAGCGGAGCTTTCCTCGCCTATTTGCTGCTGGACAATTTTGCTGGGATTGATGCGATTTTTCGGGGGGTTGTCAACTGAAATAAAAACTGTTTGTAGTGCCGACTTAAGTCGGCTCCCATCTTGCGGACTTAAGTCCGCACTACGAACGAATCCTTGAGTCTGCTCCCATCTTGCGGACTTAAGCCCGCACTACGAACAAAGCCTTTTTCTTTCAAGTTAATTAAGTACAACTAGGAAACAACAAACAATGCAAACTTACGACAATCCAAACGTTAAATATGACTGGTGGGCTGGCAATGCCCGGTTTGCCAATCTTTCCGGCTATTTCATTAGCGCTCACGTCGGTCAAGCTGCTTTAATTACTTTTTGGGCGGGAGCATTTACTCTGTTTGAAATGTCTCGCTACAACCCCGCAGTCCCAATGGGCGAACAAGGATTAATTTTGCTACCTCACTTGGCTACTCTCGGTTTAGGTGTAGGTTCGGGTGGCAAAATTGTGGATACTTATCCCTATTTTGTGGTAGGAATTGTCCACATGATTTCATCTGCTGTTTTAGGTGCTGGTGCTTTATTTCACACCTTTAAAGGGCCGAAAAATTTGAAAGATGCCGAAGGTCGCGCCGCTAAGTTTCACTTTGAATGGGAAGACCCGAAAAAGTTGGGTTTTATCCTGGGACATCACTTGATTTTCTTGGGTGCGGGCGCGCTGCTGCTGGTAGCAAAAGCGATGTTTTGGGGCGGTTTGTATGATTCGACAATTCACGAAGTCCGCACTGTTGTCAATCCTACTCTTGACCCGCTAGTTATCTACGGCTATCAAACTCATTTTGCGAGTATTGACAGTTTGGAGGATTTGGTTGGCGGTCACATTTATGTCGGCATTATGCTGATTCTTGGTGGCGTTTGGCACATCGTTAAAGAGCCTTTTCCTTGGGCGAAGCGAGTATTGAGTTTTTCGGGGGAAGCAATTCTTTCCTATTCTCTCGGCGGTATTGCTTTGGCGGGATTTACAGCGGCTTATTTCTGTGCGGTTAATCCTTTGGCTTATCCGGTGGAATTCTACGGTCCCCTACTGGAAACCAAGTTGGGTATTAGCCCTTATTTTGCAGATACAGTTGTCTTACCTTTGGGCGCTCACACTCCTCGTTGTTGGCTGGCTAACGCTCATTTCTTCTTGGCTTTCTTCTTCTTGCAAGGTCATTTGTGGCACGCTTTGCGGGCGATCGGCTTTAATTTCAAGCAAGTTGAAACTTCTTTGAATGCGGTAGGAACTGAGTCGTAAATTCTTGTAGGTGAAAGGGTTGGTTTACTCATATCAAAAATTTAAATTTAGGTTGAGTAAACCCGCCCCGGTAAAAATTTTGGGTTTGTCGATCGGTGAATGAGATTTTTTTATTAACCGCAGAGGGCGCAGAGGGCGCAGAGTGTAGGGGCAGTGCCCCCGTGCCTGCCCCGGAGAGAGAGAAAGAAAGGAAGTGTTTGGGAGTTTTGAAGAGTTTGTTATTGTTAGGTTTTTTGGAGGTTAATAGTTGTGACGATCGCTAATATTAATGATTTTGGCAGGGATGAAGTCAATTTTAAGTGGTGGGTTGGTAATGCTCGCTTAACCGATTTGTCTGGTAGGTTGTTGGGGGCTCATGTTGCTCATGCTGGTTTGATAATGTTTTGGGCGGGAGCAACTGCTATTTCGGAAGTGACTCGCTTTGTGCCAAATGTACCGATGTCCGAGCAAAATCTCACTTTATTGCCGCATTTAGCAACTTTGGGTTGGGGTTTGGGTGCTGGTGGTACAGTTATCGATACTTATCCTTATTTTGCGATCGGCATCTTGCATTTAGTAGCATCGGCTGTTTTGGGTGCGGGCGGTCTTTTTCATGTTTTTCGAGGACCTGCAATTTTGCACAATGCTGGCGGATTTGCTTGTTTATTTCACTATGAATGGAATGATGCTAAAAAGCTGGGATTTATTTTGGGAAGTCACTTAATTGTTTTGGGATTGGGTGCATTTCTCTTAGTCTTGAAAGCGATGTATTTTGGGGGGATTTACGATAGCGCGATCGGCCAGGTCCGCTTAATTACTAGCCCAAATCTCAGTCCGACAACAATTTTTGGCTATCTGTTCGGATTTGCTAATGGCGGATGGACAATTCTCGGGATGGCTGCTGTTAATAATTTGGAGGATGTGATTGGCGGTCACATTTGGATTGGCGCAATGTTAATTGCAGGCGGTGTGTGGCATACTCGCGTTGAGCCTTTTCCTTGGGCTAAGCAACTTTTAATTATTAATGCTGATGCTCTTCTCGGTTACAGTTTGGGTGGTTTAGCTTTCATGGCTTTTGTTTCCTGTGCTTTCGTGGGATATAACACGACTGTTTATCCTGTGGAATTTTACGGGAGCGATCGAATTGGATTAGCAAATGCACAATTTTTCCTGGGTGTCATAGCTCTTGCAGGTCATATTTGGCACTCTTATCGCGCCCGCCTCAATAGGAGTTGAATCTTATTTCAGCCAGAAACTTAATTTCTGGTTGTGTTTTCCACTGCTTTCGGATTTGTAGATACCCTTGAGAATGTTAGCCTATGACTGTTTTTATTTGCTGTTTCCTGACCTGGACTTTAATGTTTCTCTTATTAGGAAGCATGGGGTTCGTATTGCGCGAAGGAGTCCAGCAACTCCGGCGCTTGCATCAAATCCCTTGTGCGGATTGCGAGTTTTTCACTAACGATTACCGTCTAAAATGTACGGTAAACCCCTATGTTGCTTGTACTGAAGATGCGATCGGCTGTAGTGATTTTGAACCGAAAACTTGTTTTGCCAATTCATGCCAGCAATATTGTTCTAGGGCCCGTAAGTTACCTACGGAAACATCGCAAATCAATCCTTCCGTTCCACCTCTAGCAACCGGAATCAGGATCTAGTAAACTACCCCCCTTCAGGGGGATTTATTGTAATTAAAGGAACAAATTTGCTATGATTTTATACACTGCTAATTCACTTAAAGTCGAACTCAATCAGAGGGGCTGTCGCCTGACTCCCCAGCGGGAAACCATTTTAAATGTGTTCCAAACTTTGCGACAAGGAAATCATTTGAGTGCAGAAGAATTATATCAAATTTTGCAAAGTCAAGGGGAACGAATTGGCTTGTCTACTGTCTACAGAACCCTGCATTTACTATCTAGAATTGGAATTTTGCGCGAACTAGAATTGGCAGAAGGTCACAAACATTACGAACTAAATTTATCTGAAGTTAACCAACACCACCACTTAGTTTGCATTCAGTGCCACAAAACTTTTGAATTTAGCGACGAATCAATTTTAAAAATCGGCATCAAGCAAGTAGAAAAGGCAGGTGTCGAATTGTTGGACTGTCAGTTAACCGTTCGAGCTGTCTGTTTGGAAGCGCTGCGCGAGGGATGGCCTTCTCTGTTACCGAGCAATTGGTTGTGTGATAGATATCATTCGGAAACTGAGCAGGAGATTAGTTGATTTGGATGGTCTAAATATGGGTAATGGGTAATTTATTATTTTATTATAATTGCGATCGCTTGTTGGTTATTATAATCAAAAACTAGCGCTCGATTGGTAACAAATGAATCGGTTCGCGAGCGAGGATACTCGTACTCATGAGTTTGGATGGCTTTCGCGAGCGAGTACGCTCGCACTGATGACTAATCTCAACTATCAACTATCAAATATTAACTAGGGCTTGCTGAAAAAGCCTGAAATCATTGTCGATCTAGAAGTGCATGAGTTCCAACGAGATCGAGTTGTTCGCATTGGAACTTTAACCTGAAGTTCCCCCCTGGCAAAAACTTGAAACTGTCTCACTGTGCGACTTCCAAGTATTTTAGAGTTGCTCGCGCATGGGTACAATCGCTGAAA
>JALOON010000060.1 GCA_025454405.1 Oscillatoriaceae cyanobacterium Prado104 | reverse complement strand
ATGCCCCGTTCGTTCTGGGCGCGTCCGACTGCGATTGTCATGGGGATTAAATCCTCTTGCTTGTTAAAACGCGAAGGTTTTTAATTAAGTTAACATAACTATATATTAGAAGTTCACAAATTTTCAATAAGATTGGCAGTACGGTAGTTGATTTAATATTTGAGTTTAAGGATCGAGAAGTTTGTCACTAACCTCACCCTTTTAGGGAGAGGCTTGGAAGAGGAAGACTCGCCATCTTTTTAATCTGAGACTAAAACGGTGTCTAGCTTATGGGCTCGCTTGCCCAAACTGAACTACTTGGTGGTGGTACGCCAAAAGATGTTACTGGATGCCTCCCTAGTCTGTAACCGCTCTAGTAGTCAGTAGCGAAGGGAAATATACACGCGGGCTTATCGCCACTTGTTATGCGTACAGGACAAACTGTGTCAGTCGCTAATTGCCGCGACGAAAGTGCTCTTGCAATAGCACCCGGCACTGGTGTAGTTTCAAGGCGGTAGCAAGATCGACAAGGGTGGGTAACTCCACCCTTAACAACCCAAAAAACAAATGTAAAGCCGTCCTAGAAGGACGGGGTTTCACACCCATTTTTCTGATGAGCGGACAAACGATGACTGCGAGCGATCGCGCACTGCGACAAGAGGTTTTGGGTTCCCGCCGCTTCAGTAACTACTGGTGGGCGACGATCGTCACTATTGGCGGGACGGGCTTCCTGCTATCGAGCATTTCCAGCTACCTGCACAAAAACCTGCTGCCTTTTTCTGACCCGACTCAGCTCATCTTTATCCCCCAAGGCATCGCAATGGGCTTTTACGGCGTCTGCGCGCTGCTGTTGGGGCTGTACCTGTGGCTGACTGTATTGTGGGATCTCGGCGGCGGGTACAACGAGTTCGATCGAAAAACAGGTAGCATCCGCATCTTTCGCTGGGGTTTTCCCGGCAAAAACCGCAAGCTAGATTTTACGTGCAAGATTGAGGACGTGCAATCGGTGCGGGTAGATATCAAAGAAGGCCTCAGCCCCCGGCGCAGCATTTACCTCAAACTCAAAGACCGCCGCCAGTTTCCCCTAACTAGGGTGGGGCAGCCTCTGGCTTTGTCGGAAGTGGAAAATCGAGCGGCCGAATTAGCTCGGTATTTGCAAGTTCCCTTGGAAGGACTGTAGGGATTTTCGATTTGTGATTTTCGATTTTCGATTTTCGATCGGTAATGGCTAATTGCTAATTTTAGGGTGCGCGCGGCGCACCTTAAATTTTGGTGATTTTGACATACTCCCCGCCCTCAAAGGGCGGGGATTCTTGACACTTCATCGGATGATGCTACAAAAGTAGTCTGACTCTTCCTCGATGTCCGTTTACAGTCGTGGCGATGTCCCATCCCGACTTTTAATATATTTTTGGCCGCGTTTTCGTCTCTGTCGTGGTGCGTCCCGCAATTGAGGCAAATCACCTCTCTAATTTTCAGATCTAATTTGCCCCACCTCAACCCGCACTCCGAACAGATTTGACTCGTAGGTTCCCACCTATCAATCACCCGAAAATCGCGTCCTCCTTTGTCGCACTTAGCTTCGCACAAAGTACGGAATTCATACCATCCTTGTTGAGAAATCGCTCTGGCTAAGGAGCGGTTTTTAACCAAACCCGACACGTTTAAATCTTCCAGAATTACAGCTTGGTTCTCGCTGACAATCTTGGTTGACAGTTTGTGCAGGAAATCGGTGCGCTTGTCCGCAATTTTGTTGTGTTGTTTGGCAATGCAAATTCTCGTTTTGTTGCGTCGCTTAGAATCTTGCTGCTGTCGGCTCAACTTGCGCTGCAACTTCCTAATTTTGCGTTCGCCTTTCGAGTAGTCAGGGCTTTTTACTTGGGTTCCATCGCTGAGCACTGCAAAAGTTTTGATACCCAAATCGATACCGACCGATTCATTTTTTGCAGGGACGATAACCGGACTTATCTCAACTACAAAACTTAGAAAATAACGGTTGGCACAATCTTTAATTATTGTTACCGAACTGGGATTTGATGGCAATTGACGGCTCCAAATCGGTTTGACATTCCCAATTTTAGCTAAGTAGACTTCATCTCCTTTTAAAGAAAATCCAGCTTTCGTCAAGGTTGCGGATTGCCTGTTGGTCTTTTTCTTGAATTTAGCTCTGCCTACTTTTTTTCCCTTGCGCTTGCCGGACTGAGAGCCAAAATAGTTTTGGTATGCCACATCTAACTGTTTGAGAGATTGCTGCAAAGCAACAGAAGATACATCATTCAACCATGACAATTTCTCGTTCTTTTTCAGAATTGTCAGAGACTTGCACGATTCGTCATAGCCCGGATACTTGCCATTGAGCGACTTTGCTAGGGTCTCGTTCCACACTACCCGACAACAACCAAACAACTGGGCTAAACCTCGCTGTTGTTGGTCTGTTGGATAAAAGCGATACTTGTACCTGGCTTTCATAGTTCGTGTTAAACTTGGTCTGTCCACTCTAACATTAAGGAGCAATTAAAGCCGTCGTAGAACGACGGGGCTTTCAACCCAAATTCTTGGTAAAGGTAGGGTGCGCGCGGCGCTCCTGACATTTTTTCAAGATCTCAACAATTTCTCGCTCTGTCATCTAAAATTTTTAGTTGCAACGTTCCTCAGCAGGTGAAAGTGAAAATGCAAATCAAAATTCAACGGTGGTTGTTCTCGCTTTTAATAATTGGCGCGCTGTTTGTGGGAGGATGCGGTAGTTCTCCTGCGGCAAATTCCACAAATTCCTCTCCGACACCGAATCCTGCATCGGGCGAGAGCATTTCTTTGTCTCCGTCTCCTTCTCCTGCTGTTCAAACAGCGAGTTCGCAATTTAGCGATTTGCCTCGCTTGGAAGGCAAGGCAACGGTGGTGATGACGGTTAAAGGTTCGCCAATTACGATCGAACTTGACGGTACAAATGCTCCGATTACTGCGGGCAATTTTGTCGATTTGGTTCAGAAGGGCGTGTACGACGGATTGGTATTTCACCGCGTGGTTCGGGAACCTCAGCCTTTTGTAGTTCAAGGCGGCGACCCCCAGGGGAAAGACCCTAAATTCCCAGCGGCGCGATTGGGAACTGGCGGTTTTATCGACCCAAAAACTTCTCGGGAACGCTACATTCCTCTGGAAATTAAAGTTAAAAGTGCCAAAACTCCGAATTACAGCACCACGTTAGAACAAGCTGGGATTTCGGAGAAACCCGTGCTGCTGCACAGTCGCGGTGCTGTGGCTATGGCTCGATCGAACGCTCCGGATTCGGCTTCTTCTCAGTTTTATTTTACGCTGACCGATCTGCCATTCTTGGATGGCAGTTATGCGGTTTTTGGCTACGTGAAGCAAGGAATGGATGCGGTTGATAAGATTGAAGCGGGCGATCGCATTGAAAAGGCTACTGTTAGTGAAGGTTTGGAAAATTTCAAGGCAGTTAGTTAGTTGACAGTTGGTAAGGAGTTTTGAGTTTTGAGTGTTAACTGGTTCCCAGGCTGTGCCTGGGAACCCATGCCTGGAGGCTCTGCCTCGCGAAGCCCAGTCGAGGCAGAGCCTCTAGATCTGCATTACCAGGCTCTGCCTGGTAACGAGTAACACGAGTAACTGGTTCCCAGGCTGTGCCTGGGAACCCATGCCTGGAGGCTCTGCCTCGCGAAGCCCAGTCGAGGCAGAGCCTCTGGATCTGCATTACCAGGCTCTGCCTGGTAACGAGTAAAAAACGAGTAAAAACGAGTAAAAAGAGTACAAACAAGTAAAAAATCCCAAATCGAAAATCGAAAATCGTTTGATGGATGTTGTTGTTACTGGAATTGGTCTTGTTTCAGCTTTGGGAAATCGAGAAACTAGCTGGAAAAAACTGCTGGCTGGAGAGTCGGGAATCGATCGCCACCAACCTTTTTTAGAAATTGAACCGCTACCTTTAGCTTTAATTAATACCAAACCAGCCGATCTAATAACTTTAATTCTGCAGGTTTTGGCAGATGCTTTGCAAGATGCTAATTTAACTTTGCCTTTGCCAGATTGCGGAATAGTTATTGGTTCCAGCCGCAGCCTGCAAGCAAATTTAGAAATGCTGGCAAGTAAAGGAAGAAGGAAGAAGGAAGAAGGAAGAAGTAAGAAGGAAGAAAATTTTTTATTACCAATTACCAATTACCAATTACCAATTACCAATTCCCCATTCCCCATTCCCCATTCTCAATTTGTGGATTTTTTGCCGCATATGGGGGCGATCGTGGCGGCGAGAGCAATTGGGGCAATTGGTCCGGTATTGGCTCCGATGGCTGCTTGCGCGACTGGTATTTGGACGATCGCTCAAGCTGTTGAGTTAATCCGCACCGGGCAGTGCGATCGCGCGATCGCAGGTGCTGTGGAAGCGCCGGTGACGCCCCTGACTTTGGCGGGATTCAAGCAGATGGGTGCTTTGGCACCAAATGGTTGCTATCCGTTCGATCGAACTCGGGAAGGCTTTGTACTCGGCGAAGGCGGAGCTTTATTTGTGTTAGAATCTGCCGAGTCGGCAAGGAGCCGTCGTGCTAAAATTTATGGGCGTGTTTTGGGTTTTGGGTTGACGAATGATGCTTGTTATGCTAATGCGCCGGATTTAGCAGGGAAAAGCGCGATCGCAGCGATCGGTCAATGTTTGAAACGCAGCAATTTAGCGCCGGAAGATATAGATTTCATTCACGCTCACGGTACTGCAACCGAGTTAAATGACAGGCACGAGGCGCTATTAATTCAAAAGTTATTTCCTTTAGGAGTTGCTGTTAGTTCGACTAAAGGGGCTACCGGACACTCTTTAGGAGCGTCGGGAGCTTTGGGGGCTGCTTTTAGTTTGATGAGTGTTAAATACGGGGTGTTGCCCCCTTGTACGGGATTGAAACAACCTGAGTTTAAATTAGATTTTGTGAGGCTGGCGCGATCGCGGGCACTGAGAAATGCGGTTTGTTTTAGTTTTGGCTTTGGAGGACAAAATGGGGCGATCGTTTTTTCCCCACATTGTTAATTTTTATTAAAAACATACCGCGCATATTTGTATATTTTTATATAGATGCAATTTTAAATAGATGGCTGGGGCTGGTGCGGTAGTCTGGGCGTACAGATCCAAAACGGACTCATCTGCTAAGGTCGGAATGCCAAAAATTAGAGGCAAGTAAAAGGGGTAATTTCTACGATCGGTGAAGATAGAAGAAAGGAATTGTTTAGCTCGAACCTCAGGTATTCTCACATGGATTTGGCATCTCATCAATTTATGTCCTATTTTGAACCAGAACAAGCCGCGCACCTGTGCCAGATAGCTGTGTTGGAAAGCTTTGCTGAGGAAACGGTGGTGTTTGAAGAGGGACAAGCCGCCGATTTTTTATATCTTGTTTTAGAAGGTGAGGTCGAATTTAGCAAGCGGATTGACAACAATAAATATCAAACTGTTGCTGTAGCTAAAGCGGACGATTTTTTTGGGGAATTGGGAGTTTTAGATGGTGAGCCTCGGAGTGCGAGGGCTGTGGCGGCTGGCGGTTCGACTTTGGCAAAAATCTGCAGCGAAGAATTGATAGCAGCTCTCCAGTTTGCAAAAGGTAGTTCTGTGCTGCAAATGTTTAGTTTCATTATTAAAAATTTGCGGTACACGACCGATCGATATGTTAGCCAGTTCGTACACAAACAAAAAATGGTGTTGGTAGGTGAAATGGTGAGTACGATCATTCACGATTTCAAAAGCCCTTTTACGGGAATTAAACTTGCTAGTGAAATGCTGAAAGAATTGCATCCTGATGAGGAAACTCAGGAGTGGTGCGAACTCATTCAATTGCAGGTGCAGCGAATGCTGGGAATGGCGGAGGAAGTTTTGGAATTTTCGCGTGGCAGCTCTATGTTAGTTAAAAAACCGATTAATCTCATTCAGACGCTGCGGAAGTTTGAAAAATTGAATCGAGTTTATTTTGATGCGGCCAAAGTAGATTTGGTATTGCAGGTGGCAGAGGTAATCGTGGAAGCTGACGAAAATAAGATTTTGCGAGTTTTGCAAAATTTAGTGGGGAATGCTGTTGAGGCTTTTGGCGGGCGCGGGGGTAGGGTGGAACTGACTGTGACGCAAACTGAGGAATGGGCCAAAATTAAGATTTACGATAACGGACCGGGGATTCCGCAGGCAATTCAGGACAAGTTATTTGAACCGTTTGTGACTTACGGAAAGCGGACTGGTACTGGCTTGGGAACGGCTATTGCTAAGTCGATCGTTGATGCCCATAAAGGTGAAATTACTTATGAGTCGGAAGACCAGAAAGGAACAACTTTTTACATCCGGTTGCCTAAAATTGCTCGATAGTTGATAGTTGATAGTTGGTAGCAAACAGTTGACAGTTGCAACGCGAGGTTTTTAAGATAGGGATGTCAACAGGAAGTTAAAAAAAACGTTTTTTTTTCTAAATTTCTATAAGAGTTAGCTACAGAATAGAGTAGAATAGAATTAGGATGAAGTAAATCTACCAATTAAACACAAGCTCCGATCGCTCCAAAAACTTACTGGGTAATTATTCTTCCTTATTGCTTCTTCCTTCTTCCTTCTATTTAGCATCTAAAATTCTGATGGCAGCTACTATTCAAACTTTACCCGCAGAAGTTATCGATTTAATTGCCGCTGGCGAAACGATCGACTCCCTTGCTGCTGCGGTGCGGGAATTAGTTGAAAACTCTCTCGATGCCGGTGCAACTCGCATCGTTGTTTCTGTTTGGCCGCAACAGTGGCGGGTGCAAGTTGCTGATAACGGTACGGGGATGGATTTGGAAAATTTACAGCAGGCAGCAGCCGCTCACAGTACCAGCAAAATTAGCACTGAAGCTGACCTTTATAAAATTGCTACTTTGGGATTTCGCGGCGAAGCTTTGCACAGTTTGGCTCAGTTGGGAGAGTTGGAAATTGCCAGCAGGCAAAACAATTTGGGGCTGCAAATTTTAGATTGGGAAAGCGGAAACTTAGCAGCAAATAAATCGAAACCACGCCAACTAAAATCGCAAATCGAAACAGCTTGCGGTTGGCGGGTAGTGTTTAATAATGCTGGCGAACCCGTAGAGGTGGAAACTAGCCCGATCGCCCCCGGTACTGTGGTAACAGTTGCTAATTTGTTTGGCAATTGGCCGGTGCGCCGGGGTTTTTTGTCGCCCTCGCAGCAAATGCGATCGATCCAATTAACGCTCCAGCAAATTGCTCTGTGTCACCCGCAGGTTAATTGGCAGTTGCGACTGGAAAATACGCCTTGTTTGCTGTTAAATCCGGGAAGTAATGCCAAACATATTTTACCTCAATTCGTGCGCGGTGTGCGCCCGAGCGATTTGCAGTATTTAAAAATCGATTTGCCTGCTAGTGAAGCCGCAAAATCTCTGGCAAAAACTCAACTTGTTGCTGCTGCTAAAAGCGATCGGACTTATCAATTCCCAATTCCCAATGCCCGATGCCCAATTCCCAATTCCCAATTCCCAATTCCCAATTCCCAGTATTTAGAATTAGTCATTGGTTTGCCCGATCGCTGTCACCGCTCTCGACCGGATTGGGTGAAAGTTGCAGTCAACAGGCGGGTTGTTCGATCGCCAGAAATAGAACAAACTATTCTCAGTGCTTTTGCGCGTACTTGCCCGCGCGATCGCTATCCTGTTTGCTTCGTTCACTTGCAAATTTCTCCCTCGGAAATTGACTGGAACCGCCACCCGGCTAAAGTAGAAATTTACCTGCACGATCCGAGTTTTTGGCAAACGCAAGTTAGCGCTGCGATCGAGCGCGGTTTGCACTTAAATGAGGAAGTTTTGCCGCAGCCTCCAATTCCCGATCGAGTGGGAAAACTGCTCAAAGCATCGGAACAAAAAAGTTTGTATGGTGTTGGTAGCAGTGGGAAAAATCGCGACGGTGAAGGTGAAAAAAAACGGTCGATCGAATTGATGGAATTGCGGGCGATCGCTCAAGTTCACAATACTTATATCGTAGCAGAACATTCCAGCGGTATGTGGTTAGTGGAACAGCATATCGCTCACGAACGGGTTTTGTACGAACGCATCTGCGCTGATTGGCAGTTAAAACCCATCGAAAAACCTGTAATTCTCAGTCAATTATCGGCGCTGCAAATTGAGAATTTATCTCGCTTGGGTTTGGAGGTAGAAAGTTTTGGCGAACAGCTATGGGCGGCACGGGAAATACCGGAATTATTGGTCGATCGAGATGACTGTGTGGCTGCGCTTTTTGAACTGAGTAAAGCCGCAGATTTGCAAGCAGCTCAAGTTGCTACTGCTTGCCGCAGCGCTATTCGCAATGGCACTCCTTTGAGTCTTGGGGAAATGCAAAATTTGTTGGATGAATGGCAGCAAACGCGCAATCCGCGTACTTGTCCCCACGGTCGCCCGATCTATTTTGCTTTGGAAGAATCGACTTTGGCTCGGATTTTTCGCCGCAGTTGGGTGATTGGAAAAAGTCACGGGATTTGAGTTGAATTTTGTTTGAAGCTAAAATCTTATACCATTTTGAATAAACCTGTAGGGTTCGCCAAGGGTCTTAAAGGAAGCAAACAAGTTAAATAAACCCGCCCGCACCCCACGGGCAAGTCCTTACGGCATTTAAGTTGAAATTTTTTTACAGCAGAGGGCGCAGAGAGAAAGCAGAGAAATTCAAAAATAAGAAATTATGAAGATTTTTGCAGTTTCTGAGTTTTTTGAGATGCTGTTTTGTAAAATGAGAAATCAACTCAGTAAGTTCACCTAATTAAATCTAAGATATAGATTGTTAGACAGCTTGTTGTCTGTACATTATGGCTTCTGCCTTCTGCCTTCTGCCTTCTACTTAATTTGAATTATGGATTTTCCAAGAGCGCGACAGCTATTTTATCAAGAAATCCATCAGCCAGAAGATGCGATCGATCTGGCGAAAGCTGCACTGTACATAGCTTTGGAAGAATACCCGCATTGCGATGTCGAGGAATATCTAAATGCTCTGGATACAATGGCTGATGAAGTGCGCGAACTGCTGCCGGCACAGAATTATCCGCTGCGAATTATTCAAACTATTAATCGCTATTTATACGAGAATTTGGGATTTTCTGGCAATGAGGCTGATTATTATGACCCGCGCAATAGTTTTTTCAATGAAGTAATCGATCGGCGCACGGGTATTCCGATTACTCTCTCTTTGGTTTATTTGGAAGTTGCCAAGCGGATTGATTTTCCGATGGTGGGAATTGGGATGCCAGGACATTTTTTAATTAAGCCGGATTTTGAAGATGCCGGAATTTTTGTAGATGCGTTTAACGGCGGTGAAATCTTGTTTCCTGAAGATTGTCAAGCGCGACTTTCTCAAATTTACGGTCAACCCCTCGAATTGCCGGCGAGATTTTTCTCTCCGGTAAACAGCAAGCAATTGTTGGGGCGGATGCTGGGAAATCTGAAGGCGATTTATCTAAATCAAGGAGATTCCCTAAGGGTTTTGGCGGCGATCGACCGGATTTTGTTGCTGTTTCCCAACGCGCTGGGGGAACTGCGCGATCGCGGGATTATCTACTACCAACTCGGACAATTGACGGCCGCGCGTCGCGATTTGGAAACTTACTTGACAAATGCTCCTCATGCCGAAGATGCTGTGAGAATTCGCCAGTTGTTGGCAAGGCTCGATCGAGAGATTTGAGTCAGTTTCAATGGCAAGAACCTACTATTTCGATCGGACAATTGGTTAATTCTCCTAGTATTTTAGTTGAACGGGAGTACGAGTTTAAAAGTTTTACAGGGAATCAACGCATTCAATCTCGATTTTTTCCAGATTTAGATCTGACTGTAGCACAGATTATTGCATTTGGTGCGGGAATTTAAGGAATATGACTGCGCGGTAATCTCGCGATCCAAATGCTGGATACTTTGATATTTTCAGCGATCGGAATCCGACAATCTTGCCAACAGTTCTTCAGCGGATAATTGAGGTAACTGTTGCAATAATAATGCCAACTCTTCTGCGGGTAATGCCAGCAGATCTGACACCAGAGCATTGACGCGATCGCTCCGAGTAGCTTCATCAATATCGCCTAATCGATCGAGCCGCATTCTCAAGACATTTTCTGCTAGCAACCTCCTAGCTTGTTCAATTCCTGGTTCGTCAACGGTCAGTGCAGATAATTGCAGCAATAACATCGTAAACTCGATAGCAGGCAAAGCCGATACTGGGAATAAAAAAGCAGTAAAAATTGCGTCTAATTCGCCAAAACGCACCCGCAGAAAATTTTCTAAAATCGATCGCTGTCCTTCTGCTCTTCCTTGTTCAACTCCTTCTTGTCTGCCTTCTTGTCTGCCTTCTTGTCTGCCTCGTTGTTCTGCTGCTTCTAGTTGCTGTTGAAACAAAGGTGCAATCGTCATAACTAACTCCCGATCTTCTAGTTGTTGTTCTTGATTTGCTGCTAAGTTAGATTGCAAGCGATACAATAATTCTAGCGCAATAGCACGGACCGGACTGTCGATCGATAAGTTACTTAACTGCACGATCGCGCTCTCCTGCACTCTCCCCCTACCCAGTATTCTCAGCCACAAGGTTTCTGGTATTTCTGGCAATTGGTGGATAACCACAATCGCTGTCCGCAAATATTCCCCCAGAAAGTAGATTCCTTTAATCCAATTTTGCAGGTTTGGACTTGCTTTCAACCCATTTAATATGGTTTCCGATGCTGTCGGAGTCAGAATCCATAGATTTGGTAAATCTGCTTCTTCACACCGAGTATTGTCACGTCTGGCTTGGCGCTCGAATTCTGCTGTGACATCCAACAACTTACTCAAGCAACTCCGAAAATCGCTGACAGTCATCGGATTGCGGAATGGCTCAAAAAGCGCGGTAGTGGTTGCCATCTTTCCTAAAACTCCCAACATTTCCACGTAATCCTGCGTGAGGGTTGATGGAGTGAAATAAACATCAACTTCTCGCACTTCTGAATTTACGCCGCGGTTGGGATTCACTACTCCTAGAGGAGATAGCAATTCCGCTAAATAATCTTTGGCAAACTGGTCGTGAATGAATCTCGTCATCCGATCGAAATTTAATTTTACTTTTCAAAATCTTACCAGAGTTTTTACATTTTTTATGTAATAATTATGGCATTTATCCTCCCTCCATAGTTGAGCTTTTGGAAGAGAAACTGGTTCTAGCTTGATGGCGAGCCGCGAAAAACCATGTTTTTGGGCGCATCCTGGCGATCGCCCAACAGACAGCGGGATATTTTACCACAAAAGAGCGGTAATTGACACCTGTCTTTTGATAGGTTAAAGTAACGGGACAACAAAGTACAATAATCGGTCATTTAGGGAACCAGAAAACCCATTTTCCCGACATAAGACCGCAGAAGACGCGCAGAAAAAAGACGAGCGATCGAAAATCAAAAAAAGTATCTCGATCTAAAGAGGCCTAAACCCATGAATTTTCAGTTGCAACAAGGTTATGCAAACGGCATCCGCCGGCAGTCCGATCGTTTGACAAAAAAAATGTCAAAGTCTTTATCATTAGGTTTGGCATTTTTGCTGGGAACAAGTGCCGTATTGCTGAGTAATAGCAAAGCTTTTGCATTAGAAAACGTCACCGTAAAATACGGCGCTGTGGACGTAACTTTACCGATGAGCGATTTGCAAAGTTTCGCACAAACGGGTCAAGCATCATCTCAACTACAAAGCGTACTCAGTATTGCCAAACAAACCCCCGAATCGGTACGCGAAATCTTAACGCGAGAAGTGGCTCTCGATTCCCAATTAGTAACGCGGCTGGTAAATACTTACTTCGGAGAAATCGTTTTGAAACAATTGGGAGAAGTTGCTTATTCGCCCGCAACTCGCGCTCAAAGCGCGCCCGCACTTCGGGATGCTTTGGTAGCGGCTTCTCGCGATGGCAAAATATCGCTGATGGAAGTGATGCAAAATTACACACCTCCAGCCTTAGAAGTAGATGGCAATCAAGCCGTAGCAATCTATCAGCGAGTCATTAAGGATATGCAAGATATCCAGGCTCTGTATCAGAATTCCCCAACTTTGCAACAAACAGCAGGTCAAGCCAGACAAATGATTTGTCAGCCCAGTACCTCGGGAAGTGCCAAATAACTGTTGCTAGTTCGCAGTCAGGACTTCAGTCCTCTCTTTACAAGTTCGCAGTCAGGACTTCAGTCCTTTCTTCATATCAGGTCCGATCGAGCGACCGTAACAAAAACAACTTGTAGTGCGGACTGTTTCCGCAACATACATCTGCGGACTCAAGTCCCCACTACAAACTAATCTTATCGAGAGCGATCGATCGAACGCGATTTTAATTGTCAGACAGGACGCGATATTATCAGTTTCGATCGCGCTCATACCCAAGAAACCGGGTTTTTACCCAATCTCTGAAGTGGAATCAGAGATTTTCGGAAAAAACTCGGTTTCTGAATATTCTGAATATATCAAAGGTCAATGCAGGTAGTTTACTTGCTGAGGCTTAGAGATAATTGCTCGGCTACCTTTTTGAGCCGGCGAAGTTGATCTTTCATATCTTTCTGCGTCCAAGGGGCTGCAAAGCGATTGAAACCAAATCGGATGAGAGGATTGGGAATCTCAAATTCAAAGCGGTTGATTAAAAGCGTCCCTTGGATTTGCGGCTGGCATTCCCAGCGATCGCGACCTTTGAAAAACCCATCAAACGCCCACACAATCAAACCAGGTTCTCTCTCCACCACGACACTCTCCAAAGTGGGTTGCAAAAGAGGAATTTTTATGATAAATAGACTGCGGCTCCCGACAGCAGTGTCCCATTCGCCCTCGGGATCGCAGCGCAACATCGGATTGAGCCACTTGTGCATTAAAGTACGATCGCTGATGCAGCGCTCCACCAGGGTAGCTGCGGCGCGAATTTCAATTGATTGCTCGAAAACTTGACGAATTGACATGAGAACCTGCAAGCTAGAAGCGTATTCTTACAGTTTCTTATTTTCCTTGTCAAATCTGACTATAACCGGAGAACAAAATGAATGAAACTTGGCAAGAAATCACTCAACCGACATGGACCCGAATAGCGGTTCTGTCCGATCGAATGCTGGCACAGGTCCAACCTGCCCCAAACCCCCTGGCAGATGCCGAACGGAGTATTAACAATATATTTCCAGGTCTTGCCAACTTGATCTGGGCGGTAGGTATTCTGCTAATAGGGTTAATCGTAGCAGCCCTCGTCTCGTCTTTAATCGGGGGACTGCTCAAGAAGACTACCATCGACAACCGTTTGGCTGCTTGGATTAGCGGCCGGCCCGACGGCACAGACGCCCCGCAAGTGGAAAAATGGATTTCTACAGCGGTGTTCTGGATAATTTTTATCTTTTTCCTGGTAGCCTTTTTCAACCAGTTACAGCTAACGGCTGTCTCGCAACCGCTGAATACTTTTCTCAATCAAATTACCGGTTTCTTGCCGAAATTAGGCGGCGCGTTAATTTGGTTGGGAATTGCTTGGGTGCTGGCAACTGTCGCCAAATTGGCCGTATCGCGGTTGATGCGGACTTTTAGCCTGGACGAACGCTTGAACCAACAGGTGGGTACTGCACCTAGCGAGAGTCCTTTGCTGCTGAGCGATACTCTGGCAAATGCGCTTTACTGGTTCATTTTTCTGCTGTTTTTGCCGCTGATTCTCGACTCGCTGGAAATGCAGCAGGCTCTGCTGCCTGTCAACAATTTGCTCAACCAAATTCTGGCGGCAATTCCGAAAATTTTGGAAGCTTTGCTGATTGGATTTATCGGCTGGCTGCTGGCGATGGTGGTGCGGCGGATTGTCACGAATCTGTTAGCTGCTGCTGGGGCCGACAGTTTGGGCGCGCGGTTCGGAATTTCGCGGACTGCTGGGGGACAATCGCTGTCGTGGATTGTCGGCACGGTTGTCTATGTTTTGATTTTGATTCCAACTGCGATCGCGGCTCTCAATGCTTTGGATATTCAAGCGATTTCGCTACCGGCAATCGCCATGCTCAACAGCATTTTGGGCGCGCTTCCCAACATCTTTACGGCTGCATTAATTCTGCTAGCCGCTTATTTTGTGGGTCGCTGGATCGGTGAGTTGGTAACTAATATCCTGACAGGAATTGGCTTCAACAACGTCTTTTCTTGGTTGGGAGTGCAAACCAAGCAGCCGTTGAAGCTACCGCCAGCGACTTCTATGAGTGACGATCCGGATGCAACGGTGCTTCAGGAACCGGATATTCCGGCTCGCACACCTTCGGAATTCGTGGGCATTTTGGTGCAGGTAGGCATCATTCTGTTTGCTGTGGTAGCTGCTACCGACGTGCTGCGAATTCCAGCACTGACGGCGATTGTCAGCGGTTTGGTGGTGATTGCCGGTCGGGTGCTATCGGGTTTGATAGTATTCGCGATCGGGCTGTATTTGGCGAATTTGGCGTTTAATTTAATTGCCAGTTCAGGAACTCGCCAAGCGCGGCTTTTGGGTCAAAGCGCTCGGATTGCGGTGATTATTTTTGTTGGCGCTTTGGCGCTGCAACAAATGGGTATCGGCAGCGATATTGTGAATTTAGCTTTCGGGCTGTTGCTAGGGGCGATCGCGGTGGGAATTGCGTTAGCTTTTGGCTTGGGCGGGCGCGATATTGCGGCCGACCAAATTCGCGATTGGTTAGCGTCGTTTAAACAAGATAAGACGCCTCGTCCGTAACTTTAAACAAAGGCGTTTGTTAAGTACAAACGCCTTTTTTATGAGTTTTTCAATAAAGGATTTTTTTGACTGTTATAATAACAATAAAGATAATTGAGGAGCATTAAACCATGAAAGTTTTAACTTCTCTAGAACAAGAAGAAATAGACTATCCGAGTGGCGATGGAGAACCGATGGCAGAAAGCGATATAACCGGTAAATATGTATTTTACGGTGGTGGCGCGCTGAGGTTGCATTTTAAAGATCGATCGGACGTTTACGTCTCAACCAATTCTTTCATATATTATGAAGAAAAGAACAACAAAGCTGTTGTAGCTCCTGATGTTTACGTCGTATTTGGTGTATCTAACCAGGAAAGAAAAAACTACAAACTGTGGAGGGAAAACGGGGTTGCCCCGCAGTTCGTTCTCGAAGTAACATCGGAAACAACCCAGGAGAAAGACCAAGAAATCAAACCCGATATTTACAAAGAATTGGGAGTAGTAGAATACTTTCAGTACGATCCATCGGGCGATTATCTCAATCCAATTTTACAGGGAGTGCGCTTGGTAAACGGGGAATACGAGTCGATCGCGACTAACATTACTTCCTTTGATACATTTTGGCTGTACAGCGAAGTATTGGAATTGGAATTGCACCTAATTTCTGGAGAATTGAGATTTAGAAATCCTGAAACGGGAGAGTTTCTCAGAACGATGGAGGAAGAGCAAGAAGGGCGGTTGGCCGAACAACAAGCGCGGTTGGCAGCCGAAGCAGCTTTTCAACAATCCGAACAAATGCGGTTGGAAACCGAAGCAGCTTTTCAACAATCCGAACAAGCGCGGTTGGCGGAACAACAAGCCAGGCAGGCAGCCGAGTCAAGATTGCGCGCGACTTTTTATCAATTATTAAATTCAGGAATGAATTTAGCTCAAGTCGCACAACTGATGAATTTATCCATATCGGAGGCACAGCAATTAATAGGAGAAGATGAATAGATTTCTCCCATAATTATTTTAGGGTAGGCTTTCCGCCTGCCTTCCCAATACAACGGGTACTCCCAGTCGTATTTGCCCTGGATGACCTGAGTATCGGGCTTCAAAGTCAACGTGTAGGGTTTTGCCCCTACTTTTTTATTAATGCTAAATCTTCTCCCGGCATTTGCGGCATCCCCCTTAAATAGGGCTTGCTGAATAAAACTCTAATTCCCGACTCGAAACGGAGAAAAACTATGCCCTATGCCCTATGCCCTATGCCCTATGCCCCCCTCACCAAAAGACTTATTCAGCAAGCCCTAAATATGCCTGTTCGATAGTTAGCACGTGGCAGTCCCAAAAAGTTCGCGATACTGTCTTTACAGACTATTCGACAGAAATTGTAGTCGATGTCAGCAGGATCGAGGAGGCTCCTATTCCTTTTACTTGCGGGAAGGGGGGCGTAAAAGGGGAGCTTAGGGCCCCGTAGAGGCCGACCATTGAGGGGCATAGATTTTTAATATCTCCGATTATATTTGTCTCAATTATATAGAGTGCGCCCACTCTAATGCCGCTGCGATTGTGGTGTGGCTGGGCAGTCGATCGACCGCAATAAGTAAAGTTCGCAGTGAGGGCGCGATCGCCCGCAAAACTTGGTAATGAAGGTGCGATCGCCCGCATCAAAATTTGATGTCAAATATACTTGACATAAGAGTCAAGCACGTATTACAGTAAAAGTACGGCTTGGGTAGTTTCGTGCTGCAAGCTGAGGCAAAATCTATGCAAAATCAGATCCGCGTTCTCAGAACGGAACGTCAATGGTCGCAAGCACAACTAGCAGAACGCTTGGGTGTCAGCCGTCAAACAATTAACGCCTTGGAAGCGGGCAAATATGACCCGAGTCTGCCATTAGCACTCAAAATTGCCCGACTATTTAACATCCCTATCGAAGCGATTTTCTCACTGGAGGAAGTAACAATGTTTGCCGATCGAACGCCGTTGAATTTTTCTAACTTGCCCGAAACACCGCTCGCTCACAGATTTACCCCCAGAACGATTAAAGTTATTAAGTTGGCTCAAGAAGAAGCAGGCAACCTGGGGCATAATTGGGCCGGCACGGAGCAAATTCTGCTGGGATTAATTGAGGAAGGAACAGGAATTGCAGCTCGGGTTCTGAAGGAGGCAGGAGTGAATTTCAGAGCCGCGCGGATTGAAGTAGAAAAAGTTATTGGTCGCGGCAGCGGATTTGTCACTAAAGGAAAGGCGTTTACTCCTACTCCGAGAGCAAAATCTTTGCTCAATTGTGCGGCGCGATCGGCTAGTGAATTAGGGCATGCTTATATTGATACCGAACACCTACTTTTGGGCTTGTTGCGAGTTAATAAACCCGATCGCTTCACAGAGAAAGGAGAAGGGGCGGGTGTAAAAGTTCTCCAGAACTTAGGAATCAATCTAGAAGAGCTAGAGCAACAAGTATTGCAAGTTGCAAGGGGAGAAGACTTAGGAATTGTTGCCCCAATTGCATCCCAGAAAGATTCAACCCAGCAAACTGGTTCGATCTTTGGATCTAGCGATAATTCAACAACTGACTTTGTTTCTGCCGAAATTAGCGCTCGTTTTTGTGCTTTGTTATTTGCTTGGATCGAGCCGCGTAAATTGGGGCGAGCGATCGGATATCGCACCGAATTTCACTTACCTGATGGTAATGTGCTAACTCCTCGAATCGCATTTGTTGCTGCCGAACGTCTCAAACGAGTTCCTCGCATTTATCCAGAATTAGCACCGGATATGTTTGTTGAGATTAAATCTGTTGTCGATCGATTGCCTCGATTGCAGGAGCAAGTACAAGCAGCGATCGCTTTGGGTGTTAAGGTAGGATTGCTGATCGATCCTGACGAACAAACAGTCACGATATATCGCCATCAAGAGGCGATCGCAACATTGCGCGATCGGGACTTATTAACGGTGCCAGAGTTACTGCCCGGTTGGAAAATTCCGGTGGCAAATCTTTGGTCGCCGATGTTTTAGAAAATATCGTATATCCTAACTTTCAATCTGCTATAATTAAACGCAGAGAGCGCAGAGATTGCAGAAAAAAGGGAGAGTTTTTGCGATCTATTTTTGCGATCGACCTGAATAGAGAAGCATGGGAATTATACCAAATTTGGGTTAGATATACCCTCGATCGCTCGGCGGTTGAAACCGCTGCTACACGCACAAAGTCCGCCTGCGCGGACTAAGAATTCCCGGATTTGGTGTTAAATAAGTTCACCGAATTAAAGGCAAGAACCAAATCGCCTAAAAGCTTACTCTAGCGATATTCTTCCTTCTTCCTTCTTCCCTCTTCCTTCTACTTACAATCTCGGATCGACTGGTTCGCTTTCCATCGCTAAAACTCCAAAAACGCATTCGTGAACTTGCCTTAACGGAGCTCCAGCGACAAATCTTTCTAAGGCTTCTATACCTAAAGCAAATTCTCGCAATGCTAAAGAACGCTTGGCAGCCAGCCCGCGCGATCGCAGTTTTTCCAAATGTTCCGGCAACGAATATTCCAAACCGTAAATAATCCGCAAATACTCTTTGCCCCGACATTTTACAGCAGGCTGTACCAATCCTTTACGATTTTTTACCATAAATTCCAGTGGTTTCACAACCATTCCTTCGCCGCCCGCATCAGTCCTTTTTTCCCACCATTCAATTCCGGCAAATTCGCTGTCTGCACCGCCAATTTCAACTAATTTACATTCGGTATCTAATAGCAATTCCGGGTCAAAAGTACAAATTTTGGCTATCTGTTCCATGTGCCAGCAGTGATTTTGGTTAGCACGTACTTTGCCCTCGGTTGCTAAAATATGAAACGGCGCTAATTTGAAGTCAGCAATCGAATTCACCGGCCAGCAGTAGCGGCGGTAAGCATCAACATATCGATCGGCTAATTCAGCTCGATCGCGGTATTTATCCAACACCGAACCAACATCAACTCCCCGCTGTTTTGCTCGTTCTAAAAGCTCGATCGCCCCAGCAAATCCGTGACGGGCTGCTGTTCCTACGCGGGCATATTGTTGCTGCAATAATTCTTGCGCTTTCGCAGACCAAGGCATCAACTCGCAGTCCAAACACACCCAGTTAGTTTGAAATTCTTCCCAAAAATTGCTCGCCGTTAAAGCAGCATTAATTCTGGTTAAAAACTCTGTTTCCAAACTTGAATTGTTGAAGAAATTGCGCCCCGTGCGCGTGTAGCAAATACCGATACTGTTGTTGGCGATTCCGAAGCGCTTTTTGGCTGCGGATTCGTCGCGGCAGACAATGACAATCGCGCGGGAACCCATGTGTTTTTCCTCGCACAAAACTGTCTTTATTCCTTGTTGTTGGTAGTAGCTAAATGCGTCGGCTGGATGTTCTAAAAGTCCGGGTTGTTTTGCAGTAGCAACGGGTGACATTGTAGGCGGTAAATAAATCAGCCATTTAGGATTTGCCGCAAACCGACTCATTACTTCCAGTGCCGCGATCGCATTTTCTTCTCGAATGGTAATGTTACCGTGCACGCGAGTGGAAATGATGCGCTTGCCGATGACATCTGCAATGTCCAATACGCCATCAAACTGTTGTTGGGCGGTGAGATTTATTGGAGTAAAATTGTTGTTGGCAGGCGTTGAATTGATGTCGGGATTTGAAGGAGATTGAGGGGCGATCGGCTTTGCAGGTTCGCAGTAAATTCTCGCAGCATAAACGCTGATAAATTCTCGTTCTGGATAGCGCAAAGCTGTTAGTTTTCCCCCAAAAACGCAGCCTGTATCGATATCAACTGTATTGTTCAACCATTCGGCTTCCGGTACGGGCGTGTGTCCGCATACAACTGTTGCTTTGCCTCGATATTCTGCCGCCCAATAGCGCACTGGCAAGCCGAATTCGTCGATTTCGCCTGTGGTTTCGCCGTACAAAGCAAAGTCTCGAACTTTACTCGATGCGCGTCCTTGAAATTCTGCTTTCATCCCGGCATGCGCGACAACTAAATTGCCTTCATCGAGGACGTAATGGGCGATTAAACTGTCTAGAAATTGACCGATTTCTTGTTCTGCACCGGCACGCAATTCATCCGGCAAATCTGCGATTTCTGCTAAAGTTTGTTCCAATCCGTGGTTAATTTTGACATTTTTACCGTTGAGTTTTTTCAGCAATTTAATATCGTGATTTCCCGGTACGCACAAAGCTGTGCCTGCAACTACCATGTTGCGTGCGAGTTTGAGGGTGTCGAGAATCCGGGGGCCTCGATCGACCAAATCCCCCAAAAACACGGCTTTCCGTCCCTCTGGGTGGGCGTAAACGGGGAATTTCCAAAAACCAGTGTCGCTGGAATTTTCTGTAATTTGATAGCCCAATTGTTGCAATAATTTTTCTAATTCATCGCAGCATCCATGAATGTCGCCGATGATGTCAAAGGGTCCTCGATCGTCCTTGCGATTGTTCCATAAAGTTTGTCTTTCGACTTCCACCGCGCCGATTTCTTCCGGGGAACGGAGGACGTAAATTTTGCGAAAACCTTCGCGATCGAGATATTTGAGCGATCGTTTTAAATTTTGAATGTGGCGGCGAATTACATGATTTCCGAAGTTGCGATCGGGGCGGTTTTGGTTGCGATCGGCACAAACTTTATCGGGTAAATCTAGCACGATCGCTACTAAAAAGCAATGGTATTTGCGAGCTAATTCTAGTAAAGGTTTGCGACTTTCCGGCTGAACGTTTGTCGCATCAATTACAGTTAGTTTGCCCGCAGCTAGACGTTTGGCAGCGATAAAATGCAAGACTTCAAAAGCATCGCTGGTTGCTGCTTGACTGTTTTCGTCATCGGAAACTAAAGCGCGGCAGTAATCCGATGAAATGACTTCTGTAGGTAGGAAATGCTGGCGGGCAAATGTTGATTTGCCGGAACCAGATGCGCCGACTAGCAAGACTAAGGATAGTTCGGGAATTGTAATTTTCATGGTTTAATAGTATTATTCAGCAAACATCTGCGCCAGAATATCTAAAACAGCTTTTTGTTCGTCAGTGCTGATTTTACCGAGATATTGAACTAATCGATTTTTGTCAACAGTACGAATTTGATCCAAGATAATTTGTCCATCTTTGCCTTGAAAATTACAAGCTATCCGACTGGGATATGCTTGCCCCTTAGTTGTCATTGGAGCAATTATGACAGTGGAAATGCGTTTGTTCATTTCATCGGGTGAAATCACTAAACAAGGTCTTGTTTTTTTAATTTCACTGCCAACAGTGGGGTCTAGATTAACTAAAAAAACATCAAAACGTTTGACTACCATTGCCACTCATTCTCCTCCCACTCAGTAGGGGTGATATCATCAAGCAGAATATCATCATGTTGTTCAGCCATTTTTGCAAATGCTTCTTCCCAACCCGCACGCGGTTTTGCGGCTGCACGAATGACGATTCGATCGCCCTGAACTTCGATCGCTACTGCTTCACTAATACCAATTCGATCTAACAAAGATTTTGGAATGCGAATTCCTTGAGACTTATCGACTTTAATTATCTGGGTTTGCATAGATTTTCTCGTGGCTGAAGCCTGCATTTTTCCAATTTTAACTTTATTATAACTTGCGTGCGAAAGTTCAGAAACAGGTTTTTTTACGATAAAACTGAGTCGAAGAATTTAATCTTATGAAAAACCCGGTTTCTTTGGCATTTATGGGTGACTCCTTTATATTGTAAGCGCAAATAGAATGAGGTAGATTGAAATTTGTCCTTGGGTGGGGGCGGGTTTACTAGGTTGTTCGTTTGAGGCAATTACTGTTGGCGAACCCGCCCCTACAGGAATCCTGTCTATTCAACCTGAGATATTGCACCATTTTCGATAATCTGTAGGGGCGGGTTCGCCAGTAGCCTTAAAGTTTTCAGACAAGTTAAATAAACCCGCCCTGCCCACGAATAACCCCCAAAAGATAGAGTATGTGCGTAAGTTTTGAGTAATTATAACTGTTGGGTAAATATTGCCATTTGCGTAGGCGAACCCACTGCTAAATCTTCCGTTCCGATCGATCGAAACTCTACCCCGTATCCAAATCTTTCGGCAACCCCATTTGCCCAAGTTTGAAACTCCTTGCGAGTCCACTCAAAACGGTGATCGCGGTGGCGGAATTTGCCTGCAGGCAAGTTTTCAAATCGCACGTTATATTCTACATTGGGAGTGGTGACGATCGCCCTTTGCGGTCTCATAAATTCAAATAAATTTCGTTCAAAAACCGCTAACCTTTCCAAATCGAGATGTTCGATAACTTCTATTACCGCCGCCGCCTCAAAACCCGTTAACCGACTGTCTCGATAAATCAGCGAACTTTGCATCAGTTGCAAGCGCGATTGCTGGGCAGTAGAAAATCGATCGACTTGCAATCTTTCCCCGGCAATTTCTAAAGCCCGATAAGATACATCGACTCCCGTAATTTGCTCGATCGAACTTTCTTTTAACAAAAATTGCAGCAGTTTTCCCTCACCGCAACCCAAATCTACTACTCGCTTTGCGCCGCTGGATTTCAAAACTTCCATTACCGATGCCAAACGCTGTTCGTTGAGGCTAATTCGCCGCTCTAAAACTTCCTCTTCTTGCTGGTGAGAAAGTTCGATCGCATCGGGATCGAGATTGTCTTCTTCTACTAATTGCGCTATCGCAATTTTCGTCAAACGGCGCTGGCGTTTCAGATAGCGGTTAGCAATTTGTTCGCGGGCGGGATGCGCGTTCAACCAACCTTCGCCGTGACGCATTAACTTCTCGATTTCTTCATCGCCAACCCAATAATGTTTGTCATCATCCAATACTGGAATTAGCACGTATAGATGGCTCAACAAATCTGCCAGTTTAATTGTATTTTGCAGTTCCACAGCAAAGTAAGGACTCGCACCCCAGTCGGGAAATTTTTCATCAAGAACCAGCGGTGTTGCTGTAACTTGATATCCCAACGGCTCAAACATTTTTCGCAGGAACTTTTCGCCACCGCGACAGGGTAAAACTGAGAGATAGACTGTTAAAGGAATTGCTTTTTCTGCGATTTCTGGGCGGTCTTTGCAGCGGCCGGATAGGGCTGTACTGAAAACTTTTGCGATTGCTACACTGAGAAACGATGAGGCGACGTAGGGGCGATCGTTCACGTATTGTTCGAGGGATCGCTCGCTCGATTTTGACTTGCCGCGCACTAAATCGATCGGATTGACATCTAACAATAAAGCTGCCGTACATTTATCTGCATTTGCTTCAGTATAAAACACGCTTGCTTCCCCAAATGTCATCGGAAAACATTGATAGCGATCGGGATGTTTGTGCAGCAAATAACCCAAATCTGTAGCAGGATTGTGAGTTGTGGAAATGGTTAATAACATAGCTGATATTTGACGGTTTTGTTGTTAGTGCGAGTGTCCCCCACTCGCGAATATTATTTTTTTTAGTGCGAGCGTTCCCGCTCGCGAAAGTATCCTCGCTGGCATAAACTAGAGCAGATTGGTTTGTAGTGAGGACGTAAGTCCTCTCAATAAGGACTTCAGTCCTTACTACAAACGATCGACCGTCAATTTGCAATCTCATGTTTAGTATAATTTAAATGCCAACCTTTGTTAGGCTATTTTGCTATATCCTTGCAGCAAACAGAACAGGAGCGTTGACAAACATGAGTAAAGACAGGTTAGAAGCGTTGCTGCTTTGCAAGTTGCGCTTTATAATATTGTACTGTTGTTTTCTGCGATCGCCTATTTTATAAAGCTCGCGAGCAGGGACGATCGCACTCTCAACTATCAACTTTCAACTATCAACTATCAACTTTTTAAAATGACAATTCCTCAAAACGGACTTTTTGTTGAACCGGGTGGAGGTCGTTCTTACTACTTCGGTCAAGACCTTTATACCTTCAAAGCAATTGGTGAAGAAACAGGTCAAGCTTATGCACTTTGCGAAGTAATTGTGGCTCCTGGCGGCGGTTCTCCACCTCACCGACACCAGCGAGAAGATGAATCTTTTTACGTTCAAGAGGGAGAGATTGAATTTCAACTGGACGATCGAAATTTTGTAGCAACGCCCGGAACCTTTCTTTATTCACCAAAAGGTCAGCTTCACCGATTTACAAATGCGACCGCGACACCTGCTAAAATTATGGTTTGGGTCAATCCTGCTGGCTTTGAAAAATTCATTGCGGAAGTTGGAAAAGCAGCAAACAGTCAGATTACCCCTGGAGCAACTTTGAGTCCTGAAGATTTAGCAAAAATTCTGAATGCCGCTCCCAAATACGGTATCGAAATCGTTCCTCCGCCCTCCGAATAGTTAGCGCGCGATCGAACTATTCGCTTTGAGTCTCGTTAACGGTTGTTAGATCGACTTCACAGGATATTAATGCTCGCAGTAAAGTAGGTTGGTGAGTGAATAAAGATGATTGAATACCGAGAGAACGAGACTCTATCTTTTGCAGAATATTATGATTTTCTGAAGAGATCGGACCTGGGAAGTCAATACCCTAAAGAGCGTTTCGAGGAAAGGATAAACAAGCTATTGACCGCTCGATCGGTCGCTATAACTGCTAGAAATGAGGAAGGTAAACTGATTGGCATAGCTTTTGGTATTACGGATTTTAGTTACTTCTTATTTGTCACGGATCTTGGTGTAGATCGGGCTTATGTAAAACAAGGAATTGGCAGCGAATTATTGATTCGCATTCGAGAGTTAGCTGGTGGCGAAGATGAGATTTCGGTTGTTACAGTTGCCCATGACAGCGCAGTAGGTTTCTACGAGAAGTGCGGGTATGTATCTGAAAACTTTCTGTTTTGGAACCCTTGCAAACTCTGGAGCAAATTTCAAGTAATTTAGTTTAATACATCCTTCCTTCTTCCTTCTTCCTTCTTCTATCAATTCAACAGCCAAAATCCCGTGTAAGTGACACCGCTATCATCTGGCTGCACCAATAAAAAGTGCAATCCTTTACTGATTTGTTTGCGCTGTTCGTAAATTTCCGCTGCTGCTTTGACTTCGCTATCTTCAAAAGTTGCAACTACAAATCTATCTGCCAATCCCGCTTCTAAAATCAATCCGTCGGGAGCACCAGCTATATAATTTAAACTAAAAGGTTTGGCATCGTGAAGCCACCTTGCCAAGCGCATGGATTGTCGCCCGCCGTCAATTACAACTCCCGGCACCGGTACTGTTGAAGCCAAGCCAAAATTTAGCGGCAGCAACAATTCCGGCATTTCTAAAATTGGGATGGGACGCCCTTGAAAAGCTTCTTCCATATCGCCGGCCCTCAGGGATGCAAAACGCCAGCTTTCGCCCCAAAGATTTTCGGGTAAAGGTACGGACGGCGGGGAATCAAGGGCGATCGGACTGTAATTTTCCCGAGTATAATTGGGCATACTGGGATATTCTTTTGCCCGTTCTTGCAGCAGCGATTTCAGGGCGGCGGTGCGGCGAGTTGCTTCTACTTTAATGCCCAATTTTTTAGCAGCAGCTTCGATTAAACTCAGGGATTGAGGTCTGAATACTTGAATTATATCGGGCAGACTTTTAGTTTGGGATTGCTGCTGCAACTGTGCGATCAGCCAATCCGAATTAGCTTGAGACTGGGGGCAGAAAGCGCTAAGTTGAAAAATGCGCGCCGAGTCGCAAATTAACAGTTCCCATAGCGGTTTGCCAGTCTCGTCTTGGAGGGGGCGGCGGTAGAAATCGGCTTGCCAAATACGCATGGAAATTAAAATACAGGATTTATAGTTTGCTTATTTTAATATACAGGAATTATTCAGGAATTATGTATTTTGGTCGTGGCGGGCGATCGAACTAAAGCACGGGCAGTCAGAAACCGGGTGTTTTGCGACAAGAATTGACACAAAGCTATGGGTTCGATCGAACCCGATTTCTTTTGTTTGATGCGCGCTGAACTGAATTAGCAGAGTTTCAATCCCTAATAGGGAGTGTGTTTGATTGCGGCTAAGCTCGATCGGATCTAATTTCCTTTGGATTGTTTCAATCCCTAATAGGGAGTGTGTTTGATTGCGGCGGACATTTGGACTCACATACCTCCAACAGCTATCATAGATCGAGCATAAACCTATATTCCTCGCTGCACTGCCATGAACCCTGCCCTGACACAATTTGGCGCTCAGATGTCCCACCTTACGGGAGTCCGAGCGATTATGAAAGATATTATTGAAACTCTCAGAGCTGGTAGCGGACAGGAATTTATTAATTTAAGTGCCGGAAATCCGGTGATATTGCCCCAAGTCGAGCAGTTGTGGCGCGATTGCACTGCGGAACTTTTGGCAAGCCCGGAATACGGCGAAGTTGTTTGCCGCTACGGATCGAGTCAAGGCTACCAACCGTTTATCGATGCAGTATTGACCGATTTTAACCGCCGTTACAAACTGAATTTGACCGATCGCAATATCTTAATTACTCCGGGAAGTCAATCTATCTATTTCTACGCAGCCAACGCTTTTGGAGGCTACACCGCACCAGAAACAGATATTAATCTCAAATCAAACAGCCAAAATCTTAAGTCGATCGTCCTGCCGCTGAGTCCGGATTACACCGGTTACGGAGGCGTGAGTTTAATTCCCGAAGCAGTGATTGCCTGCAAGCCAACTCTCGATATTGACGAAGCCGCCCGCAGGTTCAAATACCGCCCGGATTTCAGCCAACTCTCGATCGATGAAACCTCCGGCTGCGTCATTTTTTCCCGTCCCTGCAATCCCACGGGTAATGTTTTAACCAATGATGAAGTTCAGAAAATCGCAGATTTGGCTGCTGCTTTCGACGTGCCGGTGTTCGTTGATTCTGCCTACGGGCCTCCTTTCCCGGCGCTAAATTTTACCGAAATGACGCCAATTTTTGGAGGCAATATCGTCCACTGCATTAGTTTGTCAAAAGCCGGACTTCCGGGCGAAAGAATTGGCATTGCGATCGGCGATGCAAAAATAATTCAAGTGTTAGAATGCTTCCAGACAAATATGTGCATTCACTCACCGAGATACGGACAGGCGATCGCGGCCCGCGCCATCAATTCAGGAGCGCTAGCAGACATTGCTCTCAACGTAATTCGCCCGCACTACCAGAGCAAATTTGCAGTAGTTGAAACAACATTAGAACAAGCAATGCCGAAAGATTTGCCGTGGTTTTTGCACCGGGGAGAAGGAGCAATATTTGCTTGGTTGTGGTTGAAAGATTTGCCGATGACTGATTGGGAATTTTATCAAGAATTGAAGCAAGTCGGCGTAATTGTCGTGCCGGGAAGTTCGTTTTTCCCAGGTTTGCGAGAAGATTGGCGGCACAAGCACGAATGTTTGCGCATTTCTTTGACTGCGACAAATGACGAGATTGAAACTGCAATGAAACGCTTGGCTCAAATGGTAGAAAAGGTTTATCAGTAGGTTGGGTTGAGGCACGAAACCCAACTTAAAAAGCCTCAGAAACACCTCAAAAATTTGGGTTTCGCTTCTCTCAACCCAACCTACGGATGCAATAGGATGTATGTCATTGTTAGCCGTTGTCAACTATCCACTGTCAACTGTCAACTGTTAACTGTTTAACTAGCTTGTTTTTGAGGAGCTACAATCCGTTCCACGCTCATCGCAGCAACACTCAGAGTAACTACAATCATGCCCAAAATTGCCACGGGCTGCAACTTTTCATTGATAATTACAAAGCCGAAAAGTGCTGTCAAAGCGGGCCCTAAAGTGCCAATTACTGAGGCAAAAGCCGCTCCCGCAAACCGAATCGCAAAATTATTCAACAGATAGCTGAACAAAGTCAGCACCCCTAAAATTACACCCCCAACAATCAAACCAGACCACACATTTTGGTCAATGCTGGGAGCCAAATTTCCCGGCAGCGGCACCCACAAACTCAGCGCCGAAAATACAAAAATTGCTGCAAAATTCACCAAACTAAAAGGAATCGGGTGCAGCTTGCCCGCAGCCATTTGCGTCAGCAATACGTAACCTGCAAAAGTAATGCCAGAACTGACTGCCGCCGTAACTCCCACCCCGACATTTCCGCCATCCGGTGCCGGTGCTGAAAAACTTGGCAATCCAGCTAAAATTAACCCCAACGTTATTCCGCCAACAGCAAAAAGACTTACCGTACTCGGGCGAGAACCAAATAACAACCAAGAACCGAGTACCGTGACGATCGGATAAATAAAGAAAATTGTAATCGCAATTCCCGCCGGAATATTTCCGATCGCCAGATAAATCAAAACTTGAGACAAAAACAGAAAAAATGCGCTACCTAAAACTTTACTCCACAAAGCTCGATCGCGCGATTGGAACAACCGTCTAATATCTTTCCACACTGAAGGATACAGAAAAGTAGCCAATACTGGCATCAAAGCCATCACTACAATCAAGCGCATCAGCAAAATTAACAGAGAATTGCCGAATCCCGGAGTCACCACTCCCGGCACTTCAAACAAGCCCAAAATCACCCGCGGATTTCTGCCCTTAATCAGAATTCTCAAACATACGTTAAATAGCGACAGCACCACCGCCGATGATAAAGCTAGCATCAAACCGGCTTGCACTTGAGAACCTACTTTAGCAGCGGGCTGTGCGGGCGTTGCGGGTGTTGGCCGCCTTGCATCGCGGATTTCGTCATGAGGCGCGGGCCGCACTGTATCCCGAATTTCGTCCCGAGGCGCGGGAGGCAGAGTTTCGGGGCGTGTAGAATTTGTGATGGGTTCGGGATAGGAATCTTCCGGATCGAAAGGATTGTCGAGATAAGCTTCAGCTTCTTCGAGCTCTTCCCTGAGGCGGCTTACCAGATTCTGCAAGAGTTCTTCGCCTTGCATTTCCAGGGTTTGCATCTTGTTCAGGCGCATTGAGAGCTCGCTTTCGTAGCTGCTCAAATCTTGTTCTAGCATCTGAAAACTGCGATCGATCCTTTCATCCAGCGCGGCCAGCAACTGAGAAGCTCTTTCGTCGTAGTTGCTAGGCGGTAGCGGTATCGGAAACTCGCCGCTGGGAACCGGGCTGTTCAAAGCGTAGCCCGAGTTCGCGCTCAACTCGTTAAACCGCTGCACCAACAAATCCTGCAAATTGTGGGCCAATACTTGAGCCAACTGCTTGAGCCACAGTTGTTGCTGTTGGATGTAACGCCCCGACAGAGATTCCATTTGTTGGGATTGCAGTTTGCGGTACTGTTCCCGCAAACCTTCAATATCCTCAATCAGGCGGCTTTTCTCGGTTTGCAGCCGAGCAATGTCCTGATTTAAATGGTCTTTAACATTTTGATGCAAAGAGTCGAGTTCCTCAATAACCGAGCTGAGGACTTCTTCTGCCGTTCGTGCATCCCCTGGATCGTCTTTTGACGAGTATACGTTCCGCTGCGCCATTAACCTAATAACCTCAAATCTACGTTGTACGTTTGTCTTCTTAAGTGTTTTTGCGAATGGTAGTGCAAGTTTCCGAGATTGTATCTAAAAGATGGCAGACACTGTTTCACTAATATTAGCTGCTAACAAGGAGGCGTCAAAAAAGGCGATCGCCCCGCAAACACTTTGCGCAACTAGAAATCATACTACAGAGCCAGACCGCTGCACTCGCAACAGGTCCTTGGCGAAAGTGTTTGGCTTTGTAAAGATTTTTTGCAATTTGGGGTGCCAGTGTCATTGTTGGGTAAATTTTCCTTCTACGAGTTTATCGCGATCGGGCGAAACTGCAGGATTCGGGCGCATTTTTTTTGCTTGCAAGTACCCCCTGCCTCCCCAATAAAGGGGCCGTAGGTTGGGTTGAACGAAGTGAAACCCAACCAGAGTATATTAAACCGATCGAGGTTGTTAGAGATAGGATGCGTAGCGCTATTTTATGAAATTGGTATGGGGCATACTTTGCGACTCGCAGCTCCCCCACCCCCCCTAAAAGAGGGAGAGCAAGAGGATGGGGAATTTCCTGCTTAAATCTCCGGTTTTAAAGCGCGTTCCATCAGCGCGACTACAGCTTTTTGCGGGGTAATTTCATTGTTCAACAAGCGGTAAACTTGACGGGAAACGGGAACTTCTATCTCCCGCCGATCGGCCAAATCTATCAATACATTAGCAGTATTAACTCCTTCAGCAGTGCTTTGCAATTCCTGCAAAACTTGCTCTAAAGATTTGCCTTCAGCCAATCCGAAACCCACTCGATAATTTCGCGACAAAGGACTGTTGCAAGTAGCGAGTAAATCTCCCAAACCCGACAAACCGTAAAAAGTTTCTGCCTTCGCTCCCAAACGAATTCCCACCCGCATCATTTCCGGCAAAGCGCGAGTCAGCAAGGCAGATTTAGCGTTAGTTCCCAACTGCAAACCGTCGCAAACACCAGCCGCGATCGCAAATACATTTTTCAGCGTTCCACCTAACTCCGTTCCCAACGGATCTTGATTGACATAAACCCGAAATATTTCCGAACTGTAGATAGTTTGCACTTGTTTTGCTGCCGCTAAATCGAAACTAGCAGCTACCGTTGCCGCTGGCAATCCTCGATCGATTTCTTCAGAAAGATTCGGACCGGAAAGCACGACAATCGAATTGTTGGGAAAAGCTTCATGCCAAATTTGAGAAGGAGTTTGAGTTGTTGCGGTGTCCAAACCTTTAGTGACAGTAACTATAATTGTACTGGGATTTAAATCTAAAGCCAGCAGTCGATCGACCGTCGCGCCAACGCCTTTCATGGAAACTGCCGAGATCGCAACATCCGCGTCTTGAATAACCGATTCTAAATTCACAGAATTGCGCCGCGACCACAAATTAACTTCATTCCCTTTTTTAGCTGCTAAATTGGCTAAGGCAGAACCCCAAGCACCGCCACCTAATATTGTCAAATTTGCCATAATATTGTATGAATGCAACCGCAGATTAAGGCAGATAAACACAGATAAACGCAGATAAATTATAGCAACTCATCCGCGTTCATCAGCGTTCATTCGGTGCGATCTGCGGTTGCACCAATCCCGTACTACAAACGAGGTCGCAATCCATAATGTCGGTAGCGCCAATAATCTCGCAAAATGCGATCGCGATCGAAACACAATTGTTTGGGAATTTGCCAAGATTCAAAAACTTGCAAATTCTTGGCATTTTCGGCAATCTGGTACTAATGAAACCGCAGATAACTACAGATAAACGCCAATGAACGCAGATAAATTATAGCAATCGATCGGCGTCGAGCGGCGTTCATCAGCCTCATCATCGGTGAAAAATTATCTTCCTACAAACGCGGTCGCAATCCATAATGTCGGTAGCGCCAATAATCTCGCAAAATGCGATCGTGATCGAAACACAATTGTTTAGGAATTTGCCAAGATTCAAAAACTTGCAAATTTTTCGCATCGTCAGCGGCTTGAGGTTCGCCAGTAGCTGCTGCCAAGAATACAATACTGATAGTATGTTGGCGCGGATCGCGATCGGGAGCTGAATAAACGTAAAATTGCTCGATCAATTCTACATTCAAACTTGTTTCTTCCAAAGCTTCGCGTTTGGCCGCCGTTTCTACCGATTCCCCATAATCTACAAATCCGCCAGGAATTGCCCAGCCGTGGGGCGGATGCTGGCGTTCGATCAGGACGATCGGGCGGTGCGGGCGATCGACTAATTCGATGATAATATCAACTGTAGGTGCGGGATTTTTGTAAGTCATTTGATAGTTGATAGTTGATAGTTGATAGTTGACAGTTTACCAATCCCCCTGAAGGGTGAAAGCAGCCCAATAGTAGGGCGCTGAATAACTGTCACTCTGCCACATCGCCAGTTGTGCCTGTCGCAGCGCTGCCGCCGGGTCAACTTTTTGTTCGAGCATTTTGCGGTAGTAGTCGCTCATTAAGATGGAAGTTGCGCGATCGTTCACGCTCCACAAACTCACCGCAACGCGACGCGCCCCGGCATACATAAAGCCGCGCGTTAAACCCACAACGCCTTCTCCTTGGACTTCTTTCCCCGTTCCGGTTTGGCAAGCACTGAGGACGACGAGATCGGCGTTGAGTTCTAAGTTGTAGATATCTTGCAGTTTCAGCAGGCTGGTTTCGGCTTTCTGTCCGTTTGCGTTGAAAAAAGAGAGCGCGAGGTTCGAGAGCAGGGGATTATCTTGAATGCAGCCGTGGGTGGCGAGGTGGACGATGCGGTATTGGCGGAGATTCCGGTTAGTGGCGGTGGCGTAGTTGGCATCGAACCCCAGCGCGCTGAACTCCTGCGCGTCGGGGACGAGAGCGAGGATTTGTTGGGCTTCGGTTGCGGTGTAAGGAAGGCGATCGAAATTGCCACATTTCTTAAGCCACTCGTTGTCCTGCTCAGTTGAGGCGCGACTGCTTGTCGGCTTAGTGCCTGTCAAACTAGGATTTTGTTGGCTTAAATCCCCAGGTCTAGTCGTCGTGGTATTTGCTCCCAAGCGCGGATCGTTGGCTTGGAAGACAGGATCGGCAATAACTGCCAAAGTTCTGGGTGCTTGCTGGCGTTTCTGCCATTGTTCGCGTTGCACCGCCAAACTGGTAGCCGAGGGGAGGGTAATGATTTCATGATTTTTCAACAGGGGCACAAGGCTTGCGCCCGAACCCCACGGCAGAGCAGCAAACGGTAGGAGTTGCAATTTGCCATCGCCGATAATGACGAGGCGTTGCCCCTTGAGTTCGCCAGCAATTTGACCTAACAGCATTTGGCTGAGATTCTGACCTTGGCTGAGGTCTTTGAAATCGGGGGACAGGAGGAGTTCGCGGTATTGTTCGACAGCGGTTTCGATTTCAGCTTTGGGGGGCAGTTTGTAGGTTTTGAGAGCAGTTTTGCTGACGAGGAAGAGATAGCTGCGGTCTTTGCCGAGGGCGTATTGGAGGAGGAGGGTTTTGTCGTCAAGGATTTTGTTTTGGATTTCGTGGAGGGTAAGGGGTTCGGGATATTTAAGGTTGGCGTAGGCGGGGTTGGCGCTGCGAATCTGGACTTCGAGGTTTTGGAGTTGGTTGAGGATGTTGTCGATTTCGGCTTTGACTTCTTCAAGCTTGGTGTTGTCAAATTGTTGGAGGAGGTCGATGCGTTTTCGATCGGCGGCGTTGAGTGCCTGGTTGAGGCGTTTTTCTTCGGCTTTGAGGGCGGGGTCGAGGTCGGCTTTGAGGTCGAGGCTGGCTTCGGTGAGTTGTTCGAGGAGGATTCGGGCGCGGGCGCGTTCGCTAATGTGGAGAGCGAGGGCATCGTAGCCTCGATCGGGAGTTTGTTGGTGCAGTTGCATCAATAAATCGATGTAAAACTGATAGTAATCTTGGTTGCGGGCAAAGTAGGATTGTCGCAGTTGTTGGCTGGCGATTTGGGTGCGGAGTGATTCAATAATATTAATGGCGGTTTCGATTTCTGTTTTGGCGGCAGTGAGGTTATTTTGTTGGCGGTTGAAGATGGCTTGATTGTAGAGGATGTTCGCTTCTTCTGTTTTGTAACCGAGTTGTTGAGCTAAGGCTAAAGCTTGGTTGTAGTGTTCGATCGCGGTAGAATTTTGACCTAAAGCGGCGTATATTTTCCCCATTTGGTTGAGGATAGTGGTTTCTTTTGTTTTGTCCTTTAGGTATCGAGCGATGAGCAGGGATTGGTTGTAGGCGTTGAGGGCAGTTGACCATTCTTTTGAAGCGATGTAGGTGTTGCCAATGCCCATTAGGGCTGTCGCTTCGGCAGTTAAATCGCCTGCGGGTCGGGAGATAATTAGGGCTTTATTGTAGGAAGAAAGGGCATTTTCCCATTGTTCTGTAGCAGTTTGAATATCGCCAATGTTGTTGAAGGTTTTGGCTGCACTTCCTTTGTCGTTTAATTGATACAAGAGGGGTAAAGCTTGCTTATGGTAATCTAGGGCAGTTTTCGGGTCAGCTAAATTATTATAAAGTTCGCCCAAACTGTTGAGGATGGCAGCTTCTTCGGCTTTTGCTCCGGATTGGCGGGATAAGGGTAATGCTTCGCTATAGGAGTCTAGGGCGGTTTGGAATTGTCCCAAGTTGCCGTGAATATTGCCCATGAGGAGTAGGGTGTGGGCGGCTTTAGCAGCGTTGTTATCGGCACGATAAAGCTTGAGCGCTTCTTCTAACTTTTGCAGTGCCTGTTGCCTCGATTCAATAGTTCCTTGCTGATTGAGTTGGATTGCTGCTTGGAGGGCTGCATCTGCTTGTGGAGTGTTTTTATTAGACACGCTTGCATGAGAGGTTCGCAAGGCAGCTACTTGTTCTGCATGAGCTGCAATTGCTGCTGATACATCCCATAGACGAGTGGTATCGTCCTGAAGGCTGGTGGTGAGAATATGGCGACCATCAGGGGTAAATTCTGCATCAGTAACAAAAATTTCATGTCCTCGGAAAATAGCTAAGGGATTACCTTCTCTGTCCCACAAACGAGCTGTGTTATCCCTACTTGCCGTGAGAATGAGATTTCCATCGGGACTAAATGTTGTAACGAAAATCAGATCCTCATGACCCTGTAACACTTTCAGAAGGTTGCCTTGAGTATCCCACAGGCGAGCTGTCACTCCACCTGCTGTAAGAATACGACTCCCATCAGGACTAAATGTTGCATCGTAAACCGAATCATCGTGTCCCTGAAAAACAGTCAAGAGATTGCCTTTTAGATCCCATAAACGAGCAGTTTTATCCGAACTTCTCGTTAAAATGAGATTACCATCAGGGCTAAATATTGCACCCCGGATAGAACTCTCAGGCCCTCGAAAAACAGTTAAAAGGTTTCCTTCTGCATCCAAAAGACGGACTATATTATCTTTATCTCTATCAAAATCAATAATGTGACGACCATCAGGACTCACTTTTACATTACCCCTTAATATCTTACCCAATTGATTACCTTCTCGATTCAATACAGTGAATGGAATTAGGCGACAAAAGAAAGCTCGATCAGAACCAAATTCTACCTCTTTTAAAAGACCATCATGTTTCCGCCATACAATTGATAAACTGCCTTCCCTATTCAAGATATTGATATTCCCGCCTAGGGCTAATAACTCGCCTTCTCTATTCCAGATATGGCAAGATACGTCTGATGTAAGAATGTAATTGCCATCAGAACTAAAGGCTATATTACTGACTGGACCCGAATGTCCCGAAAAAACAGTTAATAGGTTACCCCGAATATCCCAAAGACGGGCTTCACGGTCATGGAAAGCACCTGCTGTAAGAATGTATTGACCATCAGGACTTAATGTTGCTACCGACCCCCGAACTTGTGTTAGTTGAGCGTTATGATTAGCTACCTCCCCCTCAAGGGTTTGCAAAGCTGACCGTTGCTGCATCTGGATGGCAATGATTGCTGAAACATCCCAAAGACGAGATGTTTCATCATCATTCTTATTAGTGGTGAGAATATAACGACCATCGGGGCTAAATACAGCCCCATCAATACTTTCACCTGCATGTCCTTGTATTACAGCCAAAGGATTACCTTGCTTATCCCATAGAAGCGCGACATTACCCGACTTTGCGAGAATATAGTTTCCATCAGGGCTAAATACAGGATCGCTAATCCACTGTCCCTTATTTTGTAGAACAGCTACAGTTTTGCCTTCTAGATCCCACAGACTGGCACCCCTATAGGTATCATGCTCTATAAGAATATGACGACCATCAGGACTAAATTGTAGGCTGTAGATTACCCCCCGATTTGGGAGTGTAGCTAAAAGATTACCTTCTAGATCCCATAGACTAGCAATCTGATCACTATGAACACCGCTCTTTGTAAGAATATGACGACCATCAGGACTAAATTCTAAACTACTAATCTTCCGCTGATGATGCAAAAACTCCTTTATAAAGTTACCTTTCTTATCCCACAGGCAAACAGTATGATCTGATCTCGCAAGAAGGTAATTCCCGTCCGGGCTAAAAATAATTCCCGAAACTTTTCTACACTCCATTCGGATTGCGGTTAATAGATTACCTTCCTTATCCCAAAGATAGCTTTTATAACCACTATTTGTGAACTCATCATTCTCTGTGATTATATATTTCCCATCAGGACTGAAGATAGCATTCGTTATATCAAAATATCTTGTAGTTTCGAGAATAGTCAAGAGATTTCCTGCCTTGTCCCAAAGTCTTACTCCTTCCCCTTCAAAGTTCAATTCATCAATAGTGAGAATACGATGACTATCAGGGCTGAAGATTGCTCTCTGGAACTCACTACGTTCATATTGCAGGACAGCCAAGAGTTTTCCTCTCCTATTCCAAAGACGCGCATCCCGCTTGGCAATAGTGAGAATGTAACGACTATCGGGACTAAATTGTGCGCTGAAGAAATCCTTATGGGAGAACACGGTCAATAGATTGCCGTTCCTATCCCATAGGCGGACATTCCGATCATCAGTAGTGAGAACTTGCTGACCATCAGGATTAAAGATGGCACTTTTGATCTGATTATTTTCATGCCGAAGAACAGCCAAGAGATTGCCCTTCGTATCCCAAAGACGTGGATATTCTGAAAGATATTTTGCAATGGCAAACTTCTTAAAGGTTAAAATACGACTTGAATCGGAACTGAACTCCACACTTTCATTTCCCAAGAACACCGCCAATTGTCCGCCGAATGCTTGCATGGGTTGTCGCGCCCCTGATGGATTGGGGGTTGCTGTTGTCAGTGACTGGGACAGTGTGGGAGTTTTGGATTGGGCGCTGATGGGGGTACTGGTAGCAGTCGCGAATACCACGCTCATCAGAAGAGCCAAACAACGATCGCCCTTTCTGAACTTCTTTGGAATCATCATTATTGTTGTTTAATCTACGGGGAGTCTTGGGAATGTCTTGACTGCTCAAAAAGTTATCGAAGCGATCGCCTATTCATCCAACAGAATTGCGTTCTAACCATTGAGCGATCGATTCTTGGGTTTCTCGGTCTGTCGCCAACCGTTCCATCATCGTTACAACTTCGGGTTCGGGAACATCAAGAGAATAGCCATTAACTTCTAAAAATGTTGCCATCACTGCAAACGCCGTTCTTTTATTTCCGTCGATGAAGGGATGATTTTTCGCCAGACCATATCCATAGGCTGCTGCTAGCTCGAATAAAGTCGGTTCACCGTAGGAAAATAGATGCCGAGGTCGGGCTAAACTCGCAGAAATAAGGTTTTCATCTCTCACCCCAAAACTTCCGCCATGTTGAGCAATTTGGTCGTCATGAATCATTTGAGCAAATTCTTCCGTTATCCAAATTTGTTCGCTCACTTATCCGCCAGCTCCCGCAGTGCATTTTTATACTTTTCACTCACTTTTTTGTAAGCTTTCATTACCTTGTCAAAGTCTGGATCGCGGGTTGTGAGTTGAAGGCCCTCGGAGGTTTGAGTCACAAACAAGCTGTCTCCTTCATTGAGGTTCAGTTGCTTTAGGAGTTCTTCGGGGATGGTTATTCCCAGGGAATTGCCAATTTTGCAAATTTTGAGAGCGTACATGGGTTTATTTCAAGTTAAAGAACAATGCTTCGGTTTCCAAGCGGCTCGCAATGTTGGCCGGATATTTTTCTGTTTGTATTTTAGCAAGTGTGAACTACCCACACTAAATCGAAGCGATTATAGTGTGGGCTTCTAACATCATGGGGGAATGCCTCAGAACGGACTTGCGTCCAAGCTTTGGTCTTACTTCCCCTCCGCTCTTCAGAGACGGCTGTTCCATCCGTCTGTAGCATTCTGATACCTTCATTTCTAATGTTTGTTGCTGCATTACCATCACGGTCGTGTCGAGTGCCGCAATTGGGACAAGTCCACTCTCTAACATCAAGTGGCAACTTGTCAGCTTGGTAATCACAATTAGAGCAAAGTTTAGAACTAGGAAACCAACGGTCAATTTCAACCAATTTACCACCTTTTATCTCTAACTTGTAAGCTAGAAAATTAGTAAAGGTTCCCCATCCAACATCAGATATTGCTTTAGCTAAATTATGATTGCGTACCATGCCTTTGACATTAAGATTTTCTACTACGACAACTTGGTTTTCGTTGACGAGTTTTCTTGATAACTTATGTTGTAAAAAATCCTGACGGGATTTACTTACCCGTTCGTACACTTTAGCTACCAGCTTTTTGGCTTGATTTCTTGAATTACTTCCTTTTTGTTTTTTAGCTAGCTTTTGTTGTTGGCGTTTGAGGTTTTTTTCATGTTTGGTTAAATATCGGGGATTGTCGTATTTAGAAACTTTACTACCATCACTGGTAATAGCAAAATGCGTCAACCCTAAGTCAATGCCAATCACTTTCCCCTCAGTTGAAACTGCTGGATTCTCACCTTCAATTTCGGTCAAGATTGATGCCAAGTATTTACCAGAGGTATCTAAACTGACCGTAACATTTAGATAACCAGATGGTTTATTCAGCTTTCTTGAGCTTTGGTAAAAAGGCATTAAGCGCTGACTGATTAAGGCTTTTACCTGTTTCTTTATAAGTCTCAATTGACTTATTTAGAGCGTAGTTCCACCACCATCTGGCACAGCCAAAGTGCCCAGACAGCAATATTTGTTGCTCTAATGTTGGGTAAAGTCTAACCTTAATGGCAGTATGCAACATCTCAATACCTCCTTACTCCATTATACACATTTCAGTAAGCTGAAACCTCCTCACATTGAGGCTTTACTTCACCCGCAACACCGCCCCCACTTCGACCGCACCCGTACTCTTCCCCGTCGCGATCAACCCTTCCCGCGCCGCAATTTCCACCCCACCTCGACCCTCTGAAGTAACAAATCCCGTCCCCGACTTAACTTCCCCCGGATCGATACCCACCAACAGTAACTTGGTTCGATCGCCCTCTTTTTCGATAACCAAACCTTGACCTCCCCCTCTAGGATTATCTACAAAATAAAATGGTTTCTGTCCGTAGTTGCTATCCGCTTCAACTTCGAGTTTAGGTTGCTGCCGGTAGAGCTTGGGAATCTGACTTTGAATTTCCGAAATTGTTCGTTCTGGCGTACTATCGTGCTGCCATAAATGCTGCGTCAGACGATAGGAAAATGCCCCCGCCACAAAGCCATTTAACTGCTCGTCTAAAGCGCGTTGATTGGGTTGCGTTGCAGCCAAAACCACACCGTTCGCAACACCCCGTCGGTACCGCTTCACAAACTCTTCTCTCGACCAGCCAAAGCGCTTTAACCACTGTTCTTGATAAGCTTTTTCTTGAGGGGAAATTTCAATTTTTTCGCCCCCCTCTCGCGCTCTCACCCGCACATCTCGCGTACTCGCCCCGGAATAGCAACTATCCAAAACCGCTGTAAAGTTTTCTGTTTGAATCGCAGACATCAATAAAAATAGCGTATGTCCCATAATATCGGCGACGACTCCCCCTTTGGCTTTTGCCTCGTTGGATAATGCTCCATCAATGGGGACAAGGGTTCCAGCTAATCCTTTTCCTGTATCGGGATTGATATCGATCGGGTCGGGGTCGCGCACGCGGGAACCATGTCCGGAAAAGTGCAGGACGGCAACATCTCCGGGTTTGGCTTGTTTAATTAAGTGTTCTTCTATGGCATCAAGAATACCTTGACGGGTCGCATCTTTGTTGAGAAGCATCATCACATCCTGGGAATTAAAACCAAATCGATGAATGAGGAGTTGTCGCTGCAAAATGGCATCGTTGACGCAGCCGAAGAGGGGAGCATCGGTATAGTCGTTAATGCCGATAATCAAAGCGAGTTTGCGCGACGTGGGTTGGGCGAGAACTTTTTGGTGTCGCAGGAGTTGGGTTTGATGAATACCTGCGGTGACGAGGGTTGCGCCTGCGGCTTGGAGGAAATGACGGCGGGATAGCTCGGGCATGAGTTGGTATTGAATTGCAGGATGCTTATTATTTTAGTTTAGCGATCGGGCGATCGCGCCTTTTTTTCCAGCTTGTAGGGACTTTTAGCAACACATTAACGATCGCACCTATTCGCCACCTTACTAATCCACATACTACCATACTACCAGAATTGTTGATTTGTAATTTGTTGCTTTCAAGCGAAATTTTTCTGATGCTACTCGAAAAATATCGATCTAATTAAATGTTCTACCACTATTCTTTTTTTAGCATGAGCATGAGTTGCTCTTTTTTGAGCAGCAGTCAGATCTCGATCGTGAGGCTTTTTGTGAGGAGTATAGATTGGCGTATAATGTAAAAATAGCGATCGCAGCTCGAAAAGAGTGATTGATAATATGCCTAAATGGAGGGGAAAAGCTTTAGGTATCGGCGCGGGTACTCTTCTCCTACTAGGTGCGACGGGCTATTGGTACGTTTTTATTGCCGGAGCACCTCAATTAGATCCGCCGCCAGTCACAGTCGATGCTGACTTGAACTTTCAACTCAAAACATATAAGAGTGCGGCAATGAATTCGGAACGCACTTACGGCTTAATTTTACCTCCCGGATATGCCAAAAATCCCAAACAACGCTATCCGGTGATTTTTTTGCTGCACGGCGGGCACGGAGACGCGCGAGCTTATCAGGATAAAGCTGCTGTTACTTCAGTGCTTCACGATTTATATAAAAGCAAAAGATTGCCACCGTCAATTATCATTAGTCCTGACGGCAACGACAAGCGAGGTACGAGTCCTTTGTGGGACCCGCAATATTTTGACGGGCCAAATGGTCAGCTAGGAACTGCGATCGGCTCTGAATTAGTTCAAATTGTAAAATCTCGCTACAGAACGCTAGAAGACCCCAAATTCTGGGCAATGGGAGGACAATCTTCGGGGGGTTGGGGTGCTTTTAATATCGGTTTGCGCTACTTGAATAATTTTAATATTTTGTTCAGCCACAGCGGTTATTTTACAGACCAAAGTGGCAAAGCTAACAGTCCTAAATATTTAGTTGAAAAACTTTCGGCGAAAGACAGACAGCGGCTGCGAGCTTATTTGGATGCGGGGGAAGGAGACAAGGATTTTCTGACTTCTACTCAGCAGTTTCACGAACAATTAAATCGTTTGGGGATTGCCAACGAGTTTCACAAATTTCCGGGAGGACACGGGATTGTCGGCGCTGATGTCGGTTGGAATTACTGGCACAAGCATTTGGCGGATTCTTTGAGTTATGTGGGAAAACAGTTTAAAATATCACTGACCGCACCCAAAAAATAGCAAGGTGAATTGTGTTAGACCCAAAAACTAGAATTGGACTCCGCATAGCCTCATTTTTAACCGGATTGGTAGGACTAATTAACCTGCTTTCTGCTGTCACTCCCAGTTTACCCGATCGACGCATTTGGCTGGAGTTGTTTGTCCCTTTTCCCGTGCGTGCTAGCGCGCACTTTTTTGCTGCAATTGTCGGATTTGTGCTGCTAACTCTGGCTGCTAATTTGCTGCGGCGAAAGCGGGTGGCTTGGCTGCTGGCTGTGGGATTGCTCGTCGTTTCGATTTTAGCTCATTTAATTAAAGGATTGGATGTTGAAGAAAGCTTGCTTTCTGGGGTACTGTTGTTGCAATTGCTGGTAATGCGCAAGGCTTTTACCGCGCGCTCGGATCGCCCTTCAATTGCTGGAGGAATGCGGGTGTTGCTGGGGGCTTTGCTGTTTACGCAGGCTTACGGTACGGCAGGTTTTTACATTTTAAACGGTCGTTTTAAAATTAACGATCGAGTGGTTAATTTTGATTGGGACGATGCTATTTTCCAGACTTTCGCCATGTTTTTTACAGAAGATAATGCAGGATTGGTTCCGCAAACTCGATTTGCTAACTTTTTTGCAGATTCGATTTATGCTGTGGGTGCGGTAACGCTAACTTACGCACTTTTGATGCTGCTGCAGCCTGTGTTAATGCGAAATTCAGCAAGTATTTCGGAACGGCATCAAGCTCGAGAAATTGTAGCAGAATACGGGCGGACGACTTTAGCGAGGTTGGCGTTACTTGAGGATAAATCTTATTATTTCAGTCCGTCGGGAAAGAGTACGATCGCCTACGTTCCCAAAGGCAGGGGGGCGATCGCCTTGGGAGATCCGATCGGACCTGTTGAAGACCGCAAAGAAGCAATTTTAGGGTTTCAGGAGTTTTGCGATCGCAACGATTGGTATCCGGCATTTTATCAAACTTTACCCGACGATATCGATCTGTATTATTCCCTCGGTTTTCGAGTATTGCAAATCGGCAAATCACCTATTGTCAATCTCAGCAACTTTACTCTCAAAGGCAAAGCAAATCAAAATTTAAGAACGGCTATCAACCGACTTACAAAAGTCGGTCATCAAATCAAATTTTACGCACCTCCTTTAAGTGTTGAATTGATGCAGCAAATGAAAGCAGTTAGCGATGAGTGGCTGCGCATGATGCAGGGTGCGGAAAAAAAGTTTTCGGTAGGTTGGTTTAATGAAGCGTATTTGCGGGAAACTCAGGTAGTTGCAATCCATACTCCCGACGGTCAAGTTAGTGCTTTTGCTAATATAATATCGGCCGGAGACAAAGCAATTGGCGTCGATCTAATGCGGCGGCGGGCTGAAGTGGAAAACGGCACGATGGATTGTTTGTTTGCTTCGATGTTGCAGCACTTTCAAGAGTTGGGATACGAACAATTCGATTTGGGTTTGTCCGCTTTGTCAGGAGCCGGAGAAGCAGAGAAATCTCCGAAATTGGAAAAAGTCTCGCTCTATCTTGCCGAACACTTGAGTAAGTTTTACAATTTTAAGGGATTGCACAGTTTTAAAAATAAGTTCGGGCCGCAGTGGGAACCGCGTTATTTGGTGTATCCGAGTTTGGCAAGTTTGCCGGATGTTGTAGTTGCTTTGATTCGGGCAGATTCGGGCGATCGATTGTGGGATTATTTGCGGCCGGGAAGCTGAAGACTTTAGATTTTAGATTGTTCGATCGAGGATTGTTCGATGTTACTAGGCTGTGCCTGGTAACGAGTAATAACGAGTAATATTAACTATCAACTATGCTGTCAATTCTCAACTATTTAAGGCGATTTTACCTCGGTTTCCTGACTGATGACTACAGGAGTTGGCGGCACGTCCGGCTCGGGTTCAGCAACATTTAACTGCCCGCCACAACAGCGCAACTCGTAAAGTTTAGCATTAATTTGATACTCGTACTGACTCAACAGACGCGCATAAATATAGCCAGCTTTTCCATCCAAAAAACCGAGCTGAATGAAGTAAAATAAAATAAACCTGAGCATTGGTTTAAAAGGCAAGCGCACCCAAACTTTTTTCAGAAATCGCTTGCGCTGCACCGCATCGCCAAATAAATTAGCGCCGATCGTCCCGCTATCGTCCCGCCCCTCAATAATATTGTAATAAACCCGAGCTTCCCAATTAGAATAACGGTTGTGGCGTTCGATCCAGTGAAATAAATTCCGGTAATCCTCGTGAATCATGTCATTTTTTAAATAGCCGACAGGACCAGCTAAAATGACGTGTTCGTGTACTTCATTATCGCCTGTATTCGGAACAGATTCAGTACCGAGATTTTCGTAACGGCCTTTTTGATGCTTGAACAAACGCAAATTCCAATCGGGATACCTGCCGCCGTAACGCAGCCACTGCCCTAAAAAGAATACCTTGCGGTTGAGGTAATAGCCATCAAAATTGGGGTCTTGGATGACGCGAGCAATTTCATCCCAAAGTTCCGGCGGGATGCGCTCGTCGCAATCGACAATTAACACCCATTCATTGCGGAATGGCAGATTGTCCAAAGACCAGTTTTTCTTTTTCGGCCAGCGGTTGTTGAAGTAAAACTGCACTACTTTTGCACCGCTGTTGAGGGCGATTTCTACCGTGCGATCGCTACTTTGGGAATCCACCATAAAAACTTCATCCGCCCTAGCAATGCTCGCCAGACAGGCAGGTAGGTTGAGTTCTTCGTCTTTTGCCGGAATGAGAACAGAAACCGGAACTTTTGATGAACTAGAAGTCATAATCGAGTGGTTGAACCTGAATGCGGTGGAGTAGTTTGGATGAAGTTCGATCGACAGTGCTAGCGTTGAGCTAGGCTGCAGTAGATATCCCCTTTAGCCTAAAGCCTGCGGGTCAATTTCGGTGCAAAAATCAAGCCGCCGACGGCTGCACTCAAATAACCAATTTGACCCCAAGCAAAAACCAAATTTTCAAAGCGCTGTGCTGGATCTCTAAAGTATTTAAAAGATTTGGCAACACCCCTCAACATTCTTTCACCCCCGCGCCAAAGCTGACTAATATCGGCTCGATCGGACAGTTGTTCCCGGTAACACTCGCTGATGCCTTGCCACCAACCGCGCTCTACAAACCAAGCTTTGTTGAGGCGCGAGGGGGCGACATTGTGAAACACCAAGGCCTCCGGCAGATAAACTACTTGCCAACCTAACTCTAATGCTAATTCTGTGGCGCGCAATTCTTCATTGGACAGCAACTTTTTTCCAATTCTGCCGAGTTTGACATCGAACCCGCCAATTTCTTCGAGAAAAGCGCGCCGGATCGAGTAGTTGACACCCCGAGGAGTCAAACCAGCCGCCGTTACGCAAATCTGAGTTTCTCCCAAATTGTAAGCTCCCAAATTTTGGATCAATCCGGGCGACAGCCAATTGGGAGGGGCAACTCCTTCGGGCCACAGCAATTCGACTTTACCGCCTGCTACGGCCAGTTTGCGCTCGCTTTGGTAGGCGATATGCAGTACCCTGAGCCAATTCGGATCGGCCACAGCATCATCGTCGAGATAAGCTAGTATTTCGCTTCGAGCAACCCTCGCACCAGTGTTCCGGGCAACTGACAAACCGATCTCGGGTTCCCAAACGTACTTGAGCCGGCTGTCGGAGAGTCTGGCTTCTACCACTTCGCGGGTTTGCGAAATCGAGCTGTCGGGGCCGGCAAAATCGCTAGAACCGTTATCTACTACTACTACTTCAAAGTTGTCGGGAAAATTCTGTACCAGCAAGCTGTCGATCGCGGCACCTAAATAGGTGTGGCGATTGTGGGTGCAAATTATCGCTGATATCTGGGGGTTTGACATATCTCAAGCAGAAGAAGGAAGAGGGAAGAGGGAAGAAGGAATAAGGAAGAAGGAATAAGGAAGAGGGAAGAAGGAAGAGTATCCGTGCAGTAAGGCTTTGGGTCTTTTATAGAGTTTGGCATTTGATTGGCTTAACTGACTTAACAGCTTTGGAAAGTTTCTCAGTGCGATAAAGTTAGTGTACTATTGTCCTGTCAATGCTATTATCGCTTAAAAAGCTTGATTATTGGTAATCGAAAGTTGACTGACAGTTGTTATTTTGAATTAATAACTAATGCCCGAGTGTTCATGACTGATAACTACTAACTGATAACTAATGACTGATAACTAATGAGTGAATTAAGTACATCAAAACAAATAATCTTAGTAACCGGACCTGCGCGATCGGGCAAAAGTGAATGGGCAGAAATTGTTGCCGCCCGATCGGGCAAACAAGTCATCTATGTAGCTACAGGTATCGCTGACGGCACGGATTTGGAATGGCAAAACCGCATCGACCGCCACCGCCACCGCCGTCCCAGTAACTGGCAAACCCTGGAAGTTCCGATCGACCTACCAGCAACCATTCGAGCGACCTCGGGGTCAGATTGTTTGTTAATTGATTCGATCGGCACTTGGACGGCAAATACTTTAGAACAAACCGAGGAATTTTGGCAGCAAACACAGCAAGACGCGATCGCTAGTTTAAAGTCAACCCCAGCAGATGTAATTCTAGTAGCAGAAGAAACCGGTTGGGGAGTTGTGCCTGCTTATCCTACCGGGCGGCTGTTCCGCGATCGCCTGGGAACTCTCATCCGTCAAATCGGAGCGCTCGCCGATACAGTTTATCTCACCACTGGAGGTTATGCTTTAAATCTGAGCGCGATCGGCACTCCGCTGCCTGTAAATTAGCCTGTAAATTAACCGTCCAGCAGCGCGATTGACCTTAAAGAAAATATAGATGGACCCTAGGGAAAAATTTAACTAAAAATAAGTTATAATGTCAAAAATGAAGAGTGGAAAATAAACAGCAGATAACTTGCCCTAACAAAATACTCGCTCCGACAGAACGCTCAAACACAACGCTCAAACAAGAAAGCTCAAACAAGAACGCTCAAATAAGAACGCTCAAACAGAACGCTCAAAAATTTTAAAAGGAAACAGATCGGCCGCGACAGAACGAAAAACCTCAAATCGCTCTTGAGAAAGAGTAAAAAATTCACCTTAAAGTCTAAGCTAGAAAATTGGTATAAAGGTTGATAAAAGTTATGGCATTAGAGTCTGAAGTGAGAGAATATATTGCCTACTGGTTTCAGTTAGGCAAACAAGTATTAATTTGCAATGGTTCCGAAGCCTTGCACCCCAAATCGGTAATTGCGGGCGATCGCTACAGTCGCGAATTCGAGGAATGCTGGCAAAAAATCATCTCCCCCACCAGCGGAGACTGTTACCTGCAAGGCACAGACGAAACCATTGCCCAAATGCTGACACCAGCGTGGGAAATCCACCCCTGCGCGCGCTGCGAAATGCCCGTAGCATTCCGAAAAAACGGAATGCCGCCCCTATCCTGCCCCTGTCAAGATTTGGCCAACTGGCCCGACGGCGAACTACCCCACCCCCGATCGCCCGTCAGCACCAAATCGCACCTGTCGTGCCTGTGCGATCGACTCCTCAAATCCAATGGTGGATCGGAAAACTGAGTTTACAAAAATCTAAAAAGATTTACAATCGGGCGGATCGGCTGCGAACATCCGATCGGCCCAAACCTCCAGTTGTATGTCCAAAAGCAGTTGTGGGAAGCCAGTAAATTGTTACAATGTATTAACAACGCTTCCCACTAGGTCTGAGTTATATGAATGTCAAGACGGTACAGCCAGCCTCCCCTCAAACTTATTCAAATTTACAGACTCGCGCTGCACTCAACAATCTCGCAGAATTAGAAACACTGCCACCGCAAGCCGCACAAGTAGAACTCGACACGGTGACGGAGGCGGACGCCGGGGCAGAGCCCCGACAAATTCTCAAATCTGCCAAAGACATCGCGATCGAGTCGGCAAAAGACGCCGTGCGGTACGATCCAGAAGCGATTGCAGCCCACTACGGCCGTCGCCCCTTCCTAGTTTGGGGAAGGCTGCTTAGCGTTGTTTGGACATTTTTCGGCTTTGCCCTCAGCCTGTGGTGGGACGGCAGCAGGGGCAAAACAGCCATCAACCAAAAGCGCCGCGCCGCCAGATTGCGGGAAATCCTCAGCCAACTCGGTCCGGCCTTCATCAAAATCGGACAAGCGCTGTCAACTAGACCCGACTTAGTACCGCCCGCGTACCTAGAAGAATTGACATTCCTGCAAGACCAACTCCCAGCATTTCCCAACGAAGTAGCCTTTCAATTCATCCAAGAAGAATTAGGCGCGCATCCCTACGAAATCTACGCAGAAATCACCCCAAATCCGATCGCGGCAGCCTCTCTCGGACAAGTTTACAAAGGCAAACTCAAAACCGGAGAAAGCGTCGCGATTAAAGTCCAGCGTCCCGACTTAGCCGAAAACATCGGCTTGGACATTTACATCCTGCGCCAGGCAGCACTGTGGGCGCAAAAAAACTTCAAAGTAATTCGCAGCGATTTAGCCGGAATTATGGATGAATTGGGCGCGCGCATTTACGAAGAAATGGACTACACTCAAGAAGGTCACAATGCCGAACGCTTCGCCCAACTCTACGGTCATTTGAAGGATATTTACGTTCCGAAAATCTACTGGGAATATACCGGCCGTCGCGTCTTGACGATGGAGTGGATTACCGGAACAAAACTCACCAATTTAGAAGCAATTAAAGCTCAAGGAATCGATGCTCCTTACCTGATAGAAGTAGGAGTGCAATGTTCGCTCAGACAGCTATTAGAACACGGATTCTTTCACGCCGACCCCCATCCGGGAAACCTGCTAGCAACGCCAGACGGTCAGCTAGCTTATCTCGACTTCGGGATGATGAGTGAAGTGAAACCCTATCAAAGATACGGTTTGTTGGAAGCAGTAGTGCATTTGGTGAACCGCGATTTTGAAGGCTTGGCAAAAGATTATGTCAAATTAGAATTTTTGACACCGGATACCGATTTAACGCCAATTATTCCAGCTTTAGCGAGCGTATTTAACAATGCTTTGGGGGCCAGCGTTGCCGAACTCAATTTCAAAAGCATTACCGACGAACTTTCGGCCGTAATGTATGAATATCCGTTCCGAGTTCCGGCATACTACGCTTTAATTATTCGATCGCTCGTCACTTTAGAAGGTATCGCCATCAACGTCGATCCCGAATTCAAAGTGCTCAGTAAAGCCTATCCTTACGTAGCCAAACGATTGTTGAGCGACCCCGCACCGGAATTGAGAACATCCCTGAAAGAACTGCTGTTCAAAGAAGGAGAATTCCGCTGGAACCGCTTGGAAAACTTGCTGAACAACGCGCGATCGAGCGATGATTACGATATCAGCAAGATTCTCAATCAAGCATTGGAGTATTTGTTTTCAGAGAGGGGGGATTTCATTCGCGATCGCATCGTGACAGAATTAGTCAAAAGTATCGACGCGATCTCGAACAATGCCTTGGCGAACGCCAAAGCAGTAGTTGGCGAATGGTTTGGCGTAACGCCAAGTCAACCTGTAGTTTCAGAAACAGAACAAAAAAATTTAGAACACATCAAACGGATTTGGGGAATTTTGCAATCAACGCCCGGTTTTGACGGGATGAAAGTATTGCAGTTGCTGCCGCAATTGCTGATTAAACCTGAGGTGCAGAATATGGGGCAGCAGGTAGTCAGTCGTTTGGCGCAAAGGGCTGTTACTAGGTTAATTCGCGAGTTTTTGCTGGCTGAGGAACCTGCTGCGATTCCTGAGAATGGTAGCTATGGTAAAGCTTCGCCTCAGTTATCTTTGCCCGCTGCGAAGTAGTTATAGCAGTTGACAGTTGACAGGTAGGGGCCCTGCCCCCGTGCCCGCCCTCTTAGTTGACAGTTAAAAATCGGAAATCAAAAATCGAAAATCCCCAATCGAAAATCGAAAATCGTTTGACAGTTAAAGCAGATTTCAAGTTGATGAAGCGCACCCCAGAAACCCGGTTTCTTTAAGAAACCGGGTTTCTCTGTACCTATGTTTAATTCAGTTTGAATCCTTTAGCTGCTAATTGTTGGCGGAGGCTTTGAATTATAACGCGATCGACCGTATTTTCACCTTTGTCGGTACTGGTTTTGCGCTGGCGATCGATATATTCGTCGCGCTTTTGAGATAATTCGCGAATCTTCCTTTGAATCGCCTGTCTTTCAGTTTTTTTCGCAGCTACATACGCTCTCTTTTCTGTTAGCGTCATCCCGCGCATAACTTCCGGTAAAGCATCATCTGGTATTGCTTCAAGGGTTACTTTACCGTTGTCGAGAGCATCGATCAAATCCCAAGAAGCATTATCGTAGTATTCAGAAGCTTTGGAGTTACTGCGCGCAGCCAAATTTGCGCCAGCATTACTATCTTCAGCAACTTGACGTTGTTGTCCGATTCTGCCTTCTCTACCGTAGGGAATGTAGGTTTGATTGAGTTTAGCATTCCAACTAGCAATTTCGCTGTCGTAAGGAGATTCAATTACTGCAATTTTTTGGTCTTGATTGATATTGAAACTGCTGCCTTTTCCCAAACTAGCGCCTGATGCCCAAAGTTGTCTCTCCTGACTTTCAGCGGAACCGCAGTAAATGGTATTAACAAGAGTATCTCCTTTAACGGCAAGATTGACAGCTTGACTCCAAACTCTCGGGCCTTGATCGAAGGGTTCGTTACCTGCAATAAAGATAACGCGAAAATCTCCGGGATTTTTACTCCAATTTAATTCTTGCACGGCCGATCGAATCACCCAGCCAGCATATTCTTGTCCGCCGTTAGTTCTGATACTAAATAGCTTTTCGGAAACTAAATCTAATTCGGGAGTAAATCCAGTTAACAATCTGACAAAACCTTCTGAGGATGGTAAAGTGTCGTTACCGTAATGGTAGAGGGCAACTTCTAATTCTGGAACTTCGCCATTTTTGGTTACTTTAGATAAATAATTAACAATTTGCCAAAGTTGAGTGCGGGTTTGGTCGATGAGTCCATCCATGCTATTGCTGGAATCTAACAGGATGGCGATTTGAATTTTTGCTTTGGCGAAAGCTGCTGTGGGGAAACACAGGATGTTTAGGGTTAATGCTGTAGCGAATAATTTTCGAGTTAGTTTTTTCATGGAATTTCCCCTACTACATTATTTTTTACCTAATTATAGTCAGCGGTAATAGAGATTTAGTTCCTGGTGTTAAGTAAGTTGTAATAAGAATTTACAAAAGAGGATTGAACCGCAGAGGGCGCAGAGGGCGCAGAGAGAGAAGAGAGAGTATTTGCACTGCGCATGAATCGATTTCTCTCCTCTTTCTGGAGTTTCCTTTGCGTTATCTGCGGTTTAAATCATCAGTCTCGTACAAGCCCGATCGTCTGTAACACTTTGCATGAAACCGAAGTCTGTTATCATATTAATGTATTAATATTTGCGATAATTCTGAGTCTATGGGTTTCTCTCTGGGCAGATCTCAACGACAATGGCTGATTGCATTCCTGTTAGTTAGCCTGCTACTACCTATTATATTTGCAACCTTATTAGTTGGACTTGGTAACTTTTCAGGCTGCCAAATGATAGGTAAAACAGCAAAGATCTGCCTTGTGAATGGTCTCAATATTGGTCAAACTATCAAAAATTTGGTGGATTGGACGTGGTATTTCCCCGTGCTGAGTATGTTCCAAATCCCGATTTTGAGTATTGGACTGTTTGTTGGATTGCTAGTGTCGATACACAAAAGCTTTCGAGGTTGGTCTCGTGCCTTAATTGGGTTTTTCAGCGTTTGGTACATCTGCTTTGCTCCTCTGATTGCCGGAATTGTTTTTGTGGCGTATTTATCCGAGCAAGCTCAATGTTCTTTAAACGAAGGGGGGGTTGGCACTTGTTACTTGTTTGGGCTAGATATGGGTTCCACTTTTCACTCTGCTGCAACATTACCCTGGCTGCTGATTATTCTGTTTCCCCTGTGTGTTATTACTTCGGTGACATATTTTGTTATTGCACTGTTGACACACTCACCGCGCTGAAGTGACGGTTTCAAGCCTGGGATATCTGCGATACAATTATAAGTTATACCTTAATTGCCAGGAAAATGAAATACGAATTTCACCCAGCCACCCTGCAAGAATATGCAGAATTGGTAAAATAAATAGATACTAGCGATCGCCCCCATGCGACAAGCTAACACCCCCAATACTTTCACCTATCCTCAGACAAGGAGATGCTCAAATGCCATTGGCCCAACTCATGTCACAAATCCAAGAGCTTTCAAAAATTGACAAGCTTCGGCTGATGCAGTTTCTTGCAACAGAACTTGTCAAAGAAGAGGATGCAAATTTCTTTGTTGCAAACCAAGAGTATCCTGTGTGGTCGCCCTACAATTGCTCTGAGGCTGCCAATGTTTTAATGAATCTTCTGGCGACAAAACAACAAGAACAAAATGGTTGACGCTCAGAAATTTTCCTACAAAATTATTGACAGCAGTCTTGGCATGGTCGATCGAATGCCGTATCTGCCTTTGACGCTTAGTCTGAACGGTCAATCCTTGAATGCTGAAGGCTTACTAGATACAGGTGCAAGTGTTAATGTTTTGCCATACGAGTTAGGACTACAACTGGGTTTAATCTGGGACAACGAGACACTCTCAGTTGTATTGGCAGGAAACTTAGCTCGATTTGAAGCTCGCGCAGTCGTTGTTGATGCTCGAGTCAGTTCATTCCCAGCAGTTAACCTGGCATTTGCCTGGACACAAGCAACCAATGTGCCTTTGATTTTAGGACAGGCTAATTTCTTCTTTGAGTTTGAGGTCTGTTTTTTTCGTGCGCGTTCTGAATTTGAAGTTTCCCCCAAAAAGGTTTAATAAATGAGGATCGTAAATCTCAAATCGATCGAGCTAATTTACGTAAGTTTATAACGACAGGGCGATCGGGGTGGTTTATTTTTTGAATTAAAACAGACAACAAGCTGAAGATCTGCTACCATCAAATCAGCGAATTGGAGATTGTTATGACACTGGCAATTGTGGCTGAGTCTGTTCCACTGCAAGCTAATGAAGATGGTGTGATTCTTATTGGAAAAACTCGTGTCACATTGGATACTGTTGTTGCTGTTTTTAATCAAGGCGCGACAGCAGAGGAGATTGTGTATCGGTATCCATCGCTAAATCTAGTTGATGTTTATGCCACGATCGCCTTTTATCTCAGACACCAATCCGAAGTAGAATCCTACTTGCAGCAACGACGACAGCAAGCACAAGAGATTCGCGCCATTAACCAATCAAGATTCGATCCACAAGGTTTGCGCGATCGACTGCTTGCCCGCTCTTCTGAACAAGAAGTATGTTAAAACTGCTTGTTGATGAGAACTTTGATAATACGATCGTTCGAGGGCTATCAGGAGCCCAACCGAGATCGAATCGATCGAGGTAATTTACGTAAGCTTACAGGAGCTTGTCACTTTTTTTTGAGCTGTGAGTTGGTATTATTAACTTTTGATTAATGGAGTATTGTGATGATAGCAGCACGAGATAACGATCGGCACTTTACACCGGAAGAGTATTTTGCTTGGGAGGAGCAACAACTGGAAAAGCACGAGCTAATCGATGGTCGGGTTTATGCGATGAGTGGTGGCACTAAAAATCATAGTGCGATCGCAATTAATTTCTTGTTGTTAATTCGCTCTCATCTGCGGGGCGGTCGATGCACTGTTTTTAATTCAGATTTAAAGGTTAACATTCTCAATACGGCTAACTATACTTATCCCGATCTAAGCGTGACTTGTGACGAGCGCGATCGCGAGAACGATCTTTATATTACCTATCCCTGCTTAATTGTGGAGATTTTATCGGATAGCACCGAAGCTTACGATCGAGGGAAGAAGTTTGAAAAGTATCGCCGCAACCCGAATCTGGTTGATTATGTTTTAGTCAGTTCGGATGAAATAGCGATCGATATTTATCATAAAAATGATGCTGGTGAATGGGTGATTTTGAGCTATCGGGAGGGCGATCGAGTTGAGTTTCAAAGTGTCAATCTAAGTTTGCCGATCGAGCAATTATATGAGGAAATTGTTTTCGATCGACAGCCCTAGATATACGATTCTTACACGGTAGATTATTGTACCGCATCTGCGATACAATAGTAAGTTGACAAGATCGTGTCACTTTAAGCCTCACATCGATCCAATGTGCCGATGATTTGCGGCGTTATGGTTTCAAGAACTCCTGACAAAAGTTAAAATCATGATATCTAAGGTAAACCTAATTTAGTATGCGCCCGAATGTTGACCCACAAAAAATAGAACAACTCATGGAGGTTTTGGGTAAACAGGCTCAAGGACAAGGTTGTATTTACTTTACAGGGGGTGCTAGCGCTCTGCTAATCGGTTGGCGACAATCAACTGTGGATATTGATATTCGCCTCGATCCTGAACCAGCAGGAATTTTTCAGGCGATCGCCAAGATTAAGCAGGAATTGGATGTCAATATTGAGTTAGCCTCACCTCAAGATTTTTTGCCGCCACTTCCAGGCTGGCGCGATCGTAGCCGATTTATCTGTCAAAAAGGCCAAATTGCTTTCGATCGCTATGATTTTACGGCTCAAGCGTTGTCTAAATTATCTAGGGGTTTCGATTTTATTGAGAGTAAAATAGCTTCTCAAGAAGGCTACGAACAACAGAATGTTGCACTCACTCAAATACAATTACATGGGCGATATTTGATGATTGCTGAGATGCAAAGTGGAGGATGGTGGTGTGGTTTAGGTTTTATGTTAAAAACATCAAGCTTGACTGATTATCCAACCGTCCGTCTTATGCTCGAAGTAATTCCTAACTCTAACCGCCGAGCAGAAATCATTGAAGCGATGAAGGATATTTGTAAGCAATACAATTGGCAAGGATATGGATTGAATGACACAAAGGCTTGGTCAAACATTTTCCGAGAAGAAAGTTTGCAACATTTTCTTTCCAAGGAAGACCATGTAGCAGCAATCCAACAGTTCTTTCTGCAAACACTAGACGAGTTGGAGAAAATCAAGAAAGAGTATTCAAATCTTCCTTGGGGAGCAGTTCAAGATAGTGGTGAAGGCTTCAGTGACTCGTTATCAGCCACCTAACAATCGTGTTGCAGCGGACGGAATGAAGGTTGTCAGTGAGATGCAAAGAGAAGTAGCCGCCGCTGAACACGAACGTTATGTGGCTTTGGTTGTCGGTGAGAGTGTACTGATGAGGTATCTGCGGGTTGAGATTTCTAAGTGGTCGTAAGTTCTTGATTGAAGCATGACTGGCAAGTTTTGACGGGCTGTGTTCATAGTTGAATCCTTCGCTAAGTTTTTTGTATGTTTCAATACTTAACAACTCGCCACTTACTGTCTAGCGATTGTCTAGAATACGGCGATATTAAGATTATTAGGAGACAAAATAATTATGGAATTCAAGCCAACTATTTCTTCAAGCCTGGAACGAAGCAACATACGACTTTGAAAAATTTATTTCAGCTCATTATGTAGCCCGACATCAAAAAAATGTTTCCGATAATTTAAAATGGCTCGAAACGGCTTTGCAGTTTGCATTAAAAATGAATGACGACTCTGTTAAGAGTGCTTTCCCTTCTCTATATTCAAACATTGCTAAATGCTATGAGGACTTAGGTGACTCTGACAAGGCAAAAAAGAATTATGAATTAGCAACTTCGTTTAAGGATAAACCTTCTGACAAAGGACCTTTTTATCATGGGACAAAAGCAGATTTGTCAGTTGGCGATTTGCTGACAGCAGGGGGCAGTTCTAATTACAAATCTGAACTCAAAATGAATCACATTTATTTTACAGCCGTTGTTAATGGAGCCGGACTAGCTGCTGCATTAGCAAAAGGCGATGGACGTGAACGTGTTTACATCGTTGAACCGACAGGGGGGTTTGAAAATGACCCGAATGTTACAGACAAAAAATTTCCGGGCAATCCGACACGCTCATATCGCTCCCAAGCACCATTAAAAATCGTTGGCGAAGTAACAGATTGGGTGAAACAAACACCTGAGGAACTCCAAAAATGGCGTGAGAAGTTGGCAAATAACAAAGGAGAAATTATTAATTAAAGCTATGGGCAGTCGAAAATTGTCGTTGGGGTGCGATTTCCCGAGTGGGTTTGCATCACTGTTTAATGCGCGATCGCAAAGTTACTTGTGAAAATCCTGAGCCAATCGATCGGACTAATTGGTAGCATAAATAGATGCTCGCGATCGCCCCCATGTGACAAGCTAACACCCCGTCTCACACCTTATAATGTTGCTGTAAGCCTCTATAGGGTTTCAAATCATGCTAGTACATCGTATTGAAACAACCATCAATCAGGACAAAACACTAACGTTAGAGAATTTACCATTTCATTCTGGCGAACAGGTTGAGGTGATTATTTTGTCTCGCTCACGTAGAGAATCTAGACAAAACCGGTATTCTCTTCGTGGAACCATAATTCAATATACCGATCCTACTGAACCTGTGGCTCAAGATGATTGGGAAGTTTCGCTATGATCGTACTGGATACTCACATTTGGATCTGGTGGGTACATGGAGATGAGAATCTTACCCACGAATACTATGAATACGTTCAAGAACAAGAATCACAAGGGCTGGGAATCAGTGCGATTTCTTGCTGGGAAGTTGCCAAATTAGTTGAATATGGTCGGCTTACCCTACCAAGTTCTGTAGATGAGTGGTTAGATGAAGCTTTGGCTTATCCAGGTATCAATTTTCTAGAGCTAACACCACGTATTTGCGTAGAATCAACTCAGTTACCTGGAGATTTTCATCGAGATCCTGCCGATCAAATCATTGTTGCGACAGCCAGAGTTCACAATTGCCCAATTGTTACAGTAGACAGGAAAATTCGGGAGTATCCATATGTCGAATCTCAGCCGTAAAGCTACCTAACAATCTCGTTGTACAACGACCGTACAGAGTCTTTTCGTTGAATTCGAGAGGTTACTCGCGGCGGGTGAACGGGGTCGTTAGTCCGCTAGTTATTGGTTGGGATACAGTCGAAAATTGTCATTGGGGTGCGATAGACGAGGAGATGCTCAAAATTACTGCAAAAAACCCGGTAACTTCGGCGAAACCGGGTTTTTAATGTATTCGATCGCCCTCAACCAAACCTACAATAATAAAAAAGCTAATAGAAGCAATCTCAACTCTCAAATCGATCGAACTAATTTACGTAAGTTTATAAAATCAGGTGACTTTTTCTCACCGACAGGGCGATCGGGATTGAACACGAGATCTTTGCAAGCTATTAGGTTCAGCTTTATTTGACCACTCCAGGTTAAGCTATTTGTGTTTGTTTCGGAAATCTTGGTAAATTGGCTTACCGCATTGAATACTCACCTGAATCAGAGGCACACTTGAGAAGCCTTACAGCCCGACAGCAGGCGATCGTTTTAGACACTGTTGATGAGCAGCTTATGTATCAGCCAACAGTCGAGACGAAAAACCGTAAGCCTATGCGTCCCAATCCACTTGCCCCTTGGGAACTTCGCATTGGCGATTTGCGCGTCTACTATGATGTAGAGGAAGAGCCTGAGACAGTTGTATACATCAACGCAGTCGGGATCAAAGAGCGCGATCGAGTCCGCATTGCAGGAGAGATTTACGACCTATGAAGATTGTTGAAATTGCAGAGGCAACCGAAACATTAGCCAAGTATGCTTCAGGTCTGGCCCAGGAGCCAGTCATTATAACCAGCAACGGTCAACCTATTGCAGCATTAGTCACGCTTGAAAATGTTGACATCGAGACAATTTCGCTGAGTACCAATCCAAAGTTCATTGAGTTGATTGAGCAATCGCGGGCAAAGCGACGCTCTGAAGGCGGAGTTTCCAGTGAGGAAATGCGTCGCAGACTGGGGTTGAACAAGTCTAATCGATCGAGCTAATTTACGTAAGTTTATAAAATCGCGTCACTTTTTCTCACCGACAGGGCGATCGGGGTGGTTTATTCTTTGAGTTAAGGCAGACAACAAGCTGTTGGGAATGTTCCAAATTAAACTGCAGATGTTCCGGATCGGTCGATCGGAAACAGTATTATGCTCCAACTGCGGGACAATTATAAGATTTATCGACAGTAGGGCGATCGATCGGCAAAAGCTCGGGGTTTCTTGTATGGGATGCTTCGATAAATCTAGTCGTTGCAACTGACGCGAATTTAAGATTGTTAGCTTCGTTGAGAGGCGATCCTGCAACGAGTGCTTCGCTAACGCGCGCAGTTGAACTCGATCGTTATGCTGCAAGTTTGTGGTCAAGGTACTAGCCTTGATGATGTTGTCAGAAGAGTATATTTCAAAGTAGTTTATTGTAGTCTAGATCAACTTATGGAAATTCCATCCGCTAGTCAAGCCAATAAAGCCTTACTAGGAGAAGGATACAACTCAGAGGAAGAAAGTTTTGTTGGCGAATGTGTTACTGGCACAGTAGAGTTTGTAGGCGCACAAGAGTCAAGTGTTGTTTTTTCTCGCAGTTTATCTGCAACAGAAACAGCAGACTCTCTTGGATTTTCAATTGGTGCTAGTGCTCGATATGGTCTATATAAAGGAAGTATGAGTGCGAGGTTTGCCTCAGAAGCCTCTGCTAATAACTACTCAGAGGTTACGGTGTACTCTGCTCAATATAGATTCAAGAACAGAAAGCTCAAATATACAGGACTAACGGCAGTTGGAGAAGCTGCAAAAGGGTTTAGCACTGACAACAATTTTGTTGGTGAAAATTGGGTAAAAGTATGCGGTCATGAATACGTAGAACAAGTAACTTTAGGTGCTACGCTTTTTATATCTGCCAAAATCGAATTCTCAAGTAGATCGAAAAAGCAGGAATTTAATCTACAGTTCAAAGTAAAAGGACCAGCTTTCTCAGTTTCAAGCGAACTTGAAAAGGCTTCAAAGTTATTTGGAAGTACAGCATCAATAACTATACAAGCTTATCAAATTGGCGGCGATATTTCACGAGTAAGCGCTATTTTCGGAACAGGTTCGGATGCAAAAGTTACATCACCTGATGGAAAAAATGTCCATGCAATTCTAGTCTGTTCAATGACTAATCCAAGTGCATGTCTTAAAGTTTTAGATAATGCTCTTTTTTATGCAACTGACACTCAAGATCCTAGTGCATTTCCTCAACAGATTCGTCCTGATAGTGACTTTGGAAACACTAATAACCCAAACGGTCCAGCGGAGCTTTCTTATATTACAAACCCTTGGTCTAATCTAGCTCTCATATCACCTCCACCAATAATTTCCGATGCAATCAAAGCTGCTAGAGAGGATTTAAGTCTACAATTTGAAATCAACTTAAAGTATCGCAATAGAGTTAGATCTCTTTTAACTGGTCCCATTCGTTTATCACAGAGCCAAAGAGCAAATATTGAAGAAATTGATATTATTATAAGTGATAATCTTAAGTTGATTTATGAAACAGCCATCATTTGCTATACAAAGTTGGATGAATGTGTTGAAAAAGTTGCTCAGACTAATAGCAAGCTAAAAACTGTTGACGAATTAAAGCTAGAGATTGTCCCTGAAAGTTTAGCTCAATGGTATGACACTAAAGATTTGCCAAGTACCAGAAGATCAATACAGCAGTTGCTAAACACACTGGGTGAAAAAGTCAGGAAAGAGGTGGTTGATTTTGATAAAGTTGATGATAAATCCGCAGTTGTGGAACAAGTTCTAACTCAGTCTAAGGAACTTTCCATACCATTTAACAGCAAAATTACAGATCTAGATCCATTAGCTTCCTTGACAAATCTTACTAAGCTAGATCTCTCCTTCAATGAGATAACTGATTTAAAACCTTTAGAGTCCCTAGTGAACCTTGAGTGGTTAGGTCTAGCAAATAATCAAGTTGCTAATTTAAAGCCATTATCGAAACTCAATAATCTTGCACTATTGAGTCTTGAGGGTAATAGAATTGATGATTTGAATCCTATATCACAGCTTAAAAACCTCAAGCTGCTTGCCCTTGGAGGTAACAATATTGTGGATATAAAACCTTTAGCACTTCTTATAAATCTTGAAAATCTTTTTCTTTGGGATAACAAAATCACAGATGTTAGTTCACTAGCATCTCTTACAAATCTAAAAAATCTGAATCTCATGGGCAATCCACTTGTTAGTAAAATTTGCCCAATACCAGATCCGCAGGGAAAAATCTGTCAGTTTGCTGATGTATTTGAGAGAGATAACTGATTTGTAAGGCTTCAATAAATTGTTATATATTATCGATTGTCGAAGTCTTAATCATCTATATGCACCCAACTATCTAAGTGGAGGAAGTGTCCATGTCTGATCAACTGAAGTTAATTTCTTTGTGGTGCCGCGCGTTTATTCCTGGAGTTGTACTCAATTCAGATGGCACAGAATTCTCGCAGACGATTACGGCAGCAGGGCATACTGGGAAAAAAGTCATACCAGGCCCGCTAGGGCTATTAGGTTTTTTTCACACCGATGACCGCACGTTTCTCTCAGAAAAGACGGCATCAGCTAGAGCGTATTGCGAAATATTAGTAGATCTTGTTTCTAATCAAGTAAGTGTTGCATCTCGGCGTTGCGATCCAACACTCAAGTTTAAGTCTTTAACTGATTCGTCGCCTGAATCAGCAGTAGGTGATTCATCAAGGCTTGTCATCAAAGATGTCTCAATAACTAATGAACCAAATGGTGGACGAGTATTAACTTTTAATTTGCGGGGAGAGGCAAACAATCCTCTTGCGCCAGGATCACCAGATATTGATTGGGATCTGAAGGTTCTTTTGGAAGTGGACACTGGACTAATGATGGGGCGCGTGACAGTAAAAGGATTGGTTGATCCATTCCCCGCTTACGAAATGTATTTATCCACAAACTTGAGCAGCCCACCTAATCAAGTTTTCCAAATCTCACCTGCCCCAGGAAAAGATCCCTGGAATCTTATCGGTAATCCAACAATCCCAGTAGAAGGTGCTTCTCCAATTAAGATAAATATCGGTGAATCACTTGATGGAACTTGGGAAAGCACCGATGCAACGAAGCGATTTCGACTAACAATCAATGGCGCAAACGTAAATTTTATCGAGCAGAGGCAGTCAGGATCTACGTTTAGCCATGCAACAAATTTGGTTCGTGATGCTGGAATATATCGCATCGAAAGACCCAATACTGATAGTATATTGCTTACATTTCTTGAATTCAAGCCTGCAACACAGACTGAAATAATGAGTCGCCAGCCCAAGCCTTCCTTTCATCTGCTCTACCGTGATGGAGATAAGCTCCGATCGAAGTGGAGTGGTTTACTCGTTACGCTTAAACCAGACGGTTCTTTTAATGAGCTGTTTAACCCCGGTGATAAACCATCGAAGGACTTTGAATTTATTAAGGTATAGCGATACAAATCGATCCTCAGACAAGGAGAGGCTCAAATTTAGTGCAAAAAACCCGGTTTCTTCAAGAAACCGGGTTTTTAATGTATTCGATCGCCCTCAACCAAACCTACCTCAACCAAACCTACAATTACTACATAATAGTAATGCCAGTCAAATCGCTATTTGCTAGCGGATCGCTGGGACTTGCAGCCGGAGTAATTAACAGGTCGCTGTCGCCAACAGTATTAGCTATTGGAGAAATCCCGCTATCAACTGTCGTGCCGTTCAAAGGAATAATTGGCTGAGTTTGAGCGCTGCTAACAGAGCCGAACAAGCTGTTATTGTTGTCGTAGATCAAAATGTCATCATCATCTTGACCCTCAAAGCTCATGTTCGGCATTGAACCGCCGTTAAGCAAGATATCATCGGTAGTTGTACTTCCAGCAGTTGCTGTTAGCATTCCCGCCTCAGTACCTGTTGTTAATCCTTCGAGAGTGAAGGGAGATTCTTCAACCGTCGTGCTGTTTTGAGAAGGCGCAAAGTCAGTAGTTGAACCTAACGAACCAGCATCGATACCGCCAGTTAAAGAGTCGTCAGCTTCGCTACCAACACCTTCGCTGTCAACAGGTTCTCCCGTTAAAGGATCGGTATTTGAGGGAGTGTTGAAAGCTTCGGGTAGCGTGCCGTCGGGGGTGTAAGTAACAAAGTGAGAACTGTTGATTAGATCGAATTGAAAATCTTTCAACCATGCTAGTTGTTCGCCACTTTCCGCGATGCTAATCAAAGCATCGTTAGTATAAGTGTCCGTGCCTTGGACGATTTGCAGTTGGTCAAAAGTGAGATTCCCGGTGAGTCCGAAGTAATCTCGATCGGCCTGGAAGCTGAATATATTATCGGTTCCCGCACTTAGTGAGAGTACGAACAAATCGGTACTGCTGCCTCCAAACAAGTAATCTTCGCCGCTGCCGCCGTTTAGCACATTGTTACCCGAACCGCCGTAGAGGCTGTCCTCGCCTTCGTTGCCGTCGAGGCTGTCGTTGCCGCTGCTGCCGTCCAGCAAGTCATTGCCGCTACCGCCCGCCAGGGTGTCGTTGCTGCTGCCGCCGTCGATGCTGTCATCGCCTTCGTTGCCGTAGAGGCTGTCGCTGCCAGCTTCCCCGGCTAGCAAGTCGTTGCCGCAACCGCCGTCGAGGGTATCTTTGCCAGCGCCTCCCAGCATCGTGTCGTCGTCGCATTCGCCGAGTAGCAAGTCGTCGCCGTTGCCTCCGCCCATCAAGTCGTTGCCGCTGCCGCCTGCGAGGGTGTCGTCGCCGGAATCGCCTGTCAGCGTGTCGTCGCCGCTATCGCCGTAAACTAAGTCGGAACTCGCGCCGCCGTCCATCAAGTCGGTTTCGTCGCCTCCGTAGAGGGTGTCTTCTCCGACTTCGCCGAAAATGCTGTCTTGCCCTTGATTTCCCGCAAGTTGGTCGTTGCCGGACCCGCCTAAGAGTTCGTCGTCGTCGATGCCGCCGTCAGCGGTGTCGTTGCCCGCGCCTCCGATTAATTGGTCGTTGCCCGTACCGCCAATCAGTTGGTCGTTGCCGGCGCCGCCGTCGATGCTGTCGTAGCCGGAACCGCCGTCGATGTTGTCGCTGCCCGCTTCTCCGAGGATGGTGTCGTCGTCTTCGTTGCCCCAAATGCAGTCATCGCCAGCGTTTGCGTTGATGAAGTCGTTGCCTGCTTGACCCCAAATGTTGTCGGCCCCGTCGCCGCCGGAAATCGAGTCATCGCCCGAACCGCCGTCAATATCGTCGTTTCCGGTTTGTCCGAGGAGGGTGTCAGTGTTGTCACCGCCGTAAATTTTGTCGTTGTCGCGGCCGCCGTCGATGAAATCTCGGTCTTCGCGGCCGTAGAGTTCGTCGTCGCCGTCGTTGCCGAATACGCGGTCATTTCCGGTTCCGGCGTCGATGAAGTCACTGTCATCGTTGCCTGCGATGCTGTCGTTGCCGGATTGACCGAAAATTCGATCGACCCCTTCTCCCCCAGACAAAGTATCGTCGTTCGCCCCGCCGTCGATGTAGTCGTCGCCGCCGTCGCCTTCACCGATATCGTTGCCGTCGTTGCCAAAAATTCGATCGCCCCCTGCGCCCCCAGTCATGCTATCATCGCCCGCGCCGCCTTCGAGGTAGTCGTCGCCATCGCTGCCGGAGAGGGTATCTTTGCCGGTTTGACCGAAAATTCGATCGACCCCTTCGCCTCCTTCTAAACTGTCGTTGCCGGATTCGCCTCGGAGAATGTCATCTCCCGTTTGTCCGAACAGCGTATCGTCGTTGTCGCCGCCCCAAAGTTCGTCGTTGTCGGCATTGCCTTCTAACAGATCGTTGCCCTGGCGGCCGTACAGTCGATCGCGCCCGTCGTTGCCGGAGAGAGTATCATTTTCAGTACCGCCGTCTACCATGTCATCGCCGCTGCCGCCTGCGAGAGTATCCGCGCCCGCTTCACCGTACAGGCTGTCATTATCTTCGCCGCCGTCGAGGGTGTCATCGCCGAAACCGCCCAACAGGGTATCGCCGCCCGATTCTCCCTGCAAAATGTCAGCGTCATTGCCTCCCCAGAGAGTGTCGCCGTCGCCACCGCCGAACAGCGTATCCAGGCCCGCTTGACCGAAAATTCGATCGCGCCCTTCATTACCTTGCAGCAAATCGTTGCCCAAACCGCCGTCAGCAATATCGTCGCCGCGGTTGCCGATAACCGTATCGTTGCCGGCTTGTCCGAACAAACTGTCGTTATTGTCGCCGCCATCCAGCAAGTCGTTGCCGTCGCCACCTTCGAGGGTGTCATTTTCCGTACCGCCGTCGAGGGAGTCATCGCCGGTTTGTCCGAACAGTTTGTCAGTCCCGGAATTGCCTTCGAGAATGTCGTTGCCCGCGCCACCTTCGAGAGTATCGCTGTCAGCTTGACCGAGAAGCGTGTCATTATCGTCGCCTCCCAGCAGCGAATCATCGCCGAAACCGCCTTCTAACAAGTCGTTGCCAGCTTGCCCGAACAGCGTATCTTTGTTGTCGCCACCGTAGAGGCTGTCGTTGCCAGTACCGGCATCGAGGATGTCATCGCCGTTTTCGCCGTAAAGGTAGTCGTCGCCAGCTTGGGCGGACAATGTGTCATCATCTTGACCTCCCCACAGATAGTCGTTGTCACTTCCGGCATCGAGGATGTCTTTACCGTCGCCGCCGTAGAGACTGTCGTTTCCTTCTGCTGCATTCAGAATGTCATCGCCGTTTTCGCCGTAAAGGTAATCATCCCCAGCTTGGGCGGACAATGTGTCATCATCTTGACCTCCCCACAGATAGTCATTGTCACTTCCCGCATCGAGGATGTCTTTGCCGTCGCCGCCGTAGAGACTGTCGTTGCCTTCTGCTGCGTTGAGGATGTCATCGCCGTTTTCGCCGTAAAGGTAATCATCGCCAGCTTGGGCGGATAAAGTGTCATCATCTTGACCTCCCCAGAGATAATCGTTGCCAATTCCCGCATCGAGAATATCTTTGCCGTCGCCGCCGTAGAGACTGTCGCTGCCTTCTGCTGCGTTGAGGATGTCATCGCCACCTTCGCCGTAAAGGTAATCATCGCCAGCTTGGGCGGATAAAGTGTCATCGTCTTGACCTCCATAAAGTTGGTCGTTGCCAATTCCGGCATCGAGGATGTCTTTGCCGTCGCCGCCGTAGAGGTTGTCGTTGCCTTCGGCTGCATCGAGGGTGTCGTCGCCCGCTTCGCCAAACAGGTTGTCGTCGCCTTCTTTGCCCAGGAGGATGTCGGTATCGTCACCGCCGTAAAGGTTGTCGTTGCCGAGGCCGGCATTGAGGGTGTCTTTGTCGGTGCCGCCGTAGAGGTAGTCATCGCCGAGGCCGGAGTCTAGGGTGTCGTCGCCTGCATCGCCGGTGAGAGTGTCGTTGCCGGCTTCGCCGATGAGGGTGTCTTTTTCGTCACCGCCGGACATTTCGTCATCGCCGGTGCCGCCGTATACTAAGTCGGTGTCTCCTTCTCCGTAGAGTTTGTCGTTTTCGCTTTCGCCGTAGATGGTGTCTTTGTCGTCGCCGCCGTAGATGTTGTCATCGCCGGCACGTCCGTACAAGCTGTCGTTGCCAGCATTGCCGTAGATGGTGTCGTTGCCGTAGCTGCGGTCGTTGGTACCGCTGTCACCAGAGACAAAATCATCGCCAGTACCGGCGTCTGCGAAGTCGCTGCCGTCGCCACCGTACACAAAATCGTTGCCCGCTTCAGCGTAGAGAGAGTCTTCTCCCTGATTGCCAAAAATCCTGTCGCTGCCATTACCGCCGTAAATTTCGTCGGTTCCGAATTCGCCGTAGAGTTGGTCGTTGCCCTCGCGGCCGTTGATTTTATCGTCGCCGTTACCGCCTGTGAGAGTGTTGGCGTTGCTGTCGCCTGTAATGTCATCGTTGTATTCGGAACCGACAACATTTTCAACTCCGGCAATGGCATCATTGGCACCGGAACCGTCGGTAGCTGTACCTGTTTCGAGGTTGACGGTGACGCTGTTGAAGTCGCGGCGGTAGCTGACGACATCTATGCCATCTCCGCCGTCAAAACTGTCATTTCCTTGATGGCCGATGAGGATGTCATTTCCGGCTAAGGCTTTGATTTGATTGTCTTTGTTGTTGCCAATCAGGATGTCATCAAAGATTGTGCCGGTGATGTCTTCTAAATTGGTGAGGTCGTCGGTGTTGCCGAAACCGTCTTTGGCTGCGCCGGAGTCGATGTCAAAGTCGCGTTCTAAGTCGGTGTAATACGGGCTGGGATTTGCTGGATTGACTGCTTGGCGGGCGCGTTGGTTTCTGTTGTGGTCGTAGGCTTGGCTTTCATCGATGTTGACAATGACGCCGTTTGGTGAGTTATCGTAATTAACTCGATCGACTCCTTCACCGCCATCAATTAAGTCATCGCCTGCTTCTGCTGTTAAGAAGTCATTGCCGTCACCGCCAAATAATTCGTCGTTGCCGGTGTTGCCGAAGAGAGTGTCATCGTCAGCTTGACCTAAGAGTACGTCATCTCCCGCACCGCCAATTAAGGAATCTTTGCCATCGCCACCGTAGAGGTTGTCTTTGCCATCATCGCCAAGTAGGGAATCATCGCCAGCTTGTCCGTAAAGGTCGTCGTCATCGGCACCCCCGTAGAGGATGTCTTTACCGTCGCCACCTTCTAACCAGTCGTTGTTTTCGTTGCCTTGCAGAACGTCATTGCCTGCTTGGCCGTAGAGTTCGTCGTCGCCTGCGTTGCCTAAAAGCAAGTCTTGGCCGTTGCCGCCGTCGATGAAGTCGTCGCCTGCGTTGCCTTGTTGGGTGTCGCTGCCGTCTTGTCCGTAGAGGATGTCGTTGCCTTCGTTGCCTTCCATCCAATCGCGGCCGCTGCCACCTTCGGCGTAGTCTTCGCCTGCGTTGCCTTGGAGGATGTCGTTGCCGGATTGGCCGTAGAGTTGGTCGTTGCCAGAGTTGCCCGTTAGGGTGTCATCGGCTGTACCACCATCAAGAATGTCGTCATCGTCTCCGCCGCTAAGGAAGTCTTTATCATCGCCACCGAAAAGTATGTCTTGGTCGTTGCCACCGCTGAGGATATCGTTTCCTGATTCGCCGCTAAGGCTGTCGTTGCCCGTATCGCCATTTATGAGGTCGTTACCTTGACCCCCAAAAACTTTATCTTGGTCGCTACCCCCAGAGATTTGATCGTCTCCTGTACCGCCGTAGACTAGATCGTTATCGGCATCACCAAAAATTTCATCGTTGCCTTCATCTCCTGCGATGCTATCGTTGCCTGTACCGCCATAGATTAGATCGTCACCATCAGTTTCTTGTGGTGTTTCGATGTTAGCTTCGGCATAGATGGCAGTGGCACGATTGGTATTAGTAGGATTAGCAGCAAAGCGAGTGGTAGTTGTTTCTGTATCAACACCTAGACCTGGTATTGTAAAACTTGCTTCGGCATCTGGACCACCTTCATCAATAGTTCCATCCCACCAGCGTGAATCTTTACCATAACCACCACCAATATCATCATTTCCACTACCACCATAGATAGTATCTTTTCCATTTTCACCTCTGATGAAATCATCATCTTCACCACCGTAGGCCGTATCATCACCATTAGCACCATAAAAGGTGTCATTACCTTTGCCACCTTCAAAATAATCATTTCCAGATGACTCTCCAAGGTTAATTTTGCCATCATCATCAGCGAAATCATTATGATCTCCACCATAATATTTGTCATTACCTTCGTTGCCTTCAAGATAATCATCTCCACCCTCTCCTCTTAATTCATCATCACCACTGCTGCCATAAAAACTATCCTTTCCTCGACCACCAAACATTCGATCGTTGTTAGGCGAACCTGCGATTTTTTCAATGTCAACTAAAACATCTTTTTCCACTCCATCAGTAACTTCATAAACATCAAAACCAGAATTTAGATAGTCTTGGATTTGCCTTACTGTAATGCTATCTCTATCTAAATAGCTTGCTAAATCTTCACCATTTCCACCATCTAAAAAATCCCAACCTTGACCACTTATTAATACATCATTTCCTCCATTGCCACGAATAACATCATTGCCGTCATTACTCTGAAGAGTATTTCCAACCCAACTGTTATTACCTTCAATCCAATCACCATCCGGCGTACCAAAATCACTAGAAGTGATTGGCGCTTTTGGAAAGTAATATCCCTGGCTATTGACTTGATTAAAATATTCTTTAAACCAATCTCTACCATCTTTTTTAAAGAGAAGGTCTTGCAGATATAAATTGTCAAAATTGTGGAGGCTACCACCTGCTAATACTTTTTTTAGGAAATCATCCAACTTCGGGAAAGCCTCTAATAAATGTTGAAGTTTCTCCACCTCTAGATTTTTTCCATCGCCAAATGGCAACTGCAAATAAGTAATCAAATCTTTTTCTTGAAACAGACGAATGCCGAAGGGTGATACATCAATTTCGTTGGTTAGAGTTATACCAGTATACTTTCCGTTCAAAGATGAATAGTTGGTCGGAGAACCAAAACCTAGTATTCTGATGTTTTCAGAATGAGCTGCAAACCCATCATTATCTAACAATCCATCTTCTACAAAAAAGTTGCCTTGAGAGTGAGGGATAAAAATGGCTGAATTTTTCAAACCAGATGGTGTGCCAGTATTAAGAAAACCAAGTAATGAACTCACCCACTTTTTATTGACTTCTTTACTAACAGGTGAAGCTTCATACAAAAAATATTGACTCAATGCTTCTTGCAGATCGCTTGTTTGTATCTCTGCTAATAAGTTACCAAATTTTTTAATTTCTTCAGGAGCCCAATTAGCAACAAACTTGGATACAGTATTTGGCTTATCTGCATTAAAAAAGGTTACTACACTAACACCTAATGCTTGTGCTTCGCGTAATAATTCAAAACCCTTGTAGTTTTCTGATTCACCATGTTCGGCTGCCCAATCTGATGCTTTGATTTTGTTATAAATATTAGGAGCATCTGGTGAATTAGCAAATTTATTGTTCCAATGTGTTTCGTATGCCGTCATTGCTTTGGCAAAAACCTGAAAATTTAAATCCCCAAAAAATGTTGCTATGTTGTTGACATCACCACCTTGTGTTGAGTTATAAATTGATTTAAAAAACTCTGGAGCTTGTCCATTGTATGAATTAAGTTGAAGAGAAGTTTGATAGCCTGGGATAACCGAACTCCAATCCTTGAGATTCAATTTGTCTCCAATAGCTTTGCGTGAAGCATCAAAATCTTCAGGCTTCGTCAAAATACCATTGACAAATAGAACTTCTGTTTTTGAGCGATTCTCAATTATTTTACTTAAAACTTGATTTCCTAGCCCAGAAGTGTAACCATTAGAATCTGCGTCTTGTTCAGCTTGAATTTGGCTATCATTCGATAGTGAATCTAATGAGTGAGAATTATTAAATGTGAGAGTGATAGCATCATTTTCTTGCTTGAGCTGCTGAACCTGAGAATCACTCAAATTAATCCCTTGTACCACATTAGAAAAGAATTCCCCTTCATCGCCAGGAGTATCCGAAGCATTAATCTGCCAATCCACAGAATGACCAATCTCTTCCAATAACACACTGGTAATCCCTTGAAGATTGTCATTATTTTGGGTCAAAAAGTCTTGCGAAACATAAATGGTATTATTGGAACCCGCATAAGCAGCATTAGCCCCTTGGAGTTCAGAACCGGTGCGAATTTCGATCGCAGGCAAAGATGTAAAGTCGCTATTAACCCACTGCTGGCGGATTTGTTCTAACTTACCAGCATCAAAATTTGTGCCGAAAATACCTTGAACTTTGGCAATGAAATCATCAGCATTGGCGAAATTATTTAAAATGCTGTAAGCCTGTTGCAGAGAAGCTTCGATCGCAGAGTTGAAAGAGTTGTTAGAAGTCATGGCTTTATTCTCCAAAAGTACATACAAGGTTTGCTGAAAATTGACAAAAAGACTCCGCCGACACGCACATACGTGTCACATTCACCGAATTCGATCGACTGAAAATTAGGCTCGATCGCCCTTCAAGTCAGTTAAGGTATTGTTAAAAAACTTCGATCGCCCGCTAACACCGACAACAACCGCTAAGGCTCGATCGACTCAAAATCCCTAAATTTACGCAAAACATCCTCAGTGCTTTCGCGCAAATATCTAAAAACATCCAAAAATCTCGAAACATACTAGATACACCCCTTGAAATTAATAAGTTCGATCGCACCAACAGATTAACTGCTTGTCGGAATACCCTATTTCCCATACCATTCGATCGGATTTTCGATCGGGAAATCAGGCGCACTCGCACTTTTAGATAACTATCAGCGCGATCGAATTTGCGTTCCTGTATTCTTATCAGCCTCAACTCGGTAGTTTTATGCAAAATTTTGCAGTTTTTTTGCAAAGTTTTGTAAAGAATACGTGAAAGTACGGAAATAGAGTTGTTTTGGGAGTTGGGGGGCGATTCGGATCGCTCGTTGTCCCGCAGTCCGGCAGGGAATTAATTCCCTGCCTCATAGCGCAAGTCCTCTGGAAGAGGACTGGTAATCGTAACTTCGGCAGTCGTCTTCAGACGACTTTTGCTATGAGGCGGGGGTTTGAACCCCCGCCGGACCCTGCCGGAGTGCGGGACTGACGAATTGCCGGATTGCCTTGGCCAAACCCCCGCCGGACTATTGGGTTACGAGAAACTTCGATCGGCCCAACCGCCCAACTATCGCTCACAATTATTTATCGGGTTCAACTCGGTGGTTTTATGCAAAACTTTGCGGTTCTTTTGCAAAGTTTTGTAAAGAATGCGTGAAAGTACCGAAACACGGGGTTTGTTGGACTTTTTGCAAAAAGGCTCGATCGGGCAACCGCAGATCGAGCAGATTAACGCGGATGAACGCAGATGATTTTTGGATTTGGGAGTTTTGCAAAAAGCCTGCAATCGGCTACCGATAAGGGCCTACATCGATTCGATCGCTCTTTGTAACTGACCGATCTGGTTGCGTTACGATCGCCCCTACACTGGCAATTAATAACATTAGCAACATCAGCGCGATCGGCAGTTTGGGTTTTTCAGCAGGCTTGTCTTCGGGAGGTGTAATCGACTGCTGGCAAACGCAACAGAAAAAACTCCCCGCTTTCTTAGGATGCGGTTCAAAATGGCAAGGTGCAGGTCGATCGTTATCGGCGTAAGGACAAGACATAGCTGACAAACTCCCGCGAATCTATAGAGTTTTAGCGAAAAGAAACCAATCCAAGAGCGATCGGCATAAAACGATTTTGCAGCACGCATCCCAGCAAGTAAATCCTGAAAAATCGGAAACTTAAAAAATCGGAAAAAATCGGAATCATCCTCTTTTACTATTTCCATTCGATCGACTGTTGTGGTAGCCTATCCTCATCTAGCGTCAAGGAATACAGCGGTATGATAAATAGTAGTTCCGATGACCGTAATTTAATGACTGCTGATAAAGCGAGAAGATATCTTGATGCAATACTTGCTAGGGGTGGCAAGCGCGCTACACATCTAGAGATGAAAATGGTTGTAGAATTTGCTGTCCATCCGAACGCGAGCTATTCCGATTTTATTCACAAGTACCGCTTAGATAAGACGCCGGACGATTTAACCAAAATGTATCATGACTTCATTCGCAATAAACTTCGTCCTTCTATTGCTAGAGTTCACAAGCTATCTATAGAAGAAGTTCGCGAATTGAAGATGTACAAGAGTTCGATCGGAGAAATTTTAAACAGATATCAAGTTCCTCACCCCCATCCAATGCGGGGGGAAATGCTAAAATCAGAAGTTAGTGAAATTACCAAATACTGCCAGGATCGCTTGCCTCCATTTCCCAATGAGGCCGATCGGGAGGAATTTATGGAAGGAATCAGCGGGATCGTTCAAAAAGTTGTTGAAATTATTGATGCTACTTACGATTTTCAGCCAGATAATGGCGATTCGGGAGGGTAAATAAATCCGAGTTCAAGGCATTTACAATACAAGTAGAATCGAGGATTTATTAGTACAGAGGGCTGAAAATCATGTCGCAAAATATACAAGTTTCACCAGAAATCAATAACTGGGAAGTAGTTACCAATCTTGTTAAAGATGTCTCTGAGAAATTTGATGACGCTTTGATTGGCAATCTTCACGAAAATCAAATCTTAGATTTTCCCGAAGATGATATCCTCATCAATTATCAAAGTAAGGTTCGATGCGATCGCACGTATCCGCTTGTAGAACAGGTGGGTAACGATATGCTCAGAGAGAAATTCGGTCATTGGAGTATTTACGATTCAGCAGGTTTGGATACGTTTTCTTGCAGTTCCGAAAGTGACATACTCTACGGCGGTTCTGGCGATCTAAATTTAATAGATGGGAACGATGGCGATCGCATTTTAGAACCTAAATTCCATGAAAATCTTGACGGCAATACCGACAGTAACATACCCTACGGCAGTTCAAATGATATAATTTGGGTTGCTGGGAAAGCAGGCGATCGCATTTTTGAACCCTTTCCAAATGAAAGTTTGGAAGGCTATATCGGTGATGAGTTTTTCAGCAGTAGCAATGACAACAATACGCTCAGTGATGGCGATGCCAGTGACTATTTGCAGGCAAGCGAATCAGCCAAATCTTTATTAGCTCGATCGGACAAAGATCGGTTACTTGAAGAAGCAGATAACGACCTTCTCCTGGAAGAATATGGTGACGGCATTATTGACAGCAACTTCGATCGCACCTACCAGGATGAACCGAGCAACGATCGGTTAGATATCGCTCCAGATGATAGTGAAAATGAAAGGGCGATCGACAAAAAAGTTTTGGTGGATGCTGACATCATTTTAGATGTTTTATTAGATCGAAAATGCCCGACATTAGAAGATTCTGTAGGGGCGATCGATCTGGTTTCTTCAAAGTTGGTAAAAGGTTATATAGCTAGCTCGGATTTTGAACAAATTGTGTCGCTAGCTCAACTACTCCACAATGCAGAAAATGCTAGGAGAATCCAACAAAAATTATTAAACTTTTTGCAGGTATGCGAAGTTGACGGCAAGCTGCTCTACGAAGCCAGTCAGATACCGCTGCCTAATTTTAAAAACACAATTCAATTGGCTTGCGCAGTCAGGTATCATCTTGATGCGATCGTGACTTTGAATTCACAAAGTTTTTGGGGTGATGAAAATTTAAATCCCGAAATTAATGTCTTTACTCCCGGCGAGTTTCTGAATAACTACTACGGTTTGGATCTCTGCGATGCCGTCAACGATACGTACATCGAATTTCGAGAAAAACTGGAAAAAGACTTAGAGGCAAATTGTATGTTTGATGAAGATATTTTAGACGAGAAACTCAGCTTGGGAACTGGATGGGTTGTTGATAACTGGATAGTGCGCTGCGCTCAAAACAACTTTACCGAAGCAACGGTGATTCTCAGAAATCCTGAAACTGGCGAACAACACCCAGAATTTGTCATCGCAAAAGGGCCGATCGAAGCTTCTTGCAAAGCTCTTGATAAATTGGTCAAGCAACTTTACCAAACACCTGACTATTCATTCAAAGATTTTTTCACTCGAAATGTTTCCGATGAAGGTGCGGCGGCAACTGTTGAAGCAACTGTAATTGTGAAATGCGGAGATTTGACTTACACCAGCGATTACACGCACAGAAGCATCACTCAAGCGGTTTTCTACGCTTACGTGAAGAGCGTTGATAAAATCCTCAGAAGCGAAACTCCTGAAAAGGCAGATAAAGCTGTGAACAATTTTGTTAATAAATTGAAGTGGGCTAAGGGATTGCCATAATTTGCAATTCTGGATTAAAAGATTGCTGTTTAACTATGAGATTTAGATCCTCCCTAGCCCCCCTTAAAAAGGGGGGGACCGGAAGCATTTAAAGTCCCCCTTCTGGGAACCGGAAGCATTCAAAGTCCCCCTTAAAAAGGGGGGAACCGGAAGCATTCAAAGTCCCCCTTCTTAAGGGGGATTTAGGGGGATCTAGACTCAGGCAACAACGAGATAACTTGAAACAGTCGATCGCCACCAACAATTATTAAACACAAAAAGTCCCCCTTCTTAAGGGGGATTTAGGGGGATCTAAACTCAGGCAACAACGAGATAACTCGAAACAGTCGATCGCCACCAACAATTATCAAACACAAAAAGTCCCCCTTCTTAAGGGGGATTTAGGGGGATCTAAATTCAGGAAATAACGAAATAACTTGAAACAGTCGATCGAAACCAACAATTATCAAATCTACTTTCTTTGGTCAGAGTGCGTAATTACCAGAATTGTCGAGCCCATTAACCAACAGCAACTCCATCACTTTTTGCGACTTTTTTTGCCGCCTTCAGAGCCAATATCTGCCATGTGTTCGCGGTCTTTACTGACTTTTTCGCCGCCTTTGCGACCTGCTTCGCGAGCTTCTTCTGAAGAGAACTCATGGGCTGTTCCTTTTTCATGAGCAGCCTTTCCCCCTTCACTGGCGATTTCGCGCTGCTTTTCCGGGTCCATAGATGCAAATCCGCGTTTACTTGTGTCTGACACGATCGAAATCCTCGTCTTTCAAAGTTTTAACTTGCCTCATTCTATAAGCCTGAAAATTTCGCTCCCTCTTTCTCAAGTTTGATGATTTTCTCTTCCTTCTAACAGAAGCAAACTTCAAGATACTGCCTTTATTAAGAGCGCGATTGCAACCGTTGCTACAAGCAAGCATTGTCATCCTTGCAAAGCAAACTTAATTAAGTGACATCTTCTGAATTAGTAGCTGAATTCGATTAAATTCTGACAACTTTTGTTTGTCTGCAAGCAGTTTCAACCGCCATGTTTTCCCAGACAGATCGAATTTAGAAAAACGGGCACTTGCGTTGCGGAGGCGATCGATCCGATCGCAATAAATCTGTAGGGGTGAAGCATTCGGGCGACAATATTTGATTCCCCACATTCAATCTAATTCCCGAATGCTTCACCCAGCCCCCACGAGTCCGTCATAATTACCAAAAGCGATTTCGATCGCCCAATCTCTTGGTTTGTATAAGGGCAATTTCAATCACCAAATCTTGTCAATCATCTGTTCCTCTAGATCGAGATCGATTGAGACATTTCAAAAATCCGATCTGCAAAAGATACAATTAAAGCGCGATCGACCAAACGCAATCTCCATTTTTCCGGTATTCCTCCCTCTCCATAAAAAGCCCCCGCCAACTGTCCGTAAACCGCACCAGTCGTATCCGCATCATCCCCCAAATTCACCGCCAACAAACACCCCTCCTCAAAAGAATCACTGTTATAAAAAGCCCACAGCGCCGCCTCCAAAGACTTCACGACGTAACCCGTACCTTTAATTTCTGGAGGTTGCCGCACTTTAAAAGAACCTGCAGCAATTTCATCAATCTCCGCTACGAGAGGGCGAGATTCCCAATATCCAGAAATCGGACAATATCTTTCTGAAAGCAAGACATCTTTAGCAACTCCATTTACCGCCCCAACAATTAAACCGCCCAAATAACGGCAAGCATCCAAACAAGTAGCAGCACCATGAGTTGTCCTCGAACTTTCTTGAGATTTTTCTATTGCTTCAAGAGGATTTTTTGCATAAAATAAAGGCACCGGAGTCAAGCGCATAATCGAACCGTTGCCAGCCGTCCAAGCATCCGTCGGGCCGCAATAAGGCTTTCTGGTATCTTCAAAATTCCACAGCGCTTGCTGCACGGTATTGCCAATATCAAAACATTCGCCGTTACTGCTCAAATGTCCGTCTCTACTCCATCGCAAATAAGTTTCTAATTGGTGAATCGGATCGAAACCTTTCTTTTCAATCAAACTTTCTGCCAAACAAAGCGCCATTGATGTATCGTCAGTCCATTCACCCGATCGCAATCGAAATGGGCCGCCGCCAATCATATCATCGATCGGCTCAAATGTTCCGGGTCGATGAAATTCTAAAGTAGTTCCCAAAGCATCGCCAGTTGCTAAACCGAGAAGGCTGCCGCGATAGCGTTCTATTTGTTCCATAAGTTAAAGGACTTGCGCGTGGGGTGGGGGTGGGTTTATTTAACCTGTTTGCAACTTTTAAAGTCTGTCGAGAACCCACCCCTACGAGTTTATCGAGAATGGTCCAATATCTGAGTTTTAACTGATGACTGATGACTAATGACTAATGACCAATGACTAATGACTGATGACTGATAACTAATGACAATTGACAACTCAAGCTAATATTGATATTACTTTGTACTCACCCGAACTCAGACCATCCCTCATGACACCCGATGCCTCCCCTAGAACCGCCACAGCGCCCGAAGTTAGCTTAGAATTGCAAGTTCGGCTCAAAACCGAAAACGGACAGCTAATGTTGCTGCTTCCTCCTGAAACTAACATCGGTGAATCCCAAACAGCAGCCTCTACTTGGACGGAACTCGTGCAGCAGCTAAAAATCAGGCTGAATGCAGGAGAACGTTTTTGGCAGCCCCAGGCAGAAGTACAATTGATGGGGAACGATCGCCTCCTAGATATCCGCCAACTCCAAGAAATTGCCGAAGCCCTCGCAGAAGCCGAGCTCCAACTCAAGCGAGTCTACACCAGCCGCCGCCAAACAGCCGTCGCAGCAGCTACCGCAGGCTACAGCGTCGAACAGCAATCCTCCGTTTCTTCCCTTGCCAAAACTTCCGAAGCGAAGCCCGAGTCCCCAGCCGAACCTTTATATTTGCAGATGACGGTGCGATCGGGCACAGAAATTCGCCATCCCGGAACTGTCATAGTTTTCGGAGATGTCAATCCCGGCGGTTCAGTAATCGCTGGAGGCGATATCCTAGTTTGGGGTCGTTTGCGAGGAACCGTTCACGCAGGCGCTAACGGCAATGCCAAAAGCGCGATCGTAGCCTTGCAGATGGAGCCGATGCTGATTAGGATTGCTAAGTACGTTGCCAGAGGACCAGAAACTGCGCCCGCCCAGTTTTATCCGGAAGTCGCCTACGTGACACCTCAAGGAATTAGAATCGGCAGGGCATCAGATTTCGACAAATCGCAGTTAAATAGTTAATTGGTAATTGGTAGTTGGTAATCGGTAATCGGTTATTTGGTAATGGGTAATAGGTAATTGGTAATTGGTAGTTGGTAATCAGTCATCAGTCATCAGAGAAACAACTGTCAACTGTCAACTCTCAACTGGTAACTCAAAACTCAAAACTCAAAATTCCCAAACAACTGTCAACTGCCAATTGTCAACTCTCAACTGGTAACTCAAAACTCAAAACTCAAAACTCAAAACTCAAAACTCCCAAACAACTCTCAACTCACTTATGGCTCGGATTATTGTTGTTACATCGGGGAAAGGCGGAGTGGGAAAAACCACATCCACAGCCAATCTCGGCATGGCGTTAGCGAAGCGGGGCCGCAGTGTTGCCGTTATCGACGCTGATTTCGGCTTGAGAAATTTGGACTTGCTGCTGGGTTTAGAAAATCGCATTGTTTACACGGCAATGGAAGTCCTTGCCGGAGAATGCCGTCTGGAACAAGCTTTGGTGAAGGACAAGCGGCAGTCGCGTTTGGTATTGCTACCTGCTGCCCAAACTCGAATGAAAGATGCGATTACTGCCGAGCAAATGAAGCAACTTGTCGGGATGTTGGGAGAGAAGAAGTACGATTATATTTTGATCGATTCTCCGGCAGGAATCGAACAGGGTTTTCAAAATGCGATCGCCCCTGCCCAAGAAGGTGTCATTGTTACTACTCCAGAAATCGCAGCAGTGCGCGATGCAGACCGAGTTATCGGCTTGTTAGAAGCGCACAATGTCAAGCGCATTAACCTGATCGTCAACCGCATTAGACCCGCAATGGTATTGGCTAATGATATGATGTCGGTGCAAGACGTGCGGGAAATCCTCGCTATTCCCCTGCTAGGAGTCGTTCCCGACGACGAGCGCGTGATCGTTTCCACCAACCGCGGCGAACCCTTAGTTTTGTCAGAAACCCCCTCTATGGCTGGAAAGGCTTTTGACAATATTGCCCGCCGTCTTGAAGGTGAAAAAGTTGAATTTCTCGACCTCAATCCCCGCCCCGAAAATTTCTTTACTCGCCTGCGCAAACTGTTAACAACTAAAATTATGTGACGGATTGCAAATATTGGCGATCGACTGCAAACACTACCCGCTAAATTAAAATAAACTCCTAGTTCTTGCTAGATTTTTCCGGTAAATATCTTGATGAGATTCCTGACAAACTCAGTGCTGCCGATTCAGTTTATTTGCCTTTGCTAGAGGCCGCTAAACGCAAGTTTTTGTATGTACCCACCCCCTTGACAAACCGCCAGACTCATGTTATATACCCTTCTCGAAAGACTTTTCCCGCGCGCGCCCGAAAACAGCCGCGATGAGGTCAAACGCCGCCTCAAACTGGTACTAGCTCACGATCGAGCAGACCTCAGCCCAGAAATGGTTGAGTCGATGCGCCGAGAAATTCTGGAGGTGGTGTCTCGCTACGTGGAAATCGATACTACGGAGTCAGAGTTTTCTCTCGAAAGCGACCAACGGGCAACGGCACTGATTGCAAATCTCCCGATCCGGCGAGTCAAACCCGAAAGTCCATCGGAGAATGTACCGGAGAACGCAACCGAGAATGTATCGGAGGATGTACCTGAGAACGCAACCGAGAATGTATTGGAGAATGCAGCGGAGAATTTATCAGAGAATGTAGCCGAGGATCATCTTGAAAACTGAAGCAAAAAAAACACGTTAAAAGCAATTATTCAAGGTAGGCTGGGGTTGAGTTCGATCGGCATCTCAACAGAGGTACAGTTCACACTGATCTGGTTGTCGCTCAGTTAATTTTCGGGTGTGCGCAGTTGAAAATCATGAAGCATCTATTATATGACCGCCATAAGAACACTATCGATCGCTGCTGCAGGATTCGCCTTGATATCTCTCACAGCAGCCAGCAAAGCACAAGCCGCCACCATTACTCTGAATGCCGGCGTACCGGGCACCGCCGATCCTTGGCTGGCTGGAATGCCGGACGGCACTATTGCCAGTCGCTCCCCCGTCAGAAATCGCTTTTCCCTCGCTCCCAGAGAATCTCCCGTACTGGTATCCAATTTACCCCTTGCTGCCGGCACTATCCTCACCTTCGGAGTGTCGGGTTCTGTTAACTACAAGTCAGTTACTCCTATAGATACGCCTGACGGAGACAGAACCATTGCCCCTCACACAGCCGGAGCCGAAAACGGCATTTCTGATATTTCAGCGCCCCGCAATTCTCTACTCGGCGTGTTTCTGGATGACGGACAACCGAATCTTTCACCTGCGCCGTCCGCTTTAAATTTCAGTACCCCAGACAGTCGCAACTACCTTCAACTTGCACCGCTTCTCAAACAGGTATTTTTTATTGGTGACGGACGCACTAACCAAGGAGTTCTCCAGCAGATTTTAGTCCCTGAGGGAGCATCCCGCTTCTATCTCGGCACAATGGACGCTTACGACTGGTCTGATAATGCTGGAATTCTGGATGTAGATGTCACTGGAACTTATGAGGTAACAGGGGGAGTCGATCCTTCCCCTTCCCCTTCCCCTTTCCCTTCCCCATCTCCCACACCTGCACCAACACCTTCACCTGCGCCAACACCTGCGCCATCTCCATCGCCCGAACCTGCGCCATCTCCCTCGCCCGAACCAACGCCAGCGCCATCTCCATCGCCCGAACCAGCGCCATCTCCATCGCCCGAGCCAACACCTGCGCCTGCGCCTGAACCAACGCCTGCGCCATCTCCATCGCCCGAACCAGCGCCATCTCCATCGCCCGAACCGACACCAGCGCCATCTCCATCGCCCGAACCAGCGCCATCTCCATCGCCCGAACCAGCGCCTGCGCCATCTCCATCGCCCGAGCCAACACCTGCGCCTGCGCCAACACCTGCGCCATCTCCCTCGCCTGCGCCAACGCCGTCGCCAACGCCCGAGTCAGTGGAGCCATTACCAACAGATCCCGAAGCGGTTGCAGTTCCAGAACCAGCAACTGTAATTAGCAGTTTTCTGGGATTGGGAATTTTAGGTGCGGGCGCGCGACACAAACGCAAACAGAAACAAAAAAGTTCTCAAGGGAGCGATCGAGCCTGAGGGTAAGTTCCGTTGAAAGAGAAACCCCTTTGGCTGATAGCCTCAAATTCATAAAGTCATGCTGCAGATAAATTGGGCAACTACCTATTACTCAAGGGGTTGGGCAGTAGATATGTAGCGCTACTTTATGAAAATGGTATAAGTGAGTACAAAAAAACGCTCAAAAACACTGAAGTTCAAACGGATCGGGTATACCTCATTTTTGTGAGAACCGCTATTTATGCGGACTGAAGTCCTCACTACGAACCAGGTTTAAACCTTTTCTTGAACGTTCTCACCCAACAAACCGCCGGGACGAAAAGCCAAAATCACCACCAAAACCCCAAACACCCAAGCATTAGTCCAGCGACTGGATAAATACTGATCGCTCAAAGCCGACAGCAAACCAATCAAAACACCTCCCAACATCGCCCCGACAATATTGCCAATTCCACCCAAAACCGCCGCCGTAAAAGCCCGCAAACCCGCCGTAAAACCCATCGTAAATACAATAGTATTGTTGTACAATCCCACCAAAATACCGGCCGCCCCCGCTAAAGCTCCGCCGATTAAAAAAGTTAGGGCAATAATTCGATCGACATCAATGCCCATAATTTTTGCAGCATCGCGGTTTTGAGCAGTGGCTCGCATTGCTTTTCCCAAACGGGTGTACTGCACGAAAAGATGTAGCGAAACCATCAATAACACAGCTACTACCAACACGATTAAATCTTTCGTGGTAAATACCACACTGGTTTCAATTCCCAAAGCTTTGAGAATATCAACGCGCGGCAGCAAATCGGGAAAGCTTTTCGGAGCAGCAGAATTCGCGCCCATCACCGGAATAAAAGCTTTCAATCCTCCCCAAAACAAACCCGCATTCTGGAAAATGAAAGAAACTCCAATTGCTGAAATTAAAGGAGCCAAACGGGGAGCATTACGCAACGGTCGGTAAGCGTATTTTTCGACAATAATATTCAAACCGGCGCAAAATACCGCACAGATAATTAAAGCCAGCAACATCACCGGTATAGCAACACCTAAAGCTGCGCCGTCTTGCAGGCCAAAAGATCCGATAACTGTCAGCGCGGCGAAAGCACCCAACATATACAAATCGCCGTGAGCAAAATTGATTAACTCAATAATGCCGTAAACCATCGTATAACCTAAAGCAATAATTGCAATCAGCGCTCCGTTGACAAGACCGACTAACAATTGCTGGATCAAAACTTCGGGACTGCGGACAATTTCGCCAATAATTTTTGGCAAATCGAAGCCCGCGATCGGCCCTAATAACAAAACTATATAGGCTCCACCTAAATATAAAAGAATGCGCTGCCAGTTTTTCATAATAAGAAGGAAGAAGGAAGGCACTACAGGGATTATGACACGGATACACGGATGAATTATCTGTATTTCTTGAGTCATTCGTCATTCGGAAGAAGGACGGAAACAGGCGGATTAGGTTAGTTTTTGGTCTCAAATCCTGTCGGTTCGATCGCCCACAATATGGCGATCTGGCGGGTTTTTGAGATTGTCAATTGTTGGCGGATTTTGTTGAAAAACCCGCCCCTACAGGAATTATGGTTAATCGATCGCACAGGATCTGAGATCGTGTCCGAGCGATTGACCGCGATTCCTATAGTAGGTTGGGTTGAACGAAGTGAACTCTCCGTTTCACTCCGCCCAACATCAATAGGTGTTGGGTTTCGTTCCTCAACCCAACCTACGTATAAGAGTTATGCGTAAATCCTGAACCACCGATCGCTACTTATAGCAGTAAGGTGCGCACTGCGCACCCTACTAAAACTCCAGTCAGTTTAAACTATTACGATCGCACTCTCAACGTCAGCCGCACTGCATTCTCAATTGAGTGAGGAATGCGCCAGGTAAACAGCCACCGCCGAATCGTTTTCAGCAACTCCACATCTGCCAAAGTTGAAGCAGCGGCATCCACGACGATTCGGTTAACGCGCGCTTTACCGAATACAAGTTCTAGCACCAGTTCGCCGTTTGTACCGGGCGGGACATTCAGAGTTTTCAAGTGTTCGTTTAAACTGTCGATCGCCACTTCATCCAACCCCGTAGCGCTAACAACTTCTACGGGCGATGTGCGGCGCGGCTTTGGCGGTGTGCTGGGGGCGCTACCTGCTGGCGCGGGCACTTCCTCCATGCAGTCGAATGAGAAGCCGAGCGATCCTCCTGCGGATCTGTCAACCAGAGCCCGCACCCTCATAAACTCTGCAACAGGTGCGGAACCTCCGACGGTAATTGCCCGCGCCATATAATCCGTGTTGCCATATACGCCCCCATATTCCACCGCCTCTGGCATTTCTACGGGCACATTTACCGACACGGATTCCGTACCCGGTTCGACGCGCACGTCATCGCTGACGGCGACGAAAGCGGTGTACTGCGACAGAAGCTGATAGGTTAGCGCTGTTTCTGTTACCATTTCCACCCCAACCTTGGTTTCGTACTGCAGCATTTGATTCATCAAATCTTTGATGCGGTGCCGCCCCCAAAGCTGCGCAACGGCCGGATTTCCCGCATCGGTAAAATTCATTTCGTAGGTTTGGACGTACTCGTTGCCGCCCGCACTAACTCCTTTAATCTGCAAAGTTCCAGACTCGCGATCGCCCTTTTTTCCAAATAAAACCAGCGGCTGTTCGGCAAATAAATCCGGTGCAATTGATGGATAAATTACCGGACTTTCGCCATTTCCATGCCAGGTAATTTCCAGATTTACCAACACCGGATTGTTGATTTGCTGGAAGAACTTTTCCACAAATTCGTTAACGGGTTCGTCGTGGCGGACAATCCGCGAAATACCCCGCCCGATTTCAGCAATTCGATCGAGCAAAAAGCGATTGACGGAACTCCCCGCACCGAAACTGTAAAGGCGATTTCCCGATTTAAGATGTTGCTGCACTTCGGCGAGAACTTGGTTTTCGTTGCCGATGTAACCGTCGCTGAGAAATACTACTGTTCGCAAGCGCCCCGACGGTGCGGGAAAATCGATCGCCGCCCGAATCCCGCCCAACATTTCCGTACTGCCTGCAGCATGGAGTTTGTTGATATATTCGATCGCCTTTTGTCGGTTCTCTGCTGTATTCGGCAGCGGTTGTTTTGACAGTTGCCGCACCGAGGTAGAAAAATCTAGAATCGAGAAAGTATCTGCCGGATTCAGCCCGTTGATAAATTGCCGCAATAACGCCTGACATTGCTGCAAAGGCGCTCCCGATTGCGAACCGGAAGTATCGACTAAAAACACGACATCTTTCGGCACAATTTCATCGGTTTTGTACTCGATCGCCGGAATTAAATAAACAGCAAAATGCCCGCCGCGATCGTCCGCTTGAGTTAATACTGTTGATTGGGTTTCGCGACCTGCAACTTGATAGCGAACTATCAAATCTTTGTTGGGAATTGTATCTGCATTCGCCAACTGCACGCGCACGTTCGAGCTATTTTTTTGCTCGCCTTCTAGCGCAGTTTGGGGAGAGTCGAAATATTCGATTTGCAGTTGGTGCGATGGAGAATTGACGTTGCGAATCGGTACGCCCGCTGCAATTTCCAGGGTCACGTCGATATCGTGTTTCGAGCGCATTCCCGCAGGCAAAATCGGGGCATTCAACCGCGAAGCATCGGGGACAATATCGGTATCGGAATTAACTGCCATCGGGGCTGGGGCGCTACCGCTAGCTGCCGTTTCATCCAAGGGCGTACCGGGAATGTATCGCGGCCCGACCACCATCGGAAACACGAATTCATAATCACCGGCGAGAAATTTCAAACTGTCTGTATAGCGGATCGTAACATCAATTTCCTCACCAGGTTTGATGTTAGCTAAGGATTGAGTGAAAATATTATCTCGCTCCTGTTCCAGCAAACCCGCTGTTCGACCTTCTTGTTTGGCTTTCTCGTAAATTTGTTGGGCTTCTTCCCGTTTTTTGATGTTACCTTTGATGGTGCGATCGCCAATTTTAATTTCCATTTCATCTACCGCTGCTTCCGCAGGTAGCGGGAAAATATAAACTGCTTCTAAGGGCTTGGTGAAAGGATTTTCAAATTTCTGCGTAACTTCAACGCGCGATAAATTTCCGGCAATTTGGGCTGTAACTTTTGTATGCTTCAGTGGAAAAACTAGCTGTTCTTCCTGTTGTTCTTGGTCGGTGGAACGGACGTACAATCCGCTGGCGCGATCGATGGGAGATGTCGAGGATGGCATATAATTATTCCTCCAGAAATTATACATCAAACAAAACAGCAACGCCAATAAGCTCAATTGTTTTTATGCTAACAATTCAGCTCTCGTTTTAACGCTTGGTTTGCTTTGCTTTGCTTTGGATCGGTATTAAAGAGGGCAGAGGGAACGAGCGAGCGAGAACAACAACAGATTTTGGTTGGGTTCGATCGGTTTTATTAAATAATTGGTTAAGCAAACAGGAATTAGGCAAAAAAATCGGTTGCTGGGAAAAATCGTCACTTCGAGAAATAAGGACGCAGAAATCAGGTGTTTGGTTCCCATGCGTCAGATATTGTCCGATCGATCGATCCATTTAGGATAAAATATTCGGTCAAACCCGATCGCGGTCGATCGACCGGACAGGATATAAATATTTTGCAGGGAATTCAAGCAATATAGTACATTCGCACGATCTGCGGGGGTTGGGTTCTCGCATTCGGACAGTTATATGTCGGTTGAATTTCATAAATTGTCGCCGGAATGCGAGAGCCCCTACAGAATTTCTCTGTCAAGTTCCAACAACTGCGGGTATTACTTTTAACTTCATCCTTGCGGCCGCTGAATAATTGTTTCCACAACCCGCCGCTTAGCTTTCGGATCGATGCCAATTAACCGCACGTATTCGCCACCGTGTTCCGCCAAACAATTCTCTACCGATGCCACAACTTCAGTTTCCTGGGCTGTTTGAATTGTCGCGCAACTTTGCCACGAACCAGTTTTAAACCTGCGGTTATCTGCATATTCCATACCAATCTTGCAGCCCCTCGCTAACAACTGCTGCACTTGTTCCACAACCTCGGAACTCAATCGCGAAGCTTTGCCGTTACTCGATGCAGGAATTGGTTCCTGATAAGCTTTATAATATTTAGATGGCGCATCGTTCGAGCGCTCTTGCGCGGGAACATTCCTAGAAACACTAGGAGGAACATTAGCGGGAACACTAGCAGCAATATTCGCATTACCTCCAGGATTAAACAGCCGCGATTGATTGTATTCTTCTACCAAACGCATTTCCCGAATTCGGTGTTGTTGTCCCACCATCGATCGACCCATTTCCAGTAAATGTTCGAGACTGAAATTCGGGTTGGCAAAATCCGGCTGACCCTCCAAACTGTTGACCAAACGCTTGGAAACTTTTTCAATTCCGATTTTGTGAATGAAATCCCGCACCTGTTCGTCATAAATGCGCGATCGCAACGCACTAAAAAAGTCGATCGACTGTTCGGAAAAATTATCCACCAACTGCACGATCTCGTTTTGTGAAAGTCTGTCAGCTTCAAAAATTCCCCCGACAATTCCAATCTTATCATCGCGACTCGGTTCCCAATAAAACTTTTCCATCCGCCCGTCGCGAATCAGCGGCGCGTACAACGTAGAAAAGTCATTTCCCGTGACAATAATCGGCACTCGATGCAGCGGCGTATCGTCATAACTTCCCGGTAACTGCACGTTGGTTGGAGTATCGGCAATATTCATCAGCGTGGCATTTACCATCTGAGTGTTGACAGTATATTGAGTCGTAGAATCGAACCTGCCCGCCCCAGCATCCAAATCGTTAATAAACACCGCACACATTTCGCCCCGCACCCGAATTTGCTCCGCAGCTTCCCGATAGCGCAACCGGATCAAACGCGACGGATCGCCGGCATCCGGGCTTTCCAATTCGCCACCAGAAATCATCACCGGTTCAAAACCCATCCGTTCAAAAACCAGTTCGCATTGAAAAGTTTTGCCTTCTCCTTTGCGGCCGTGAATTCCCAAAATTAGCGGAACTCTTACTCCTGGTAAATCTAAAAAATTCTTGGTTACGTGTACCGCAACTTTATCGAGAAATGTCGGAGAAATGTAATAACTCATCTTTAGGTTTGTCGGAAATTCAATGCTGTTGCGGTTATAATTTTATGACGAAACAGCCCCAAACGCATCAGCCTAAAGAAACTAGATTTTTTCCCAAATCTGCCGGCGAGTGCGCGGGATTTTCGCAAACAAACTCGGTTGCCGACTAAAAATCAACGTATCGAACCGCGAAGACGCGAAGGACGCGAAGGAAGAAGAAGGAAGAAGGAATAACGCAGATAATTTTGTGCCGGGAAGCGGGTAAGGCACAAGAAAATACGCCCCAGCCCCTGCATTTTCCTGCAGATTGTTTTTCCAGTCCGATTTACATCCCCGCCTCAACAGTGGACACCAGACTGACCGACAGGTGACAATTACGAAACAGCGGACAGTGCAAAGATCGATCGCGGCAATTGCTGTCAATTACCAACAGTCAACTGTAAACTGTCTAAAAACCTCGCTGTCAACTGTCAACTGTCAACTATTTAAGGAGCAATTCGTGAGTCCAGAAACTTTACTCAAAGAACCGCCCGTCGAAGCTGCAGCCAGTCCCTTCAGTACCGAAAGCTTTGACACCTATGTCATGTCAACCTACGGACGCTTTAACATCGCGCTCGATCGCGGGCAAGGCTGCACTGTCTGGGATACTCAAGGTCGGGAATATCTCGATTTTGTTGCCGGGATTGCTACCTGCACTCTGGGACACGCCCACCCCGCATTGATTAAAGCTGTTACCCAGCAAATTCAGACCCTGCACCACGTTTCCAACCTGTACTATATCCCCGTACAGGGCGAGCTGGCGAAGTGGCTTGTAGAGCATTCTTGTGCCGATCGAGCGTTCTTTTGCAACTCGGGTGCGGAAGCCAATGAAGGTGCTATTAAACTGGCGCGCAAGTACGCCCACGAAAAATTAAATATTGCCAATCCGATGATTATTACAGCCCATGCCAGCTTCCACGGGCGGACTCTGGCAACGATTACCGCCACGGGACAGCCGAAATACCAAAAAGGTTTTACCCCGCTGATGCCGGGATTTTACTACGTACCCTACAACGACACTGCCGCGATCGAAAGCGCGATCGCCGAATTAGATAAAGACGAACGCCAAGTAGCCGCCATCATGCTAGAAGCCCTGCAAGGCGAAGGCGGAGTCCGCCCCGGAGACACCGCTTACTTCCAGCGGATTCGCGAAATTTGCGACGAAAAAGGCATTTTGCTGATTCTCGACGAAGTGCAAGTCGGGATGGGACGCAGTGGCAAACTTTGGGGCTACGAAAACTTGGGCATCGAACCGGACATTTTTACATCGGCAAAAGGACTCGGCGGCGGCATCCCGATCGGGGCTATGCTGTGCAAATCTCACTGCGATGTATTTGAACCGGGCAGCCATGCCAGTACCTTCGGCGGCAATCCCTTCGCCTGTGCCGCAGCCTTAGCCGTATGCCAAACTTTAGAACAGGAAAACCTGCTGGAAAACGTGCAGCAACGCGGCGAACAATTGCGGGCGGGATTGAATCGGATTGCTGCGAAATATCCCCAATTAATCGCCGAAGTGCGCGGCTGGGGTTTAATTAACGGCATGGAACTGCAAGCCGACATCACACTTACATCCAGCGATATCGTTAAATCCGCGATCGAAGCTGGAGTTTTGTTAGTACCGGCAGGGCCGAAAGTGTTGAGATTCGTCCCGCCGTTGATCGTCACCGCGGCTGAAGTCGATCGGGCTTTGGCTGCCGTCGAAGCAGCAATTGCAACAGCCGCCCAACAGTAATTTCACGGATACCCCCTCAGCGGCTTATCGACTCAACCCGCCACCGGCTGTGCTGTCAGGGCGGGTCGATCGTTTAAAAACTGAAAATTTTTTCAAGATATTTAGACTGCTGCAAGAATCGCAAACTATCTAAAAACTATCTGCATCAATACTGCGTTTTCCCTTTGGCATCCCAGATTCCTGCGACAGATATATTGCTTTTATCAAGAACGAACGCGCAAAATAATAGTATTAGCTCTTGGTTCCTGCTTTAATGGGCTTCACAGAGGCAGCGATCGTTAATAGTTCGGCAAAATCACGATGAACGAACAGCGCGGCGATACAGATGTGAATATGCTTCGAGCGCTGCTGGAGCATTCCGGAGACTCAGGGGCAAACTTGGTGTTGAGTGCCGATCCGAAGTCGATCGACTCGGAATTGATGCAAACGCTGTATTTAAAAGTGCCGGAACTGACGCGGGAAAGTTTAGCCAAAGCATCGAAATTTTTGCAAAAGGCGATCGCCCCCTTGGAAGTTGCTCGCAGCAATTCTAAATTACCAGCTACCCCGACCGCTTACCTGATTTTTTTAGCAGAAGTATTGCGGGCTGCAGCCAGCAACCCCGACCCGCAAAGATTGTATCCCGTGCTGCGCTCGAATTTAGACAAATTAGACCAAAACTTCGCGCAATTGCTGCGCCGCTGGGCAACAGCACTGCTGCCAATGGCCGATCGCGCGCAAGCCAGGGAAATAGCAGCCCAAATCGGCAACTTGAGCAATGCCATCGGGCGGTTTCCCCTCGGCAGCAGGGCGAATAATTTGGAAATCGAAATTGCCGGTTACGAAGCAGTTGCCAGGGTGTTTACCCGCAGAGAATTTCCCGAACAGTGGGCGACGCTGCAAAACAATCTCGGCAACGCTTACAGCGATCGCGTCAAGGGCGATCGCGCGCAAAATCTGGAACAGGCGATTGCTTGCTTTGAAAACGCGCTGCAAGTCCGCACCCTAGCGCAGTATCCGGAACAGTGGGCGACGCTGCAAAACAACCTCGGCAGCGCTTACAGCGACCGCCTGCGGGGAGACCCAGCAAACAACCTGGAAAAGGCGATCGAATGCTATCAAAAAGCGCTGCAAGTCCGCACCCGCGAAGCTTTCGGGGGGGATTGGGCGAGCATTCAAAACAATCTCGGACGCGCTTACAGCCGCCGCCTCGCGGGCGATCGCGCTCAAAATCTGGAACAGGCGATCGCTTGCTACCGCAACGCCTTGCAAGTATACAACCGCAAGTCTTTTCCTAGAGGTTGGGCGACAACTCAAAACAATTTAGCAAATGCTTTTTGCGATCGGATTCGCGGCAATCGCGCGGAAAATCTCGAATACGCGGTCAACTGCTATCAAAGAGCCCTGCAAATCAGGACTCGGGAAACTTTTCCGCTGCAGTGGGCGACGACTCACAGCAATTTGGGGCGGGTGTTTATCGATCGCGTCAAAGGCGATCGCGCTCAAAATTTGGAACAGGCGATCGAATGCTACCACAATGCTTTGCAAGTCTACAGCCAAATCAGATTTCCCGAACGCTGGAGCTCGATCCAAACTTACCTCGGCAGGGCTTACAACCTGCGCGTCAAGGGCGATCGTGCGGACAATTTAGAAATGGCAGTTTCCTGCTACCAAAATGCTTTGCTGTTTTGCAACCGCCAAAAATATCCCGAACGCTGGGCAATGCTGTGCACTTACCTCGGCCGCGCTTTGAGCGAACATTTGAAGGGAGAAAGGAACCGCAACCTCAGAAGCGCGATCGCTTGCTATCAAAATGCTTTGCAAGTTTACACCAAGACTAGCGCTCCGGAGCGCTGGGCGATGCTGCTGGCGGATCTGGGTCGCGCTTTTTGCGAACTGACGGATGTCGAAGACTCGTCGCACCTGCAAAACGCGATCGCTTGCTATCACAGTGCCGGTCAAGTTTATACCCGCGAAGCGCACCCGCACCGCTGGGCCCAAAATTTGTTTGATCTGGGTCAGGCTCACCGCGCTCAAGGCGACGTGCTGCGGGCTTACAATGTGTTTGCTGCTGCTGTGGAGACGGTGGAATTCTTGCGCGGGGAACCTGCAGTTGATGAATTGTCTCCGGGAGATCGTCCCGGTAGCGCTAAGCTGAATTTAGCTCGCACTTGGACGGAACTTTACAAATCTCTGGTGCAAGTTTGCTTGGAACTCGGCACAGCTCAACCTGCTTATCATGCTAAGGCCTTGGAGTACGCCGAACGCTACAAAGCTCGGAGTTTGGTAGAAATGCTGGCTAAATGTCATTTGACTCCGAAAGCGGAAATTCCTGCTGCGGTACAGGCCGAATTGGAGGGCTTGCAATTAGAAATCGCGGTGGAACAGCAGCAGCAGGAACAGCGGATTCCCGAAACGCGCAAGGTTGCGATCGCGCCGGGGGATGAAAGCCAGGATTTGAGCACTTCTTTTCTGCCGCATTCGGATTTTGCGCATTTAAATCAACTGTGGCAGCAGTTGGACGGGTTGATTGCCGCGGAGGTGAACGCAGTTGACCCTTTCTACAGTTTGGTTCGCAAGGTTGAGCCGCTCGAATACAAGCAAATTCAAGAATTGTTGCCAGATGAGAATTCTGCTGCAATTTTCTGGGCGAGTTTGGGGGAGGTGTTGGTAGCTTTTGCGGTGGTTCCCGGTGCCGAATATCCTGCCGTTCACATCTGTTCGCCGGAAAATGCTTTGGCTTTGGAAGGTTGGGCAACGGAGTATTTCAGCGCTTATTCGGGGCAAAAAGGGCGCTGGATCGATCGGCTGCCGGCCCGACTCAACCGCTTGGCTGCACTGCTGGAAATCGATCGAGTGGTGGCGTTAATTCCCGAAAAGTGCGATCGGCTGATCCTCGTACCGCACCGATTTTTGCACGCTTTGCCCCTCCACGCTTTGCCTTTGGGGGTAACAGAGGCTGTTGACGAGGTTGGCGGAAGTGTTCGACTTCCTTGGGGCGATCGAACTGGTGCGGATTTTGATGCTGCTGGCACTTCGGATTTTTCTCAGGGTTGGTCTTTTGGCGAGGTGCCGGTGCCTGAGGGATATTTGAGCGATCGCTTTGGGGCGGGAATTCGGTACGCTCCTAACAGTCAGTTATTGCGCTTGAAACAAGCTGCCCGCAACGCCACCGTGGGCCGCTATCGGCCTCGCTTGCAGCAGTTGTTGGCGGTGTGCGCTTCGATTCGGGATTCGCTTTACAACCATATTGAAGTTACCAATATTTGCCAATATTTCGCAGTGTCGGAAGTTATAGCGCACAAGCTGGCAACTAAAGAAACAGTTTGTCGTGTAATTGTTGCTAGTAATTCTGTCGCCCCGTTGCAGCAAAAAAAGTGCGCTCATTTTGCCGGAGCGAGTTTGTTGAATTTGGCGCACCCGCTGAAGTCGGCAGTGTTTTTGAAAAATGAATCTTTGAGTTTGCTGGAAATTTTTAATCTGGATTTCCGGCAATTCTTTTTAGTAACTTTATCGGCTTGCGAAACTGCTCCTGGTGGGGTTAGCAATCCGGGAGATTTTGTTGGTTTGCCTGCGGGTTTGCTGTATGGGGGTGCATCTAGTGTTGTCAGCAGTTTGTGGAAGGTTGGAGATGTTTCTACGCTGTTGCTGATGGGCAAGTTTTATGAGAATTTGGAACGGTTTCCCAAGTTGCAGGTAGGGGATGTGGCGATCGCCCTCCACGACGCTCAGAAGTGGCTTAGAGAGTTAACTGGGGAGGAATTAGAAGTGTTGCTGGCAGATTTTCAACCGCAAATCTCGCAAACTTTCGATCTGCTTTCCCAAAGTTACCGACTGATTGCGGAGGCTTCTTTGCAACAAATTCGCAACCGCAAACCCCATCCTTTTGCTAATCCTTATTATTGGGCGGGTTTTACTGCTGCTGGAATTTAGGAAGCAGGAAGAGTTGAGAGGGAGTTTTGAGTTTTGAGTTTTTAGTTTTGAGTTGAGAGGGAGTTTTGAGTTTTTCGGGAGTTTTGAGTTTTGAGTTTTTCGGGAGTTTTGAGTTTTGAGTTTTGAATTTTGAGTTTTGAGTTGTAAATTTTGAGCTTTGAGTTAAAGACAGTTCTGAAGTTCACAACTCAAAACTTAAAACTCAGAATTTCCTCTCTACCCCTCCCTTCCTTCTAATTAGTTATTTTTTAGTGACGATTTAGGTTGTAAAATAGGAGCTTCTAGTTCTTGAACTAATGCATTAAGACTGCGATCGTCCGTTACCATTTGGCGGTGCAACAAAACGTTGAGTTTGATTTCTCGACCTACAGGCAATTGAGAACTGTTGGCCGGCACGATCATCACGTCAAAAGGGGTCCACATTGATGTAAAATTTATGCGTTTGAGTACAGTCACATCTTGATTTAAGTCGCGCAGCAAGCGGCTGTCGGGACGCATATCCAGGTATCCCGGCAGGGGCAAAGTGTAGGCGGTGAGAGTGCCGAGATGGGGTGAAGAAAGCGTAATAAATCTCTGCACGCGGTCAATTCCTCCGAGACGCTGCACGTAGTAGCGGCTGACAATGCCTCCCATGCTGTAGCCTACTAAGTCGAGAGGCTGTTCTGGCTCAAAAGTTTCCGAGATGTATTCTGCTAGCTGTTTGGCCAGTAAGTCGAGTTCGAGACTGCCGTCGTTGGGCGTGAGGTTGAGGGTGTGTACTGACCAGCCTCGTTCTGTGAGGTGGGCGGACATTTTGTTAAAAATTGTGCTGGTGTCCCAGATACCGTGAATTAAGACGATGGGATTGCGCTCGATCGAACTGTTCATTTTACTTAACAATAGCTTACCGATTACAGCTTAGCCCAGTCCCCTCAAGAGCTTCACGCTTAGTAGGACAGATGGCGAATCGGATCGGCGGGCGATCGGCAATTAATGGCGACCGGCAACAATTATCGAAAAAATGGGCTTAAAACCCCATGCTAGAAGCACGGCTTTGGATTAAAATACTGTAAATAAGTGCAAAGCATTTCTGGTAATTTATACCTAAAATTTGCCGATACGAGGCAGATCGGGTACATCAAAATGTAAATTTTGATGAAGAAATGTAGACAAAAGTTGCCTTGACTCGTAATCTGGCTTTGTTGGGAAGCTAGTAAATATTTCTGTAAAACAACAAAAAACAACAAAAGGAGTAAATCTAATGTTCGGTTTTATCAAAAACTTCTTTGGTGGGATTTTGAGCTTTTTAGGCGGGCTGTTTGGTTTCAAAAAGTCAGAATATTTTCTCGATTTGGATGCTTCAGCAGCGAAAGAGCCGGCAAAAGTTGCGCCTGCGAAAGCTGAGCCTGTAGCTGCTGCGCCCGCGAAAGCTGAGCCTGTAGCTGCTGCGCCTGCAACTGCGACGGCCGAACCTGCGAAGAAAACGAAATTGGAAAAAGCGAAAAAATCCAAGAAAGAAGCACCCAGCGCTCCTGTTGCCGCTCCGACACCGGCAAAAGCACCAGCAGCATCAACTAACGGCAAAGTACCTGCAGCAGCCGATGTTACTTTTGCCCCTAATTATTTAGCTCCGACGCCAACATCAAACCGTCGCCTTCCGGGCCCTTCCATGAACGGTTTCCGCGAAATGGCCCGTCAGGTGAAAACTAAGTAGGAAATCAGCCGAATTAGCTCACAATTATTAAATGCTGCGATCGCGAGCCTTTGGATAGCGATCGCAGCATTTACTTTATTTATCTATCAACTCTCAACTATTCCCTTGACTTCTGAGGAAAGCTAAGCCGCTGTATAGCTGAAAAGCAGGGTCCCAAGGAGTTTCAGATTTGCGATCGACCTCTACATGAGAGTCTATCTTGCTTAACATCTGCGTGTAATCGAGAACTGTTTCGGCAAAGGGCGTAAATTCCGACCAAACAGTAATGTCAAGCTGTTCGTCTAACATTTCCAGCAAGTGATTCCAGTTAATTCTAGTGGTAGTTTGAGGGATTTGTGGGGAATTTCGGCGTCGATATTTTTTGTCTTTCGGATTGGATGAAGCTGGAATAGCTTCGGGAATTTTGGTGAAGTCAAAGCCTTTTTGAAAATCGTAACTTTGGTCGCAAATTCGCAAAATGCAGTTTCTGCTAGGAATGTGTAAATCGCACATTTGAGCGTAATCGTGAGTGATTTCTTTGTGGCGAAATTCATCGTTTCTGCGGCTGGGCGAGTAGTCCATCATTTCCATAAACATCGGCAACAAGCCTTCCACTTGTTGGGTAACTTCTGACCAACTAAATTCGATCGAACCCAACCTATCTAGGTTATCTTTACAAACAACTGCTGGGGAAGAAACAGACTGAAAATATTGCACTCGAAATATTTGAATTTGCTGAATATCCGCTAGGGTTGCCCAGAATACGGAAATGCCAGCATTGAGAAGTTCTTGGCCGTAGACGCGGAGTTCGGCAATCGGACCTGTTTTGTAGAGTCTCCAGCCGCGACTTTGGATTTGCATCCGGGTAGTATAAACGTCGGTTTGGAAAACTCTGCTGATAATTTGGATGGCTGCTGGTTTGTCTTCTGGGCTGACTGCTTCGAGAATTAACAGTCCGGGTTCTTGGCTGCTGGGGTCGTTTTTGGCAGTTGCAATGGCTTGTTCGCGGAGGTTTTGCTGTATGGTTTCAATCCGCTGAATTCCTTGGCGGGCGACAGAAGCGATTTTTGGGTTGGTGATGTCGCGGAGGATTTGTTTGTAAGTTTTTTCGGCTTTTTCGAGGTTATTGGTGAGCTCGTAATAGCGGCCGATATAGTATTGTACCCACGGATTTTCGGGCGATTCTTGTTGGAGTTGTTTGATGAGTTGGGCGGCTTGTTTGTAGTCTTGGGCTTCTAGGGCTGCTGCTATTTGGTGGATGTCTGTCATGGCGGTTGGGGGAATGAAGTTGTTTCTATCTTGGCTGATGTTTGGTTGGTTCCGCCACTGGCAATTAAACAGTTGACAGTTGACAGTTGACAGTTGTAGGGTGTACCGCCACCAACAATCAAAAAAAATCGACAATCCCCAAGGCGGTGCACCTTACTGACTGTTTTCATCAGGAAGAATGCCGATCGAGTAAGCTTTTGAATCGTTCAAAGCTTGCATCGATCGCAAATCATTCGTAAAAGCATAGAAACCCGGTTTCTTAGAGAAACCGGGTTTCTGAACCTTGGAGTATTTACAAATCATTTGCGATCGCTATATGTATAGAGTTGAACGCGATTATAATTAAGATGCAAATAGGCAAAGGGTTTGAGTTATGGTGCAAACAGCAGTTAAACTTTCTTTTGAGGATTTCCTCGATCGCTATCCTGATGGTTGCGGGATTTACGAATTTGTCAACGGAGAGATTGTTGAGGTGGATGCAACTAGGGCGCATAAAAATGTTGCGCGGTATTTGGTTAAGTGTTTGGATGGAGAGAACGAACGTTTGAGACTTGGCTATATTGTCGATAAGGATATCAAGATTAGAACTGTTAATTCTGCCGGACAAGAACAAGGTAGAAATCCTGATGTTTCAGTCGTCAGCGATTCTTTGTGGAACAGCAATGTATTAGCTTATGGTGCTTTAACTGAACCGATTAAGTTAGCGGTTGAGGTGGTATCGACTAATTGGGAAGATGATTATGTTGATAAGTTAGATGAATCCCAACGGTTGGGTATTTTTGAATATTGGATTGTGGATTATTTGGCGATCGCATCTAGATCGTATTTGGGCAATCCCAAAGTTCCTGCTGTTTTTGTTTATTGTTTGGTAGATGGGCATTATCAAGTCCAAGGATTTAGAGGTAGCGATCGCATTATTTCTCCTACTTTTCCCAAATTGGAATTGACTGTCGATCGGGTTATTGCTAGCAGTAAAATTCAAAAACTCTAATTATTTAGATTGATGTTTGTTAAAGCCAACAGCATTGTGAAATTGTTCGATAAGTGCGATCGGGTGTGCGATTTCTGAGTCTCAAATTTTAGGGCAAGTATCGCAAAGATTCCCAAACGCGAACGGCTTCTTGGGGGCTAATGTCGCTACAATTAGATAACTCTGCATTTACCAGACGGGAACCTGCACCGGTAAATCTGTAAAATGGGCCTTTTCCCATCCAACTTCCTGTTAAAATAGGCCCTGAAAATCGGGAATTTTTCCGATAGTTTAATAAGGCGCTTTTACCCAATATTGGATTGTTGACGGGATAGCTTTGTTCTAAGTTGTCTGATGGCATATCGCCAATCCCGCCACCTGTAGATTCAATGGCAAAACAAGAGTTATTGGAGTTTCTATAGATAATTGCATAGTCAGGGCAAAAACGGCGAATTCCTGAAGGGCAAGGTTTAACTTGAACGCTAGCTACCTGAAAGCCGGCGGGAATGTAGCTGGGAATGGCAATTTTCACTCCGAGGGATTTTAGCTGATTGATTTGTGTTTGAGATAGTTGGGTATTCGCTAGCAATTGTCTGCTATTTGGCGATATTTCAGCGGTTGCAGATTGCATGCTTGCTGCTGCAATTGCAGGGATGAGGGTGAGAGTGAGGGTTGAAACGGATCGATTTTTCATAATTTTTGGGTTTGATAATTTTTCACCGCAGACGCAGGCAGATTCACCCTGATTAACGTAGATCGATGTCGATAGACTTATCTTCGATTTGGTAAAGAAGCTGTACAGCCGGCTTTTTGAAATCGTTCGATGATGCGATCGCGCTGGGGATTGTTTTGGGGAATGTGTCGCATTAATTCAGCAGGAGTTTTTAGGGGTTTTGGCCATGCGTATTCGTAAATTCTGGGTTTATTGTCGTGGATGAATGCAGCTCCTAGATAGTTGCCTTGATTAATGAGTATATCGCTTTCTGTTTTAATTTTACCCTGAGAGACAGTTCCTTGACTAAAGATAAATCCTATGTCTCGATCGGAGGGAATAAAAGTGTCTATAATGCAAACTCGACCTTTAATATTTGATGGATAGATGCTTTTGGATTCTTCTATTGCTGTCCATTCACCTAGAAAAGGTGCGGTTTCTGGCTGGATTTGCGACCAAGCTTTGACAAATGATGTTATTTGTTGTATTTGCGTGCGAGTTCGCCGATCTTTACTATAAATTCTGCGCGCATCACCTGGAGTGGAACCTGCAAAACTGCGGAGTTGCTTAATTAATTCTTGCATTTCTGCATCCGTTGGCAATCGTGCAGATTGCGCAACACTGGGTAATGCTGTAGCAGCTAAAATAGCTAAACTAATTGTTAAGGTGAGTGGCGATCGACTTTTCATTTTTCCTGTTTGTGTATCGGACGATCGCGAGCGGGGACGCTCGCACTAATAACTATTAACGATCGACTATTTAAGCACAGCCTTCTATATATTCAACTTCGGGAAGTTTACCCGATCTAAATCTTGTTACCCAATTATTAGCAGTTTCAAAAATCATCCGGTAGTTTCGACCGACCGCATCTTTCGGTACAAAAGTTAGATATTTCCCATTATTCGGTAAGTTTCACTTCAGCATTGACCGAAGTTACCCAAATCACGAGTGGCGCGATCGAGCCGATTAATAAGGTAAAAAAATTAGTTAAATTGTTGAACTTCCGCATATAAAACTCTGCCTTGTTTTATCTCGGCAAATACTTTTCCAGTTCCCCTGTACGCTGTTTAGTCATGCGTTCCAAACATTCATTGAGAAACCCTCGATAGCCCGTACCGCCGCGACTTCTATAAACTTCAAACTCGCAGTTTTTGTCCCGCAATTTAATCCATCCTTGCTGTGCTTCAGTAAGGAGCGATCGTTCTTCGCGACTCAAATTTGCAGTCACTTGTTTGTAAACCTCATTCAGTCGTTTATCTGCTGCTTCATAATTTAAGCGGAGACATCTCTGAATCTCTATGTTAGTTGAACCCGTGCAATTAGATGGTTGTTGAGCGATGGAATTTGGTGTTACTTCAATTCCCTGTTTTAACTCTGCCAATACTGGCGAACAGTTAGAGCCAAAAATAACTAAGCTCGCTGCTATATTAAAAATAGATCGTCCTTTCATCTCTTTCCCGATCCTTTGCTGCAATCGTTAAGCTGTTTCGCATTTAAATTGTGAATCTTTTGTTCCCTGTTCCCTGTTAAGAGTTCCCTTTCGGAGATTTTGGTATCCCAATCTGAATGTAAAACAGCTTACCCAGCATCTTATCTCTTTCCCCAGTTTCAACCTGCTTTTTTTAGGCAAGATTCCATTTTTTGTAATAAAAATTTACAAGAAACCGCCAATAGCAGTAAGGTGCGCGCTGCGCACCCCATTGCATAATTAAAACTTACGCAAATCTGTCAAAAATCCAGTTTCTACATCAATATCTCTCGGATTCAGCCAAGATGTTCACCGCAACCGTATTGTTTGTGTAAGTTCTAATCACGCTCGCCATTGTTATTATCTGTTTAACATAATTTCGAGTTCGGCAGTGCGCTGTTTGGTCTTTCTTTCCAAACATTGATTTAGAAAACCGCTATAAGCCGTACCGCCTCGATTGATTGAAACTTCACGCTTGCAATCTCGATCGCGGAAATTAATCCATTGTCGCTGTACTTTAATCAAGTTCGATCGCTCTTTACGGTTCAATTGAGACATCACTTGTCGGTAAACTTTATTCAGCTTGCGATCGGCCACTTCGTAGTTTAAGCGCAGGCACCTGTTAATCTCTATGGTAGTTGAACCGTTGCAAATAGAAGCTTGTTGAGCTATGATATCTGGTGTAACTTCAACTCCCTGTTTTAACCCTGCAAAAACTGGCGCAGCGCTAGCCCCAAGAATAATTAAGCCCATCGCTACATTCAAGATCGATCGCCCTTTCATAGTCTTTCCTCTTTGTTGTCAGTTATTGTGTTGTTAGTCATATTTTTGTTGGTAGCCCTTAACATTGACCGACTGCAACAAGAATATTTAAAAACTTCTATCTATGTACTGCCTCTTTCAAGCTGATTCCGCTAAATTTAGATAAGTAATTTTATTTTCTAATAAAAAAATTACGGCATTGAAATCTCGTTCGAGTATCATGCTAAATCCAAGTTACTTATACCATTTTTCTAAAGCCATGCTACAGATAGAGTTACCAAATTCCTATTAATAAAGGAGTTAGAAAATTAGATGTGTAGCGCTATTTTATGAACTAGGTATTGCTCGTACCGATTTCCTAAAGTTATGCTACAGATAGAGTCCGCAACTTCCTATTAATAAAGGGTTTGGGAATTAGATGTATAGCGCTATTTCGATGGATTTGACATTAGATCGTGTAAGGTTCGTAGTGCGGACTAAAGTCCGCACTACAAACTGTTTTTGTGATGGTAATCGATCGGACTCGATATTACCCCTTTTAAACTTGCAAGGTAATTTCTACCCATCCCCCCATCCCCCATCTTCAAAAATTTAATTCACCACAGGGGATGTTCCTTCTACGGGTCGAATAATTGCGGGTTTACTGATAGATTTTGCCTGAAACAGCGCTTTGAGTGCCGCATCGAGATTTTCGGCCATGACGATCCGGTTTTCGTAGGCGACAATCGTTCTAATTAAAGTTGGCAAACTGTTGCGTTCTGCCTCTAAATAAAGAGGTTCTACATACAACAGAGATTGTTCGATCGGAATTACTAATAAATTGCCTTGAATTGCTTTTGAACCCTGGCGGTTCCACAGTGAAATCTGTTCGGAAATCACCGGATCTTGATTGATTAAAGCTTCGATTTGTTCGGGTCCGTAAACCAATCGCTGTTTGGGGAATTGATACAGCAGCAATTTGCCGTAATCTTCGCCGTCCGATCGACCGGCAATCCAAGCGATTAAATTATTGCGCGCTACGGGCGTAAAGGGCAAGAGCAAAATAAATTCTTCTGCTGTTTCCGTCGGCAATTTCGTAATCAAATAGTATGGCGCTACGGGCTGCTGTTCGCCGCCGTAAATTTCATTGGGAATCCGCCACAAATCTTCCCGATTGTAAAATACTTGCGGGTCTTGCATATGATAAATTAACAAGCGTTCGGCTTGCGCGCTCAATAAATCTACGGGATACCTGATATGTTTGCGGATAGCTGGAGGCATTTTGTCAAGGGGTTTGAACAGTCCGGGAAAAATCGCAATCCAACTGTTAATAATCGGATCTGAAGGGTTGGCGACATAGAAATCAACAGACCCATTGTAGGCGTCAATTACTACTTTTACCGAGTTGCGAATGTAGTTAAATTCATTGTTGCCCGGATCTGAATACGGGTAGCGATCGCTCGTAGTATAAGCATCGATAATCCAGTAAAGATAGTTGTCAGGTTTATCGGTTGCTGCTTGTGTTGTGTTTGCCGATGCATCCGGTTTTTTGGCGGTTTCTCCCTGGCTGAGACTCGCGTTAGCTACTACTAAATACGGGTCTGCATCGTAGCGCAAAAAAGGAGCGATCGCCCGAACTCTTTGGTTAATATTCCGGCGGAATAGCAACTTAGTTTCCGGGGTAAAATTGCGGGTAAAAATCATTTGCCAATTTTTAAGATAATTCGCAAACAGCAAGCGCCGCCACGCAGAATCGATCGGAATTCCGCCCTTACCACTGTAATTATTGTAAACATTCTCTTCGCCACTGGGATAGTCAAATTCTTGGACTTTTGTTGGCGCGATCGCATTAGTATCGGTAACTTCTCCATAATAAATTCGCGGGTGGCCGATCGGAATGTTTGCCCGAATGCGATCGCTACCTACTTCTATAGGAGTTTCGCGAACATCAATGCCAATATCTTTGACAAAATAATCGGGCAAACCGCCAGGGCCGATCGTGTTTACAGGAGAAAGAGTAAAGCCGTAACCGTGAGTGTAAACTAAATGTTCGTTCACCCATGTTTGAGCTTCGGCAGCAACGGCTGTATAGTCTAACTCACGCGCTGCTAAAATTACTTGCTGGCTGGCATTGTTTTCATTTTTTACTGCTGTTTTCTTCAGTCTGTAGCGATCGATGTCGGCATCTAAAAACTTATAATAAGGTCGGATTTGCTGCAATTGTCGGTTTGCTCGCAGCAGCGGCTGCTTGTCCCACAGGCGGATGTTGCTGACAGTAGATTGATTTTTTTGCAAGTCGGCAAAGGTAAGTTTGCCAGCGGGATCGAAAGTTTTGACATCGATTTTATTGAGATCGAATGCTTGTCGGGTAAAAGCGATACTGCGCAGGATGTAAGGTCGTTCTCGCGCTAGTTCGTTGGGTTTGACTGTGAGTTGCTGCACGATTTGCGGCAGCAACCAACCCAAGGAAACAGTTAAACTTATACAGCCTACAATAACGATTTTTAGGTTGTAATGTTTGATTTTGAGTTGAAAAATTTGATAAACCATCAACAGCGCGATCGTGCCTGCCAAAATACTCAAAAATCCATAGACTGGCAGTCGCACTGTCACGTCGGTATAATTTGCCCCGTAAGTAACATCTCTCTGCGAGTACAGCAATTGGTAGCGCGCCAGCCAGCAGCGGAATGCCAGCGCTAACATCACGCCTGCACCCAACCCGTACAAATGCTGTTGCTGCGATCGCGAAAAACCCAAAAATTTTCCTTGACTGAGGCTGTTTCCCGACAGCAAGTAGGTTAAACTGCAAGCTACTAAACCGTACAAAAATAAGGTTCCCATCCAGAATTGCAGCAATTCTACAACTGGCAGGACAAATACATAAAAACTAATATCTATATTGAAAAGAGGCTCGGTTGCGTTAAACTTGAAATGTTGGAAAAATTGCAAAATATTTTCCCAATAGCTCACAGCAATTATTCCCAGCGAACAGCTTAAAAACAGCGCGATCGCCCGCAGGCACAAAGCAGGTTTAATTGCTACTGCTAGCATTAACACTGCCAGCAAGCTTAACTCCCACCAAGTAGAAAATAGCATTACTGCAAATTGCCAAATTGATGTAAAGTTCACTTGAATTGGCAGGGATGGCAAATCGACGCTCGTGCCAAAATAGTTTAGGCTGCTAGCAGATAACAGCCCGCAGTAAAGTGCAGTTAAACTCGCGATCGCGCTCAACCCAAATACTGCCAATAACAACCAGGAAAATGCTATTTTAGATTTAACTTCTGGTAACTTATAATTGGGTTTGCTAACATCGGTGGCGAATAACGCTCCGGAAATTTGCGATGGAATTTCCGGTGTCACCGAATGCTGCCAGCGGCGCGCTAAAGCCAAATTTCCCCACAAAAAAGCAGCAGAAGCAGCAAGGGCGATCGTCCCCAGCAAGCCACCCGTTGTCAACCTCAACAGCAAAACTTGCAGGTATCCAACTTTCTGGAACCAGAGAATTTCTGCACTCAGGCGGGAGATTAATTCCAACACCAACAACAGCGCTGCGATCGATAGAATTATTTGATAAATTCGCTGGTTTAAAGTCATGATAATTAGCTCGAAATCTAATGGTTAAACAGCAGTCTGCGATCGAGTTTGAGCTTAAGTTAACATTTAGTTGACATTTAGTTGACATTTAGGGGCATTGTCTTGTCCCCAATAAATTTGACTAACGATCTAAAATCATATCGTAAATCCGGTGCCGCTGACCCTTGACATTTGGCGCAGTGACGTGCTAGAGTCATTCACTGTCTGCCACAGCTAGGGATCTCGCCCCGGCAAGCAGGCTTAAGAGGCACCAATTTTAAATTCACAAATCCTAGTTCGCAAATCAAGTTCACAAATCAATTAGGGGAATTAGCTCAGTTGGTAGAGCGCTGCGATCGCACCGCAGAGGCCAGCGGTTCGAGTCCGCTATTCTCCATCAGTTAGGGTCATCTCAGTTGACAATTAGTTGACAATTGACAGCGGACAATAACAGCGGACAATTGACAGTTGACAGCAAACAGCATACAAAATACAGTTTGACAGCAAACTGTTGACTGTTGTGAGTTGTTAGTCTCAAACCCCAAGAATCGATCCAAACAACCAGCTCAAATATTGGAGGGATTTGTGACACTCATGACCCAAGTGCGATCGGCACCTGTTGCGAACGCAGTGTTGAGCGCACTGCCCAACCAGAATCTTTGATTTAGTTGGGCAGCGTTCAAAAGTCGCACTTTGAAATTATACAAAATAGTCCTTCTTTCTCTGGGGATTGAGGGAAATTTTTAGATGGCAAAATATCACCAAAGATTTAACATTGCCATCTGAGAATTGTTTGTGAAATAGCTGGGAGACGAATTCTGCCCGATCGACCGTTAAGTCGCAATAAAACTCTAAATCTCTAAAATAAGTTTTGTATCCTAAATTACAACTATTTGCGAAAGTGAGTCTTAATATTAACTGTCTCGTGTTATTATTTTCAGCGATCGCGCTAATTTAGTTGAGAGTACAACAAAAAAATGACAAAACGATTCGATCGGCGGAAATTCCTTTTATACAGTTCTGCTACCCTAACATCCAGTTTATTCCTAAAAGCTTGTCGAACTCCGGCTCCCACCGCGGCTCCTGAAGCTTCTCCAACTTCCGGATCTTCTCCGGCAGCAGGATCGTCTCCTTCTCCTGCAGCAGGTGTTGGCAACACGATCAAAGTAGGAATTTTGCATTCCTTGAGCGGCACGATGTCGATCAGCGAAAAAAGTGTTGTCGATGCCGAACAATTGGCGATCGAAGAAATCAATAAAGCAGGCGGCGTCCTCGGCAAACAAATAGAAGCAGTCATCGAAGACGGTGCCTCGGATTGGCCGACTTTTGCCGAAAAAGCCAAAAAATTGATCGATCAAGATAAAGTCGTCACTGTTTTTGGCTGCTGGACTTCTGCCAGCCGCAAAGCAGTATTGCCAGTGTTTGAAGAAAAAAATCATATGCTCTGGTATCCCGTACAATACGAGGGTCAAGAGTGCTCGAAAAACATTTTTTATACGGGGGCAGCACCAAACCAACAAATCGAACCAGCGGTAGATTGGCTGCTGGAAAATAAAGGCAAAAAATTCTTTTTAGTTGGCTCAGACTACGTGTTTCCCCGCACGGCAAACACAATTATTAAAGCACAGCTAGCCGCAAAAGGAGGCGAATTAGTAGGAGAAGATTACATTCCCCTGGGCGGCACAGAAGTTACGCCGATTATTACTAAAATTAAAGCAGCTTTGCCAGAGGGCGGTGTCATCTTTAATTCGCTCAACGGCGACAGCAATGTAGCATTTTTCAAACAGTTGCAGGGTGCGGGTTTAACACCGGACAAATATCCGTCGATGTCGGTAAGTATTGCCGAAGAAGAAGTCAAGGCGATCGGTGTAGAATATCTCAAGGGTCATTACGCCGCCTGGAATTACTTCATGACTGTAGACTCTCCGGCGAATACCAAATTTGTCGAAGCATTCAAGGCAAAATACGGTAAAGATCGGGTAACAAACGACCCGATGGAAGCAGCTTACATCATGGTTTACCTGTGGAAGCAAGCCGTAGAAAAAGCAGGAGTTGCTGAGGATTTGGATAAAGTGCGGGCAGCAGCCTTGGGTCAAACTTTCGACGCCCCAGGCGGCAGAGTTACGCTGGAAAACAACCACCACCTGGCGAAATTTGTGCGGTTGGGCGAAGTGAGAGATGATGGTTTGTTTAACATTGCTTTTGCAACTCCTGATGCAGTCAAGCCGGTGCCTTGGAATCAGTTTGTAGAGGAAACAAAAGGATTGTCTTGCGATTGGTCTGACCCTGCAAAAGGTGGCAAATTTAAAGCTTAATCGCAGGTTTGCACTAACGCTAAAGTGAGGATTGTCGGGTTTTCAACTTATTTGGATGTCATCAAATAAACTAGGAAGTGCGCGCCGACCGAAGAAACCGGGTTTTTGATAGAGATTCAAGAGATCGATATTTGCAAAAAAACCCGGTTTCTGCTGCTAGGTATATAAATTCAAGTAAAACCCGTTTCTCAACAAAATATTCGATCGAAATAGGAGAGAAAAGTAGTGTTAGGGTTGTTGGATGGTTTATTTAACGGCATTAGTATCGGTGCTGTTTTGTTAATTGCAGCCTTGGGATTGGCTATTATTTTCGGGCTGATGGGCGTGATTAATATGGCTCACGGCGAGTTGATGATGCTGGGGGCTTATACAACTTTTGTAGTGCAGAATGTCTTCAAAGGTATCGGAGGATTTGCCTTTGAAACATACATTCTTTTTGCCTTGCCCTTAGCTTTTTTAGTAGCGGCGCTGGTAGGATTAATTCTCGAACGAGGCGTGATTCGCTATCTCTACGGGAGGCCTTTAGAAACTCTGCTGGCAACTTGGGGCGTGAGTTTAATTTTGCAGCAGTTTGTCCGCAGCGTCAGTTGGGTGTTGGTAGCGGGAATTGCAGTGTTTTGTTTGCTCTTTTTTGGAGGTTTGCAGGTACTGAAACGCCGTCCCGATTTCGATCGCATTCGCAAAGGAATTATCGCAATAATTTTGCCCCTATCTTTGGGTATTTCCTGGGCGGCGGGCGCATTTTTAGGTGAAACTTACAAACTGGCGGCAACTAAACCCTGGTTTGGTGCTCAAAACGTTGATGTGACTGCGCCTGCATGGCTGCGAGGCGGCATTCCGCTAGGCAGTTTTCAAATACCTTACGCCCGACTGTTTATTATTGCGCTGACAGCAATTTGTTTGCTAGGAATTTACCTATTTTTGCAAAAATCCGTGTGGGGATTGCGCATTCGTTCCGTGACGCAAAATCGCAGCATGAGCGCTTGTTTGGGAATACCTACCGAGCAAGTAGACGCGCTGACTTTTGCTTTAGGATCGGGGTTAGCTGGCATTGCAGGGTGTGCGATTAGTTTGCTCGGTTCCGTAGGGTCAAATACCGGACAAAATTACATCGTCGATACCTTTATGGTAGTAGTTGTCGGCGGTGTCGGCAAAATAGTTGGCAGTGTAGTTGCTGCAATGGCGATCGGCACTGCAAATTACTTGATCGGTTCTGGAACGCTAGCATTAATGTTAGCTCCTGTCAAGCCTTTAGCAGACTTCTTCACTTTTTTTGCCACAACCAGTATGGCAAAAGTCATGGTCTTTGCCTTAATTATTGCTTTCCTGCAAGTGCGGCCGGGAGGAATTTTCCCGCAAAAAGGACGCACGGTTGAGAACTAACAACTACAGCTTTGAGCGCAAAAAAAATGGAGAATTCAAAACAAAAGGTACTCCTAAAAGAAGCGGCAATTGTTGGGGCGATCGCCCTAATTTTCATATTGCTAATTCCTGGAATCCTTCCCGACGTTCGCCTCAACCAATTGGGACGATTTTTAGCCCTTGCAATTGTCGCCCTAGGCATAGATTTAATCTGGGGATATACGGGCTTGCTCAGTCTCGGACACGGCGTATTTTTTGCCCTCGGTGGCTACGCCTTCGCCATGCACCTCAAACTGCAATTTCCCCCAAATTCCGGCATTCAATTGCCGGAATTTATGAGCCTCTACGGCGTCACCGAACTGCCTTGGTTTTGGCAGCCATTTCACTCTTTTCCCTTCACAATCCTTGCAATATTTGCAATTCCCGCCATCTTAGGCGCAGTGTTGGGTTACTTAGTATTCCGCAATCGCATTCGAGGCGTTTACTTTTCAATTCTGACTCAAGCAGCAACAATTGTATTTTTCAACTTCTTTAACGGCCAGCAAAAATTGATTAACGGCACCAACGGACTCACCGACTTTAAAACCCTGTTCGGAGCCACAGTAAATGACCGAGATACCCAATATATTTTCTACATTCTCACCGTTTTATTTCTAGTAGCAACCTACGCCCTGTGTCGCTGGCTGACCAGCGGGCGTTTCGGGCGCTTGCTAGTAGCAATTCGCGATGACGAAGTGCGCCTGCGTTTCACGGGTTACAATCCCACCGGATACAAAGTTTTAGTATTTGCAATTTCCGCCGGCTTGGCGGGAATTGCCGGAGCTTTATTCACCGTCCAAACGGGAATTATTTCGCCAAAAGCAATGGATATTGCATTTTCGATCGAAATGGTAATTTGGGTAGCAGTAGGGGGCCGCGCCACATTATCGGGGGCAATCATCGGAGCGTTGCTAGTCAACTTTGGTAAAAGTTTCTTGAGCGAACAATTTCCCGAAGTTTGGCTATTTTTCCAAGGCGCACTATTTTTATTAGTAGTAACCGTCTTGCCAGATGGCATAGTCGGATGGTTCAAAGATGGAGATTTCAGTGGCCTCCTCGCCCTGTTCAAAAAACCCAAATACGTATCTACTTACCCCAGCCTCGAACAAGACCCTGAAATACAGCTAGAAAGAGAAGAAATAGAAAAGTGACTTCTTGCGGATTCCCCAGCAAAAATTTTGTAGTAAAATACTCAGTCCTCTAAGTTCAGATACAACCTATGGCAGATATTATCGACTACAAAATCTACGGCGACGACTTGCAGCTAATTGAAATCGAACTCGACCCCAAAGAAGGTGTCAGGGCAGAAGCCGGAACAATGACATACATGGAAGGCGATATCCAAATGCAAACTTCTACGGGGGGCGGCATATTTCAAGGCTTCAAACGGATGCTGACAGGAGAGGGGTTTTTTATCACCACCTTTGTCAACGGTGGAAATCGCAAATCCCGAGTTGCATTTGCCGCTCCCTATCCCGGCAAAGTAATTCCCCTGGATTTAGGCAAACTGGGCGGTACGTTTCTGTGCCAAAAAGACTCGTTTTTGTGTGCGGCTAACGGCATTGAAATTGATATTGCTTTCACCAAGCGCTTGGGGGCCGGATTCTTCGGCGGAGAAGGTTTTATTTTGCAGAAATTGCACGGAGACGGACTCGCTTTCGTGCACGCGGGAGGAACGATTGTTGAGAAAAATTTGGGTCCTGGCGATGTGTTGAAAGTAGATACCGGTTGTTTGGTAGCATTTGCGCCGACTGTGGATTACAACATTCAATTTGTTGGGGGTTTCAAAAATGCTTTGTTTGGCGGTGAAGGCTTGTTTTTAGCCAAGCTTACCGGGCCGGGTAAAGTGTATTTGCAAAGTTTGCCACTGTCGAAGTTGGCCGAGCGAATTTTAGCTGCGGCTCCACCTCCAGTGACAAGCTCTTCTAGCAGTTTTACCTTTGAGTAATAGGTTCGTAGTGAGGACTTGAGTCCGCATTTAGCTCAAATACTCGTTACCAGGCTAAGAGATTTGTAGTGAGGACTTGAGTCCGCATCTTACCCAAATACTTGTTACCAGGCTGTACCTAATAACCAGCAAAAACCAGCAAAAGGGAAACAGCCTGGGAACAAGTAAATTTATTCAAAACAGGCGAGGCAGAGCCTCTGGACTTGGGTTAAGGGGCATAGCGAAAGGAACCAGTAATCGCAGGATGTGACTCATTGAGATTTGGAATGACTTTGGAGAAATTTGATAAGATTTAAATTTCTATTATTTCTACTTACCAGATCCAGTGGAGTTTGACCAGAATCATTTTTAGCATTAACATCAGCTCCTCTTTGAACCAGTAATTCCACTGTCAGAAAGCTCTCTATACTGGCAGCCGCGTGCAGTGGAGTACCAATATCAGCCTTGGCATTAATATTTGCACCTTTGGCTATTAAAAGTTGTGTTAATTTTATGCCATAATATTGAGTCTTAGCTGCTATATGCAGTGGAGTCCGGCCCCGAATATCCTTAATATTGATATCCGCGCCCTTGGAAATTAATAGTTCGGCCATTTGAATGTTGTTAGGCCCGAAAATAGCCACTGACAAAGGAGTTTGTGAACTATTATTTTTCGCATCAACCTGCGCTCCTTTAGTAATTAATAAATCTGCTAATTCGATCGTATCGTTTCCTATCATACTAGCAATCAAGTGAAGTGGAGTTTCGCCGCCTTCCGATCTGAAATTAACATCTGCTCCCCGATCGATTAGTTGTTCGATAAAATATTTGTTTCTATTGACACTCAACAAGGCACATCTCAGCAGGGAGATTTTAATACTTGTACTTGACTTTTTATCCGTGTAAAGTGGCTCGGGGTTGCCTCCCCATTTGAGATAATTTATAGCAATATCGCTGTTTCCTGAGCGAATTGAATCACACAGCCTTGAGGGGTTACCTCCCAAGAACTGAATTATTGTATACTTCAATGAAATGGGAATAACAAAAACTGCAATTATTATTATTAGAGTTCCAGTTCCGCCGGCAATTATTTGCGATCGCACTTCTGGCGATAGATTCAAATTCTTGCACAGATCGCGAAGGATTGTTAGTAGCGAACTTTTACCAGCAATGTCAATAGGTTGAAGAGCTTTCAGCGCCTCTTCTGCATTTGCAAAACGACGTTTGGAGTTAGGCTCCACCATCTTCTTGAGCCATTTAATAAACAACGGATTCAGTTGAGGCGCTATTCCCTGAAGGTCGAAGCGACCGTTGTCATCAACTAAATTCCCAATATTAGCCGATCGAGTATTGGTCACTAAAGCAATTAAAGTCGCCCCTAAACTGTAAATATCCGAAGCTTTGCTGAGCGGACGATTAAATAACTGTTCTGGAGACATAAACCCCATTGTGCCTGCACAAACGCTACTCACAGCATTTTTTTCTCTGCCAATCCGAGCAAAACCAAAGTCTACTAGGTAAACATTTTTTTGTTTGTCCATTAAAATGTTTTCTGGTTTGATGTCCCGATGAATTACTAGCGGAACATGTTGTTGCAGGTAAACCAAAATTTCTAATAAAGAAACGGCAATTTGCTTAATTTCCTCTGGTTTAAAAGTTCGCCGTTTGTCCAGGGATGAAGCCTCTTTGTATTCTTGTACCAAACAAAATCCGGCTGCTGTTTCAAAGGAATCCCTGTAGCCGGGGATGCGCGGATGATTTAATGCTTGCAGGACTGCTATTTCTTGTTGGTAAGCTTTAAATCCCGACCAATTTGCATCTTGTTGGGCGAAGCGAAATTCTTTGAGAATTACTTTGACTGGCGGGTTGACACTGGTATCAAGCCCTAGAGAAGTAACGCGCCCTCCTTCTGGGTTGCGTCCTAGTTCTTTGACTATTTGATATTGATTTTGCGCCGTCATTTTGTCCGAGCCTCCTATTCTGGTATTACCTGCAACAGCCAGTTTCTCTGATGGTCGATCGAGGAGGGGAGTAGAGGCGATCGCATTTTAAGATTCTGTATTTTTTTAGCTTGAGAGCCTGTTCACCAAGCTGTTGCAGTATTATAATACCAGAATCGCCGACTCGTCTTTAAAATCAACAATCCTTAACAAAAAGGAGAATAAGTACAAAATACCGTGTTAAACTTTGCAAAATAGTCTTAAAGATTTAATCTAGCAGGCTGCGTGCTGCCAGCCCTGTCAAGGTGTAATTAACTTGTTTGCGCGATCGCAGCTATTGAGCATTGGCAATAGCTCTAATCTATTGCGAGTAGTCTATCAAAGAAAGCAGATTTACCGAATGAACCAAAAAGTATTAGAAATCGAAAACTTGACTGTTAGCTTTGACGGTTTTAAAGCCATAAACAATCTAACTTTCAGCATGGATGCGGGGGAACTGCGAGTTATCATCGGTCCCAACGGTGCGGGGAAAACAACATTTCTCGATTCAATTACCGGGAAAGTACAGCCGACGGAAGGGCGAGTAATTTTTAAAGGTCGCAATTTGCGCAAATTGTCAGAATATCAGATTGCTCGCTTGGGAATCGGCCGCAAATTTCAGACGCCGCGAGTTTATTTAAATTTAACGCCTCGGGAAAATTTGGAGCTAACTTGCAATCGCGATAAAAATGTTTTTCCTACTCTGTTTAAGCCCTCTCCTGCAGCGGAAAAACGCACAGTTGCCGGTTTGTTAGAAACTATTGGTTTAATTGCTAAAGCTGATATTCCGGCTGGTTTGCTGTCTCACGGAGAAAAGCAGTGGTTGGAAATTGGAATGTTAGTGGCGCAATCTCCCGATTTGTTGTTGGTAGATGAACCCGTGGCAGGTTTGACTGATGAAGAAACGACGCAAACAGGAGATTTGCTGATTTCTCTGGCCGAAAGTCACTCGGTTTTGGTGATCGAACACGATATGGAATTTGTGCGACAAATTGCTCAAAAAGTAACAGTATTGCATCAAGGTTCTGTGTTGTGCGAGGGAACGATGGATGAGGTGCAAAATGACGATCGCGTCATTGAAGTATATTTGGGAAAACCGGAAGAGTAAGAGGGGGAGAGGGGGAGAATTGCATAATTAACAATTACTCAGGACTGATTTCGGAGTCAACTGTCAATTTGCAATTCCCGATTCCCAATTCCCAATTCCCAATTCCCAATTCCCGATTCCCGATTCCCAATTCCCAATTCCCAATTCCCGATTCCCGATTCCCGATTCCCAAATTAAAAATTATGCTGCAAGTCTCCGATTTGAATGTTTACTATGGCGAAAGTCACATTCTCCGCAATGTCGATTTAAGCGTATCGAAAGGACAAATGGTTTGTTTGATCGGCCGCAACGGTGTTGGCAAAACGACTATGCTAAAAACCATCATGGGGTTGCTGCAACCTCGCAGCGGCACGATTAGTTTTGAGGGCGCACCTATTGTTTCTAAGTTGACTCACCAGCGGGCTAAAATGGGGATTGGTTACGTGCCTCAAGGGCGCGAAATTATCCCGCGATTGAGTGTTAAAGAAAACCTTTTATTGGGTTTTGAAGCGAAAGCAATTCCTCCAAAAAATCCTGTAATTCCTGATGAAATCTTTGAGTTATTTCCGGTTTTAAAAACTATGCTCGATCGCATGGGTGGCGATTTGAGTGGCGGACAACAACAGCAGTTAGCAATTGCTAGGGCTTTGATGGGCGACCCGAAATTGTTGGTTTTAGATGAGCCGACGGAGGGGATTCAACCTTCGATTATTTTGGATATAGAAGCTGCCGTGCGCCGCGTGGTTGCGACTCGGGGAATTTCGGTTTTGTTGGTGGAACAGCACTTGCATTTCGTGCGACAGGCCGATCGATATTATGCCATGCAAAAAGGGGGGATTGTGGCTTCTGGAATCACTAGCGAGTTGAGTGATGAAGTGATTCAGAGGTTTTTAGCTGTTTGATTTGAAAGGAAGTTCGGCAACGGATTTTTAACAGATATGGCAAATGCACGATCGTAATTCCTGTAGGGTTCTGCGATCGACCTATTTGGCTGCGATTTCAATTAGAAATATCCCGAGTGTTCGCCTACTATTTCAACACTGGATTCCAACTAAAAAAAGTTATTTTTTCCCGTTCTTCTATATTATAGCAACCGCCAAGGCGGTTAGGACATAGAAGACAACGTGAGTTAGAGGCTCCAGATCGCGAAAATAGAGGCAAAAGGAGGCGCTCATTCTCCTCTCTTGAGCGCCGGAAAAGCAGGCAGATCGGTGATACTAAATCCGGGTTAGTTATCCCCGTTATGATGGCGATTGAGCGCTTTTAGCGCTCAATCACTATCAATGTATTTATGAAGAGCGGGCGATCGAATGCCCTGCGGGCGATCGACAACAGAAAACTGATAGCAACAATAACTACAATAGTCTTCAGGAACCGACAAAGCATCAAAAAGTTGCTAATTTTGTAGTCGAGATTTCTGTGTCGCGATCGCCTACCCATGCCCCAACCCTATAGTTACGATCTGCGAAAAAAGTGATTCAACTGCAAATAAAAAATTTAGGTTGCGAAGAGGATTGCGTGTGGTAATCTTGGCCGTGCACGCGGCACAAAAACACCCCGATCCAGAGAATCTCAGCTTACTTGCTGAAGCTGTGGCTATGCTGGGAGATTTGCCTGAACTTCCTACTCGCAATAAGTTCGATCGATTAGTTCCAGAGAATTTCGATTTGGATGAGGATGATGAAGTGATTCTCGATCCTGATGAAATCGATCGTCCTTTGCAATCTGAAAGTGCGATCGAGAAAAAGAGTGTCAAAGGCTTGTGTAAGAAAAGATTATGGATGCCTGTTTTGAAATATTGCTTGCTACAAGACACACTCTTGAGTATTTAGAATGCGATCGGGAAACTTTTACTCGGGGTGGTGTATAGCCTTTCTCATGTAGATGAGGTACAATAACAGCAGTGGGTAAACCAATTCACTAAGTCTGACTCGTCAACCTGCTCAAAGGCTATCTTGATTGCT
>JALOON010000059.1 GCA_025454405.1 Oscillatoriaceae cyanobacterium Prado104 | reverse complement strand
TAATTCAATCGAACCTAGAGACAGCAGTGATGTACGAGCGTCAGTTGCTGAAGATATCTGCTGGAGATTAATAGTTAGTTATGACCGGATTTTTAAGTTAGTACCCGGAGTGCGGCGGGTACTGCGCGAAGTCCGAGACAGGCTCGATCGCCAGCGCACCGAACATATGTTGCAGGAACAAGAGCGACTGCTAAAATTAATCGCCTCCGGACGCCCTTTAAATGAATGCCTTGCAGCCGTATGCACCGCCATTTCCCATCTCAACCCCCGCACCCGCGCCTGCTTTTTGCTCGCCGAAGTCACCGGGCAAACCTTTGAGCGATCGATCGCCCCAGACATACCGCCATCCTTCGGACAAGGACTCAAGGATGCGCCGATTAACGATTTGTGCAGATTCCCCCAGGCTCGCCCCGGATAGGCCGCTCGCTGGTTTGCAAATTTTGGTTGTCGATGACGACAATGACGCTCGCGAGTTTCAAGCCTTTGTGCTGGAAGCAAGCAGTGCTAGCGTGACAGCACTTGCCAGCAGTCCAGACGCCCTGGATGTGTTGGATCTGTGTTCCCGATCTGTTAATCAGCGATGTCGGGATGGCCCACATGGTTAGAAAGGAGCTTATTTAACAGTCTTGAACGTATCTAGTTTCCCGGTAAACCGGTTGATAAACATCTGCAAAACAGTTCGCTTGCCGATATTGATATTAGAACTCACCGCCATACCCGACTGCAAATTCACCTCTACACGCTGATCCGGCTTGTCCTTGTTCAAAACAAACTTTTGATTCTTGAGCTTAATTTTGGTTTTGAAAGCGTAGTATTTCCGCAACTCAGTAGGAGGTTCCGCATCCTTGCTGATCTCGATTACTTCACCCTCAGCAGTACCGAATTCCAGGGCAGGGAAAGCTTCAACATTCACTTCTACAGGCACGCAATCGTAGTGCGTTAAGCCCAATTTATCCCGATTCACTTCCTTCGTCGGACACTCGCATTTTTTACCTACTTCGCACTCAATCTTTTCTCCATCTAATTGTTTGCCGTGATATTGTTCCAATTTCTCCCGCTTCCGTTTCAGAGCGTCCAATACGAGGGCCACGTTGCTGTTTTCCAGGTAAACAACAGCTTCTAAGCCGTTTTCGTCGTCCAAAACCTTCAGCAGTTTTTCAGTTTGCTGCGCTTCGTAATAAGCTTCTTCGCAGCGTTTCGGGCGGGGTTCTCCCGGTTTGAGCACTGAATTAACGATCGATTGGCAAATCGGATCTTTGGCGATATCTAACTTCGCTTTCTCCTTAGTCGAAGGCTTCAGATCGAAAATTACCCCCGATACGGGAGATTTTAGCACTTGAGTGTTGCGGTTTTCTTGGGCTTTTTCTAACTGACCGTTCACCTCTGACAGTTTTTTCAGGTTTTCCACTTTGAAGCGACTTAGTTGAGAATCGCTGCTGGCAATTTGTTTTTGGTTTTCAGCTATTTTGGTATACAGTTCTCTCGCCCAAGCATCTCTGGTATTTTTCAACTGTTCTCCGGCGCGCTGAATCGACTCTTGAATGCGCGCTTGCTCTCCTTGTTGGCGCTGTATTTCAGCGTTGATTTTTTGGATTTCTCCTTGACGCGCGTTAATTTCGCTCTGGCTGGTATTGATCTCGCTGCGGCGCGTGTTAATTTCGCCCCTGCGGGCGTTGATTTCACCTTCGCGCTGTTTGATTTGATCTTGCTGTTTGAGAACGTCGCTTTGTCCTCGAAAAACATCTTGTTCTTGACGTTCTCTTTGCAATTCTGCGATCGCCCCTTGCTCCACCAGAGGTCCTAGTCTGCTCAAAATGCCTTGATTTGATTTCAATACTTGTTGGGATTTAGCTAACTGTTCTTCTGCTAATTGTTTCTGAGCCAGAGCGGATTTTACTTGCTGTTCCGAAGAAGCTAACTGCTGCCGAGCGTAATTTAATTTGTTATCAGCAAAACCCAATTGTTGCTGGGCGACGACAATTTGATCGCGCTGTGCTTGCTCGGCATCCTCAGCTTGTTTTAGTTGTTTTTCTAATTCTTGAACTTGACCTTGGGCTGCTGCTACGCGAGACTCAAATTCTGATTTGTAGTTGACATAAAGTCCTTGCTGTGCTGGATCGAAAGAGCCGCCCCCTCCCCGACCGAGATACAGTTCGTCAATCAAAGCTTGCAGCACTTGATTTTGTGCGATCAGGCTCTGCCTGTCTCTAATCGTTGCTTCTAATTGGGGAGGAATCGGACCTTGGATTCTTCCGTTAACCACATCTTCGTAAAATTTATTTTCCTTTTCCAAAGCCTCTTTAGTTTTCCTAATAGAGGTTAAATCGGCAGTGGATGCAACGGGGTTAAAAGTGAGCAGGGGCTGATTTTTTTCTACCCGATCGCCATTTTCAACGTGAACTCTCACTACAGCACCCGTAGCAGGTGCTTGGATGTCTCTAGCGCCATCTTTTAGTTCCAACTGGCCGACAGCAGGGACAGCTTGCTCGACTCTAGCAAAATAAGCCCAAATTATGGCGGAAGAAGTCATCAGCATAATCATCCACAAAAACATCCGCGACCAAATCGCTGGTTTTTCTAGAATGACTGGTTGTTCGGAAAGAGTGACCGATTTCATAACTAATTGGTAGTTGGTAATTAAGAGTTGACAGTTGAGAGTTGACAGTTGAGAGTTGACAGTTTTCGGGAGTTCTAAGTTTTGAGTAGCGGATTGGGGCAAGTATGTTTTGACTTTTAAACTGTCTTTAACTCAAAATTTAAAACTCAAAACTCAAAACTCCTTCCCCATTCCCCATTCCCCATTCCCATTACTTATTGTTGAGCTTCTTGCTGTTGGAAAAGACAATAGTAACGTCCTTTAAGAGCCATCAATTCTTTATGAGTTCCCTGCTCGACTACAGAGCCCTGATCCATCATAATAATCGCATCAGCATTTTGCACTGTTGTCAGGCGGTGGGTGATGAAAAATACGGTGCGACCCTTAAAAGCTTCGGCTAAGTTGTTGCAAACTTGACGCTCGGAATGATAGTCGAGCGCGCTGGTAGCTTCGTCTAAAATCAGCAATTTGGGATTTTGCAAAATCGTGCGGGCGATCGCCAAACGCTGTCTTTGACCCCCGGAAAGCGATGCTCCCCGTTCTCCTACTACTGTATTGTAGCCTGCGGGCAAGCCCATAATAAAATCGTGAGCTACTGCTAATTTTGCTGCCCGGACAATTTCATCGCTGCTCGCATCAGGATTGCTGAGTGCGATGTTTTCTTGGACTGTAGTGTTGAACAGCAAAGTATCTTGCAGCACTACCCCGAGTTGGCTGCGCAGCGAATACAATTCCACCTTAGAAATATCGTATCCATCAATAAAAATTCGTCCCGACAGCGGCGGATAAAGGCGCTGCAACAACTTCATCGCCGTACTTTTACCGGAACCGCTTCCTCCCACAATTCCGACAAAACTGCCGGCGGGAAATTCCAAATTCACGTTAGCTAGTTGCAGCGGACCGCTTTCCAAAAATCGGAAGGAAACTTCTTCGTAACTCACAGAGCCTTGAATTGCCGGCATCGGGATGTTATTGCGGTCTTCATCGCTGGTTTCCGTGGGCGTATCGATGATATCTTTCAGCATATCGATCGACATGGAAACCTCTTGGAAACTCTGCCACACGCTCACGAATCGCAGCAGCGAACCCGTCACGTTTCCGGAGATAATGCGGAACGCAATCAACTGACCCAAAGTCATCTTGTTATCCAGTACCAAATAAGCTCCCACCCACAACTGAGCGAGGTTGCCTACCTGGTTCAAAAAGGTACTGATCGTGCCAGCTGTAGTCCCGGTTAGAATTGTTTTAAAACTTGCCGTAATGAATTTAGCGTAGCGTCCCGACCATTCCCAACGGGATTTCAATTCGATGTTTTGAGCTTTAACAGTTTGAATCCCGGTAACTACTTCCACTAAATAAGATTGAGTGTCAGCAAAACGGTTGTTTCTTTGTTTGATCAGGCGCAGCACTAGGGGGTTGATGAGCACGATCATCAGAGCCAAAATCGGTACTACAGCCAGCGATACGAAAGTTAGCTGGATGCTGTAAGAAATCATCACGGCGACATACACCACCGAAAATATCGCGTCGAGAACTACTGTCAGGGCCGTACCCGTCATGAATTCCCGAATCTGGCCCATCATGCTGAATTTGTAAACCAAATCTCCGACGCGCCGGTTGTCAAAGTAACCTTGAGGCAAGCGGAGCAAGTGGTCGATAATTTCCGCGCTCAACTTGACATCAATGCGGTTGGAAGTATCGACAAATAAGAAGGTACGCAAACCATTTAGCAGACCTTCAAACAAAGCTACACCTAACAGAAACGCACCCAAAATATCCAAGGTGTCGATGCTGCGCTGGCCCAATACTTTATCGATAATTACTTGGCTGATTAAAGGGTTTGCCAGACCGAACAACTGCACGAAAAACGAAGACAGCAAGACTTCGACAAACACTGTCTTGTGTTCCATCAGCGCCGGCACGAACCACCAGAAACTGAACTGGTCTTTTTGTTCGACTTGCGGGGCTTGCAACAGCAGGACTTCGCCGACATCGCCCCAGAATTCTTTAAACTGAGGGACTCGCAGCCGCTTCAGTCCTTCTTCGGGGCTGGCGAGGGTTAATTCTTGCTCGGTGATGTTGTAGAGAATGGCAAAGCTATCTTTCCATTTAATCATTACCGGGGGTTTGATCCGGTTGATGGCATCGACCGGTACTTGAGCCAATTGGGGCGTCAAGCCCATGCTTTGGGCGATCGCGCCGCAGGCTTGCATGGTAATCGAACCGGCGGTTTTTAACTGATTTTCTAAGACTTTGCGGATGATTTCCTTGCGAAATTTGACGCCGAAATACTTGCTCAGCATTTGGAAGCAAGCTAGGGGGGCGTCTATTGGTCCTTTAGCCCGGAAAATCGGGTATCTGGTATCCTTTGGTTGGGCAGTTGTCGGATCTGGGGGGCGCTCGGGCGCAGGTTTTACTGCTAATCCACCCTGCCCTGTGTTACCTTCCGATGACGGCTCGATGACAATCGGTTGCTTGATTGTTTGACCGTCGTCGGTTTCTGCTGTTGCTGGCACTTCCGGGAAGCCTACCAAGCGCGCGCCTCTTGGTCCTTCTACTTTTAAGGATTTTGCTGCGTTTTCCAGATCCAAACGGCTGCCGGTGGGGAAGTCACCGACGACGCCGCTGCTGACGAGCCAAATTCGATCGCCCGCTAATTCTTTGGCGAGGTCTTGAGTTTTTTTGTTACCGTTGGGCAGGTTGACGACTGTGGCATCTTCCCATGCTTGCTGGGTAATGGATTTGAGGTTGGTGGTGCCGTCGGCTTGGCGCTGCAATTCAAGGCTCAACAGTTCAAATACTTCACTTAGGGAACAGCGATCGCGAAAAGCTTCGCCCAAGACCGGTTGTTTATCTAACGCGGTGAGAAAATCTTCCGCCGACAGGACGATCGCGATGACATCTGTAGAGGCGATCGCAGTTTCGCAGGGAATTCCCCGCAGCAAGCCCGCCCAGCCGAGAATTTCCTTCGGCTGCACCAAACGCAAACTGACATGGCGGTTGGATCTTTGGTCGAAGCCCAACAGCCGGGCCTGTCCTTCATAGATGACTGCGATTTGAGTTGGCAGTTTTTCCCGCTCGAACAGGGGTTGACCGGTGCGGTAGCCGAGAAGCTGGCACTGCGCTGCCAAGGAAGCCAGCGCCGCTTCTGAAAGTCGGTCAAAAGGGGGTGTTTGAGCTAGGAAGTCTTGAATCTGCGATAGCGAGACAGCGGAAGAAGTCATGAGATTGATGATACAGAAGAGAAGGGCTGTAGCGGACCGATTTTCGAGATTTGTTCGTTGAGCCAGTTGTCAAACAGTTCGTCGATCAAGCGCCGCCGCATCGAGTCGTCGAGTTGGGCGGGCATGAACTTTTCAAGTCGGATAATTACCGTCCATTCTGCCAGAGGGCGGGGAGCCCAGAGTTGATTTGGCTGGCTGACTGACAAAAGTTTACCGATGGCGGGGTGGGGCTGGCTGAGGGGTACTGGCCCCAACAAGCCGTCGGATTTGGCTTCGGGCCCTTCTGAGAAGTTGCGGGCTACTTCGGCAAAGCTTTGTTCGCCTTCGAGGATGCGAAAGTAAAGTTCGTTTGCTAGTGCGGGATTTTTAGTGCGCAGCAGCGAGTAAACTACGTGATCGAGGCTGGCTTTGCGGGTTAAAAAATAGTTATCTACTTTAGAGATCCAGGTGTGCTGCTTGAATTTTTCGATCGAGAGCGGCCTGGCAACCATGTCTAGAAATTCTTCTTCGCTCATATTCTGGCTGCGCAGCCAATTTTCTTTAGCGCCGGGGGCTGTCATTTGGTACTGTGCCAGAAAGTTCTCGGCGGCGGCTTTGCGCTCTTCTTCGGTACAAGGAAAAGGTGCGATCGCTTGGTCTAAGATGACACCCCGCAAGAATTGCGGCATCAATTGGTAGCGCTTCAGCAGCGCCGGCATATCCTGAGCTTGAAGTAATTTATCGCCTATTTGAAAAAGTCCTGTCATTATGTTTTCTCCGACTAACGAGCGCTTCCCCTTTAAATTTAGCTGTAGCAGGAAAAGAGCGACAACTCTAACACCTAGATTTCCAGATAATAGCAGAAGCTCGGTGGGCTCACACTGTTGCTTTGTATTTCCTGACGCTGCGATCCCCTAGGGGTTCCTTGCAAATAGTTTGCCTATTCGATCGGAGCAAGCGCGACTGTCGAGGAATCTTGGGTTGGCGGTCATTTGTTGCTGGATGCGATCGCGGTAGATTTGGCGCATTTCTGGGTTGGTTCCCAATGCTGCACCGATTTCTACATAAGAGTTCTCGCTGTTTGCTACCAGTTCCGGAAGTTGCAGTTCTTGGAGGATTGCTGCTGCGAAGCGCGATCGCTCTGTTTGCCCCGCTCTTGCCACTGTTGGCAATCCTAGCAACAGCGGTTCTGCTATGGAGCATCCGCTGCTGTATGGATAAGAATCTAAATATATATCAGCTAATTTCAAACATTTTATGCAATCAGCGCGAGACGGCAGCGCTCTTATCATAACTGCCCGATTTTTGTCAATACCGGATTTCGCGAATGCCGATCGAATTTGGTTGAAAAATGGCTGTACGGGGTAGTCTTCTTGGCGGGAACGAAAGGGATATAAAACTAAAATTGAATTCGGTACGGTGGCAATTATTTTTGCCCAAGTTTCTTGCAATTCAGGGATAATTTGAAATGCTCTCGCGCCGGACATGAAGACTACCGATCGATCGGTTGCCCCCCAACTTTGGCGCGTCGGATCGACGGTGGAATGTCCTAACTCTGTCGGATAGCTGTAACAAATTCCCGAACCTTCTAAGGCAATGAGTTTTTCCCGATAGTTGGCTGCTGCATTGGCGGGCAATGCCAGATTGCCGGCGATGAAATAATCGATATTGCGGATACCCGTAGTGGCGGGAATTGACGGAGCGATCGCGATTTGGACTCGCGCTAATCTGTGAGCTGCTAGCAAGTCGAGGGGCGGCAAGGCAGGATTGCTGCAAATTAACAGGATGTCTAAATCGCGCGATCTAATATCTCGAACTCGCCCTGCCAAATCGGGCGGTAATTCTATTAAACGATCGGCGCGACAGGCACAGTATTTTTTAAGTCGCTCCTCTAGTATTTTACCAGCCAAAACTGCAATCTCAAACTTGTCTCGATCTAAATGTTCAAAGATGGGAAGTGCTGCAAAAGTCTCGGGCGAGTCAGCAATTTCGTCCAGCAAAATGCCTAAATTAATTTTCGGGCGATCGACCGTTATGCTGTCAAAAGTCCAATCGATCGGACTGCCAGTATTTTTTAAATAAAACTCGATAATGTCTGCTTTCTGGGTCAATACTTGCAGCAGGTTTGCTTCGCTGAGGTACAAAGATTGAAAATTCGCATTTTTGGCAATAAATTCAGCCAAATACTGCCAAACTTGCGAATCGGGAAATTGCGCGATATTAGTAGCGACGTAATCTATTAACTGCTGCAAATATTCAGAGTATTTTGCGACTTCTCCGATTTGTTGAAAGCAAGTAGGAGGCTGAAACAGGAATTTGAGAAAGCCATCAAACAGCCATTGCGGAATCGCAGCATTTTTATACTCTAAAGGCAACTGATAAGCATCGGCGTACAGCATTGCTGCCAGCAGGGGTTGAATGTTGTTGGCAATTTCGCCACCCGCAGCCAGTTTGGAGGCTAACTCTCCGACAAAGGTTGTTTCTTCCTCAGTTAAAGTTTCATTTTTGATACCGCTATCCAGCAATATTTGGTGGTTTTCGCCGGGGGATGTAGAGTAAGCATTTTCTAATTTATCGGCTGGCAAATTCAGCCAAGTTTCTGCTAGCTGGCGGCGGGCTTGACGCAGGCTGGCAAGAATAGCGCCATCTGATGGCGATTGTTTGTAGAGTTCCACAATGTCCGAGCATTCTGGTAAAATGTGTTTGAATTTTAAAACTAATTTTTGCCGGATTTGCTGTTTGAATTCTTGGCTGAGAAAATTGTATTCAGGATTGTTGAGAATTTTTTTGTAAAATCTGACAATATCTTTGTGGTTTTCCTTAACGGCGAAGTTTTTCCAGGTTTGCTGTTCGGGATGAATCCGCAGGGCTGACAGTTGTTCGCTGACAAATCCTATTTTATAATTTCCCAGAATTCGCCACCACATATCTAAGTCTACGTACTGGGATAACTCGGAGTCAAACAAGCCTATTTCTTGGAAAACGCGGGCAGCAATTAAGACTGTAGTCGGTTCGCCAATTTTGTTGATCGGGTTGTTCAAGCACTTGGCATCTGCCAGCAAATCTTGTCCGTGTTGGATTTGTTTTAAATTCGACCAACCTTTGTACAAATCTTTGATTGCCTGAGAAGCTTTGCGCAAAATGGGATGAGATTCGGTTTCCGCAATGGCGATGCCTCGGGGGGAGAAAACCATGCCGATTTCTGGGTCTTGTCGGGCGAGTTGCACCATTTTTTCGATGCAGTCTGGTGCCAGAAAGTCATCTTGAAACAGAAATTTGATGTATTCACCTTTGGCTTGGGAAATGCAGAAGTTCCAGTTTTGTGACAAGCCGTAGTTGCGGTGGAGTACGGTGCGGAAATCGATGGTGGTTTGTGATAGGAAAGATTGGGCGATCGCCACTGTTCGATCTGCGGAACCGTCGTCAGATACAATAATTTCTATGTTGGGATATGTTTGGTCGATCGCGCTTTGAATTGCTTCGGCGATGAAGGCTTCGCCGTTGTATGTTGGAATGCAAATACTGACTAAAGGTTGCTGTTTTTTTTCCGGGATTGACAGCAGCGATTTACTGATTTTGGTAGATTGGACTTTGGTACTTCCCGGCTGAATGATGTTTTGAAAGTTGTCTGTAATTTTAGCAACATATTCCAGGCGTTGGCGGATTTTGCAGCCGGCAACTTGCGGGTTGAGCAAAGTCTGAATGTCTTTGGCCGCGATCGCTCCTATTTGCTGGGATCGATCGCGGTTGTCAAAAACATAGCGCATCAAATCGGCAGCGTGTTCCGGATCGGGATCTGCCCAAATGTTACCTTGTTTGTACGGACCGCAATTTGCCGGAATTTCGGTAAGTTTGTACTTGACTAAAAAGCTGTTGCCGACATTCATAAATTCTGTATTTGATGAATAGGCAGTGGCAATTACAGGCTTGCCGTAAAACATGGCTTCTGCCATTGTCAAACCGAATCCTTCGCAGCGGTGCAGGGATATATAACAGTCGCAATTGTAGATGAGAGCGTTAAGTTTTTCCCTTGACAGATATCCGTTTATATGTTTAATATTATCGCAGCCGACCATAGCAGATTCTAATAATCGCTCGTGTTCGGGAAATTTGTCGGCATTAGAAGATTTGAGAACCAACACAGCGCGATCTTCCCCGCCAAAGGCTTGTTTGAATGCCTCAATAACAGCTAAAGGATTTTTCCGTTCGATGCGACTGCAAAAGTCGAAGACAAACAGGAAAATAAATTTATTTTCAGGCAATTCGAGTGCTTCTCTGCGGAGAGAAGGTGCGGGCAAAGAAATGCTGGGCATGATTTTGATTGCGGGAATTGGCGATGCCAGGGCAATTGCTTCGGCACAGAAGTTGCTGTAAGTCCAAATTTCGTGAAAGCAATCGAATGCTGGCTGCCATTTCGGCGGAAATTGGGGGAGTTCCCAGGCCCAAAATCCGATATTGTAGCGATTTTGCAAGTAGTTGGCACCTGCATATTTTAAAAAGGGTTTTACTTGATCGGCATTGACTTGAATTAAGTTTACCGGATAAGGATTGTCTTTGCGGTGAAAATTGTCATAGCTGGTATCTTCATGGCGGTGGGGACTGCGAGTAAAATTGTTAATTGCGAAGGGAATCCCCGCAGCTTCTACGGATCTGATGTTGGCCCTGACTCCTTCACCGATTCCAAATTCGCCGCTGACGTAGCCGGCAATGTTAATTCCTAAATTGCGATTCATAGTTTTTCCTGATGACAAGTTTGATAAGCAGAAGAAGGAAGAAGGAAGAGTTGAGAGTCGATCGTTGAGAGTCGATCGTCGATCGTTGACAGTCGATCGTTGACAGTCGATCGTCGATCGTTGAGAGTCGATCGTTGACAATCGATCGTCGATCGTCGATTGAGAGTTGAGAGTCGATTGTTGAGAGTCGATCGTTGATAGTTGAAGCGAATGAATAAGGAAAAGGGAAGAAGCAAAATACTTTCCAATTCCCGATGCGCAATGCCCGATTCCCGATGCCCAATCCCAATCCCCAATCCCCAATCCCCAATCCCCAATCTCCAATCAAAAATCAAAAATCACCACTCAATCCAATCCATCGTACTTGCCGAAGCACAGAGTGTCAATTTAAGTTTATGGGTATAATAGGTAAGTAGTAATTGAGTGAGGGGTGGGGAAGACCTTGCAAGGGTGACAACTGACAGATCGGAGAAATAATGGTATCACAGAAAATCTAGTGCTTGACAATTAGAGCGCTAGCCGTTGTATACTATCAGTCGTTAATGTAGTGCTTAGTTGTAATTCATAAAAAACTCATCGGGAAGTTTGTAAAAAGTGAGCGATCGCGTCAACCACGATATCTTAAAATTGCTGCCGCCGGATGCTAAAGTCATTCTCGAAATTGGCTGCGGTACGGGCGCTACAGGCGCAAGCTACAAGCAGATAAATCCCAACTGTCAGTATATCGGCATCGAACGATCTCGGGAAAAAGCAAAAATCGCAGTAGAGCAACTAAACTGGGTAACGCTAGCCGATGTTGAGGAAACAGAAATTACCAGTTTGGATATCGCCCCGCAAACAGTGGATTGTGTGGTTTTCGGCGACTTGATTCCCTATCTAAAAAATCCGTGGCGGGCGATCGAAAAATACAGCGAATTGCTGAATCCCCGAGGGCAAATTCTGGCAAGAATTCCCAACGTCCAACACTGGCGGCGCATCGTCAATTTGGTGCGGGGACAGTGGGAAAATCCCGAAGAAAAGTTGCAGCACTGGTTTACCTTAGAAAGCATTAAGTTGTTATTTGCTTGCGCTCAATTGCAGGTTTACGAATTACAGGGAAAGGGACACAAAACAGAGCATTTTACCCGCTTCCAGCAGTTGCTACATCCCTTGGTCAAAGCTTTAGAATTAGAACCAAGCAATTTTGCAACAGAAACGGGTGCCGAGTATTATATAGTCCGCGCTGCTAAATCGCCGGAACCGCCGCGCAGGTTGCTGATTCAAACAATTATTATGGCTCCAACGGGGTGCGATCGAGTGCGGGTTTTGGAACCGGACAAATTTAGCGCGACAATTCCCGGAGTGCGGGCTGTATCGGCGGTGAAATCTGCCGAATTAATTCCCCCGCTACCGGGAGAAGAAAAAGTGTTTATTTGGCAGCGCACTATCATGCAATATCCTGCCTACATTCCCCGGCTCAAGGAACTGCTGCAACAAGATTACTTAATAGTTGCAGAAATTGATGACAATCCCGTGCGCCGCCACGAATATGCGGACAATAATTATCTCAGTTATCGGGGCTGTCACTGCGTCCAAACTTCCACAGAATCGCTGGCAAAACTTTTGCGCCATTACAACCCAAATGTAGCGGTATTTGCCAATCAATTGGCTTACCTGCCTCCACCGCGAACTTACTCAGACGATAATACAGTAACGATATTTTTTGGTGCATTAAATCGAGAAAAAGATTGGCAGCCGATTATGCCTGCCCTCAATCGAGTTATCGCAGCGCACAAACACAGAGTTCGAGTGAAAGTAATTCACGATCGACTGTTTTTTCAATACTTGGAAACCGAGCGCAAAGAGTTCGAGCCGTTTTGCAATTACGAACGATATCAAGAAATCATGTACGGTTGCGATATCGCTTTGCTGCCCTTAATTCCCAACCCAGTTAACGAAATGAAATCGGATTTGAAATTTATTGAATGTGCGGGGCGGGGAGTAGCGGTGCTGGCAAGTCCGACAGTGTACGAACAATCGATTATGGAAGGTCACACGGGGTTAATTTATCGATCGGTCAAAGAGTTTGAAACCAAATTAAATTTACTGATTTCCGACACTCCAACGCGCCGGCAAATAGCAGCGAACGCTTATGAATGGGTGCGAGACAACCGCTTGTTGTGCGGGCACTACAAACAGCGGCGCAATTGGTACTTGCAAATGCGGGACGAGTTGCCGCGCTTGAATGCAGAGTTGCGCGATCGATTGCCAGAGTTATTTGACGATTGAATGAATAGGGAGGGGGAGAGGGGGAGAGAGGGAGAGGGGGAAACTGGGGGAGGGAGAGAGAGGGAGAGGGGGAGAAGGGGAGACTTTACTTTTTTGTATGGGTTGGGATTGTCCAGTCTGAGGGCTTTTTTATCATGTTCACCAACATACCCAGAATTTGGTTGTAAGCTAGATGGAGTTCTTTACCAGACTCAATGTCTAAATAATTGCACCTCATGGCAAAATCAAGCCATGTCTGAGTTTCAGCCGCTTCGGCTTCAGAGTCACTCAACTTAGCGACAAAAGCTGCTTCATAACGGCGTTTTCGCCAAGCCTCAGCTAAATTAGCACATACGGAGCGCGACGAACGACGTATCTGGTCAGTTAAAGAAAATCTTTCTTCCACAGGAAACCTTTTGCTTAACTCAAAAATCCGCATTGCCGCACCAAATGCTGCTTGGTATACTTGCAAATCTCGATGACTTTGAATTCGTCCATTACCCGTCTTTTCCTGCATAAATTTTATATAAATACTTATTGTTAATATATCCCACATCTCCCTCTCCTCCCCTCTCCCCCTCCCCCCCTCTCCCACTCTCCCCATCTTAAAAGATGCGAATTCTATTTACCATTGCTCACTTTTTCAATCCTAACGGCGGCGGGAAACACGCTTCCCAACGCAAAGATCCGCAGCCGCGAATTAATGCTTTAACAGCTTGCGTGACGGCCCTGCAAGCTTTGTACGGCAAATCGCAGTGCATGATTCACATCGGTGAATGCGCAACTATCCCGGCAAATCAAGAGCAAAATTGCGAAATTGATATTGTTGTTTGCACCACTCAAGGCTATCATTTGTTGCCCCAACTGCCGCTGCGCCCCAAATCTTTTTTGCACCACGCGACAAAAGTCGAACCCCTGTTGTTGGGGTTTGAGTGTCAGGCTGTTTTGCGCGCTTGTCTTGAAAAATACGATTATTTTTGTTATCTAGAAGATGATTTGATCCTGCACGATCCGTGGTTTTTTCGCAAGTTAAGTTGGTTTACGCAACACGGTGGAAACGGCAATTTACTGCAACCCAATCGCTACGAAGTATCGCCTCAAGGACCTGTGTTTAAAGCATATATTGACGGTGATTTAGTACAAAATGCTACTGCAAAATTTCAAATGGTGGAGGAAAACAGGCAGTTATTCGGCAAAATTATGGAACAGCCGATCGCGTTTGAACGGAGTTTGAATCCTCATTCTGGCTGCTATTTTTTGAATAAGGAACAGATGGCGCACTGGTCAAATCAGCCTTATTTTTTGGACAGGGATACTAGCTTTGTCGGCCCGCTGGAAAGTGCGGCAACTTTAGGAATTATGCGCACTTTTCGAGTTTACAAGCCTTCTGCTGCTTATGCTAGTTTTTTGGAAATCCAGCATTTTGGAGCGGATTTTTTGAGGTTGATCGGGAATAAGGTGCGGATGTCGGCAGAGTTGTAAGGGTTTCTCTTTCCAACAAACAGCAGTCGCTTTATGATTCTTTACGTTTATTCGCAAAACTTATCGATCGAGGCCGATCTTGACTGCGATCGAAAAATAAATGCTAATAATTCTCAATTAACTGACGAGTTTTGTGCGTTTGAGAGCTTGACTAAAAAATGTAGTTGTGATATGTTAAAAAAATATTGTACAATTGAGGCATGGTTTAACTTAAATTGTCTGCGGTAGGACGTTCGCACCTCAAACAAGGTTGATGTGAAAATACTGGCGGTATTTTGTATTTTTCGTGTGGTGGGGGAGGTTTTTTTATATTATTCATTTTTCCCGGAGATGGTTAGTGAACCCTTTCAAGGTAGAAATCGAATGTGCTATCTCCGTGCGATTTTTACCTTGAACCCTACAATTCCTGGCAAAATAGTTCAAACTACCGCGTCCAAGCCAGCCATTTGTTAAATAAATTCTTCACGAATGGAGTCAAGCGAGTGCGATTGTAAGCATCTCCAGCCTTCCGAATTGCCTCAGCTTGTGTCGGATACGGGTGAATTGTACTAGCAATTTTTCCCAATCCAATATTATTCGTCATTGCCAAAGCAATCTCGCTTATCATGTCTCCGGCGTGTCGCGCTACAATTGTTGCACCTAATATTTTGTCGCTCCCTTTTTTGACGTGAATTTTCACAAACCCTTCATCTTGGCCGTCAATAATTGCCCGATCGACTTTATCGAAAGGAATTAAAAATGTATCAAAGTCGATCGCTTTTGCTTGCAATTCTCGATCGCCCATTCCCACCCGCGCAATTTCCGGGTCAGTATAGGTACACCAAGGTATTGTCAAATCGCCGAGTTTTTTGCGCCCGAAAAACAGAGTGTTTTGGATGACTATCCTCGCAGCAAAATCAGCAGCGTGGGTAAATTTGTGGCTCATGCAAATATCGCCAGCCGCATAAATATTGGGATTTGTAGTTTGCAAATTATCATTGACAAAGACGCCTTTTTTTGTATCGTATTCCACGCCGACAGCTTCTAGATTTAGCCCTTCTACATTCGGCGATCGACCCGCACCTGCGATAATTTCATCTACTGTTATCGATGCTTCTTGACCGCGCGATCGATAGTAAATTACCTTGTTTGCCTCGTTTTTTTCCACGCGAGCGATTTGACACTCAAGGATTAATTGAATACCTTCTCTAACAAAAACTTTTTGAACTGTTTCTGCAGCACTAACATCTTCCTTGTCCAAAATATGAGCATTTTTGTGCAGCAAAATAACTTCCGAACCCAGTCGCCGGAATGCTTGAGCCAATTCGCAGCCGATCGGACCAGCACCAATTACTGCCAGACGCTGAGGTTTTTCCGTGAGGTTAAATACGGTTTCATTAGTCAGATATCCCGCTAACTGCAAGCCGGAAATTTGCGGCTGCAACGACCTAGCACCCGTGGCAATTACTGCTTTTTTAAAGCGCAAAGTTTGACCTGCAACTTCTACAGTATTGTTGCTAGTAAATCGACCGGAACCTAAGAAAACATCGACTCCTAATTGATTTTGATAGCGTTGAACGGAATCAACATCGCTGATGTCTGCCCTAATCCGGCGCAGCCGTTCCATAACTGCTGCAAAATCAACTTCTGGATTGCTAGAAACATTGACGCCAAATTTACCCGCATTCCAAATATCGCCAACAGTGCGGGCAGATCGAATTAAAGCTTTTGAAGGCACGCAACCGACATTCAAACAGTCACCGCCCATTAAATGTTTTTCAATTAAAGCAACTTTTGCACCCAAACCAGCCGCCCCCGCAGCGACAATTAATCCCGCAGGTCCCGCGCCAATTACTACTAGATTGTAACTGCTAGCAGGCTGCGGATTTACCCAATCTGGTGGATGTAAATAGGAGACTAATTTTTGATTGTTTTCGTCCATTGGGGGGACAGTTATGCGATCGACTGGTGAATGTGACATTTACTAATTCTCCTATGATAGTTGATAGTTAATAGTTGAGAGTTGATAATTACATATTACAGGAATCAAACCTTTCGTACTAGTAGTTTTAAACTCTATTCATGATATTATTTATGTTGATCGATGTTCGGTTCTATCTAGCTGAGATATTGCAGCATTTTCAATAGGCTGTAGGGGCGGGTTCGCCAACCATCTTTAATGAGTACCAACAACAAAATTAAACCCGCCCCCACCCCATGAAAAATCCCTAATTGACATTGGCGCAAGATTTCTTATCTAATTAAATGCTTTCCTCCAAAGCTTTTTTGGCAATTCGAGAAATCGAGACTGTGACCGCGCAAGTAGCAAGCAAACTGATAATATTGAGAGACCAATTTACTATTTGCGTTTCCAAGCTTTCTGGCATATTTACCGCGCAAATCGGTGCAATACTTCCCATCAAAGAACCGGAGTAAACGTACATTACCGTTCCCGGAATCATGCCGCTGGAACCCAAGACATAATCTTTCAAAGAAACCCGAGTAACTCCCAAAGCATAATTCAATAAATTGAACGGAAACAAAGGACAGAGGCGGGTCAAAAAAACTATTTTTAATCCTTCTTGATGGACGGCTCGATCGAGCGCTTTAAATTTCGGGTGAGTTTCCATATATTTTACCACGCGATCGCGGCACAAATAACGCCCGATTAAAAAAGCAATTGTAGCACCTAAAGTCGAAGCCCCAAACACGTAAACCGTACCCCACCACAAGCCAAAAATCGCGCCGCCACCCAGTGTCAGCACCGAACCCGGTACGAACAGCACGGTAGCGATGTTGTAAGTAAAGATAAAAGCGATCGGTCCCCAAACTCCTAAAGCCTCGATCCGCATTAAAACTGTTCTTAAAACATCTTGGACGCCAGCAGATCTAGTTGCTAGAATTAAGAGAGCGATTGTCAGGGCGATCGACAACAGCCAAAATCTGCGTTTGAACATCTCTCTGGGATAGTCTTGATTTTATTGATGATTATACTCCGATCTTCTGAGATTTTTGATTTTTTTTACCGCAGAGGGCGCAGAGGGCGCAGAGAAAGAGGGGGGAGAGGGAAAGATTGACTGTTTTTTACTGGTACTTCAGTTATTGCAATAATTCACTGTAAAATTAATCGCTCTCGCAAACATGCAACTTCCAATTCCTAAATATTTTGATGCTAAAAAAGTTAGCGAAGTCTGGCGAGTCCCCTACCAACAACGGGCGGCGGAAGCTAAAGACTGGGCTGCAAAACACAACATTAAGTCGGCTGCTGCGGACAACAACCGGATTTGTTTGCTAATAATTGACGCCCAAAACACCTTTTGTTTGCCAGAATTTGAACTATTTGTCGGCGGTCGATCGGGAACGGGCGCGATCGAGGATAATGTGCGCTTGTGCGAATTCATCTACCGCAATTTAAGCTCAATTACTACCATTGCGCCGACAATGGACACGCACACCGCCATGCAAATTTTTCATCCTATTTTTTGGATAAATGCAGCAGGCGAACATCCGCTACCAGCAGCTACATTAATTACTCTAGAAGATGTGGAAAAAGGTATTTGGAAAGTTAACCCAGCCGTTGCCGACAGCATCGCTGGGGGAAATTATGCAGCGCTGGAAAAACACTGTTTCCACTATGTCAAGAAACTCAGCGACGATGGCAAATATCCTTTGACAATTTGGCCCTATCACTCAATGTTGGGAGGAATCGGACACGCCCTTGTTTTTGCTGTGGAAGAAGCAATATTTTTTCACAGCATCGCCCGCAACAGTCAAGCACTTTTTGAAATTAAGGGCAACAATCCCTTAACTGAAAACTATTCGGTTTTGCGGCCGGAAGTTTTAGAGGGAGTCGATGGAAGCGCGATCGCGCAAAAAAATGTAAATTTTATTAACAAATTGCTGGAATTCGATGCAATAATTATTGCCGGACAAGCAAAAAGCCACTGCGTAGCTTGGACGATCGATGATTTGCTAACAGAGATTTTAGCGCGCGACCGGCAGTTAGCTAAAAAAGTTTATTTGCTGGAAGATTGCACGTCGCCTGTAGTGGTTCCCGGTGTTGTGGACTTTACCGAACAAGCGGATGCAGCTTTTCAAAGATTTGCAGCGGCGGGAATGAAGGTTGTGAGGTCGATCGATTCAATAGAGAGTTTTATCGATATTTCTTAATCATGGGGTGCGCGGTACGCACCTTACGTAAGGTGCGTACCGCGCACCATAGATTATTAAACCGCGAAGACGCAAAGGGCGCGAAGAGAAGAGGAAGAAGATCGAGGTGTTAGCTAAGTCGGATTTTGGATGTTTCTTGCCTCTAGATACTGTGTCAAATATTTATTTTTTAGTTTATTTTAAGTACCGAAATATGCCAAATCTTTATATATTTTCTGGATTGCCGGGAACTGGAAAAACGACACTTTCGCAAACACTTGCGAGGCAGATTTCTGCTGCTTATTTACGGGTAGATACTATCGAGCAAGGGATGAGGGATTTATGCGCGATCGACCTGCAAGGTGAAGGTTACAATCTTGCATATCGGATTGCCGCTGACAACCTGCGATTGGGAATTAGTGTTGTTGCCGATTCGTGCAATCCCCTTGAATTAACGAGAAGTGCGTGGGAAAATGTAGCATTGCAATCTAATGCAAAATATGTTAATATTGAGATAGTTTGTGCCGATCGAACCGAACACCGCCATCGGATTAAAACTCGTGTTTCGAGCATTCCAGGATTAATACTTCCAAGCTGGCAAGATGTAGAAAATCGCGAATTTCAACCTTGGATTGGGGATAGAATTGTTATTAATACTGCCGGACAATCCGAACAAGCTTGTTTCGATCGCCTTTTATCCTGCCTGTCAGATCGGCAGGCAAGCGATTGTTAAATGAATCAATCTATTGAGAACGGAGAAGTTTTGTATGTTTGAATGGCTTAGGGATGAAATGGAGAGAATCAAAACCCCCAAATTCCATGTTGTGGACGGTCCACTATCAGATGAACAACGAGAGTTAGTCGAGCAGTCAGATCTTCCCGTGCCACCATCATACAAAGAGTTCGTTATACAGTTTGGTGGTGCCCAGCTCTATCGTCAGGGAAGTATCTATCTAGTACAGGTATTTAATGTTCCTACTGATGCTCAATCGGATGATGGTTGCATTTTGCTACATTTTGGTCGTACTGACATGGCATTGGCCTATTTCAGAGAATCACTGTTTGTTCCAGGGGAAGAGTCTCCTGTGTTTGAGTGGCAACACGAGCTGGGATTGCAACAAACTGCAAGCTGTTTCGAGGAATGGTTGAAAGCGAGATGCTTGGCAGCAAGGAAATTGTTCACGAAGAAACAGTGGGCAGCCATTGAGAAGGGTCCGCCTCCATTCACAGAGCAAGAGCAAGCTATCGTTGAGTCCCGACGAAAATTCCGTTGGCAGGTTATCGGTATAGCTGACAACGGCAACTTGATGTTTGAAGTTCATAATGGTTCAAATATGGTGCTTCCCTTCCTCTCTATTGGTGTAAGGGCAAAGAATGGCAGACTCAATGGTGGCGTGTGGTTGCCAGTGTCTTCAATCCAGCCCGGTCAAACCTGTATTATTGAAAAAGATTGTTATAAGAAGTGGCTTTTACCTGAGAAAGTTGATGTTTTCGAGGAGCCAGATCCCAAACCAGAGGAACGCGATCGCTATTGGGAATTCAGGTATTTATCCTGATAGGGAGAGTGTGTTTCAGTCTGCTCTAGCTCCAAATATTATATAATAGTTTTATACAACCCAGCAGCGATCGCTTAACTCCTTGAATACTCTTGACCAAGTGCTAGAAACTGCTTTGAATCTAACCTACGAACAGCAGGAAATGTTGATTAAAATTCTACAAAATCGTCACCGCGAAAATCGCCGTGCAGAAATAGCTGCAGATTCCCAGCAAACCTTAGCGGATTTCCGGGCCGGCAAATTTCGACCCCAATTTGCTGGGGAAGTCATTACAGCTTTACGCCAGTCTTTGCAACAGCCAGAATCATGAGATTACTCATTTTAACCCCCAAATTTAAACGGGCGTTACGAAAGTTCGTGAGGCGAAATGCTGACCTCCAACAGCGTATTGAAGATACTCTTCAACAAATGGAAGTAGATGTATTTGACCCAGCCTTTGAGCTATAATAGAAATAAATTGGCGACAAGCAAGCTGTATGAATTCAGTAAGTAACGAACCTTCTGCTATTATCCGTACAGAGCGCGGACTGACGATCGCAGGCACGCGCATCACTCTTTACGACGTGATGGACTATGTAACTGCTCAATATCCTCCTAAATTTATTCGCGCCCTGTTTGACTTAACAGCAGAGCAAATTAATGCAGCCCTTTCTTACATAGATACAAATCGGGCTGAAGTGGAAGCAGAATATCAACTTGTCCTCAAAGAAACAGAGGAACTTCGTCTATACTATGAAGAACAAAATCGCGATCGCGTTGCCCGAATTGCTACTCTCCAACCACCGCCAGGATTGGAAGCTGCTTGGGAAAAGCTTCAAGCATCGAAGGCGCGTCACCAACTTCAGTCATGATTTTTCTAGTTGACAATAATATAAAGGGACACGCACGAGTTCTTCTTGGCAGTATTGTCAGCCAAGGTTGGCTTGATTTTGTTCAAATTCGCTTCGTCATGTTTGAAGAAATGGAATTATCAACTGATAGCAGCGATCGAGTTGTTTGGAGACTCGCTCAGGAAAATCAAATGATTTTACTCACAGCTAATCGAAGTATGAAAGATGAAGATTCATTGGAACAAGTAATGCGCGAAGAAAACACACCCGAATCATTACCTGTTGTGACAATCGGTAATGCCGATCGAGTGTTAAATGACTCAATCTATCGAGAAAGGTGTGTCGATCGTCTGGTTGAGATTGCAATTTATTCTAGCAATTATATGGGTGCAAGAAGGGTTTTCATTCCGTGACATCTTGTAATCTGCTCTCATCTTACAAAAAAACTCTCTCTATATCTCTCTCTGCGCTCTCTGCGCCCTCTGCGGTTCATTAATTCTTATAATATAGCTACTTACCATCCAATCTCGGCACACCCTCCAAAAAAGGGCCGCTCAACATCAACTCAGTCATCCGATCTAACTTACCGCTAACTTGCAATTTTTTATCGCTTTGAAAGCGCTCGATATCTGCTTTCAAATTTCCCGAATTATATCCCAACTTACTCAAATAACCAACAGCTTGCTGCTCGCTTAACAAGATATCGCTCGATCGAAACACCGGCACGTACTCCTTCAGCCACAGCCGAGCTAAAGTTGCCCTGTCTAAATAAAAAATCCTCCCCAGTGCCGGATCGCCAATAGTCGCTATACGGTCATTTATCGCCAGCAAAGCCACCGCGTGAGGTCGTTTGATGGCCCCAGTAGCAATTGAAATTGACAGCACTCCGAGGCGATTGATTTGCTGCATTTGCTCCCAAGTCGGCCTCAATTCTATTGCATTGATGCCCAACGCCCTCACTGCTACAATTAACTGCGGCATCGAAGTTCCCAAACGACTCGTACCAGCCAAACGCGCTACACTCGATTCCGTCGCATTCATGCCCCACTTTCTCAATACAGTAGCCAGCGCCGCCGGCGCGCAACTGCTGTTAGAAGTTTGTCGAAATACACCGTTGGGCCGCAAATTATCTACCAATTCCGAATAAATTGGTGCCATAAAATAAGATTCAGCACTGGTAAATCCGCCCAATCCCAGCAAGCCAATTAAAATTACTGCAACTACTTGCGATCGCGCCGTCTGCCAACTTACTGTAAAACCGATCCCGCAGACGCCCATCAGAATTACCCGCAGCAAAGTCCAAGTCACTTGCATTCCGTGAAAGCGCCACTCGATCGGCAAAACTGGCATTTGAGGCATATTTAAAGCCAGCAGCAGCAAAGCAATATAAAAACCTAAAAAAGCCAGGGCAATCCAATTTCTGCCCTGAAACAAATCGTTAGCCGTCACTCCCGATCGAACTAACACCCGCCCGAAACGCATTCCCCAGACAAACAATGCCGAGCCCAGTACCAGTGTTGCAAGTATTTCCATGATGGGGAGATGGGGAGAGGGGGAGAGGGGGAGAGTGGGGGAGGGGGAGAGTGGGAGAGGGGGGGGAGGGGGAGAGTGGGAGAGTGGGAGAGTGAGAGAGGGGGGAGTGGGGGAGTAGGCGATCGGCAAGACTTGAAGGGGTGACTTACATCTAATATTTAAGTTTAACACTTAAATTTGTCGGGGCGTTTGCTGTCAAATCCTTGTTGTCTTCTTGCGCTTTTAAAATAACCTAAAATCTGCAAAATGTCAATCATCCGATCGACTGTTTTCTTGTTTGTCTGACTGAACATCCACAAAAAAAATCTAACTTCAGAAATAGTTTGCCAAATCTATTGCACTATAACAACTTATTTGTTGTAATATTTATAAAAGCACAGTTCGTTAACGCAATTAACAGCCTGCAGCTCTCCCAATATCTGCAAGAGCGACCGATCGAGCAGTCATGCAAAATGGCTGACTAGCATTGCTAAAACTACCTGTCTAGCCCGTATCGAGCGCGCAGGCATGATTTTTAGCAAAGGTATGTCGTGACAAGATATTGCGGCGATCGCATTTAGCTATCGGAGCAAAATCGAGCGATCGAACTCAAGGTTCGATCGAAATCAGCTCGGTAATTCTTAACCTAAAAGAAATACCGATCGCTGTCATAAGTTTGTGTTTGACATTTCCTGTAAAAACCGATTCAACGTTTAGAAACAGTCAGGGATTACCATGCCAGAAACAGCAACCAAAGAATCAGTCACGAAATTTTGGCACTATTTAGACAAGTCAGAGGTCGTAAAAACTCTAGGCACCCACATCGAAAACGGCCTCGATGGGGCAGAAGCAGCCAGCCGCCAACAAAAATTTGGTTTCAACGAATTAGTAGTCAAAGCTGGAAAACCGGCATGGTTAAAATTCATCCTGCAATTCAACCAACCCCTCTTAATCATCTTGCTGAGTGCGGGTTTAATCAAAGCAGTCATCGGGGAATTGCTCAACGCTAGCATCATTTGGGGCGTCACTACCATCAACGCTACTATCAGCTTCATCCAAGAAGCCGGGGCTGAGAAAAAAATCGAAGCCCTCGCCAAAGCAGTCACCACAGAAGCTACAGTCATCCGGGGCGGCAAAAAGTTAAAAATTCCCTCGCGAGAACTCGTTGTCGGCGACTTAGTAACCCTCACTTCCGGCGACAAAGTACCGGCAGATTTGCGCTTGGTGAAAGTGCGCGACTTGCAAATCGACGAATCGGGACTGACTGGCGAATCTGTTGCCGTAGAAAAAGAACTCACAGCATCGGGAGACCTGGTTTTGCCGGAAGAAACGCCGCTGGCAGAACGCGACAATATGGCTTATGCCGGAAGCTTTGTTACATTCGGTCAAGGTAGCGGAATTGTAGTCGCGATCGGCAACGACACCGAAACCGGTAAAATCTCTCAATTATTAGACCGGCACATTGACCTCACCACCCCCCTCACCCGCAAATTCAACCAATTCAGTCAAAACTGGCTGTTTTTCGTGCTGGGCATGGCAAGTTTGACCTTCGCAGTCAGGCTGGGCAAGCCAGTCCCGCCGGGAGTTTCAGCCTTTGCGGAAGCAGTCGAACCCGCAGTCGCCCTGATCGTCGGCGCGATTCCCGAAGGCCTGCCCGCCGTCATCACCGTCACCCTCGCCGTCGGCGTTTCCCGGATGGCCAGCCGCCACGCCATTGTGCGCAAACTGCCCGCCGTAGAAACCCTCGGCGGCGCGACAGTCATCTGTTCCGACAAAACTGGCACCCTGACAGAAAATCAGATGACGGTGCAAGAAATCTATGCCGGCAGTACATCCTACTCAGTCACCGGCAACGGCTACAGCCCGGAAGGCGAAATTCAACTCAACCAATTGCCAATTGCAGTAGCTAATGCTCCTACTTTGCAAGAATGTTTGCAAGCTGGAATGCTGTGCAACGACTCTCACCTCGAATTTAAAGATGATAGCTGGATTGTTGTCGGCGATCCGACGGAAGGGGCGTTAATTGCTGCTGCCAAAAAAGCAGATTTAAGCCACCCAGTCTTGGAAAAATCCATGCCGCGCCTGGATTCAATTCCCTTTGAATCGCAGTTTCAATACATGGCGACGCTGCACCGAACTCCGAACGGTAAAATTTTGTATGTCAAGGGTTCCGTCGAATCAATTCTGACTCGCTGCAGTTCCAGTCTCGATGTTGAAGGAAAATCAGTAGCAGTCGATCGCGCGCAAATTCACCAGCAAGTCGATGCCATGGCAGAACAAGGTTTGCGCGTCTTGGCTTTAGCGAAAAAATCCGTACCCGACGAGCAAAATTCCGTCGATCACCCGGATTTGGCATCGGGGCTGATTTTCCTCGGACTGCAAGGGATGATCGACCCGCCGCGGGCAGAAGCGATCGCGGCCGTTCAAGCCTGTCAAACCGCCGGCATCCAAGTCAAAATGATTACGGGCGACCACATCGCCACCGCCAAGGCCATCGCCCGCCGCATGGGATTCCGCAAAACCAAACACCACAGGGAACTTGTCGCTTACACCGGCGCGCAACTTGCGGAAATGAACAAAAACGACCTCGCTGAAGCGGTAGAAGCAGGATCGGTGTTTGCCCGCGTCGCCCCTGAACAAAAACTCCGGCTGGTAGAAGCTTTGCAACACAAAGGCGAGATCGTAGCGATGACGGGAGACGGCGTTAACGACGCACCCGCCCTCAAACAAGCGGATATCGGCATCGCGATGGGCAGCGGCACTGAGGTTTCTAAGGAAGCCGCCGACATGATTTTGACTGACGATAATTTTGCTTCGATCGAATCTGCGGTGGAAGAAGGGCGATCGGTTTATAAAAACCTAATTAAGGCTATTAGCTTCATTTTGCCAGTCAACGGTGGAGAATCGATGACTATTTTGCTGAGCACTTTGTTGGGCAGGGAATTGCCGATTTTGTCGCTGCAAATCCTCTGGTTGAATATGCTCAATTCGATTACCATGACTGTGCCGCTGGCTTTCGAGCCTAAATCGCCGGGAGTCATGAAACAGCAACCGCGACCGGTGAACGAACCTTTCCTGACTCAAAATCGGATCAAGCGGATTCTGGCGATTTCCCTCTACAACTGGACGCTGATTTTCGGAATGTTTGAATGGGTGCGCCAAGCCCCTTGGGGAACTTTGGAACTGGCTCGCACGATGGCAATTCAAGCTTTGGTAATGGGTCGGATTTTTTACCTGTTGAGTCTCAGCCAGTTGCTGCCTTCTTTGATGGCTAAATTTGGCGGCTCGAAAGAGCGGGTTAGCGGTGCTCCAGCCCTGGGTGTGGGGATTGTCGTCGCTGTGATTTTGCAGATTATCTTTGCTAATTCTGCGTTTATTAACAGTATATTCCAGACAGCGCCGATGAACCTGGATCAATGGCTGATCTGCTTTGGCGTAGCGCTACCGATGATCGGGATTGCCCTCTCGGTCAACCGCTTCGATCCGCCAAATTAATCTGCTGTTAACCTGTATCGTGCGTCAGTTGCCGATCCGCGATCGACTCCGATAAGATAGTTATACCAAATCCAGGTTTACTACCCCCGTTATTGTCATTGTTCACTGCGATCCGCAATCGCATAGATTCGGGCGATCGACGGAGAATTCATCAAGGGGATTAGTAACCCGGATTTAGTATTAGTAGTGTGGACTAAAGTTCGCAATCTCGAACGGACTGAAGTCCGCACTACTAACCGTATTATTCCCTGCGCTATGATATTTTAAAAAGCGATCGCCCTTGTTTTATCGAAGAACGATCGTCCCTACATACCTCACATTTTATCGATCGTTTATACTCAAAAAACTTCGAGATATTTATCGCATAAACGAACCGACAACACCGTTCAAATCTTGAGCCAAAGGAGTTCCCAAAGCCTTAAACTTCCAATCGCCACCTTCCCGATAAACTTCGCCCATCAACATATTTAATTTGCCTTCATAGGAAGGATCGCTAGACAAACGATAGCGGGCGATTTCTTTTCCTGTCGCATCTACAGCCCTGACGAACGCATTTTCTACCATGCCGAAATGCTGGTTTCTCTGTTGCGCGTCGTAAATATTCACCCCCAAAACAATTTTGTGATATTGTCCTGGCAAAGCACTCAATTTCACAAATATCTGTTCGTCATCTCCATCTCCCGCCCCCGTCAGATTGTCGCCGGAATGAACTACTGTTTTGTCCGCCGTCTCTAAATGAGAGTAATAAATTACATCCTCTTTGTAATTTTTGATTTTGCCATTTTCTCCCAGCAAAAGAGCGTAGGAATCTAAGTCAAAATTGGCACCGCTGCTTCTGCCAAAAAGACCTTTTTTAACTTGGGCGACATCCCAGCCCAAAGCCATTGTCAATCTGGATAAGTCGTATTCGCTTTTGCTGAGTACGATCGATTGTCCTTTTGTCAAGTTAATAGCCATAGTTTTGCAATTTTGTAAGGTTGATAATTTGAAGGAAGAAGGAAGGCACGACACGGATAACACGGATACACGGATGAATTATTCGTATTTCCCAAGTCATTCGTCAGAAGGAAGGAGGAAGAATGAAGAATGAAGAATGAAGAAGTAGATGGAACGGTGGTAGGTGGAAGAGATGCTTACTTAAAACATAACACCTAATACTAAGATTTAGTGAGCTTTTGGGTCATTTGGACTGGAGGTTGAATGAGGCAGACTGACTTAGTGAAGTCGATCGCTTTTCCCCAATCTAACATTTTATTTGCCAGTAAAAGCTGTTTCTATACTAATTCTATGGTAAGATATTCTTGAGGCGCGCCGCTTTTACCCAGTGCGGATATTCTGCTGTCAGCAAATCGTATAATTCCCCATCAGCAATATTTTCCGGATCGTCTATACTGAAAAAATCGGCATTATCTAGATAGCGATCGCCCATTTCGTCAAGCTGTTCTAAAAACCTAAAATCGCTCGCTGTTGCCCTTGCCAACCACCCGCGAACACCCTTATTTTTAACATCTTTTTGCGATTTGCCGATCGCCATAAACTGCCAAAATAACGGTTCGCAAGAAGAGTATTGTAGCTGCTGTTTAGTTTCATGCTCGTCAGCCGTCGCGCCATCAGTGACAAACATTACGTAAACAGGTTTATCAGCTTTAATAGCTGTGCGGCGCGCGCCGCCGCGACTGTCAGGAAAATAGAAATTTCTAATTTCTGACATCACTTTACCGTAGTAAGTTCCTCCTTCTAAAGGGTATTGTTGCCTGAGATTGTGAATGAAATTTGAGAAATTGTCGATCGTCATTTCTCCGGGATTGTGAGCGTTGATTCCAAACAGGAAAATGTCGATCGAACCGCTATCATCAAACCGACATCCTAAAGCCAAAATCTTCTCTGCCAAACGCTGAATTTTTCCTGAATCGTACAGCGAAGACATCGAGCCAGAAATATCGAGACACAGTGCTACTTTAGCATCGCGATCGGTGAGGTTTGCCTTGGCGAGGGAGATATCGGCTTGCTTGGCGAGATTGAAAATGTGCGGCGCTTTTTCCTCAAGTTTTTTGTCTAATGCGATTGCTTTCTGACTTTTCCGGCTGTCTCCAACAATTGCGATGGGAGGAAGTTGTAATTTAGGTTCTGTTTTGGTGGCTGCCGGGTGAGTTTCAGAATGATATTTATCCACAAAACTTTGCAATCCTGCTTTGTATCCCTGCCCGACTGCTTGAAATCTCCAGTTACCATCTTTTTGATACAGCCGTCCAAACTCGATCGCAGTTTCTTCAGAGAAAGTCTCTGTTAAATCGTAGCGCGCTAATTCGCTGTTAGTTGTGCGATCGTACAATCTAATAAAAGCATTTTGAATTTGGCTGAAGTTTTGCTGTTTTGCTTGTCCGTCGTGAATAGTAACGACAAAAACCATTTCCTTAACACCAGCCGTTACCCGATCTAAATCTATATAAATTGTTTCGTCATCTCCCGGATTTTGCCCGGTTGTGCTATCTCCAGAATGGACGATCGCCCCGTCGGGAGACTGCAAGTTATTGTAAAATACAAAATATTTTTCATCAGGAATTTTGCCTGTTTCGCCCGTGGCAAATACAGAAGCATCTATATCATAGTTTTGATTGTTTTTACCTGAAAGATTTCGTTGATTTGGCATTTCCCAACCCAGGGCGATCGCGACTTTTGTTAAATCGGGAGATGCTTCGGAAAGATTGAACCTTTCACCCTTATTTAATCGAATTACCATGTTATTTTCCCTCCTTAGTTAATTCGATCGCACTTGGGCGATCTAGGATAATCTTCGCAACTATTGGTGTCAATTTAAGACTGAAGCCCTTGAAAAATCTCGTTTGTCTCTGAGTCTAGATCCCCCTAAATCCCCCTTGAAAAGGGGGACTTTGAGCCGACAGCAGTCCTGCACTTTCCCTAAGTCTCGATCCCCCTAAATCCCTCTTAAAAAGGTGGACTTTGAGCGGTTCCAGTCCCCCCCTTCTTAAGAGGGGCTAGGGGGGATCTAAGTCTCATTGTTAGCCAGCAATCTGTGACTGCATTTGACATTAAGTTGATACCAATGATTCGTAACTGTTGCCCAATTTTCCCTCGATATCTCTAGTTTGGCTCGATCGAACTCGCATCAGACATACTTATCTACAAAACTTTGCAAACCAGCATTATAGCCTTGTCCGACAGCTTGAAACCTCCACTCGCCATCTTTCTTGTAAAGCCTGCCAAACTCTACCGCAGTCTCTCTAGAAAAATCCTCATCCAAATCGTATTTAGTTACCTCAGTGTTAGTAGTAGTATCGTAAATCCTGATAAAAGCATTCCGCACTTGACCGAAATTTTGCCGTCTCGATTCCGCTTCGTGGATGGTTACTACAAACACAATTTCTTGCACCGTTGGATCGACTTTAGTTAAATCGATCGTCACTGTTTCGTCGTCGCCAAAACCTTCTCCAGTCCTGCTGTCTCCCAGATGGATCACAGAAGAATCTGGCGACTCTTTGTTGTTGTAAAACACAAAGTATTTTTCGCTGGGAATTTTGGCATTTGCGCCCAACATAAACACGGAAGCATCCAAGTCAAATGCCGCGCCGGTGTCTGTAGCGTTAATATCCCATCCCAAACCGATCCCGGCATTTTTCAGCCCCGGTGCTTCTTTCGAGAGATTGATTCTTCCGCCTTTTTCCAAATTGATAGACATTTGCTCTCCTGTTTGCAATATCTCTGACATTTACTGTTAATAATTATACCACAAAGTTTAAATGTCAATGTTTTTGTATAAAAAAGAAGATGCTCTGGACGGAGTAACCTATCAAAAGTTCTTTGGATCGCCACTTATTTACTGGTTAATACTGGTTCCTTTAGCTGTTTTTACTGGTTTTTTACTGGTTCCCAGGCAGAGCCTGGGAATCCATGTCTAGAGGCTCTGCGTCGATCGAACTCGCGAGGCTCTGCCTCGGGATCTGCGTTACCAGGTTCTGCCTGGTAACGAGTAACAAACGAGTAAATAACGAGTAACAACGAGTGAAACTCACCCTTAAAGTAGATTGACAACTTGCTTTTGGTACTCATCCTCAGTCATCAATTCTTGAGTGCTTTCCACCCTGTCTAAAAATATAATCCCATCTAAATGGTCGGATTCGTGCTGAAAAATCCGAGCCACAAAATCTGTCAATTCTTGTCGGTAAAGTTTCCCATCTCTGCTAGTGTACTCAATTTCGATCGCCCGCGATCTCGGCACTAAACCGCGAATTCCCGGCACGCTCAAACAGCCTTCCCAGTCTTTCGCTGTCTCCGTCGAACTTGCAATAATGCGGGGATTAATCATCGCTGTCGGTTCCATTTGCGGCGCGTGGGGATACCGCAAATTCGGGCGGGAAGCGACGATAAACAGTCGATCGCACTGAGCGGCTTGAGGGGCAGCAATTCCCACGCCGTTCGCTTGTTTGACTGTAGCAATTAGGTTGTCTATTAACTTCTGAATGCGATCGTCCTGAATATTTTCGACGACTTGCGACTGGCGGCGCAATCCGGGATTTCCTAATTGAGAAATTTGCAAGATTTCTGACATATTAAATGGGCATTGGGGATTGGGAATTGTTGATATTAAAGGCGTTAGTTAATAGACCGAACTCGATCGTACCAATGACTAATGACTAATGACGATCTCGAGCGGGGAGGTTCGCACTACAATTGTCAACTATCAACTGTTAACTCTCAACTCTCAACTGACTTTCTGAACTGGCAAACTACCCGGTTTCACGTTCAAATTAACTATTTGTCCGTTGCGGTTGATTTCCATTTGCAAACTGCCGCCGACTTTCGCATTTTGCACTAATTCCTGAACGGCTTCCGACTGAATTATCGGTCGATTGTTAATTTTTTGAATCACATCTCCCGGCCGCAAACCGGCTGCCGCTGCGGGAGAATTGGGAACAACGCTAATAATTGCCACTCCCCGATCGACCGCGACTCGCAGGCTGCTGTTAGGATTGCTATTAATTTGAGCTTTCACATCCGGCGTCAGAGTCGCCATTTCAATACCCAAATAAGCGTGTTCGGCTTTCCCCGTGGAAATCAATTCGCGAGCAATTTGTTGGGCTGTTTTAATGGGAATTGCAAAACCCAATCCTTGAGCTCCTTGAATAATTGCTGTATTCATGCCGATTACTTGGCCGGAAGCATTCAACAGCGGGCCGCCGGAATTTCCCGGATTGATCGCCGCATCTGTTTGAATGAAACCGACTCGCTTGTCGGGAACGCCCACATCCGTGCTCGATCGCCCCGTAGCGCTGATAATTCCTGCCGTTACCGAATTGTCCAATCCTAAAGGATTGCCGATCGCGATCGCCCATTCTCCTGACAGCAGCTTGTCCGAATCTCCGATCGCGACTACGGGGACATCGTTCGCCTCAATTTTCACCACAGCAACATCCGTTACCCCATCTTCTCCCAACACCCTGCCCTGAAAGCTGCGACCGTCCCGCAGAGTTACATTTACTGTATCTGCACCGTCAACAACGTGAGCGTTAGTGAGAATTATGCCATCCGAGCCGATCGCAAAACCCGAACCCGTGCCCCGTTCCAGGCTGGGGCGGCCGGAATTCGGATCTAAGCCAAACAAATCCCTCGGCGACCCATTTCCGGATCTAATCCGTCGGGAAGAATCGATGCGAACCACAGCCGGGCCGACTTTTTCCACCGCAGCGACAATAAAATTCACGCTACCGCCACCGCCTGACCAAGAATTTGGCAGGGGAGACCTAGCAGCTTGAGGCTTAGGCAAAGGCAGTTGCAGTTTCGGCTGCGGCGTTGTTTCTGGCAATTCGCCAGCAGAATTTGAAGGTACTTGAGATACTATCAGGCGATCGCCCAACATTGCCGCCCCCGCCCCCATTACCAGTAGCAAGACGTAAATTGCCGGTTGCTTCCAAAATTTGCCAGTTGAACTCTTCATCGCGACATTTCAGGCTTTCCTGAAAAGTTAAAAGACTTGTCGGGCAGATATCCGCTGCGAGCCCCGATCGACCTCGCACAAATACTTACAGAATATACTTGGCAATTTCGGTGCGATCGGGAAGCCCTTCTAAAATGTAACACTTGAGGGTTCCTAAAATACAGTTGAGAGTTGACAGTTGGTAAGGAGTTTTGAGTTTTGAGTTTTGAGTTTTGAGTTTTGAATTTTGAGTTTTGAGTTAAAGACAGTTCTTTATTCAACACTCAAGACTTAAAAATCAGAACTTCCCCTCTCCCCCTCTCCCCCTCCCACTGTCCCTCTCCCCCTCTCCCACTCTCCCCCTCTCCCCCTCTCCCCCTCCCACTGTCCCTCTCCCCCTCTCCCACTCTCCCCCTCTCCCCCTCTCCNNTCTCCCACTCTCCCCCTCTCCCCCTCTCCCCCTCTCCCACTCTCCCACTCTCCCACTCTCCCCCTCTCCCCCTCTCCCCCTCTCCCCCTCTCCCCCTTTCCCGATTGCCTCCGATTCCTTCTCGTGTCACAATTTATTGTGAAGCAATGTTAACTAAATAAGAATGACAGGAGTGTTCGATCGTGGATTTGAGTCTAGTAACGTCAAACATCTTAAATCCACCAGTATTAGCTTTTTTCACCGGCATGGTAGCGGTGTTTGTCAAATCCGACTTGGAAATACCCGCACCGCTGCCCAAATTGTTTTCGCTGTACCTGCTATTTGCGATCGGATTTAAAGGCGGCGTCGAACTCGTTAAAAGTGGCATCAGCCAGCAAGTCGCCATGACTATTTTAGCGGCAATGTTAATGTCGGCGATCGTACCGATTTATACTTTCTTCATCCTGAAAGTCAAATTAGACTCCTACAATGCAGGAGCGATCGCGGCAACCTACGGTTCGATTAGCGCCGTCACCTTTATCACCGCAAGTTCCTTCCTCGAACAACTTGGCATCGACTTTGACGGCTACATGGTAGCAGCCCTTGCCTTAATGGAATCCCCAGCAATTATCGTCGGTTTAATCCTGGTCAACCTCTTCGCCGGGGAACAAGGAAAACGCGAAATAGTTTGGTCGGAAGTGCTGCAAGAAGCTTTTCTCAACAGTTCTGTATTCTTGCTCGTCAGCAGCCTAATTATGGGAGTATTAACAGGAGAACACGGTTGGGAAGTTTTGAGTCCTTTTACTCAAGATATGTTTTACGGAGTCCTGACTTTTTTCTTGCTAGATATGGGACTGCTGGCTGCGAGCAGAATTAAAGATTTGCAAAAAACAGGAGTTTTCCTGATATTATTTGCCATACTAATTCCCGTAGTTAATGCAGGGGTCGGTTTGCTAATAGCTAAGTCGATCGGGATGCCGCAGGGAGATTCTTTGCTGTTTGCGGTACTGTGCGCCAGTGCTTCCTACATCGCAGTGCCCGCAGCAATGCGGCTGACAGTTCCTGAAGCCAATCCAAGTTTGTATGTTTCCACAGCTTTAGCAGTGACGTTTCCCTTTAATATAATTGTAGGGATTCCCCTGTATCAATACGGAATCAATATGTTGTGGAGTTGAGTTTGTGGAACAAGTCAAAAGAGTAGAAATTATCGCCAACTCGGTAGAGCTCGGAAAGATTTTAGAGGGATTGGATAAGGCCGGAGTACCAGGTTATTCAGTAATTCGCGATGTAGCTGGAAAGAGCTCTAGGGGCAATATATCGCGAGATTTAGCAATGACTATGCTGGATAACGTTTATATCTTGGCGTTCTGTTCTCCCGATAAAATATCGGCAGTTGCTGAAAATATCAGACCGATTCTCAATAAATTTGGAGGTTCGTGTTTTATATCGGATGCGTTTGAATTGCTAGTTACTAGATGCGTTGGTTGAAACTTATGGGTTAATACAAGCTCATTCGTTAATGGTTCGCAGTGCGGGCCGAGCATCCGCCACCTTGGATCGGACCCAAGTCCGCACTACGAACCTTACTTGTTGCGATCGATCGAGTCGGTTGATTAGCTCTCTTATTTATATAGCGCGCTAAAGCAAAGCCCTCTCTACAGGAATTAGATTTATTTTTAACCGATACGAATTAAAAAATCGCAAATCTAATAATAGCACAAATTTCCAATCTCAAATCTTAAATCTCAAATCTTAAATCTTAAATGAGTTGAATTATTAAAAGATAGAAAAGAATAAGTAGCCGGGATAGATGCCGTGTTAAATTCTAACGCAAAAGTTCCGATCGCGCGATCGAGCATCTATATTTCAAGAGGAGTTTCAAACATGGCTGCATTAAAAGTTGGTATCAACGGATTCGGCCGCATCGGGCGACTTGTGATGCGCGCCGGTATCAAAAACCCCAACATCGAATTTGTCGGAATTAACGATTTAGTTCCGCCAGATAACCTCGCTTATCTCTTCAAATACGATTCCACCCACGGCATTTACGACGGCGAAGTTGAAGCCAAACCAGACGGTATTCTAGTTGACGGAATTTTTATTCCCTGTTACTCGATTAGAAATCCCGAAGAACTGCCCTGGGGCAAAGTCGGTGCGGATTACATTGTCGAATCTACAGGATTGTTTACCGACTTTGAAGGCGCGTCCAAACACTTGAAGGCAGGAGCAAAACGAGTAGTAATTTCGGCACCGACGAAAGATCCGACAAAAGTTGCAACTTATTTAGTAGGCGTCAACCACCTCAACTTCGATCCAGCAAAAGATACAGTTGTTTCTAACGCTAGCTGCACGACAAACTGTTTGGCACCAGTCGCTAAAGTAATTAACGATAACTTCGGTTTGGAAGAAGGTTTGATGACCACGGTTCACGCGATGACAGCGACTCAACCGACTGTAGACGGTCCGAGCAAAAAAGACTGGCGGGGCGGTAGGGGTGCCGCTCAAAATATCATTCCCGCTTCTACGGGGGCGGCGAAAGCTGTTACTTTGGTATTGCCGGAATTGAAAGGAAAATTGACAGGGATGGCGTTTCGCGTGCCGACTCCCGATGTTTCGGTAGTGGATTTGACGTTCAAAACTAGCAAGGAAACGAGCTACAAAGAAATTTGCGCGGCGATGAAAAAAGCTGCTGAAGGCGAGTTGAAAGGCATCCTCGGATATACTGAAGATGCGGTGGTCTCAACGGATTTTCAAGGCGACGCTCGATCGAGCATTTTCGATGCAGGTGCGGGGATCGAGTTGAATTCCAAGTTTTTCAAAATAGTTGCCTGGTACGATAATGAATGGGGTTATTCTTGTCGGACGATCGACATGATGCTGTCGATGGCCCAGAAAGATGGAATTTTGAACGGTTGATTTTTTGTGGGGTGAATGTTGGGGGATAGGGCGTGTTTTCAACAGCGGGAGATCCCCCCCAGCCCCCCTTAAAAAGGGGGGAGCAAGAAGTTTTTAGGTTTGGTTGAAAGGGTAGAATTTAAATACTTCCGGTCCCCCCCTTCTTAAGGGGGGCTAGGGGGGATCGAAAGTTTGCGATCTTGCCAACAATCTGTGACTGCTTTTGAAGTATCAAAAACCGACAATCTCCAATCGATCGATCGCCCTGCTTCCCTCCCTGCCGAAATAGGATCGCGATGTAAGTTAAAATTTGTTTTGTTTCCAAATCGAATTGCAATTATGTCTGAATTGCCACCGCTAAATAACGAAACTCTTTGGGCTATTCTCAACGAAGAAATCGACGATGCCACTGCGAATCAATTAGTTTGGCACTATCTGGGCTATCGCTGGGATGCCGGGGGCAGCAAGTGGGACAGCACCGGTGTTGCTAGCGAGTGGCGCGAAGAGTATCCCGAACCGCCGGATTTTATTGATTCTCGACCCGCAACGGTAAAATTGACTCGATCGATCCCTCAGGAAAAGAAGCAGTTGCTGAAAGAAAAACTAGGGTTTAAGGGTTATAAAATCGGGGAGTTCGGGCCCAGACAGACTCGCAGGGCGACAATGGCTAACTGGCTGATGGGTGTCATGGAGGATTGAACTTAGGGCGTGAAACCCGATTTTTGCGTGAAAATTCGCCAACCTGTAGCTGTCAAAATTGGGGTGTCAAATTTTTTGGCTAGAATGCAGACAGGGCAAAGCTTTGACGCCTCTTTCCCAAAAAAGAGGTTGGCGAAATCGCTGTAACTATTGCCAGATAAGGATTTGAAGGAAAAGTGCGATCGATGGTATGGACAGAGCGAAAGCTGAAATGGTATTTTAAGAAGAGGTTGGCGAAACTGAACCTTGAAAACCAAATACAGCAACGGTTTCAAACATCGGTGCCGCAATAAACTACACTCCCTACTAGGGATTGAAACTTCCTAAATATTTCTTTTGATTTAAATAATCTTCACAGTCGCAATCAACTACACTCCCTATTAGGGATTAAACAAAATCAATAACATCAAAAAACTCGCGCAATATTTGATAGTTTGCTTCATTTATTACCCGTATCGATTACCAGAAACGATCGACAATAATTGACGGAATTGACATTGTATTGTATAATTGCATAACTTCCCCAATCCCAGCGCCAAAACTTGACAACTAATCGCCTCGAAAGTTAACAAGTTAATAGATGACAGTTTTACAGCAATGATTTCATACCTCATCGCATTTTTCTACGGTATTTGCCTGCTTTTATCCCTCACCGGTTGGGGAAAATTCCTCAACCAAATCCTGTTTCCCGATCGCCAAATTGACTGGGGACAAAGAGCCGCTTGGGGTCTAGCTTTTAGCGCGATCGTTGGAGGTATTTTAAACGCAACCTGGACGATTTCGCCGATCGCAATTTTAATTTTCTTAGGATTGGGACTCGTTTATTGTTTGGTGGATTTAGTAAATAGCAGGCGGGCGATCGCGATCGACCTCCAGCAACTCTTTCAAGAATGCTGCCAAGATAAAATAATCTTAGCAGGTTTTGTGATAGTTAGCCTCCTACTTTTAATCCAGTATTCCGGCTGGGTTTATACAGGCAGAACCAACATTGCCGGCATGGTTTATGCTGACGGATTTAATACCAGCGACGACTACCACGCTTACTTAGCATTTCCCCACAAAATGCTGCAACTCGGTTCGATCGGTCCCGACCCTTTCAGCGAACGCAGGATCGTATCTTTAGGCGGGCAATCATTGCTCCATACCTTAATTTTAAGCGGACTTTCAGACACTAATTTAAACCTCATCGACCCCGCTGTGCCGCTAATCGTTACCTCCGGCATAATTGTGGCATTTCTGAGAAACCACCGCACCCCAACTAAACGGATAATCTTCACTATTTTATTTTTGCTATTAATTGCAGTTCCCAAAGCAAACACCACAAGCGTCATGCTACCAGTAGCTTTATTTGTCAGTTTGTTCGCGACGCTTGACAGCAAAGAAATCGAACGCTGTCACTGGGCAGCAAATGCCTGTATCGTCGCCTTACTTATCGCCGCGCTTTGCACTTTAAAATCATCCCTCATCCCCGCCTGTGGCTTCATGTTTGCAGCCAGCTACCTTTGCTACTTTCTCAGTTCCAAAGCAAAACAAAACGTAGTTTTAGAAAGCTTGCTAGCCACAGCATTAATCGGCATCTTTCTGCTGCCTTGGATGATTTCCATGTATCAATCATCCGGCACTTTACTGTATCCCCTGTTAGGAAAAGGCTACCACGCCTCCGCCTACGGCATTACATTCAAATCAAATTCAGGATTGTGGGGAACTGTGAAAAGCGCCCTCACAGCATTCCGAGGCATTTACATTTTAATCCTAATATTGCTCGGCTGTTTGAGTTTGACTGTCCGCCCTCTGAAGTTTGGCAATTTACCTGAAGAACGCGAATTCTCGAACCGCCAAGCAGTTTTATCCGTGACAGTTGCAGCGGCATTGGCAACAGTTGCCGTAGGCGTACTTACCGAAAATGCCGACCCTTTTCGCTATACTTTCTCCCACTTATTCCCGGCAATTTTAATCTTAATTGCAACAGCAATGACCGATACCGGAACATTAAATAAAAACGGCGCAGCCAACTTTTTTCTAGTTGCGGTATTTTGTGCGGGTTTGGCAATTAGCTACGATTGGGATCTCACCAAACAGACTTATGCAGCTTATTTAAAAAACATTAAATTCGGACTCTCCAACCCATCTTTAGTTACAGCCCAACAGAAGTCGCAGTATGCAGCATTGCAACAGTCTGTCCCCGAAGGAGAAACAGTTTTAACCAGACTGGATGCACCTTTTATTCTCGACTTCAAGCGCAATCAAATTTTCCTTGCCGACTGGCCGGGGGGCGCGAGTTTGCCGCCCGGAATGCCTGCATTTAAAGGTGCCGAAGCTTTGGCAAAATATTTAGATGCCAAATCTATTAGATATTTAGCTTATTCTACATGGAGTCTCAACCATCCCGCCGATGTAGATACTTCCGGACTGGGATTGTCATCTTGGTTTCGACTGCAATCGCAACTGTCTCACGACTTTCGGGATAACGTGCAGCAACTGGCAAAAACTCGCAAAAAACTTTATGCAGATGGAGAAAATTTTGTGCTGGATTTGGGGAGTAAATAGTTGACAGTTGTTCGGGAGTTTTGAGTTTTGAGTTTTAAGTTTTGAGTTGAGAGTTGACAGTTGGTAAGGAGTTTTGAGTTGTGAATTTTGAGTTTTGAGTGAAAGACTGTTTTTAATTCAAAACTCAAAACTTAAAACTCAGAACTTCCCCTCTCCCACTCTTACTTCTGCCTTTTTAGCATTAAAGGGGATTTTCCACGTAAAATAGGAGATTCGATATTAAACCTAGAAGCCGGAAATGTTTGGTAGAAATTCGAGCATCTGCTGGGAACATTTTTAACACATCTTTCTCGGATAAAAGATTGAGGTTTTCCTCTTTGGCGAAAAAGTGTTTGCCCAACAATCTCAGCACTGCTCGAAACCAAGAGGGGGGCAACCAGTGAAGTAGGGGAACAGCGGTGTGAAATTCTACGGGATACCAGCGGTTGGGAGTGGTGATGCAGCAAGTTTTGCCGACGCGGCAAAGTTCCCTCACAAAAGCTTTTTGCTGAACCCGACTCCCAACATGTTCGATGACGGCAAAACTCACGACTAAATCAAAACTTTTGTCGGGAAAGGGCAAAGTTAATCCGTCAGAACGGACGTATTTTAAACCGGGATATTCTTGTTCTAAAAAAGAGGCATCTTCCATGCCGACAACGGTGATTTTGTTGCGGTAAGGATAGAGCTTTTCAAAGAAATTGCAATCTTCGCGACGGTCGGAGGTTACTCCTACATCGAGTACAGTTGTATCGGCGTTAGGATTGGCTAATGCTATCAGTAAATCGAACATTTTTTGGCGGGCATACCAAGATAGTTTAGTTGCAAAACCGCCTAGTTCGGGGCCGACATACTCGCTGGAATTGTTTTCAGTTGCTGTCATAGAAATTTGAGTTTTGAGGTTTACTGACATTTATCTAGTAGTTAAACGCTTGACAATCGCCCATATGTCATTCCCTGACGGTCGATCTTAAATACTGGATGCGCCCCGATCGATCGCGACTACTTTAACACAGCTTTTTAGCAACTGAAAGCTTGTTTGCTGCAAATTGTAACAAAGTTTTACATCTAAGTTTTTTACCTGCGTTTCAACCCGAGCACGCTCAGAAAAAAGCTAGACAGTATCACTTGCAAACCGACAGTCAGGCAAGTGACTGAGGGAATCACCACACGCAGAGTTTTAGAAGGATCTAGAATGCTGAAATCTGTTTGACTCCAGATTGTGAGCGACAAGAACGAACCAACTATGCCGATGAGTATCAGCGTGACTCCCGCAATCAATCCTGTTTCTAAGGTAACGTAGCGAAATATTTTTTTGAGTTTGGGGTCTTCGGGCAGCAGTTTTTCGCTGATCGCAAAAACTTTGGTAAAAAAAGCGAAACTTACTGCTTGAAAACCTACAATAACTGCGATCGCAGCATATATTAGCGTGTGTACGTCAAAGTTGATATTACCGATTTTTTGAGTACCCGGCAACAACCAAAAGCCTACAATTAGACCCAAAATTATCAGGAAAATACCCGGATACAAGAACAGCCAGCGCGGGCTGTAAAGCAGCAGAAATCGCAGGTGACGCCAACCATCCCGCCAAGTGCGCAGGTGGGGCGGGCGGCTGCGGCCGTCGGGTGACAGTACGGTGGGAACTTCTGCGATCTGCAGCTTGTAAAGAGAGGCTTTGACTACCATTTCGCTAGCAAATTCCATCCCCGTTGTTTGCAAGTCTAGTTTTAAAATTGAGTCTCTCCGGAAACCTCTAAGCCCGCAGTGAAAATCGCCGGCGGGGCTGGAAAAAAATAGCTGTCCCAGCCAAGTAAGTACCGGATTTCCTAAATATTTGTGCAGGAATGGCATTGCTCCGGGCTTGATGCCTCCTTTAAAGCGATTTCCCATGACTAAATCGCAGCCTTCCCGCAATTTTTCGACAAAAGCACCGAGGTTGGCAAAGTCGTAGCTGTCGTCGGCGTCGCCCATGATAATATAAACTCCGCGCGCCACTGTAATTCCTCCCATCAGCGCGCTGCCGTAGCCTTTAGCCGCCACCGGCACGACTCGGGCACCCATTCTCGTAGCGATATCTTGAGAACCGTCTGTACTGCCGTTGTCTGCTATGATTACCTCGCCGACAATATCAAGTTCCCGCAGCGACCTCAGCGCTTTTTCTATGCAGATTTCTAAAGTTTCTGCTTCGTTGAGGCAAGGCATGAGTATCGATAGTTCGAGAGTGTTTTCCCCGCTGGCGTTGCTATTTTGGACCATATGTTTGTTGGACTCTTGCTGGCGATCGACAATACTTTCTTTTCCAGTATCTATTCTTAAATTATGGGTAGCACACACAACTCAATAAAACTTAATCAAAGTTGTTAAGGGGTGTTTTTGTTGGCAATTCTCGATCTGTAGTGTTAGGTTAGTGAACTCATGACTAGAGGCGTTTTTATGGTTTTGTTGGCTGCTATTTTGTGCAGCGTGGTAGGTCAATTTACCTTGAAGACAGGAGCTAAAGTTTTAGGGCCGATCGGGGCTGCTAATTTAGTTGAAAAAGTTATCGCAATGGCTACCCAACCTTTAATAATTTGCGGTCTGGCTTTATATGCAGTTTCTTCGATCGGGTTCATCGTAGTTTTGTCTCGGGCAAACATTAGCATAGTCTCGCCTTTACTGTCAATTAGTTATTTGTTTACTGTGTTGGGCGGCAAAATTATCTTTAACGAACCTTTGCCTCCGCTGCGTTTGGTAGGTGTGGCACTAATTATGACGGGCGTAATTTTGGTACTCAAAGGTCAAGCGCCGGGAGTGACGGGAGGTAACTAGCTAGATGTCTGCCTTCTCTGAGTCGGTGCATTTACATCTATTATCGATCGATCGTACTGCCGTTCTTGCTACCATGCACCAAAAAGAACGGGCGATCGCTCCGATTTTGGCAAGAGAATTTGCTGTAAAAATCCAAGTGCCAGCAGGTTTTGATACCGATCGATTCGGCACTTTTACTAGAGAAATTAAACGAACTGGGACTCAAATAGAAGCAGCCCGTTTGAAAGCACAACAAGCTTTAGAAATTACGGGGGAAACTCTGGCTGTTGCCAGCGAAGGAACTTTCGGTCCTCACCCGATGATGCCCTACTTGCCAGCCAATCGGGAAATAGTGCTGCTATTAGATAAAACCAACAATCTAGAAATTGTCGGCGAATCTTTGTCGCTGGAAACTAATTACAGCCACCAAGTAGTTTCTAGCATGGAAGAAGCCGATCGATTTGCCAAAAAAGCTGGATTTCCCGAACACGGACTGGTAGTTGTAGTTGGCGATGCTGCTGCGGGTAGAGGCGAAATTGTTAAGGGTATAACTACTGAAAAACAGCTATTTGACGCAGTTACAGAAGGTTTGAAAAAATCCTCAAATGGCAAAGTTCACGTCGAAACAGATATGCGGGCAATGTACAATCCCACCCGGATGAAAAACATTGAAAATGCAACTCTCGATTTGGTGAAAAAATTCAAGCAATTCTGTCCCGAATGCGGTTGGCCGGGATTCGAGATTGTTCAGAGGAGAATCGGATTGCCCTGCGGGCTTTGTTCTTTTCCGACTCAACTAGCGCGATCGGCTATTTATCAATGCAAAAATTGCGGTTATACTAAAGAGGAACTTTTTCCCGACGGTCGAGAAACTGCCGATCCTGCCCTTTGCCAATATTGCAATCCTTGAGATATCGATCCCCCTAAATCCCCCTTAAAAAGGGGGACTTTGACTGATATCGATCCCCCTAAATCCCCCTTAAAAAGGGGGACTTTGACTGATATCGATCCCCCTAAATTCCCCTTAAAAAGGGGGACTTTGAGTTTTTTCTAGTCCCTCCCTCTTCTTAAGGGAGGTTAGGGGGGATCGAGTTGCACAAATACAGCAAAATTTGCGACAATATAGTAGAGAGTTACTTAATAAAAATCACTAATGATAGCCATAGAAACAGAACGCAACTGGAAACCGATTATTAAAGAATTTGAAGCTGCAGTCGGCAAAAACGGGGTAGTGCAGCGCCGCGAAGAATTGATAGTATACGAGTGCGACGGGCTCGCCAGCTACCGCCAGCGCCCCGCCGTGGTAGTATTGCCGCGAACTACCGAAGAAGTATCAAAAGTGGTAAAAATATGCGATCGGCACTCAATTCCTTGGGTAGCTAGAGGGGCGGGAACCGGGCTTTCTGGCGGCGCTTTACCTATAGAAAACTGCGTGCTGATCGTTACAGCCTTGATGCGAAAAATCCTGAAAGTAGACTTAGAAAATCAGCAAGTAGTCGTGCAGCCGGGAGTAATTAATAACTGGGTAACGCAGGCAGTTAGCGGTGCCGGTTTTTACTACGCACCCGATCCTTCCAGTCAAATTATTTGTTCTATTGGCGGTAACGTTGCTGAAAATTCTGGCGGCGTGCACTGCCTCAAATACGGCGTGACAACCAATCACGTTTTAGGCTTAAAATTGGTGCTTCCTGACGGTTCGATCGTGGATGTTGGCGGCGAAATTCCCGAAATGCCCGGTTACGATTTAACTGGGATATTTGTCGGTTCCGAAGGCACTTTAGGCATCGCGACAGAAGTTACTTTGCGCATCTTGAAAGTGCCGGAATCTATTTGCGTTTTGTTGGCAGATTTTACCAGTATCGAAGCTGCGGGGGCATCGGTTTCAGATATTATCAGCGCCGGCATCATTCCGGGCGGCATGGAAATTATGGACAACCTCAGCATCAATGCTGTAGAAGATGTCGTTGCCACTGGATGTTATCCCCGCGATGCAGCGGCAATTCTGTTAGTAGAAATTGACGGTTTAGAAGTGGAAGTTGCCACGAACAAACAGCGAATTACCGATATTTGCCAGCAAAATGGAGCGCGAAATATAGCGACGGCAACTGACCCGGAAACGCGCCTGAAAATTTGGAAGGGGCGGAAAGCTGCTTTCGCGGCTGCTGGACATTTGAGTCCGGATTATTACGTGCAAGATGGGGTAATTCCGCGCACGCAAATGGCTTATGTTTTGAAAGAGATTGAGGCTTTGAGTGAGAAATACGGCTACCGGATTGCTAATGTTTTTCATGCGGGAGACGGGAATTTGCACCCGCTGATTTTGTACGATAACTCGGTAGCAGGCGCGTTGGAAAGGGTGGAAGAAGTAGGGGGAGAAATTCTCAAACTTTGCGTGAAGGTTGGGGGTTCTCTTTCGGGAGAACACGGTATCGGCGCTGATAAGAAGTGTTTTATGCCGGATATGTTTTCGGAGGTAGATTTGGAGACGATGCAGTGGGTGCGCGAGGTGTTTAATCCGAGGGGTTTGGCGAATCCTGGGAAGATGTTTCCGACACCGAAAACTTGCGGGGAATCGGCGAGGGCTAAGGTGGAAGCTGTTAAGAATTTGGAGGGTGCAGAGGTGTTTTAAATCTTCGGTTTGTAGTGGGGATGGAAAACTTGCGAGCGGGGACGCTCGCACTGCTACTCGGCTAGGTGTTTTAAGCTGGTGTCTACTCGTTACCAGGCTGAAGCCTGGTAACGCAGATCCAGAGGCTCTGCCTCGCGTTTGCCTCGATCGCGCGAGGCAGAGCCTCTAGACATGGGTTCCCAGGCTGTGCCTGGGAACCAGTTTCACCAGTTTCAAAAGCCTGGAAACCAGTTCAAACCAGTTCAAAAAGTCCTCACTACGAACCTTTTTTCTGGGGAGTAATAGTAAGGTGCGCATTGCGCACCCTGCATTAATGTTCCACCGGCAGTCTAATAATAAACTTCGTACCTTTGCCTATTTCAGAAATACAGTTCAATTCGCCTTTGTGTTTTTCTACAACAATTTGGTGGCTGATTGATAAGCCCATTCCCGTACCTTTTCCTGCGGGTTTTGTCGTAAAAAATGTGTCGAAGATCCGCTGCTGGATTTCTGCACTCATTCCCGGCCCGGTGTCGCTAATTTTGATTTCTACAACATTGGGTTCGATCGCCATCGTGCTAATCTTAATTTGACTGGGATTGTCTCGCATTTCTTGGAACGATCGCCCGCTATTCCACTCATCTAAAGCGTCGATCGCGTTGCCGATCGTATTCATAAATACTTGGTTGATCTGCCCCGAAAAACAATTGACAAGCGGCAATTCTCCGTATTCTTTGATAACTTGAATCGGTGGCTTTTCTCCATTGCCTTTCAAGCGGTGGTTGAGAATTAATAGAGTGCTGTCAATACCTTCGTGAAGGTTAACGGGTTTCATCTGCGAATTGTCGTGGCGCGAGAAGTTCCGCAGCGATTGAACGATTTGGGAAATTCGCTCGATGCCTACGTTCATTGAAGACATGATTTGCGGTAAATCTTCTACTAAAAAATCGATTTCGTTCTCTGTTAATTGTTCTTGAATTTCTTCGACAGGAGCGGGATAATTCTGCTGGTAAAGTTTCAGCAAGTTCAGCAAGTCTTGAGTATAGTTTTTGAGATGAGCGAGGTTGCCGTAGATGAAGCTGACGGGGTTGTTGATTTCGTGGGCGACTCCAGCAATTAGCAATCCCAAACTCGACATTTTTTCGCTTTGGATCAGTTGGGAATGGGTGTCTTTTAATTCGTTAAGCGCTGATTCTAATTTCACCGCTTGTTCTCTGCTTTGCGTTTCCGATTGCTGCAAAGCTTCCTCGGCTTGTTTGCTGTCTGTAATGTCTCTCTGCACGCCGATGAAATGAGTTAATTTACCAGTACGATCGCGCACCGGGGATATTGATAAAGCATTCCAAAATGCGGTGCCATCTTTGCGGTAATTTTTTAACGTTACTTGGCATTCGCTTTCTGTTTTCAAGGCTTGACGGATAATGTTTAATGCCTCCGGAGCGGTATCGCTGCCTTGCAAAAATCGGCAGTTTTTGCCGATAATTTCCCGCCGCTTGTAGCCAGTCATTTTTTCAAAGGCGGGATTGCAATAAATAATCGGATGTTCCGGGTTAGTAGCATCAGCAATTACGATGCCGGTACTGGTGGCTGCCATAGCCCGATCGTACAGCCACAGCATTTCTTCTGCACGCTTGCGAGCTGTAATGTCCCGCAGCGTCGCTAAATATGCCATTTCCCCTTCCCATTCGGTTTCCACTACTCGCATTTCTACCGATGCATTTTCTTTGTGCTTGCGAATTGCTTCAACTTCTGTTTTGACAACGCGAATTCCTGCTGCCTCTGTTTGTCCGACTCGCGGAATAATATCTGCATCCATTTCAATCTCGCAGGCGGAACCTTCTACTACTAAATTGCCAAAAAATTCTTGACCTAATAGCTCTTTTTCCGTACTATTAAATAGTGCTTCTGCTGACCTGTTGACAAAACAAACCAGTCCTTGTTTGTTGACAATTGCCATGCCGTCTGCATTTTTTTCGATCGTGCTCCGAAACCGAGATTCGCTGGCTTTCAAATCCCGCTTGAGCTGTTGCATTTTGATTTGCATCTGTTGCAATTCGCACAGATTCACAATATAGGCTTCTGAGATGTGGCTGCTGTCAGTATCTTGCAGTAAAATTTTTGACTGTTCTTGGCTGTTCGATCGATCGGCTCCACCGGCAATATTTTTGCCATTTCTTGTTCTTAAGCTGCTGAGATTGTGTGTATTTCTTTCTGGATCTGCATCTTGAGAAAACATATTTTAAACCTTCCTCAAACAAATTTTAAATTAAAGTTTTTTGCTGAGCTAATTTTTAGGGATTTTTAGTACGGATTGATTTAGTCTAGATCCTAACACACCACAAGCGGTCAAAATCATAAGACTTTATTAAAAAAATATAGTTCGATCGCCATCCAACTCCTTTATTGTATTTTCTTGATAATGTCAAGACTATTCAGAAATAAAATACTCAGTCAAATTGACAATCCTTTGATAAATCTAAATTTTTCCCCTCAAGCAAGCTCCTGGTTGTATCCATCAAAGTAATATCAATTAATAAACATCGATCGAGCGGTATCTATTGCGCTAGTGGGGACAGACTCGATCTAAAATATAACCTGTCTATTTTTGCGAGCGCAACTGTAAACCAATACATCAAACCAATGGCACGTCTAGCACTTCTGAGCGTATCAAATAAAACCGGGCTAATTGACCTAGCGCGGGCCTTAGTAGAGGAATTTGAATTTGAAATCATTAGCAGTGGCGGGACAGCAACAGCCTTAAAAGAAGCTGGCATCCCCGTTACCAAAGTTGCAGAATATACCGGTTCCCCCGAAATTTTGGGAGGGCGAGTCAAAACACTTCACCCGCGAATCCACGGCGGTATTTTAGCGCGGCGGGATGTACCGCAAGATGTAACAGATTTAACCGAAAATCAAATTCGCGCGATCGATCTAGTTGCTGTCAATTTGTATCCATTTGAACAGACAATAGCCAAACCGGAAGTATCGCTAGCAAACGCGATCGAACAGATAGATATCGGCGGCCCAGCGATGCTGAGAGCATCGGCAAAAAACCACGCTCACCTGACAGTTTTGTGCGACCCAGAACAGTACAATACTTATTTAGAAGAACTGCGCAAAAACGGCGGCGAAACCTCATTTGAATTCCGGCAAGAATGCGCCTTAGCAACATTCCAGCATACAGCAAACTACGATCGGGCGATCGCCGATTATCTCAGCGGTCAGTTTACCCATGAATCCAGTATACGCCCGCAGTTTAAGCTATCAGGAAAAGAGCAGCAAACTCTCCGCTACGGCGAAAATCCCCACCAAAATGCCACCTGGTATCAAACCGGAACTACTCCCACAGGCTGGACTACTAGCAGCATCCTCCAAGGCAAAGAATTAAGCTACAACAACCTAGTAGATTTAGAAGCAGCCAGGAGGCTAATTGCAGAATTTCCCGACACTCCCGCCGCCGCAATTCTCAAACACACAAATCCCTGCGGCACAGCCTTAGGAAACACCCTCGCAGAAGCTTATCAAAAAGCTTTTGACAGCGATTCAGTGTCAGCTTTCGGCGGAATCGTCGCCCTCAACCGCCCGGTTGATGCAGCTACCGCCGCAGCGCTAACTCAAACATTTTTAGAATGTATAGTCGCGCCTGGGTGCGAACCGGAAGCCGAAGAAATTATCAAGAAAAAACCGAAAGTGCGGGTGTTAATTTTGCCGGATTTAACTCAAGGACCCGCGCAAACTGTTAAAATTATCGCAGGCGGTTTGCTCGTCCAAAACTCCGACGATAAAGTAGAAACAACTAGCACCTGGCGTGCAGTTACTGAAAAACAGCCGACAGCAGAAGAACTAGCAGAATTGTTGTTTGCTTGGAAAGTAGCCAAACACGTCAAATCTAATGCTATAGTTGTAACGCGCGATCGCACTACCATCGGTATCGGTGCCGGACAAATGAACCGCGTCGGTTCGGTTAAAATAGCATTAGAACAAGCAGCAGAAAAAAGCCAGGGAGCGATTTTAGCTAGTGACGGATTTTTCCCCTTCGATGACTCTGTAAAAACAGCAGCAGCGGCGGGAATAACTGCCATAGTTCAGCCGGGAGGAAGTATGCGCGATCGAGATTCGATCGACGCCGCCAACCAACTCGGAATCACTATGATGTTCACCGATATCCGCCACTTTTTGCATTAGTTAATTATCTTATTCTGTAGGTTGGGTTGAGCGTAGCGAAACCCAACCAAATATCCCAAAAATGGGGGATTTCGTTACCCCCAAAAATGTGGGATTTCGTTGCTCCTAAAAATGAAAATGTTGGGCGGAGTGAAACGGAGGGTTCGTTCCTCAACCCAACCTACACTGTTAACAGTCAAAATTCAACTGCTATATGAACTCCACTCAACAGCAAATTACACCCCAAGATGTCAGAGTTAAAATCCTGCTCACAGGCGGACATCAGTGTACCGTTACTCTCAAATCCGATACGCCCCTATTGCACAGTCTTGTCAAAACATTAGTCGATCGCACCCACCAAACACCCGGTTTTTCTAGTTTATTTCAAATTCCCATAGATGAAGGGAGATCGGCCCTTTGCTTTCCCGGCGAACACCTAGTTGGCTTAGTAACGGAACCCCCTATTTACTTGCAGCAACAGCAACCGCTACAGCCCGCAATTCCCCTAGAAATTCCCGCAGAAGTTCCCCCAGAAGTTTCCCCAGAAATTCCCTCAGAAATTCCCCCAGAAATTCCCGCAATCCCGCAGGTAAGAGATGACTTAGTATCTCGTTACGCCCAAATAGATAACTTTTTGACAGCAGCCGAAAAAAACAAATTAATTAAATACGTTTTAGCAAAAGAATCAGTTTTTGTGCCCACCAGTACCTCAACAAATGCCGACGACTACCGCCGTTCGATGGTGCTTCATTCTTTCCCTGAATTTTCCGAACTGATGCTAAATCGCATTAAAGCGATTCTCCCCGACGTACTCCGCAAGTTAAACATTCCCGTATTTGAGATCGGCGAAATAGAATCGCAATTAACCATGCACAATCACAACAACTTTTACAAGCTTCACAACGATAGCGGATCGCCGGATACAGCCAGCAGATTTTTCACCTACGTTTACTATTTCAATCGCGAACCCAAAGCTTTTACGGGCGGCGAATTGGTAATTTACGATAGCAAAATCGAGAACAATTTCTACGTTGCAGCCGATACCTTTAGAACCGTGGAACCGCGCAATAACAGCATCGTATTTTTTCTCAGCCGCTACATGCATGAAGTTTTGCCAGTTAGCTGTCCTTCCAAAGCTTTTGCAGACAGTCGCTTTACGATTAACGGCTGGGTGCGCCGATCGAATTGAGGTGGAAAATGAACTCAAAAATTTTACCTCTAATTTGGATCGAACAAACTATTATATCGTGTCCGGTCAATTGACCGCAATAAGATTTGTTCGTATTTGTTCGTAGTGGTGAGTTCAACCGCCAACAAGTGCGATCGATGGTATGAGTCACCCAATTTGGGATCGTAAAATATCTGATTGCTCGTATCGTCTTCCCATCCATTAGCAAGGGGCGATCGAAGCTAATATGGTAATTACCGGGATTTAACAACGTAATCTGGTGCGATCGAACGATAACATACCAAATTTTTCCATCTCAAATATCCAGATTCATAAATTGCGCAGCGACGCACCATCCAAAAAACTGCTAATCGAAACTCATTGCCTTCAAAGCTTCTTTCATCTCCTCTACCGCAGTCGTCGCCGTACCGAATTGACGCACCACAATGCTAGCGGCTAAATTGCCCAAAACTGCCGCTTCCCAACCCGACGCACCGACGCACAAAGCTAAAGTCATCGCTGCTACTACTGTATCCCCAGCACCGGTGACATCAAATACATCCGTCTTGTTAAAAGGAGGAATATCCCACCGTTGAACGGTAACTTCTCCCCCTTCGCAAATCGACGTAGGAGGGGGCGAATTTGTAACAGTTACCTCGCCCGTTCTTTCAAACAAACTCATCCCTTCTTCGCCGCGAGTAATCAATATTTTTTGAGCTTTAGTTAACTTCAATAAATCCCGTCCGGCTTGCATTAAAGCTTGAGAATTGTTTATCGAATATCCCACAGCATTCTCAGCTTCCGGCAAATTCGGAGTAAATAACATCGCTCCGGCATACCGCTGCAAATTTGTTTGAGCGTCAACAATTGTTTTGCCCGGAACCACCGCCGATTCGATCGCAATTCGAGTCAAAACTCCATCACCGTAGTCGGAACAAACCACCGCATCAACTGTCGGAATTTGCTGCCGGATATAGCCTGCCAATTGCAACTGCAAATCCATATCTGGCAACTCTTCCGACTTGCGATCGACTCTAACAATTTGCTGCGTCACCGACTGCCGCGCGTGCCCGGAAATCCGAGTTTTAGTCACAGTCGGGCGCTGCGAATCGATAAAAATTCCACTGGTATCAATTCCCGCCGCCTCAAAAATACCACATAAAGCCTTGCCTTGGTCGTCTTTTCCCACCAAACCAGCTACTTTTACCTTGCCCCCGAGTTTAGCTAAATTGTAGACAGCATTTGCGCCGCCGCCCGGTACTTGCCGGGTATTTTCGTAACGCAAAATCAACACGGGCGCTTCGCGGGAAATTCGCTCGACTTGTCCGGTCACAAACTCGTCCAAAGTCAAATCTCCGATCGCCAACACCCGCGCTCGATCGAAACTATCTAATTTTGTCAGTAATTGCTCGGTTGAGGCACGAAGTTGAGGAAAAAAGTCGCAATAGTCGTTAGTCATTAAAAAAATAGAGACCGAGGAGTGGGCAATTGAGTATTTGACGGGGGTCGCAAAAAAAGCTAAACTAAAGGTTAAGAATTAATGGCCTCCCATACTATATTTTTTACTTTTAATTAATATTTCTCACCGATCGCCAGAAACTACAGCAAGAAACCTGCAGCGAGTCGATCGCGATCTGTCTTGTCATCCCTCCAGCCCCATCAGTGCACATCCAAACAGACAGATTTAAGCGCCAGAGAAACTCGGCCAGAGAAACAACGACAGCGTGGACTTTTTCTACTACCTCCTGTGACCGGAGTGCCACAAGCAGAATTATTTCAATTTCTGCTTGATGATCGTAATTACCTGAGTCATTTGCTTCTTGAGTGCATCAATCTCAGCCTGCATTTTAGCGATTTTCTGGTTCAGGGCCTGAATTTCTGCAGCACCTCCCCCTCCAGCGCTGGGCGCAGCAGCAGCAGCCGTCGCACCTTCCGGCACCGGTTTCTTTTTCGCCAATACCATCGCCGACTTGATCGCCTCAGTGAGTTGCTTCTTCTCAAAGGGTTTGGCGATAAATGCAAAGAAATGCTTTTCAAAGGGTTTGGGAATTTTTTCCATCACCTCTTCTTCGCGGCCCGACATGATTACCAAGGGAATCTTGGACAATTCGGCACTGGCTTGAACTTTTTGGTACACTTCCCAACCGCTGACTTTAGGCAGCAGGAAATCCAACATAATCAGGTTGGGGCGGGCTTGGCGGATGAGTTTGAGTCCCTCTTCGCCATCTTTGGCTTCCAAAACTTCAAAGTTACCTTGAGGCAACATCTCTCGGACCCTGACGCGGATGACTTTACTGTCATCGATTACCAATATTTTTTGACCAGCCACGACTGACTCCTTCAGTAATGAATGATGATTCGGAACCTATAGTATATCCCTAACAGAATTCTACCCAGAATCCTCGGTAAGTTCACTTTTATTAAAACCGATCGCGATCGTAAAATCCCGACTGCTATTGCCAGCCAGAGTGCTACAACTTCAGAAACTGAGATTTCGGATAGGATCGGAGGCGTTAACTCGATCGCACTTTATTCTATGCCGCCCCAAACTCCTCCAACTCCTGCCCGAGAAGCAATTGTTCCAGGGATGCGCCGGGAAATTGAGGCGATGCCGGATTGGCTGCGCCGTCCCGTCGGTAAAGCCAGCGAACTTTCCCAAGTGCAAAAAATTATTAAGCAGCGCCAAATTCACACGATTTGCGAGGAGGGGCGCTGTCCCAATCGGGGCGAATGCTACGCCCAAAAAACCGCCACTTTTTTGCTGATGGGACCGACTTGCACCCGCGCTTGTGCGTTTTGTCAGGTAGATAAAGGTCATTCTCCGATGCCCCTCGATCCCCAGGAACCGCAAAAAGTAGCGGAAGCGGTAAATCTGCTGGGTTTGCGCTATGCGGTACTGACTTCCGTTGCCAGGGACGATTTGCCCGATGGTGGCGCTGGCTGGTTTGCCAGGACGATCGCCCAAATCCGCCTCTTAAACCCCGATACACAAGTTGAGGTTTTGACACCAGATTTTTGGGGTGGAGGGTCGCAAACAGGGGGAGAATCGCTGACAGAGTTGCAGGGACAGCGAATTCGGACGGTAGTTGAAGCAAAACCTGTTTGTTACAACCACAACATCGAAACAGTACGTCGGCTGCAGGGACCAGTGCGCCGGGGGGCAAAGTACGATCGATCGCTTGATGTCCTGTGCGCTGTCAGGGAATTTGACCCAACGATTCCCACCAAATCCGGCTTGATGTTGGGACACGGGGAAACAGAAACCGAAATAGTTGAAACAATGGCGGATTTGCGGGATGCCGGCTGCGCCAGAATTACTCTGGGGCAGTACATGAGACCATCTCTAGAACACCTCCCAGTGCGCAAATACTGGACTCCCGCCGAATTTGACCGTTTGGGCGAAATAGCGCGCCAAATGGGCTTTAAACAAGTGCGATCGGGCCCTCTGGTCCGCAGTTCCTACCACGCAGGAGAAACAGTTGACAGTTGACAGTTGACAGTTGACAGTTGACAGTTGGGGATTGGGGATGGGGCATTGGGGATTGGGCATTGGGCATTGGGGATTGGGTATTGGGCATTGGGCATTCTCCCACTCTCCCCATCCCCCACTCCCCCACTCTCCCACTCTCCCCCTCCCCCGCTCCCCCACTCCCTCCCTCCCCGTCTCGCAAGTTTTGTCAGTAGAAACTCCTAGTTAAAAAAAATAACTCCCGAAAGTAGTGCTAATGTGCAACGCTCTCTGGTATGTGTAGATACAGATACATATGAAATTGGAGTTCGACCTATGGCAGAGATGGCGAAGAATCAATTAAAATCCGACTCCGTTATGAAAACGGGCAAACCGCCTTACACTTTTCGGATGGCCTGGTTTCTGTTGCTGTTAGCTATCAACCTTTTGGTAGCAGGCTATTACTTCCATATCGTTGAATAGTTTTGCGATCGGGCTGCTAGCAGCCGCTGCTGTTCTCCGCTTCTAGGCGAGAATGGGAGAGGGGGAGGGGGAGAGTGGAAGAGAGGGAGAGGGGGAGAGAGGGAGAGGGGGAGAGGGCAAAAAATCTTCCTTATTTACTTCTTCCTTATTTACTTCTTCCTTATTTACTTCTTCCTTCTTCCTTCTTCCTTTTTACTTCTTCCTTTTTACTTCTTCCTTCTTCCTTTTTCCTTTTTACTTCTTCCTTCTTCCTTCTTCCTTCTTCCTTCTTCCTTTTTACTTCTTCCTTCTTCCTTCTTAACGCTTTATAGCAGCTTCCAGTTTCGACAATCGTTCTTGAATTTTCTGGACATCTTGTTTGGTTTCGATCGCCAAATTTGCTAAATTGTCAAACATCGGATCTCCCGACCTGCGAAGATTTTCCTGAGTGGAATTGGGACGGGAAGGAGTACCGGGTCGAGTCACTCCAGAACCTTGAGAATTTAACCTGTAGACTTGTCCTCTAAGGTCGGCAATTTGACTTTCTAATTGATTGATGCGAAACTCCAATTGAATGGGAGATTGCGCGGCTGTAAAAATTGGCAAGACAATAATTGCCAGCAAGCCAGCCAGACACAAAAGACAGATTTTTAGGGCGCGATCGCCAATAACTTTCCTCATAATTTTAATATTCCCTATCTTAATATTCCCTACGCAGCCATTTCTAAGATAACAAATCAGCAATATTTTGGCACTCTTCCAGAAGTAAGTATTATGGCAAGACAAGTAGTTATTTTCATGTTCGATGATGTCGAGGTACTGGACTTTGCAGGTCCTTTTGAGGTGTTCTCGGTAACATCAGAATTGAACAAGGAAGAGCGACCTTTTGCAGTCCTTACCGTCGCCGAACATCAAACCCTTGTCAGCGCCCGCAACGGTTTAAGGATCGAGCCTGACTGTAGCATTTCAGATTGTCCGCCGCCCGATATTTTGATTGTACCGGGAGGAATCGGAACCAGAAAGCTCATCGATAATTCAGCAGTTATTAGTTGGATAAAAGAATGCGCGCCAACAGCAGAATTAGTGCTTTCTGTATGTACGGGTTCGCTGCTGTTAGCAAAAGCGGGATTGCTGGAAGGATTGACAGCAACTACACACCATCAGGCGTTAGAGTTATTAAAAGAATTGGCTCCCCATACAACAGTTGTCGGAGATCGGCGCTTTGTTGATAACGGCAAAATCATCACCTCCGGAGGAATTGCGGCGGGAATTGATATGTCTTTGTATGTTGTGGGCAAACTTTTAGGAAGTGCTGCAGCCGAAAAAACAGCTAATCACATGGAGTATAAAATCGATCGCGGGTAATCGATCGGAGTTTGTTCGATCGATAAGCCTCAATAAAAACAGTTTGTAGTAAGGACTTGGGTCTTTCTTTCTGCGGGCTAAAGCCCTCACTACAAACCTTTCTTATCTGTCAACTGTCAACTGTCAACTGTCAACTATCAAACAACATCTTGCAAAACTTTGCGGGTATGTTTCCAAGCAGCAATACCCATTGCCGAAACCAAAAAGCCCAAACTCAACAGCACAACCCGCAAACCCAAGTCATCCGAACCAACAGCCCTGCTAACAGCATCCGTCAGCGGTCCGGTAATTGCTAAAGGCAAACTCAGGGCTATATTAATTGCATTGTTCTCAAATCCGAAAACTTTTCCCCGCATCGATTCCGGAGTTTTTTCTTGAATCAAAGCTTGCATCGGACCGTTAATTAAAGAAGCACCAAAACCGAACAAGCCGCTCAATGCCAATCCCAACCACAACTGTCTGGCAAAAGCAAACATTGCCAGCACAAAACCCATCATTAAAAAACCGATTAAAGGCAAAGGTTTGTGATGGACTCGATCGCCCCAATGTCCCAAAAAAGCAGCCCCGAATACCATGCCAATGCCCGCAGCAGCCAGCAAAAATCCGAATTGAGTTTCTTTAAGACCAATTTTGCCAGAAAGCGCGATCGCCAGCACTTGCAGGGCCGCAAACACCGAATACAAAATCGTTAGCTGCACCATCGCATTGCCGATTAGCTTGTTGTGCTTCAAATACCGCAAACCTTCTTTCAAATCTTGCCAGGGATGGATGGCTACGGCGCTGCCGCCGAGGGATTCTTTGACCCGCATGGCATAGATCAAACCAGCAGATATCAGGTAAAGCCCGCCCAGCAAAAACTCTTGAGCTCCTTCTCCCAATCTATCTCGCATCAAACTTAATATCGGTTCCCCGATTGTCATGCCGACAATAATCCCGCCCATAGTTGAGGAAGCAAACAGGGCATTGGCCGACATCAATCCTTCTCGACTTACCGCTAGGGGGATAGCTGCTTGTTCTGCAGGAGCAAAAAATTGGGTGACTGTAGAGACCAAAAACGTAATCGCCAACAAGACGATAAAAGATTTGGACAAAAACGGCAGCGCGATTATCAGCAGGGCTCGAAATATGTTGCAGCCGATGAGCATTTGCTTTTTGGAAAAGCGGTCTACAAAGATGCCGGCTGCCGAACCAAACAAAATTGCAGGTAGCGTGAATGCTACCATAACGGCCGATCGCATCGAATTTGGCGAATCTTCCCAAGCCGACCAAGGTCGGTAACTACCGGCTTCGAGCAAGATAATCAACAATACATAAAACACTTTATCCGCCACTTGGGCCAACAACTGGCCGGTCCACAAGGCGAGGAAGGGGCGGTTTCCGAGCAGGGCGTTAAGCCCGCTGCGGTCAGGGGGAGGGCTGGCTGGGTGCATAGCAATAGTCTAACTGACCGCCTCTGGCAATTATAGTTTTCAGCAATATACGTAAATGTGGACTCGAAAATTGGAGGATCGGAAAACTTTTCTTTCTTGCATCCTGTTTCTGTTTTAGCAGACCGCTTGGTGGGGTTGCTGGCTGCGGTCTTCTTCACTTTAGCCCGACCGGCACGCTTGCGCCGCTCCTGGAAATTCAGAGAAAGCGGTTCCTAGTCGATCCACCTTTAATCTCGATCGCTAAATACGCTACCATATTTTACTGAAAAAATGAGGTTTAAAGCCTCCCCCTTCTGGGGGCAGACGGTTGTGGTAAAATTACCTTGGTTTGAATCCCCTGAGTGCTGCATTAAGACTGAAATACGGTCGGCGCTAGAACTCAAAAGTATCGCTTGAGGATACAAAATATTGGGTAGCGAAAACCAAGAAAAACATAGCTAGCTAACTTACAAAGGTAGCAATTTCAGAAAAGTTAAATCTTTTCTACGTAAAAAACGATTTTCAGCGTATCGTGTGGCGCGCGAAAACGCTAGGTTAAATATCCTAGTAAGCCTCTGGAGACAATCCTCTAGAGTCAACTAAGTTAAGGCCGTTAATTGGTTCTATATGGTTAGGTAGGGTAGGGCATACCCAAACTCTAGGTCAGATATCCTAGTACGCTTTTGGAGATAAACCCTCTGGGGTGATTGCGAATCAGGCTCGTTAATTGGTGGTATCCCACGGTTAAAAGGTTTGAGTATTGCCGAAAGGACGCAACACTTAAAGGTAAGTCGCTGAATTAAGAATCCCTTCGCCTTTAGGCGAGGAGAGTGTCAACTAATAAAAAGCAGTAAGTGTCCGGAGAGAAAAACTTGAAAAAGGTTGAAGCTATTATTCGCCCCTTTAAACTTGATGAAGTGAAAATCGCGCTCGTCAATGCTGGTATTGTGGGGATGACTGTTTCTGAAGTCAGAGGTTTTGGCCGTCAAAAGGGCCAAACCGAACGCTATCGCGGTTCTGAGTACACGGTTGAGTTTTTGCAAAAGCTCAAGGTCGAGATCGTTGTCGAAAACGATCAAGTTGACATGGTGGTTGATAAAATTATTGCTGCTTCCCGCACCGGCGAGATTGGCGACGGCAAGATTTTCATCTCTCCTGTCGAACAAATTATTCGGATTCGGACTGGGGAAAAGAACCTAGAAGCAATCTAGGAAATTCGGGATCGGGGCATTGGTAATTGGTAATTGGTAATTGGTAATTGGTAATAGGTCATTACGGATTGACCAAATCTTTTTCCTATTTCCTGTCCCATGCCCTACTTGCTTTGAGATTTTCACTGATTATTTGGGGTTGAAAATTGTTGCCATTTGCGGTATTAAAGCTTGAAAAGCTTGACCGCGGTGGGAGTACGATCGCTTAATTTCGGGTGTCATTTCTGCAAAAGTCTGTTGTCCTGCGGGTACGTAGAAAATGGGATCGTACCCGAAACCTCCGCTACCGCGAGGACTGTGGAGGATTTCGCCCCGACAAATTCCTTCTATTTGCAGGGCAATTGTACCGTCGGGACGGGCGATCGCGATCGCGCAGACAAATTGCGCTTGTCGGTTTTGTGCGCTGCCCAATTCTTGAAGGAGTCGAGAAATCCTGTCAGCATCGGTTGTGCCGTAGCGTGCCGAATAAATCCCCGGTTTGCCGCCGAGTGCGTCTACCATCAAACCAGAATCATCCGCGATCGACCATTGACCCGTTGCTGTTGCCACTACACTAGCTTTCAAGCAAGCATTAGCAATAAAAGTATCTCCAGTTTCTTCTATTTCCAAATCATCGGGCTTGAGTTGCAATTCCCATCCCAAATCCTGAAGGTAAAGCTGCATTTCCTTGAGTTTGCCGGGATTGCCCGTAGCCACAACTAGCAATTTGCGTTGATTCATATCTAGCCTTTTTTAGATTTTAGATTTTAGATTTTAGATTTTAGATTTTATAATTGAAGGATTGAGGAATTGAGGGATTGAATAATTGAAGTATCAAGCGGTAACTTTTGCAATAGCTTGGGAATTGCGATCGAATCAAAAATCGCAAATCCCAATCCCAAAATAATCGAAAATCCCCAATCGCAAATCTAAAATCTAAAATCCAAAATTACATTAGCCTCGATCGTGCTTGGCGATGACCCAAATCGCGTGGACAATACCGGGAATGAATCCCAAAAAGGTCAGCACCAGATTGATCCAAAAATCCATCCCGATGCCGACGGTCAAAAATACCCCCAGAGGAGGAAGAAAAATTGCAGCGACGATGCGAATTAAATTGCCCATTTTAGTTGTTCCAAACGACTCTTGCTTTTAATTTAACTTCACTGAGCGATCGAACCTTTCCCGAAAAACTTAGGCGGTGCTGCCATAGTGTAAACTTCGGTTTCCGAGGCGATAGTCTGGCGCAAGTGACCGGGAATTTGCATCAAACCCAACAGCGTAATCCCGTCCAACATCCGCAGCCCGCCGGTGGTTTTCTCGGCAAGCAATTTGTCCGTAACTTCGGGTTCCGGGCGTGTATTTATTTCTTGAGTAGAAGCTACAGCAAAACCCCACGGAGCTCCGTAAGTGGAAATAAAGCTAGTGCAAGATTGAACGTTCGGGAAAACCGACTTCAGGGTGTTGACAATCCGGGCGTGCATTTTCATTTCCGCCGGAGAAACAGGTCCGGCTTGCACTACAAAATAGCCGTCAGGCGACATCACGCGGCGGACTTTCTCAAAATACTCCTTGGTAAACAATTGGAAAGACGGCCCTTCTTCAATGGGATCGGACAAGTCGGAAATTACGATATCCCAATCGCTGCCAGTTTTATCTAAATAGTCTAAAGCATCGCCGATTACCACTTCGGAACGGGGATCGTCAAAGGCATTTTGATGCATTTCTGGCAGGTGTTCGCGGCAAGCTTCTACTACTTCGCCGTCAATGTCGATCATCACCACTTTTTCGACTGTTTTCCAGCGGAGAACTTCTCTAATTGTAGCTCCTTCCCCGCCGCCGAGAACCAGCACTTTTTTGGGCGCACCGTGACAAATCATAGCTGGATGAACGAGAGGTTCGTGGTACAGAAACTCATCGCCAGTACAAGATTGCCACTTGCCGTCTAAAACTAAGCCTTTGCCGTAGGTTCCTGTCTGAACTACGTACATTTCCTGATAGGCAGTTTTTTTGTAAGCAAGCACCGCAGTAACGCCGTGAACGTAAATATCCCAAGGTGTAATGTACTCGCTCATCCAAAAATCCGCACGAACTTCGCTACCTGACATCAAATACTCTCCTCGGGTAAGCTGCTACCCCGATTTTGTAACAAACAGTTGTTTGTAGCATAAAATGGCGCTGTTGCGGAAGTGCGATCGACACATCGATACCAGCAGCAGGTGCAGCAGTCGGCGGTTGAAACCGCTTCTAGACAAACGAAGTCCGCCTTCGCGGACTGAAGAATCAAGCGGTATTTAAGTTAAAGCAGTAGGTGCAGCAGTCGGCGGTTGAAACCGCTTCTAGACAAACAAAGTCCGCCTTCACGGACTGAAGAATCAAGCGGTATTTAAGTTAAAGTAGGGTGCGTCGCTGCGACAATTTTGGCTATTGACGACTATTTCATAGCGACGCACCATATCGCGATATAAAAATTCAAGCTAGACGGGGGATGTATATTGCAAAACCTTCGGCTAGCGATCTATTTGTGTTTTTAGCAAGTCATAAAACAGCGAGGATAAGATTAGGAATCTCATCCTAATAGATTACCAGTCTCGATCGCGCCTAGCCAACAATCGATCGCGAATTCCAACCGGATTAAAACGCTGTTCGGTTTCCTGTCGAATTGCTGCTGCTTGATGTTGGCGTTTTAAAAGATAGGCATCAACTTCAGTCTTGTGTTTCAAGTAGTAACCAATGGTTGAATAAATATCTGGGAGTTGAAGTGATGAATTATTGGGCGCGATCGTCCTATAATAGCAAATACATAGATAATTCATAAATCAAATAAGCTCTATGACAATCCCAGAATTATAAGCGCAACTTCTTGCCTTAACGCCAAGCGAGAAAGCCGAGGCAATTCGTATCTTAACCCAAAGCCTTAAAAACAGCGGACGCTCCATTACAAAAACTCCCGGCGTGATGGGTGGCGACGCTTGTATTGACAATACTCGCATTCCCGTTTGGTTTCTCGCTAGCTATCGCAATGACGGCGCTACTGATGCTTTTATCTTAGATTGCTATCCCCATCTTAGTGCGGCAGATTTGGTAAATGTTTGGGCTTATGCTGAAGCTTACCCTGATGAAATTGAGGAAGCAATTAGACTGCAAGACGAGGCTGATGAAATTTTAGATCCACCTATTTTGAGTTGTAAGCTATAATGGAAAAGTTAAACATTAAATCTGAAAGAGGTTTTAATGCTACCTGTTAGGAAAAAAATTGTTACTGATGAAGCAATGCGTCCAGTTGCAGTGCTAATTGATTACGAGGACTGGCAGAAAATTGAGCAACTGTTAGAGAGCTCGATCGAGCAAAAGAAAGAAAAGAGTAATTTAGCGAAGTATGCGGGTGTCATTAAACTAAATCAAGACCCCTTAGATTACCAGAGACACATTAGGGAGGAGTGAAATCCGACTAATTTAACTTAAATGAATACTTGAAATTAATAAAAAATTTAAGTCTTGTGCGATCGATCGCAATCCGTGGGGTCGGGTGAAGCATTTGGACATGAGATCTAGGCTTTGAGGCATGAATTGTCGCCCAAATGCTTCACCCCTACATAGATCGGAATAGATCGAACAGCTTGAGATTCTTTTTACCAGATGTCTATTACCTATCGATCGCCCGTCCAATCCAATCGCGAAAGTTGCTGTGATATAAACTATAACAAATTTCTCCGTCGATTTCCTGAAGATTTAAGAACTCATACCAATTATCTAACACTTTCTCAACATCGTATTCATCTTCGTCAATTATTTCGGAAATCGCCCTGACAGATAAAGGTTGGGGTTCAGAAATCGGGTTGTTTGCTGCATCTGCTGGCTGCGATGAAGTATTGTCGGAAAAAAAACCGGTTTCCTCGATCGCACTTGGTAATTCCTCTGATAAATTCGATCGCCCTTGCACTAAAACCTTCAACACGGCTAACTCAACTGCGGACAAATTAGATCCTCCCATCCGCTGCAAGTGGTTTTGATAATAGGCTGCTAAACCTGATGGGATTTCTGATAAAAATGAGGGCATTTCTTCGAGATTAGCATTGGAGTGCGATCGACCTTCAATCGCCCGTAACATCTGACTCAAATACATGAAATTGTTTTCGCCCAGTGTTGTGAGTTGTTGGCACAATTGGGGCGCGATCGAGCTAGATTGCTGAATGTAGTTAAGGACATCTTCGCGAGTTCGATCGGGATAATCTCTTAAATCGAGAGTTTGAGAGGGCGCTTCAATTAACAAACCGGATTTCTCTCTCAAAAACGGGCGGCGGGCGAGGATAAAATAAGTGCGATCGAGCAAATATCGCGGCAGGTAAAACAGATTTGTGCTGGGTGGTTGAGAAGTGCGGGCGATCGCATCTAGAGAATCAATGACTATAATTAATTTTTGGTTTTCTGGCAATCGATCGCTAATTTTTTGCAGCAACAAAGAGAGAAACCAACTGCCATCATCGGATTCGAGATTTTGAATTTGAGATTTGAGATTGAGGATTTCGGATGTTTCGCCATTGAGGGCAAGGTATTTGTCAATCAGTTGAGTGCAGGCGGAAGCGAGAAAATCGATCGCGCGATTTTTGCCTTCAATTTCAGCGTTGTAATAGATGCAGCGAGGATGGGCGGTGACATATTGAGCGAGGATAGAACTTTTGCCGCAACCGGGGGGGCCGACTATTGTGAAATAACCGCGGCTGTGGGAGTTAAGAAAGTCGGAAATTGCCGAAAAAACCAACTTGCGACCGACAAAATTCTCGGTTTTCTCTTGCAGGAGTTGCTGAAATTCTTTTGGGTAAGAATCGGTAGTGATGGGAGTTGAGAGAGGTGGTGAGGAAGTTAGTCCCCCCATCCCTTCTAGGCGCAGGAAATGTATGCGGCCGGATTCGTCGCCTGCTACAATTGTGACTCCATCGGGGGCGATCGCGCAAGATGCGATCGGGCTTTCACCCGTGAAAGTGGCAAGGAGATTTCCACTCGACAAATCCCAGACTTTGACAGTGTAGTCATCTGAACCAGAAATCGCCCGCTTACCATCAGCAGTGACCGCTGCTACTGCTTTTACCGATTTGCTGTGACCAATCAGAGTAAACAGTTCCTTTCCAGTTGTTAAATCCCAAACTTTAATCGTGTTGTCATCTGAACCAGAAATCACCCGCTTGCCATCAGCAGTGACCGCTACTGTATTTACCGATTTGCTGTGACCAATCAGAGTAAACAGTTCCTTTCCAGTTGTTAAATCCCAAACTTTAATCGTGTTGTCATCTGAACCAGAAATCACCTGCCTGTCATCAGCAGTGACCGCTATCGTACTTACCGAATGGCTGTGACCAATCAGAGTAAACAGTTCCTTTCCAGTTGTTAAATCCCAAACTTTAATCGTGTTGTCATCTGAACCAGAAATTTCCCGCTTACCATCAGCAGTGACGGCTACTGAATTTACCTGGTTGCTGTGACCTTCGAGATTAACAAGTAGCTCTCCAGTGGTTAAATCCCAGACTTTGAGGGTTTTGTCCGATGAAGCAGAAATTGCCCGTTTTCCATCAGCAGTGACGGCTACTGCATTTACCGACTTGCTGTGACCTGTGAGAGTAGACAGTGCCTTTCCAGTTGTTAAATTCCAAACTTTAATAGTTTTATCCAGTGAACCAGAAATCGCCCGATTACCATCGGTAGTGACAGCTACTGCATTTACCGACTTGCTGTGACCTTCGAGAGTAAACTGTTCCTTTTGAGTTGTTAAATCCCAGACTTTAATGGTTTTATCCAGCGAACCAGAAATCGCTCGTTTGCCATCAGCAATGACGGCTACTGCATTTACCGACTTGCTGTGACCTTCGAGAGTAAACAGTAGAGATCCTGTTGTTAAATCCCAAACTTTGAGTGTATTATCCGATGAGGCAGAAATTGCCAATTTACCATCAGCAGTGACAGCTACAGCATTTACCCAGTCGTTGTGACCTTCGAGAGTAAACAGTTGCTTTTGAGTTGTTAAATCCCAAACTTTGAGTGTATTA
>JALOON010000006.1 GCA_025454405.1 Oscillatoriaceae cyanobacterium Prado104 | reverse complement strand
GGAATTATTATCCGTCAGGCGGTGAGTGCAATTTCCACGCAATCGCGGACTGCTACGGGCGTGCGGGTGCAGCGTTTGGATGAGGATGATTCGATCGTGGCTGTGGCTTTAGTGCCGCCTTCTGGTGAAGAATCGATCGAAGAATCTGAATCGGAGGAAGTGGCAGAAGAATAGCAGTTTGTAGGGTGCGCGCTGCGCACCTTACTGCCTTTATTTTGCGGCTATAATCAATAGGAGAATCAAATGAGCACAAGTAATATAAAATCCTTTTCAGTGCTTGGTCTGTTCGGCACAGATAACGTTCGCATTCCTTTTGAGGATAGTATAAAAATCCTTGTTGGAGAAAACGGGCTTGGAAAAACTCAAGTCTTAAATCTTTTTTATTACACATTGACCAGAAATTTTTTTAGGCTGGGTGAATTCGACTTCGATAAATTAATTTTAGAATTTCGTCAAGGAAATTCTATAGAAATCTCTAAATCCAAGATAGATGAATTTATCCAGCAGGAAATTGACGATAACCCAGTGCTTAAAAATTTTATAGAGCGCTTTGGTTATTCCCAGCTTGAAATGCTCAAAAATCGGTTCACCAAAATCAAAGGTAACAGGAGAAAATTAGAGGCTGAATTTGAATATAATTCCAAATATCGGACAATTCCTATTCCTCTTGTATTGCGCTGTCTGGAAAATTTAGAAATCAATAAAGAATCCAGCCTATTCTTTGCCGATTGCAAGCGAGAAATTGAATCAGGCATTGAAGGTAGTGATATTATGTATTTTCCAACCTATAGGCGCGTTGAAGAAGATTTATATAATCTCGGTTACAGTAGTGATGATGAAATCTTAAATCAAGAAAATACACTTATCCAATTTGGTATGAATGATGTCCAAAAACGTTTTGATGACATTCAAAATACGATCGATCGACTTTTAAAAGAAGGTTTTTCAGAAATGTCTTCGGAAATTCTCAGTCAACTGATAGAAGATGAAGAAGATGAAACAGATAGTGATTTCTTGCAAAAAATTGAAGATAATGATGTTGAAATTTTATTATCCCGTGTGGGAACTAGAATTTCAGACAACAAAAAATACCGAATTAGAGAACTACTTTTAAATAAAGAAGCAAAACCCAAAGATACCTCTCTCAATTTTTTCTTAAAGAAATTGATCGAGATTTACTCTTCCCAAAAAGAACTCGATAACTCAGTTAAAAAATTTCGAGATGTTTGCAATCAATATTTGATTAATAAGAAGGTATTTTATGATGAAAGTGCTATTAAAATATTTATTAGATCGGACCGAAATTCTTCTGAGATTGCATTAAGTAAGCTTTCGTCAGGAGAAAAGCAAATTATTTCAATGTTTTCCAAAATATATCTTTCAGAAAATGACAAACGATTTATTGTACTTTTTGATGAACCCGAGTTATCATTGTCAATGCTTTGGCAAAGAACTTTATTACCTGATATTGTCAATTCAGGTAAATGCGATTTTCTTTTAGCTGTAACACATTCACCTTTCATATTTGAAAACGACTTAGATAAATATGCCATTGGCTTGAACGAATATGCTAAACCTTCAGAAATGATTACAGCCTAATGTCATACATAGATAGACTCAGGAAAAGCCGAGAAAAAGCTCAAGTTGCTTATCAAGAGTTTGTGCTTCATGCAGGAAGGGGAAAGGATGGCTTGTTTTGCTTTTTTGAGGGAAAGGATAATGCTTACTATGTTCCAAGAATCAAACGCTTTACAGATAACTATCACCCAATCAAGTGCGGTGGTAGAGATAAAGTATTAGAGGTTTACCGACTGATTACTATTCATTCGGAATACGATAAATACAAAAAAGCATTTTTTATCAATCGCGATTTTAATGAACCTTTGCCACCTCGTAACCCACCAATCTTTGAAACACCTTGCTATTCTATTGAAAATTTTTATGTTTCAGTAAATGTATTCAAGGAAATTCTGATAAATGCACTTCATTTGTCAGAGGTTAGCGATGAAGCATTTCAAGTTTGCATCAATCTTTTCATAGAGAGACAAAATGATTTTCATCAAGCTGTAGCTTTGTTTAACGCTTGGTATGCTTGCTTAATAGAAATTAGAAATAAAATAGGAGATCGAACAGGCGTAAATTTAGATGATAAATTACCCAAAAACTTTATTGAATTTACCTTAGATTCAGTTGTTCAAAAATATAGTTTTGAAGAAATAAAACAAAGTTTTCCAAACGCATTAGAAGTTTCAGAAGACATTTTAAATACAAAGATTGCCGAATTTACTAATTGCGATCGATGTAAAATTTTCCGAGGTAAATATGAAATGGAGTTTTTAGTTACAATGATTCAATTGATATTGCAAGATTCATCACAGCAACAAAAGCATATTAAACAAAAAATTAATTTCTCTTTTGGGGAAAAGTTAAGTAACGAACAAGCTATCAGTATTTTTTCTGTCTATGCTGAAACGCCCGAAACTTTGAATACTTATTTAAATGAAGCGATTGAACATGAATAAACCAGGGAATTGCCGGTTTATAAGCCAGATTTCCCAACGCCACCGCCGTCTCGCAGCACACGTCAACAATGGTTTTTAGGGTGCGCCGTGCGCACCTTACGAAATTTACATACAAACATTTAAAATCTACGATCGCAAATCTCCCAAAGCTTTCAAGGCAAATTGCGGCAAAGCTAACATCCTGCGCCACCGCCAAGGTTCTTGATACAGTCTGTACAACCATTCTAAATGATTGTCGCGGAATACGGCAGGAGCTCGGTCTTTTGTTCCGGCCCAAATGTCGAAACTGCCGCCTACTCCCACCCAAATTGACTGGGGGCAAAGATGTCGGTTTTCGGCAATCCAAAGTTCTTGGCGCGGCACTCCCAATCCTACAAAAATCAGTGACGGCTGCATTGTTTTGAGCGTTTCCTGCAAGTCTTTTTCTTGCTCTTTTTTCAGGTAGCCGTGCTGGGAAACAATTGACAATCCTTTAACTTTTTGCTGCCAATTAGCTGCTGCTTCTGTAGCTACTCCTGGGGAACCTCCAAAGAAAAATATTGGTTCCAAATCAGGCAATTTCCCGGCTTCTTGCAGCAGCGATTCTGCTAGTTCGATCCCCGGAAGCCGCCGCACTGATTTGCCGCGCAGCCGCAAATACAGCACTACTCCGGCACCGTCGGGAATTACGAGCTCTGCAGCGCGGATGGCACTTGCTAAAGCCGGGTTTTTTTCTGCTTGCATCGCCATTTCTGCATTTAGCGTTACGACGTGACTTCCCAAGCCTTGATGCAAGCGTTCCATCAGCCAGCCCGCGCCATCATCTAATATATGAACTGGTAGCCCCAAAACTGAAAATTGCGAGTTCGATCGATCCATCTTCCGTTCTCTCAGATTCCTACACACCTAGTTATTACTATTTTAGATTTTAGATTTTAGATGTTAGATTTTAGATTTGAGATTTCTAACGACCCTGCATGCTGCTGGGGGTCAATTTTAGATTTTCAAATCGCCAATCTCCAATCGTCAATCGCCAATCTCCAATCTCCAATTGCCAATCTCAAACGCACGCTACTAATTATGCCAGTTGCGTGCGTTCTTGACAAGACGCTTGTCTTGCACCGCAGAGGCGAAATTATCTGCTTTTTCTAACAGAACCATCGGCGTACCATTCCAGCGGTACTAGCTCGACTTTACCGTTATTTTTGACTGTAGTATAGACTATTTTTACAAAAGGCACGGTGTCATTATTGTGATTGTTGTTATCGCGAGACATAGTAATTACCTCCTCGGCTGTAAAAAATTGTAACTTTAATAAAAACTCAGACAGTCCCAAAGTATTGCACTCTGCCGATTTTGGCTCGGAAATTCACCAGCGAGAGTGGCAAGTCAAGCGCCAATCTCTGATATATTTAAAAGTCTATTCACTGCATTTGAACTCGCATCAGGAAAAAAGGAAAATCAAATGGCGATCGCAACAACTCAGCGGCAAACCAGGTTAGATTATTACTACCACCAAATCAAATCCATCATCCTCAAGCGCCAAAACCCGATTACCGGTTTGCTGCCGGCAAGTACGGCCGTTAACGCCCACGGCGACTACACGGATGCTTGGGTGCGGGATAACGTTTACAGTATTTTGGCAGTTTGGGGTTTGGGTTTAGCTTACCGCAAAATTGATGGCGATCGGGGCCGCACTTTTGAACTCGAACACAGTACGGTGAAACTGATGCGCGGTTTGATGTTTGCGATGATGCAGCAAGCGCACAAAGTCGAGCGTTTTAAAAATACTCAGTCGCCTTTAGACGCCCTGCATGCTAAATACAATACTCAAACAGGAAATATTGTTGTCGGCGACGATCGATGGGGACATTTGCAATTAGATGCTACATCGATATTTTTATTAATGCTCGCTCAAATGACGGCTTCGGGATTGCATATAGTTTTTACGATCGATGAAGTCAATTTCATTCAAAATCTCGTTTATTATATAGGTAGAGCCTACCGCACTCCCGATTACGGAATTTGGGAGAGGGGGCATAAAATCAATCGCGGCAATGCTGAATTGAATGCGAGTTCTGTAGGCATGGCAAAAGCAGCTTTGGAAGCAATTAACGGGTTAGATTTGTTCGGAGTTAACGGTTCTCAAGCTTCTGTAATTCACGTTTTGCCCGATGAAATTGCCAGAAGTCGGATTACTTTAGAATCGCTGTTGCCCCGCGAATCTAGTTCTAAAGAAGTAGATGCAGCTTTATTGAGCATCATTAGTTTTCCGGCTTTTGCGGTGGAAGATCGGGAATTGGTGGAACGGACGCGCCAGAAAATTGTTGATAAGTTGCAGGGAAAATACGGCTGCAAGCGGTTCCTGCGGGACGGACACCAAACAGTGTTAGAAGATGCCGATCGACTGCATTACGAACCTACAGAATTAAAACAGTTCGATCGCATTGAATGCGAATGGCCTTTGTTTTTTACATACCTATATTTAGACGGCATATTTCAGGGGAATTCCAGCCAAGGACAAGAATACAAAGAGCGTTTGGCAAGTCTGACAGTCGAGCGATCGAACTTGCACCTGCTCCCTGAATTGTACTACGTTCCCAGAGAAAAAATTGATGCAGAAAAAGCAAACCCGCAGAGTCAAAAACGCTTGCCAAACGAAAATATCCCCCTGGTTTGGGCGCAAAGTTTGTACTTTTTAGGTCAATTGCTGGACGAAAAATTAATTGCTGTTGGCGATATCGATCCGTTAGGCAGGCACCTCTCAATTGGCAGCCACGGACAGCGTTTGGTACAAATTGCCCTGCTAGCAGAAGATGCAGATTTGCAAGCAGAATTAGCCGCCAACGGTATCGCAGCCCAAACTCCCAAACAAGTAGCACCGATTCAAGTCCGCCAAACCAAAGAATTGTCCGCAGTCTATACGCAAATCGGACGCAACGACCAATTAGGATTGACAGGCCGCCCCGTGCGCCGGTTGCGGAGTTTGACCACTTCTCGGGTGTTTAAAATTCGCTCAGAGGCGATCGTATTTCTGCCCTCATTTTTGGACAGACAAGAGTTTTACCTAACACTAGATTACCACTTTTTAGTAGCAAAAATCAAGAGCGAAATCGCTCACATTCACCGCTACTGGTATCAGTTGGGACGGCCTACCGTCACGCTGATGATAACGCGATCGATGCTGGAAACCGGCCGCGAAGCGCTGCTAGAATTGATGAAAGAATTCCGCGACGGACACTCGGGCAATACTCCCGTAAAATTGGGAAATCTCAATCAATTAATGCTGACAGCAAGCGTGGAAAAAATCGACTTCCTGCACGATTTTGAATTCACCGAATCTCCCGTAAGGGGCGCGGTTGAAAAACGCTCTTACCTAGCTTACAACCCCGAAAAAACATGGCCGTTGGGTCACACTCAAGAATTTAAACTGGAGTGCGAAACCAACATTAAATTACTGCTTTCCAGTTTGCGGGAATCGGAAAATTTGTACGAACAAATTGAATTGCTGCACACCCTTGTTCGCCTCAAAGATATGAATTTCGATACTGGCTTTGGCGGCGGGAGAGAAACTGTGATAGTTGCGGATTTAATTGATGAAGTTTATGCAAAAGCTGCGGAAAATTCGCGATCGAAAATTCACTGGGCGGTAATTCGGCACGCTGCGGGCTTGTTGGATAAAGTTGATATCAGTTTGTCGGATTCAGTGACGGATATTTTGGTGCGGCAAAAACAGATTGCTGTGGGGAAAGCTTACAGCGAAGATTCGGTAATTTCGCGGCCGGGTTCTTACATAGAAGTAATGGATAAAATCCGGCAATTCTGCGGCGAAGATATTCGCGATCGAACTCTAACTCAAGAAGTTCTGATTTATCTCAGCGTGTTAATCAAAGCAGAACCGCAGTTGTTTAAAGGACTGCTGACGCTGAGAGTTAGCTACTTTATCCTGCTGTTAACCAGCGAATTAGCCCGCGAATTGGGAGTGACGCAGAATGAAGCCTACGAACATTTAATGCAGCTAAGTCCCTTTGAAATTAAAAATCGCCTCCGGCAAGTTTTGACAGAATATGAGGAAATGAATCAAATCCTCAAACAACAAGAATCCCTGCGAGTAAAACAGCCGGAAACTGCGATCGAATGGGTTGTTGCGCCTGTTTCTGAAGAAGTGAAAATGCCTGCGGGAGGGTGGCGGCGGAAGCGGCAAATGGAAGGTGCAGTGAATCGGGTGCCTCAGGATTTTTATCCGAATGTTTGGGGATTGTTGCGGCACTGCAAGGGATTGATTATTGGGGATAAATTAGAGCGCCGCAATCGTTTGGATAGCGATTTGATTTTATCGGAGATGACGCCAGGGGAAAAGAATTTTGCGCTGCAAATCGAGCATTTGCTGAACAAAATTGTTGCGCCGGAATACAGGCAAGTTAATATTGAAGCATTGATGGAATTAGCAGCGCTCGGGCAGCGCAACCCGGAATTGCAAGTAGAAGAATACATTGTTTTGGATGTATTGATCGGTCACGCGGTGCGACTTAATTGGTATGGAAAACATCCTGAGAGGGCAGATAAATATGATGAAGATAAGGCGACGGCTTGGCAAGCATTTTATAATACTTCGCCTTATGTTTGTGCGAGTTATGTGCTCGATGCTTTTCGGTTTTTGACTAAGTTTGGGTAGTACGATTTTAGGAGTTACTTATGACAGATGAAATTCCTTACGTTTCCAGATTGTTCGTTCATCCAATTAAATCTTTAGATCGGGTTGATAGGGAGACTGTAACTGTTCTCAAAAGCGGCGCGCTGTACCGCGATCGCGAGTTTGCTATTTTTGATGGATCGGATCGTTTTGTTAATGGCAAAAGGAACGATCGAGTTCATGCTTTGCGCTCTCAATTCGATCTCGAAACCAATATCATTTCGCTGCGGGTACAGGGAACAGATATTGTCAATAAATTTCACATGGTAAAAGAGCGCAAAACTCTTGAATATTGGTTGAGCGAATACTTTGGTTTTCCTGTCACAGTCAAGCAAAATATCGACACGGGATTCCCAGACGATACGGCATCACCCGGCCCAACTATTATTAGCACGGCAACTCTAGAAACAATTGCCTCTTGGTATCCCGGACTTGATGTTGAAGAAATTCGCTTGCGGTTTCGATCGAACATTGAAATTTCTGGTGTTCCTGCATTTTGGGAAGACAAGCTGTTCGCAGCATCCGAAGAGATGGTTGATTTCCAGATTGGAAATGTACAATTTATGGGCATCAATCCTTGCCAGCGCTGTGTCGTAATTACTCGCGATTCTCAGACGGGAAAAGCTGACACAAACTTCCAAAAAATCTTTGTAACGCAACGGCAGACAACTTTACCGGAATGGGCAGATCGAACGCGATTCAATCACTTTTACCGATTGGCAATTAACACGCGACTCCCCCTCACTGAAGCAGGAAAAACGATTTGCATTGGCGATAAACTCAAAATTCACGCACTAACTAATAAATGAGTATCGATCGAGCTGATCTCCGAGTTTTGCTTTTCGACCGTTGGGCAACTTCCTCGACTCTCAACTCTCAATTACCTTCCCGTCAGCGGATCGGAATAAGGATCGGGCAAAGCTTGTTGCACCTCCAAAACCGATAAAGCATCCCCAGACGCAGGCTTGCTATTCAAATTTTTTTTTAACCCATCCCCGCGAATATCGCGCTCTTGTAAAACCAACAATTCCTCTTGATAAACAGCAACAATTCTTCCCAAACTCGCCACCAAATCATCCCAATTCTCATCCGAACCCAACTTCTCAGCAATTCCCTCAAATAATTCTCCCGCCTGCCTTTTTTGCACGTAAGCTTTCAATAACTTGCCCGACTTTTGCAAAACAGCCTGATAAATTTCCCCATCAGACCACCACAAACCCTGCTGGCTCAACAGCCAAGTTAAAATATACTCGCGAGCGTGCTGTTCCTTTACCCATGCCGCCAAATACTGCAAATCTTCCATAATAACCGCCTCCTAATATCACCCAAAATTTCTGCTTGTCTGTATCCACCGTTACTGCGATCGGCAGAACGTCTGCTCTATTATCACCACTCCGTATGTTTAAATACCCTTAAATCTTAAAAAAACCCTACTGATTCACAAAATATCAAATTTTACAATATACAAATAAACCTGAACGTCTTAGGTCCGCAGTCCGGTACTTTTTGTCCCCAGGGAAGTGCTACATCCCGGTTCGCTTTCCTCTACCCCAAGTTTAACCTCAAGCAGAACCATCAGTTATTAGAATGACAAAGCAGAATTTTGGTTTAATCGGTTTAGCCGTGATGGGCGAAAACCTAGCCCTCAACGTAGAAAGCAGGGGCTTCTCAGTGGCTGTATACAATCGCACCGCAGCCAAAACCGACGAATTCATGGCAAAACGCGCCCCCGGCAAGAACATTATAGGCACGAAAACGCTGAAAGAATTCGTAGATTCTCTAGAGCGTCCCCGCAGAATCTTAGTCATGGTACAAGCTGGCAAGCCCGTAGACGCGGTAATCGACCAGCTCAAACCCATGTTAGAGCCTGATGACATGATTATCGACGGCGGTAACTCGCTCTACGAAGATACGGAACGCCGCACCAAAGACTTAGAATCTACAGGATTTGGATTCGTAGGCATGGGCATCAGCGGCGGCGAAGAAGGCGCGCTCAACGGTGCTAGTTTGATGCCGGGAGGTACTCAAACAGCTTACGGACAATTGGAGCCAATTCTGACTAAAATTGCTGCTCAAGTAGATGACGGCCCGTGCGTTACTTTCATCGGTCCTGGCGGTGCCGGTCACTACGTGAAAATGGTGCACAACGGCATTGAATACGGTGACATGCAGCTAATTGCCGAAGCTTACGATTTGCTGAAAAATGTTGGCGGACTCACCTCCCAACAGTTGCACGAAGTATTTGCCGAATGGAATACGACTGACGAACTCAACTCGTTTTTGATTGAGATTACGGCGAATATTTTTAAGTACACGGACCCGGAAACTCAGAAGCCGTTGGTTGAAGTAATTATGGATGCGGCGGGTCAAAAAGGTACTGGTCGCTGGACGGTAATGAGCGCTTTGGAATTGGGCGTGAGCATTCCGACAATTATCGCTGCTGTGAATGCAAGAATTATTTCTTCTTACAAAGAAGAGCGCATCAAAGCTTCGCAAGAACTCACTTGGTCTGCCAGCAGTTACGACGGCGATACCAAAGAGTTTGTCAATAAAGTTCGGGATGCGCTTTATTGCTCGAAGATTTGTTCCTACGCGCAAGGCATGGCGCTGTTGAGCGCTGCATCGAAGTCGTTTAATTACGAGCTGGCTTTGAGCGAAATTGCACGAATTTGGAAAGGTGGCTGCATTATTCGGGCTGGATTTTTGGACAAAATTAAAACAGCTTTTAATGACAATTCCAGTTTGCCCAATTTGCTACTTGCACCGGAATTCAAACAGACAATTCTCGACCGACAATCCGCTTGGCGGGATGTTTTAGCTACTGCTAGCAAACAAGGTATTGCTGTACCGGCATTTAGCGCTTCGCTGGATTATTTTGACAGCTACCGCCGCGATAGATTGCCGCAAAACTTGACCCAAGCGCAGCGGGATTATTTCGGAGCTCACACTTACGAACGCATTGACAAAACGCGGGGCGAATACTTCCACACCGAGTGGACTGAGGTTGACAAACAATCGCTGCAAACTGGAACAACTGATTAATTAGTTGTTGTAGGGTGCGCAGTGCGCACCTTACGAATTAATTTGGAGTTGCAAATTGTTTTGACGCTTGTTTTTGAGATAGCTTTTAATATATTCGTCGTTAAAGAGCGATCGGGCGATATAATCTTCAACCTCGTCTATACGCACAATCTCGCCACTTTGTAGTATGGCAGCCCTGACGCACCCTATAATAACTCTTAAACCTCTTTCTCATTCATTTTCTCCTACTAATCGCCGCACTTCTGCTATTGGTAAACTCATCATTTGTGCGATTTGTGCTAAATTCATACCCGAATTTAACAGTTGAGAAACGAGCGATCGCAAGGCTGTTTCAGTTGCCAACCGTGCTTGTTCGGATTGTTGAAAAGCTGCTTCAGTTTCTAGCCTTGCTTGTTCGGATTGTTGAAAAGCTGCTTCAGTTTCCAACCGCGCTTGTTCGGATTGTTGAAAAGCTGCTTCAGTTTCCAACCGCGCTTGTTCGGATTGTTGAAAAGCTAATTCTGCTGCCTGCCGCCCTTCTTGCTCTTCTTCGATCGTTCTGAGAAACTCTCCTGTTTCAGGATTTCTAAATCTCAATTCTCCAGAAATTACGTGCAATTCCAACTCCAATACTTCGCTGTACAGCCACAGCGTATCGAAAGAAATATTGTTAGCTGCGATCGACTCGTATTCGCCATTTACTAAACGCACTCCTTGCAAGATAGGATTGAGATAATCCCCGGAAGGATCGTACTGAAAGTATTCTGTCACTCCCAGCGCTTTGTAAATTTCTGGTTTAGTTAGTTGGTCTTTATCCTGCGTTGTTTCCGACGTTATTTCTAGAACGAACTGCGGGGCTATTCCGTTTTCCCTCCACAGTTTGTAGTTTCTTCGTTTCCTATTTGATACCCCAATTACCACATAAACATCGGGAGCAACAACAGCTTCTTTGTTGCCTTCTTCATAATAGATGTAAGAATTTGCCGATACGTAAACATCCGATCGCTCTTGAAAAAACAGCCTCAATGCTCCGAGGGCGTAAAACAAGTAATAACAGGTGATATCGCTTTCCGCCATCGGTTCTCCATCGCCACTGGGATAATCTATTTCTTCTTGTTCGAGAGCAGTTAAAACTTTCATTTTTTAAGGCTCCTCAATTCTAGTAATTTTATTGTAACAGGCTAGGGTGAATTTATTTCTCAACTTCCCCTTCAGAGTCCGACTCCCATAAACTACCCTTAAATAGCAGATTTCAGGTTTATGAAGTAGGTAACAGAAACCCGGTTTCTTGAAAAAACCGGGTTTCTTTGTACCAAACATCCCTGAAAACTGCCGTATCAGTGCGAACCTATTCCTAGTTGAATCGATCGCATATGTTAGAATTCTCAATTCTAGATGCGATCGCATCAAAAACCACTCCTCCCAAACCTGTCATCAACCCGCACTGCTGTTCAAAAGATTCGTATTTCATTTCTAGCCCGACAAACAATCCGACACTTGGGAGGTGAGCTTCCGGTGCTGTTTCCGAAAAGATAATGTCGCCGTAACAGAATTTTTTGTCTTTTTTGAACCAACCCACCAAATTGCGAAATCTCTCCCAAACTTGGCTGTCATCTTTAATGTGTTGCTTCACATTTTCACAAACGCGCTGTTGTACGCTAAAACCGAAGCGATTGTTAGAATAGTTTACCCAAAGTTGGTTAATAGTATGCAAATCATCGTAGGGAAATCCGAGAATACTTGTTCTATCCAACCATCCTTTTTCCTCTCGTTTTGCCACTCGCAACATCAGTTCGGTCGTTTCTCGATCGGCCTCTTGCCATTTGCGGGATGCTAATAAATTTCGCAATCTGTTATAATCGATACCGACTGCTGAAACTAACTTAACTTCGTTGGTTTTGGTTGGAAACATCACTGAATTATACCTCAGATAGAAAAATTACATCAACAACATCCCCAGAGATCGAAATATTTAACACCATGAGTTTTAGTTTATTATAACTGAGATCTTGCGCTCCTCTCAACAACCAAGATAGAAACCGGGTCCGATCGAAAAAATCTTGGCTTTTGTGCAGAGTCTTTGCCCATAACTCGGTTTCTGACTCCGAGTGCAAGATGTCAATTGTAAACCATCCAACTTAGATAACAGAACTTGGAAAATGATTTCCGGAAGTTCTGTCTCGCTTTCGCCACTCAATATAGATGCAAAGTTAGCGGAAGAGTTCCTTGTTTTTAAGAATGGCAGGCCAATTTTTATTAGCTGCAGCAATACGGGCGGGAATATCTGCCATCCACTGTTTTTGTACTGTATTGTCGTAGTTCAGATAAAGTTTTCCATCAACAATTTTCCAAGCGTCAGGCTGTGTTGCAGCCAGATTCCCTTCGCTTGCAGCTTGGGCGCAATATCCACCGTACTGAGGAGCATATTTTTCAGGATTCTTGGCAAACAAATCGCGATTTTCGGCACTAGAAAACTGCCAGGTTGTGCCGTTCCAATTATGTTGGAATTGGCTAACTCCCATCACTAATTTGCCTTGGGTGAAGTAGCTTACAACATCTTGACCGTCAAGAGCGATTCCATTTTCAGTGTAAAATTGAGGGTGAGGGCTTGTTGTGGCATTATTTTTTCCCGCGCAAGGATTTGCTGTTCCCGCGCAAGGATTTTCTTTACTTGCGCAAGGATTTGACTTACCCGCGCAAGCGTTGGCTTGTTTTACGTTGGATGAAATGGTTGTAGAGTTTGATTTTTTTGCAGTCTGAGAGTTAGCGTAGCTAACATTGGCAGTAACCAACCCTAAAATTGTGGCAATTGCGATCGCACTAATGTATTTTACTTTCATGTGTCTAATCTCCCGATAAATTATTGCTGCTAGAACCCCGACTTATTTAAAAACTTATTTAAATAAAAAAGTTGGGGTTCTGAGTATTGTTTGCTATTTTGGCTTACTTAAAAGCATTCAAACTTCCTAAAAAAACCAGCGAGTCCCCTCAAATATGTAATACAAACCTGTCAGAATTAGAGCGATACTGCCAAATCGGATTATTGACTCGGAATGTCGCATCAAAGTCTTAGCCTGCTTGGCAAAACCAGCCAATAAACTAGCAAGAAAAATGACGATCGTATATCCCAGAGCATAACATATCATAGTCAAAACTCCTAGCAATTGCGAACCAGCAGCCGCTGCCGCTGCCAGCACAGCAAATAAAACCGGGCTGGCACAAGGAGAACTCACCAAGCCAAATGTTACTCCAACACCGTAGGGCCCCAAATTTGCAGCATTGATACTGACTCCCGGTAATGGCAATTTCACAATTCCTAGCAAGCTCAAACCCATGATACAAATAATCGTTCCTACAACTATGTTGATGTAGCCGCGATAATCCACCATCACCGCCCCGGCAAATGAAGATACTAGCCCGAACAAGCTAAGAATCGTGATAACTCCCAACACGAACAAACTAGCTTTAACAAAAGCATCTCGCTTGGAAGTGATATCGCGAGTACCGATGTAGCTCAAATTAACGGGTAACATTGCCAAAATGCAGGGCGAAATGCTGGCGATTAAACCACCGATAAATGCTAGGGGAAACAATACCAATGGATTAGCTGTATCTTGCTGGCTGAACCATTGCTGGTACTGGTTTTCTATTACCGAAATCAGATGTTCGATGCTTCGAGAAATTGGTCCCGCGATCGCCATTGCCAGTACCAAGCCCAGGAATACCAAGCCACCCCAAAATAACCATTTCTTGGGAAATTTGAAAACTTTGGTGCTTGTGGTTTGGGGTTCGGGTTTTTGAAGATTTGTCATGGGGTTCTCCTGAGATATTGAATCGGCAAGGCGATAATCTGAAACCAGCTATTTTGCCGCCAGCGCTCGATCGAGCACTGTTGTGTAAGCAGATTTGTTAGGATTGTTGCGGTGCTGCGCTAGAATATTTCCTGTGGCAGGGTCGATGATAGTTAGACTTCCTGTTTGAGATTTATTCGCAGCTAAAAATTGGCTGAGTCCTAACTGTTTTGCCGTTGTTTCTGCCTGAGAAGTTGTCGATCTATCGGTCACATCTAGCACCACAAAATGCACTTTTCCTGCATATTGCTGTTTCAGTTGGGAAATGGTAGGGGCAATGTTTTTGCAGCCAGCACACCAGCTTGCATAAATGTCAACAACCACGGGCTTTCCTTGCAATTGTTTTGCTAGCGGACCTCCTACATTGCCTTGCTTGGAAGCGCAGGGCTTGGAAGCGCAGGGGTTTTGCGCGATCGCACTTTTGGGCATTGCAGCAGTGTTTAGTGTCGTTGCAGTCACTAGGGATACTGTAACCATCAAACTACTCAAACACAAGCTGAGAAATAATGCTGGTTTGCGCATATTCAATCTCCAAAATCTAGGTTTTAGGTACAATAGGGCTAGTAGAAAACTCTTTGATTTTCAATCCTGAATTTTCAATTCTGAATTGCGCAACAGAGTAACTTCTGCCTTGATGATTTGAGATTAACCGCTTTTAATTGGAGAAAGATGAGTGTAAGATGAGTAGCAGATTGATTTTGGATAAAAACCTCGATTGCTTGCTAATTAGTAGGTTGAGCGGAGGAAGGAAACCCAAGCAATCTATGTTGGGTTTCGTTCCTCAACCCAACCTACTATAGCTCGATCGAATTGCCTCAGATATTGCCCGATCGAACTCTGATGCGGTAATTCATCTAAAATTCATCTCGATCTTATCCAAGACTCATCTAGTTGCTAGGAATGTCTGACAGAATAGAGATTAAACCTGGCTATCTGGGAATAGTGCAGTAGCAATAATTTAACCGCGAGTTGAGAATTATGACAGGAAAAAACTGGTTGGTGGCTGATGGTGGGTTGCACAATATTTTTGAAGATATCGATCGAATTGAAGATTTACATCGTCCCTACCGACTCTATCGCTTTCTCAGTGACTTGGATGATGTATTAGATGATATTAGTGACGATCGCGCGCGACTCCAGGCAATTTGTCCGCTTGTTCGCAAGTTGTTAGATAGTTCTTCCTGGTTGCAAATTCCCCTCCTCGAAGCAGATCCGGAGACTGGTTGGGCAGTACAAATGCTGTACGACGAACCATTTTTTCCCTTAACAGTGCAGTTGGTTGCGTGGGCACCTGGTGCGATTTCTCCGATTCACAACCACGGTACTTGGGGACTGGTGGCGCTACTTAGCGGACAGGAAAAAAATACTTTTTGGCAGCGATCGCCCGCTCCTAAAGTGTCTGATAAAATCGAAACAGTTGGCGATATTTTGCTTGCTCCCGGCGACATTTTGTGCTTGATGCCAGATGCGATCCATCACGTCGAAGCCCTGGGAGATGAACCAACAATTAGTTTTAATCTTTACGGCGAAGCAGATTACGATCGCAGGTTTGAATTCGATCCAATTAGAGGCACCGCTCAAAATTTTTAAAGCTGCGCGATTCTCACTCAATCCTCCTATCTCAAATCTAATGAAGTTTAGTTATCAAATTCGATCGACTATCAAACACCTGACTGGCAAGCGAATTTCCACTTCATCGCTGCAGTTTCGCCTGACGCTCGAATTAATGGTACTCTCCATTTTAGGACTCAGCAGCGTCGCGTTTTGGGCGGGATGGCAAAGGTCGCACAATCTAGTTGTCGCACACAAAAAAACACTAGAATATATTGGCTTGCGCTTTCCCGAACAGGTGGAACTTTACAGCGAAATGGGTTCTCTAGAAACTGGCTTAACGCGCAGCGTGCATCAAGCTTCTACCGGAGGAATCATGGTATGGGTCAAGCGAAATGACGGGATACTTTTGGTAAATTCACCCGCTATGGATATGCAATCTTCTAAGATTACTAAAATGGTTTCACTGACAGAAGTACCTGCCGAGCCGACTTTTATTCATCTGAACGATCGCTATTTAGTTATTTGCAGCACCACTCTAATAATTAAAAATCAGTTAGTAGGTACGGTATATTTTTCCCAAGATATCACTGACGAACAACAAGAATTAAATGATGGGATTCGGAGTTTAATAGTTGTCAGTATTTTAATTATTTTAGTATTGATAATTGCGATCGCCAATCGCATCCGCCACGCTCTCCTGCCTTTGGAACAGATGAGTCAAGTTGCCAGCACTTTATCGGCAGATAATTTGAAGGCAGCTAAACTCGAATTGCAGCAAGCACCGGATGAGATTTTAGGGCTCGCGCAAACTTTTAACGAAATGTTGTTTCGCTTGTCAGCTTCTTGGGAACAACAACGCCAATTTGTCGGCAATGTTTCCCACGAATTGCGAACTCCTTTAACAGTTGTAGCTGGTTATTTACAAAGCCTGCTGCGGCGGAGCAATAACTTAAGCAATCACCAACAACAAGCACTAGAAATAGCAGTAGGAGAAACCGATCGCACGATTCGGATGTTAGAAGATTTGCTCGATTTAGCGCGAGCTGATAGCGGCAACTTGCACTTTCGTTTGAATCCGGTTATTCTGAATACTCTGGTAGCAGAGGTGGTCGCAATGAGCCAGCAAGTGAGCGATCGACAAATTACTTTAGAATCTCCTGATGGAGATATCGTGGCTTTGGCAGACCAAGACAGATTGCAACAAGTTTTGATTAATTTGTTAGATAATGCAATCAAGTATTCTGCTCCAGAACAACCCGTAGATCTAATTTTAGAAAAAACGGAACAACAGGTAACGATCCACGTGCGCGATCGCGGAATAGGGATTTCTCTGCTGCATCAAAACCGGATTTTTGAAAGGTTTTACAGGGTGGATGAGTCGATGAATCGCTCTAGAGATGGTACGGGGCTGGGATTGGCGATCGCGAAAAGCTTAATCGAAGGTATGAACGGACGAATTACTCTCCGTTCTAAGCCTGGAGAAGGTAGTATTTTTACTCTTACTTTACCTATTTGGAAACCGTAAGGGGAATTTTAGATTTTAGATTTTAGATTGGAGATTTTAGGATTATTGGATTGTTAAATTATGGGATTGTGGGATTGTTAGATTGTTGAATTGTCGATTCCGCGCCATGCTACCGCTTCGTTTGCCAACTGCCAACTGTCAACTATTAACTGTCAACTGAGGGCAGGCACGGGGGCACTCCCCGTTGCTCCGCGAGAACTCCTACCAACTGTCAACTATCAACTATCAACTATCAACTGTATGAGCGATCGCATTTTGTTAATTGAAGATGACCCCAAACTCGCAAAGTTCATCGAAATTGAGCTCAGTCTTGAAGGATATCACGTCACTGTAACTCAAAATGGATTGGACGGACTGATGGCGGCTCGCGAGGCTCAACCGGATTTATTAATTTTAGATTGGATGCTTCCAGGTATCTCCGGTTTAGACCTTTGTCTGAGATTGCGATCGACTGGCATTCAAGTACCGATTATTATGCTAACAGCAAGAGATGAAGTTCCCGATCGAGTGACAGGATTAAATGCTGGAGCCGATGATTATGTTACCAAACCTTTCAGTATGGAAGAACTCTTAGCCAGAGTGAAAGCGCGCCTGCGCCGCACCCAATCCGACGAGCCGGATAGATTGCAATTTGAAGACTTAACATTAAACCGTTTAACCCGAGAAGTGTATCGAGGTAAAACACTAATTGAACTCACTGCCAAAGAGTTTGACTTGCTGGAGTTTCTGATGAGACATCCCCGACAGGTAATTAGTCGCGATCGAATTTTAGAAAACGTTTGGGGTTACGATTTTCTGGGCGAGTCAAATATCATTGAAGTTTACATTCGGGCATTGCGAATTAAGATGGAAGCAAGTAATTCAAAACGCTTGCTGCATACAGTACGAGGAGTTGGGTATGTTTTGCGAGAGTATGCTTAGGTTTTTAATGTCATATCGATTACGATCGCAAAAACATTTCGTAGTGCGGACTTAAGTCCGCATCTTCTAAGGACTAAAGTCGTTACTGCAAACCCGGACTAAAGCCCTTACCACAAACCTGACTTATCGCAGTTAATCCATCGGACACGATGTCAGAGAGCATTGCGGCATTACCAAGCTCCAGCCTGGAAACGCCGCAATCGACTAGAAAACGAGAAATTCAACGAGAAAACAATTCCTCACCGCCACACAAACTCCCACACCAGCACCTTAACGACAGGTGCGGTATTTGATGTGATAAACCAAACCGCGGTGGGCCAAATCGAAGGAATCAACGGTAGCTGTTCCCGCACCGCGAGCTGTCATCGCAGCATTCACCCGCATATTTATGCTGTCGCCGCAGCGCGACCAAACATTTGCTACAGTGGCTAAGCTATCTCGAACGTTATAGTTAGTTTCACCGTTGAAAGTCCGAGAAAAAACTGGACCGCGACTGCCGGCAAAAAAGTATTCTGCTCGCAAGTTGGCGCTAGTTCTCGGCGCAACGTAACCGCGATAGTCGGCATCGTATAAAGAAATTTGGAAGCCTTGAGGCACTTTAATGGGAATGCTCAAGTTGCAGCTTTTCCGGGCTTCTGCCGAGACATTTCCTTGGGCTACAAACTTGTCAAATAAAATTGTGAGTTCTTGGCCGTCTGGGCTGACGCTGACGCTGGCCGATCGATCGGGACAACCGCTACCGCCGTAGCTGGCACCTAAAATTTGAACTGATGGCTGAGCAAAGGCGGGGGTGATAGAAGCGGTCATTAATGCTGTCGCCAGCAAGAGTTTTACAAACTTCATGGATGTTCTCCTTAATTACTTTTTGTGTTAAGCAAACCCTGAATATTTCAAAGAATATTTAGGCACTGCCTCTAGATTGTAGAAATGGCAAGCCTTGACAGAACAAACACTCAAACTAGGGATGAAACCTAGATATCCTTACCTAGTTCTTGGATGATTCGAGTTGCGTGAATTGCTCGAAAAATCTTTGTTTTATCCTGCTATGTTTTATGATTCATCTCAGTTAAAGATTGTTCCGGAGAATTCGATCGGAAATTTCCGATCGACTTTTATAAGTTCGATCGGGAACAAAGCTCTGTTGTTTTAGTCGCGCGCTTTGCGGGAAACGATTCGACATTCAGTAGATTTTATGCCTTAGCTATTGCCGGGATAAAGAACCTTAACTTCGGGATAAATATGCTTAAATTCCGGCAGATAAATTAAATTTTATTTCATAGCTATTGTCGGAAATAAAGAACCTTAAGTTCGGGATAAATATGCTTAAGTTCCGGAGCGGAAAGTAAATTGCATTTCCCAGATCGCGCCGGAGATAAAGAACCTTAAGTTCGGAATCAATATTCTTAAGTTCCGGTGCAGGCAGTACATTCTATTCTTTGCTATTGTCTGACAAAAAGATGTTGAGATTCGGGAGGCAGAGCCTCCGGATCTGCATTACCAGGCAGAGCCTGGTAACGAGAATACGAGAATTCGGGAGGCAGAGCCTCCGGATCTGCATTACCAGGCAGAGCCTGGTAACGAGAAATCGCGAGAAAATCCCCCCATCCCCCCTCTGCTTCTCTTCAACAAACCCGGATTGGGGATTATTGGCAAGTGCGGTATTTGATGTGATAAACCAAACCGCGGTGGGCTAAATCAAAGGAATCAACAGTAGCTGTTCCCGCACCGCGAGCTGTCATCGCAGCATTCACCCGCATATTTACGCTGTCGCCGCAGCGCGACCAAACATCTGCTACAGTGGTTAAGCTATCTCGAACGTTATAGTTAGTTTCACCGTTGAAAGTCCGAGAGAAAACTGGGCCCCGAGTGCCGGCAAAAAAGTATTCTGCCCGCAAATTTCCGGTGGTTTTAGGCGCAACGTAACCGCGATAGTCGGCATCGTAAAGCGAAATTTGGAAGCCTTGAGGTACTTTGATGGGAATGCTCAAATTGCAGCTTTTGCGAGTTTCTGTAGAAACGTTTCCCTGGGCTGCAAACTTATCAAATAAAATAGTGAGTTCTTGACCGTCGGGACTGACGCTGACGCTGGCCGATCGATCGGGGCAGCCGCTACCGCCGTAGCTCGCACCTAAAATTTGTACTTGTTGGGCGAAAGCTGGGCTCATAGAAGCAGTCATTAAAGCTGTTGTCAGCAAGAGTTTTACAAACTTCATGGATGTTCTCCTTAATTACTTTTTGTGTTAAGATAACCCTGAATATTTCAAGGAATATTTAGGCACTGCTGGGCGTTCGAGGGTGGCAAGCCTCGAACGATCGAACCAACAGTCAAATATGACTTGTAGCTAAATATCTTTAAGGGATTTACGCACTTCGCTCGCAGCAATCCGGTTGGTTTGTAAAAATGCTCGATTTGAGCCTTTAATACTCGCAAACCACCAGAGTTCACCAATCACCACCTGTAAGTCCTCTGTACCTTCGGGATGTTTTCAGTAGCATGAGTTTCTCGAAAAATGCTTGTTCGAGTTCGATAGTTTCTATAATTCATTGCAGTTGCAGGCTCTTCCGGAGGGGTCGATCGTAAAAGTCTGCGTTACTAAGCTTCAGCCTGGTAAAGAGAAACGGAAACAGGAACGAGTATGCCTGCTAACAGTGCAAAAGGGACGGGATTTATATTCTCAGCCTGAATCTGGCAATGATAGAATCTAAAATCCCAAATTTCAAACCTAAAATCTCAAATCTCAAATCTCAAATCCCATGATTGCTAAAGTTACTGTTATCGACCATCCTTTGGTGCAGCACAAGTTAACCCTGATGCGGCAAACACAAACTAGCACCGCAAAATTTCGCCAACTTCTTAAGGAAATTGGGATGCTGTTAGCCTATGAAGTGACGCGAGATTTGCCGCTGAAATACGAACAGATAAAAACGCCGATTGCACCCACTCTCGCGCCCGTATTAGCCCCGGAAAAAAAATTGGTAGTTGTTTCAATTATGCGCGCCGGTCAAGGACTTTTAGAGAGTATTTTAGAACTGATTCCGTCGGCTAGGGTGGGACATATCGGTTTGTACCGCGATCCGGCTACTTTAATGGCGATCGAATATTATTTTAAAGTTCCCGATGATATCGAACAGCGAGATGTTTTAATTGTCGATCCGATGCTGGCAACTGGTAATTCCGCAGTGGCGGCTACCGACAGAATTAAAGAAGTTAATCCGAAGTCAATTAAGTTTTTGTGCTTGCTGGCGGCACCGGAAGGAATCAAACACTTTCACGAACAGCACCCCGACGTATCGGTGTATACAGCATCAATTGACAAGTGTTTGGACGAAAGCGGTTACATTGTACCGGGACTTGGAGATGCGGGCGATCGGCTTTACGGTACTATGTAATTTAATAATTAATTTAATAATTAATTTAATAATAGTTAATAGTTGAAAATACTTTTCACACTTCGCTCCCCGATCGGATGACTTGATGCTGTATAAGTAAATACATTTATTTTATAGTAGCAGGAATACCATAGATCGCGGTTCGATCGTCGTTTGCTAAGTCACTTGTAACAATTTAACACCCTGGAAAAGTCATCGCTCGCAAGGGTTGCAGAAAGTTGGGCATCAGGATTCTGAAAGTGCATTGGCAAGATGTATTTACTGCATATTTAAGTAAATCCGACAGGTTTATTTTCTGCAATTGGTTCATACAATAGATGTAAGATGAGGATACTGCAGATCGGCTACTAACAACTTTTGAATGAGGAAAAACAATGGATAGTACAGTACAGAAGGAAACCCCACATCAAAAACCCGTCGAACAAGTCAAAATTAACAATATTAACAGTTCGGAGTTCGATCGGTGGGCTAAAGCTGTGAAACGTCAGATGATTGCAGCACTCTCCAAAAAGGGCGATCTCTAATATCTCAAGGATTTTTGCGCGCAAGTTCTGTAAAGTTAATCAACAAAAGAGTTGTCGGGATTGTTATCGGGATTGTTATCAGAATTGTTGCCTGAAATGCTTTCTAATAAAACTAGATATAGTGCAACTACGCTATATCTAGTTTGCTATTGAAAAGGAATAAGGAAGAGAGGGAGAGAGGGAGAATTACGCAATTACCAATTAGAGCGTATCCTGTCGATTACCAGTAATAAAAACTGTTTGTAGTGAGGACTTCAGTCCTCAAAAATAAGGACGGAAGTCCTTACAACAAACCTTACTTATTACTGCCTGCTGTCCGCTATCAACTATCAACTATCAACTGTCAACTGTCAACTGTCAAAGGATTTTAGATTTTGGATTTTGGATTTTGGATTGGGATTTTCGATTTGAGATTGGAGAAATTTTTTCCTTCTTCTTCCTTCTTCCTTCTTCCTTCTTCCTTCGTGTCAACTGTTTAAGATCGCCTGTCAACAGCAGCCAGCAGTCGCAGCATACCATCTTGAACCTGCAACGCTTTCACGGTTCCCACAGCGACCCTTTGCTGGCCGTTATCCATCGCTACCTCAATCTCAATCTTCGGGTCAGCCAGCAAGCCCAGCCTCCCCCAAAGCCACTTCACTTGAGTAGCAGGAAAAGAGCGCAAATCCACATCTGCAAACGGCGAATTAACCCAGCGATTCCCGTCGTAAAAACTCGCCACCTGCACTTGATACCAAACTTGTCGGTCGTTCAACTTCAATTCATTTTTAGCAGAAGGTTCCAGCCATTCATCGGGGTTGATGCTGTTAACTAAAGCAGCCGAACCCATAATTTTGCTCTTGCGTTCTTCCAAAGTCTCGCCGATCGAAATCGCCTCGTCAAGTTTATTGACCAAATTCCGAATGCGACTCCTAGTTTCGGTATCAGTATCCGACTGCAGGTCCAGCCAATTCATCCCCTCGCGAGTCCCATCTTGAGCGGCGACAATCAGCGTACCCCAAGCTTTGACATCGGCGTCATTCGGATTCACTCTCAAGGCCGCATCTACGCGATTCAAAAGCCGCCTGCCGTCATTTTGGAGCGTTTTGGCAATTTCGTAACTGTTACTCAAATCGGCTTCAAACACTTGCAAAGCCTCTTGCCAGCGACCGTCGATCAACTGTGCCAGAACCTGCTGTCCCGGACTGGCCCAAGATGCCAAAGCCTGAGCGCGAGTAATTTTAGCATGAAATTCGATCGTATCTAACTGAGCTTGGGCCGCAGCAGGCCAATTGCTGCCCGCTTTAGCCTTAGCAGAACGCATGACATTCAAAGCCGGAGACCACAGCCCGCTTTGTGCCAGTCGCAGCCCATTTTTGTAAGTCTGGTCATTAAAAGCAAATTCTTCCAAAGAAATCGCCGTCAACTGAACGGGATTTGGCAGAAATTTGCGCGAACCAACCTGATAAATTGTAAATTGCGGCTCCAAACCAACAGTTTGGTCGATCGCTAACTGCGGATTTGCCCCCTTAACAATTTGCTGCCAATTTGGCGGTTGTCCGGCGGCACTCACCCAATCCAACAGCGAGATTAAATGATTCTGGCTGGGGTTGTAGCGAACCACTTGTCCGTAAGGAATTTTCTTATCGCCCCGCACTACTTTACCGCTGACATTAAACCAAACTCCCCCAGTCGGTGCTTTCCCGTCAAAGCGACGCAATTCCGTTAGCGGTAGGGGTTGATTCGAGGCTAGAGCGTCTGAATCGCCTAATGAATCCATGATAAAAGATTCTGCCGGACCTTCTACATTTACAGAACTTGCTAGCTGAAAATACTGTTCGTTATCCGAATCTCGACCGGGAACTTGCACTCGTTTGTACACGCGGAGTTCGACAATTTGACGGCAAGGATTTTTGCAAGCAGCCAAATTATTAACATTTCTTTCTACCATGACAGGCAGTAGCAGGTCGGAAATAGAATCATCCCCAGATTTATAAATAGGAAGTGGCAGCGGTTCTCCGGCAATAAATCCCAATTTGCGGAGGCTGGCTTTGATTCGATCGAAACTTTCGATCGAATCTCTGGTGCCGAGGGGGAGGCGCGACCATCCGGGGACAAATTGAGAGATGAATTTGTTGCTGTTGGGATCGACAATTAACTGGTAAGCCAACAAAGCACCACCTCCCATCAAAGCCGCGCAACTGCACAAGATGCTGAGGGCTGTCAGATTAGCGATAAATCTGGGCCAGCGGTATCTAACGGCTGGGGGCGGGGCGAGATTTTGAGATGGGTGGCCGGGAAACTGCGATGCTTGAAGGTTTTGGGATCGTCGTCGGCGGCGGCGTCTCGTCGGAGGAGGAGCAATTTTTGCAGGTTCTGGGGGTGGGACTCGACGTTTTGAGGGGTTAAATTTGTGTTCCATGTTCCATCGTCTAATTTTTAGGATTTAGAATTTAGGATTTAGAGTTTAGAATTGCAACACTTGCTCGTATTGCCGACCTACGATCTCCCAGGTGTATTCACTTTCAACGAGCTTTCGCCCGTTTCGAGACAACTCCTCTCTTAATAGTTGATTGTCAAACAAACTGGCAACCGCCTCAAGATACTCCTGAACTCTGTTTGCCCGCAAGGCCCTTAGCGTTTGACCGCGGCCATCAACCGATAAACCCTCCAAGGCTCGATCGCTCGCTACAACAGGCACTCCTGCAGCCATCGCCTCCAAAGTTTTATTTTTAATCCCAAAACCAATTCGCATTGGCACCGCGCACACAGCAGCTTGATGCAAATATTCTGCCACTCTTTGCACCTTTCCTACTACTTGAATTCCCGGCCGTTTTCCCAAGGCCAGCACTTCGGGGACTGGAGAAGTCCCGACTACTGTTAGGGTAGTTTCGGGAAACCGCTGCTGCAATAAAGGCAGGATTTCCAGACTCAGAAACCGCACTGCGTCAATATTGGACAAGTTATTCATTGCTCCTGCAAAAATTAAGGTATACCCTCCGGGATCTTTGGCACGGTAAGGAAATTCTGTCAAATCCACTCCATTAGGAATTACATCAATTTCTGGTACGGCTGAGGCGGACGCGGTGGCACCCCCCCTACCAGCCGCCAGAGAATTCGCAGGTGACAGCAATTCTAAAAGCTGCTGCTTGTCTGTTTCTGTGGTGGCGACAATGCGGGAGAATTTAGCGCAGTAGCGTTTTTCGTAGCCTGCCAGCAAGGGTAGATAGAATCGATCGCGCCAAGGTTTTTCGGAGGTGCCAGTTGCTAAAATTTGCCTGCAAGTACCCCACACCGAACTGTGAATGTTTGCTACTGTCAGCACTTGTTCCCGCCATTGGGGGCGCACGTAAATCTCGTTAACGCTGTGTTCGCAGGTAACAACATCGCACTTTCCGGCAGCTACCAACTCGTCCGCCCAATGCTGCATCGCTGGCGAATAGTTTGAAAGTACGTTCGGAGGTGTGCCGAACAGCACAAATTGGCTAGATCTGTGCAGTTTTTCCAGTATTTCGCTTTTTTTCAAGACGGGGAGAGGGGGAGAGGGGGGGAGGGGAGGAGGGGGAGACAAAAACTCTCGATCGGTTTCCTGGTGAGTTCTTAGTCCCCCCTTGGTCAGGGGGGGTTGGGGGGGTGATTGTGGGTGGGGAAAAACCGCCAATTCTGCAGCGTGTTGGCGCAATTCCTCAATTTGTGCGTCAGTGACATCGCTCGATCGCAGGGTGCCGAGAATTACATCATGTCGCCGGCTCAAATATTTCAACAAATTAAACGTCCTTACCTGAGTTCCTCCCCGCCCTGGCGGATAGGGAAAAGTTGCAGAAAGCATCAAAATCTTCATTGGCTATTTTGCAAGCAACATCTAGATCGAATTGCCATCAAGCGATAACATTAGCAGATAAAACCCATTTAACAATTGTCAACTTTTGAAAAACCTCGCCTTTAACTGTATAACTATGGATGAATTATCTATTAAAGCGCTGCTCGAAGACTTAAAAAACTCCGACCCGATCGTGCGCGATCGGGCAACAGCAGAACTCTGGCACGCTTGGTTCAACCAAAAGGGAGAGTACGGAATGCAAATTCTCAGGCGATCGCAACTTTCACTAGATGCCGGCGATGTCAGCGGCGCTTTCGATTTGCTGACAAAACTGATTTCGGAAGCGCCTGATTTTGCTGAAGCTTGGAATCGGCGCGCTGTACTTCACTATACTCAAGGAAATTATCAGAAGTCGATTCAGGATTGCGAAACAGTTCTTAAACTGAATCCGGTTCATTTTGGAGCGCTGCACGGTCTGGGTTTGTCTTACGCTGCCCTGGGAGAATACATGAGTGCTATTCAAGCTTTTCGTCGCGCTTTGGAAATTCAACCTTTTGCTTTGGTGAATCAAAAGTTAATTCTTGAATGTACGGCTCGTTTGAGTTGATAGTTAATAGTTGGCTACCAAAGCAGTCAGCAGTCATTAGTCATTAGTCATTAGTCAGGAGATAATTTTTCCTTCTTCCTTCTTCCTTCTTCCTTCTTCCTTCTTCCTTCTTCCTTCTATCTAAAATCGCTCGTGCCCAAAATAAGTGTTTGCATTCCTACTTGCAATAGATCGCACTTGCTAACTAGCGCGATCGCCAGCGTCCTCGATCAAACTTACAGAGACTTTGAATTGATTGTTTGCGATGACGGTTCGACTGACAGCACTCCCGCGTTAATGTCAGAATTTGTCGGTCGCGGGATTCACTACATCAGGCACCCGCAGCGGATCGGAAAAAGCAACAATATGCGATCGGGCTTTGCAGCAGCAAGGGGCGAATATTTTATCAAATTTGACGATGACGATCGTCTGAGACCGCAATTTTTACAGCGGACATCCGCCATTTTAGATAAAAACCCCAACATCGATTTTGTCAGTACGGATCACTGGGCGATCGACATTAACAATAATATTGATGAAAAACAGACGCAACTCAATTCGCAGCGTTGGGGGCGCACCGAGTTACCAGCAGGAATTATTCAAGATTTACTGACAACTGTTTTTGTCAATCAAAGCTTGCAAATAGGGGCAACTTTGTTTCGCCACAGCGCGCTGCAAACTGTAGGATTCCTGCGACCTAATTTACAAAACTGCGAAGATAATGATTTGTTCGTCAGGCTCGCCATAGCCGGAAAAAAATGCTATTATTTGCCGGAATTGTTGATGGAATATCGATTTCATGCAGGACAACAAGGAATCGATCGAGCAATTCCTTATTTGACTGATAAATTGCGCTATTTGACCAGTTACGAATTCGAGCGTGAAAAGTTGGAAGAACTCAGGCTCAGAAGGATTGCAGAAACTCAATTAGCGTTAGGTTTGCGGCTGATTGATGTGGGCGAAACTGCAAAAGGGCGATCGATGGTTTGGGCGGGTAAATCGGTTTCTGAGGCGAAAATGTGGGTCGGTTTGGGATTGTCGTTGCTGCCAGTCAAATGGCGCGATCGAGCTTTTAGAATCCTGCGAAAATTGTTTGTTGAATAAAGGGCGATCGGGAGAAACCGGGTTTCGTAGGGGCAGCCCTCCGTGGCTGCCCGGTTTCTGGGGTCAGATTTTAGTTAAAATATACCACTGATTTTCATTTTTCACAATATGCCTGACTCCAATTGGTCTAAATAGATAAATTCAGGTGCTTTAACTCCCGCTTCCTCTCTAATTTTAACCAATGCAGGCGACTCAAAAAATGCTCTGGCATCTGCTGTTGATGTCCACGCAGAGAAATGAACAATTTTGTTTGGTTCGCGATCGTATTTCAAAACTTGATAAGAGAGCTCGCCAGCTTTCTTGCGGATGATTGCCGCATTATCAAAGATATCTTTCCAAGCCAGATAATTTTCAACTTCGTGAACAATTAAAACGTACTGCATAGCAATAAAACCTATTTTTATAGCAGTTTACAGTTAGAATAAATATTGTAGCAGCATTTTGTTGGATAAATCGTATTATACTAAATTCGGGCTAGATATCCCCTTGATAACCGGGCGGTTGAAACCGCTTTTTTTACCTCTAACTCTCATAAGCTAACAGTTAGTTACAGCAGCCTGGACTGCGAACAGTAGATTATTTTTCGATCGCTGCGTCGGGCAAGCGACTCCATTCGTTCCACGAACCATCATAATTGCGAACATTTGGATAGCCCAACAAATATTTTAAAACAAACCAGATATAGCCCGAGCGCCCGCCAATTGCACAGTAGGAAAACACTTCTTTATCTGGGGTAATTCCGTGTTTGTCATACAGCACCTGCAATTCATCAAAGGTTTTGAAAGTTCCATCTTCGTTCAGGGTGAGTGTATGTTCGATATGAATTGCGCCGGGAATGTGCCCTGCTAGTTCCGTATTTTTTGGCGGTTGCATCAAAAAATGTTCGCCTCGATATTCCTGAATTGTCCGAACATCTAGCAATACTCGATCGGGACGTTCGATCGATGCTTTAACCTCTCCATACAACACTCGCAAACTATCATCAATTGACTGAACGCGGTATTGAGTCGGTGTAAAATTCGATAATTCTGCCGTCACCGGGAGGCCTTCCAACATCCACTTCTGATAGTCGCCATTCAAAACTCTTATGTCTTGATGACCGAACTGTTTTAACAACCAAAAAATCCAGCCTTCTGTTGCAGGATTGCTGCCGTAGGGAACAATAGTTGTCTTGTTGGTAATCCCAGAACGTGACAGCAGTTTTTCTATGGCATTTTAATTCGGTGGTATTTTCCTATCAATTCAAACTGTCACGGAACGTCCTAAAAACTGCTCGTATCCTGCTTTAAACTTTTGTTTTCCCTGATGCTCGATAATGCTGCCGTGAGCTACAATTACTCGATCGAAATCCCAACCTAAAATCTTTTCCACTGACTTTCTAACTTTATTTTTCTCCTTCGTCGCAACTCGCTCTAACAATGATGGACTCAAACTTTTATATCCGCCCACCACTCGGCTGGCAAATTGCGTGATAATTGGGAAAGTTTCATCAAAATGAAAGGCAGTATCAGTTAAAATTAGAGTGCGACTGGCAGCATGAAAAAACACGCATTCATTCAAGGAATCAAAACCGTTTAAACTAACCGTTCTAAATCCGTCAAAAAATACATATTCTAGCCCGTTGCAGAAACTATTGCCCTCACGGTCGATCGCGCGATCGACCTGAAGATCTGGTTTTTTAACTGCCAAACCCGGTGCCGCCCAAAATATCGCGTTTGGGTAAAGTTGTTTGAAATTGGCAGCAAATAAATAGTGATAAAGATTAGGAGCAATAATGTGACTGACAGTTCCCAATTCGTCAAGCTGGCTCGCCATCGCACCGTCAATCTGAATCGGAGAAATTACAGCTAACTCGCGATTTTCCAGCCGAATCACCGTCATTCTCGTGCCAACACTGAGTCCAAAATACCGTAACGGGTATTCTGCTCCCCAAATATCTCGATCGATTTTTCTAAGCACCTGAAAACTCCCAACGACTGCGATCGGATTATATAGCAATTTTCAGTACCATGAGGTTTGCAAGATGGCTATAGGTAATAAGCTGTTTTACATTAAGATTGGGATACCAAAACCTCCGAAAGGGAACAGGGAACAGAGAACAGGGAACAAAAGATTCACAATTTAAATGCGAAACAGCTTAGGTAATATCGCGTCCGATCGAGCCGAGCGATCGACCGAACGCGATATCAAAGGTTATTACCAATTACCTATTACCTATTATTTCCGCGAACGGCAGGCTGAGTTTGGGGTTCAGGTAAAGCCGGTCTCGGTTCGTAAGGCATCGGGATGTACTGCACGCTGGGGCGTCCGCCTTGGGGTTGCGGGTACAAATCCATTAAATGATAGATGGATTCTGGCAAACCAACTGTTATCGGCAATCCTAATTCTGTAGCTTCTTCAACTGCGATCGGACAATCGTGAGTAATTTGTCCTGTGGTTAGGGTTTCTATAATTCGGTCTACATTTTCAGGTTTAATCTTTTGTTGGGGTACAGTATCTTCTAAAAGCGTGCGGACAAATCGCTGCACTTGTTTGATTGCTTTGCGCGACATATCTGCCATAATTAATGTTTGGTCGTCAATTTCGCTGACGGGTTTGTCTGCAACAACTTTGAGAATGCTGGCAGCGGGAAAATTGCCCAATTGCGGATCTACGGGTCCTAAAACAGCATTTTCATCCATAATAATTTCGTCGGCAGCTAAGGCTAACATCGTGCCACCGCTCATGGCATAATGGGGAACAAATACTGTTACTTTTGCTTTGTGGCGGATTAAAGCTCTAGCAATTTGTTCGGTGGCGAGCACTAAGCCTCCGGGAGTGTGGAGAATCAGGTCGATCGGTCGATCGGGAGGCGTCAAGCGAATTGCCCGCAATATTTGTTCTGAATCTTCGATGCTGATGTAGCGAGACAGGGGAATGCCGAGAAAGCTAATCGATTCTTGTCGGTGAATTAGCAGAATTACGCGACTGTCGCGCTGTCTCTCAAATTCTTTAAGTGCTTGGAGGCGGCGGAATTCTAGGGTGCGTTTTTGCCACGCCGGTTGCAGGGAACTAAATAATAAAAACACCCAAAATAAGTCGAATATACTGAAGGACATAGAAGCAATCTATTTTGCAGGTAATCCCCTCAATTATCCCTTAATTCAGGGTAAAAATAATCTGCCTCAGGAGTGATATAGAACCCATTTGACATTTTTTAGGCAGCAAGCCTTTCGATCGTTGGTATTTTTTGAATTCGCTCGAATTGCACAAATCATTTGTGTTAGCTATAGCGATCGAATCTCAATACGATCGAAATAAAGAAGGCACTCATGCAGAATAAATATTGCTTCAATTCTGCACGAGAGCCTTCTAAATTTTGCCTCTTGGCCGCAACTATTTAGTAGCAGGAAGTTCGTTAGCGGCTACGGGACGGGTTGACGAAGACGCAGCAGTAGTTCTTAAAAGCGCGATCGCCTGAGCGTAGCAAGGATCGTCCTTAGTACCAACTAAAGCCGGTTTGTTAGCCAACTTGAGCTTTTGTTCGTCGGTAACGTTCACCTTCACATCCGGCGTAACGCCCTTGTGGCTGATATCAGTACCGTTCGGAGTATAGTAATGGGCGATCGTCACCGCCAAGCCGGAACCGTCAGACAAAGAATGCACCGACTGCACCAAAGCTTTACCAAAAGTTTGACCGCCCAAAACAGTCGCGCGCTTGTTATCTTTGAGCGCGCCTGCCAAAATCTCGCTAGCGCTGGCTGAATTGTCATCTACCAGCACCACCAAAGGCTTGTCAGTGATAGCAGTGCGATTGGCCCGCATTTCCTGAGAATCGCCGGCCCGATCGACTGTACGGACGATCGCGCCTGTATCCATCCACATTCTGGCAATATCAATGCTCACCCGCAGCAGCCCGCCGGGATTGCCGCGCAAATCCAGCACGAAAGCCTCGGCCTTTTGATCCGATAGCTTTTTAATCGCTACCTGCATTTGTTCCCCGGCGTGGGCGCTGAATTCCTGCAGGCGGATGTAACCTACTTTTTTATTGCCTTCAGCCTTCAGGCTGTAGCGCACTGCAGCCACTTCAATTTTCGCCCTGGTTAAAGTGAGATCGAAGTCGCTGCTTCCTGGGCGGGCGATCCGCAGCGTCACTTTCGTACCTTCAGCACCCCGAATCATCTGAGCCGCATCCGAGACACTCATGCCCTTAGTGGTTTTGCCGTCAATAGACAAAATCGTATCGCCCGCTTTAATTCCCCCCTTCATCGCCGGGGAATTTTCCATCGGCTCGGCTACCATGATGGCTTTAGTTTTTTCGTCCTGTTCGAGCTTCATGCCCACCCCTGTTAGTTCCCCAGAGGTTTGATTGGTGAGCGCTTCGTACTGTTTCGGGTCCATGAAGCGCGTGTAAGGGTCGTCTAATTTCTCTAGGGCCTTGCGGAGAGCCTCATAGGCTGCTTCGCGAGAAGTATAGTTTTTGCTCAGCAGCTCCTGCCTGGTGGCTTGCCAATCAGTTTTGTTAAAGGTTCCATCCACATACTCCCGGTTGACGATTTGCCAAGCTTCGTCCAAAACAGCTTTCGGGCTGTCTTGAAGTTCGGCGCGTACCGATCGGCTGACACCGGGTGCGAATAATGATATAGAAGCAGTTGCTGCGATCGCCCCGCTGAACAGGGCTGTCTGTAACCTAGAAAAGCGTTTGCGGGCTGGGTTCATGGAGGTTGGCTCAAATCGATTTTAGATTTTAGATTTTAGATTTTAGATTTTGGATTGCTAAAAAGTCTAAAACCACTCTTTAACTATGTTAGGGAAGTTTTAGCTTCCTTGGGGACAGTTTAACTACCTTTTTTGCCGTTCGTACAGCTATTCGATCGGAATTTTATTAAACTTAATTTATGAAGTGTTGTTAATTTTACATTTACACCTGTTGTGGAAGTTAAATTTGCAGAATTTTCCCAAAAGTGGTTGAGCTTGCTAGTCAGTGGAGCGATCGGGCTGGTGGCGCTGGCTGGCGTCGTTACCATGCAGGGCAGCGAGCGGCTGGGGGGGATGGCGGGAGTTGCAACTCAGGGGGAAAAAAACGCGCCCTTACCTGCTGCAGTTGTCAAACAGGCGGTACAGCAAGAAGCCCTGCGGTTGCAACTGCTCAAATCTCTCCCGACTTTTGGCTTTAACAATTTAATTGCTGATTGGACATTCATCCAATTTTTGCAGTATTTTGGCGACGATGAAGCGCGGAACGTGACGGGCTACAATCTCAGCAGCAAATATTTTGATGTAATTACTAAATTAGATCCGCGCCGGGTAGAAATCTATCCGTTTCTTGCTGTTTCTGTTTCCTTTTACCAAGCAAAACCGGAAACCACCGTGCAGTTGATGGAGCGCGGCACGAACGCCCTGTCACCGCAAATTCACCCGGATGCGTGGCAGGTGTGGCGGCATAAAGGCCTGGATGAATTGTTGCTGTTGGGAAATGCTCGGGAGTCGGCCCGATCGCACGAAATGGCTGCTGATTGGGTTGAGGAAACTCCGAAAGGCAAGCAATTAGCACCTGCATTTCGATCGACCGCTCAATTTTTGAGGCGCGATCCTGATAGCGTTCCGGTGCGGTTTGCTGCTTGGAGTTCGGTTTATTATCAAACGAACGATCGATTGGTGCGCCGCCGTGCAAAAGAAGCTCTTTTAAGGCTGGGAACTCAGGTGCAAAAGGACAAAAATGGAGAGGAACGTTTTGTTTTGCCTCCTCGCAGTAATTAGAAGAAGGAAGTTCGGCAACGGATTGTGTAATGGATTTAACTGAGATCTTGCACCATTCCCCATAATACTGTAGGGGCGGGTTCGCCAACATATTTAAACGCAGCAAATAGGTTCAATAAACCCTTTCAAGGTCATAATCGAATGTGCTTCGCTCGTCATTCGATTATGACCTTGAACCCAACCCCCACTAAAAACCCCAAGTGACATTGGTGCAAGATGTCAGATTTAACGGATTTAACGGATTTAACGGATTTAATAGAAGGAAGAGGGAAAAATTGACGATCGCCAGTTATCAATTTTCTCGATCGACTTTCCGGATCTGAGAATTAGAGCCGGATATTATTGTAATGCAAGACAGCAACAATATTGAATAAGTTATCTCAAATTTCACATTCTAAATTGTATAATTATGGGTTGGCAAAATCTCAACGGGTGGCGATCGAGTAACGGTAAAGAAGATACAGCAGTTTTCAGCTATCCGAGGTACAGAGAAACCCGGTTTCTTAAAGAAACCGGGTTTCTGGGTGTACTTCACAAACTTGAAAACTGCTGTATTTTTGCGCTAGGAACACGGCAATGCCGTGTTCCTAGCGATATTTTTAAGGTAAAAATGGGTTTATTTTTACTTTTAAGTCTTTATTTTTGTTTGTTTCCGATCGGCGCGATCGCCCAAATTATCCCGGATAGCACTTTGGGTTCGGAAGGTTCGCGCACCGCACCCGATACTATTAATAACTTGCCGAGCGATCGCATTACCGGCGGCGCAATTCGCGGCTCTAACTTATTTCACAGTTTCCGAGAATTCAACATCAATGAAGGGCAAGGCGCTTATTTTGAAAATCCCAGCGGAATTGCTAATATTTTTACTCGCGTTACGGGTGGCAACAGGTCGAATGTTTTAGGAACTTTGGGAGTGTTGGGCAATGGTAATTTATTTTTAATTAACCCGAAAGGAATTGTCTTCGACAAGTGCTGACAGCATCGCATTTAATAACGGTTTGGAATTTAGCGCTACCAACCCGCAAACAGCACCATTACTAACAGTTAATATTCCCGTTGGTTTGAGATTTCGCGAAAATCCCGGTGCAATTGTCAACGCTTCGAGAGTAACTCAAAACATTCTAGGGCAAGAAACGCCGATCGGTCTAGCAGTGAGTCCCGGCCAAACGATCGCCTTAATCGGAGGCAATTTAAACTTAGAAAGCGGCAGCATTAGTGCATTTAGCGGCAACATTTTACTCGGCAGCGTGGCGAGTCCGGGATTAGTTAGTTTTGGTTTAAGTTCGGGGGTGACATTAAACTACGAAAATATTCAGAATTTCGGCAACATCGAACTATCGGGAACTGCAACAGTTTTGGCTAGCGGGCCGGGGGGAGGTGCCATTTCCCTCAAAGGCGGAAACGTAACTTTGCGCGATCGATCGAGCCTAGCATCGGATACCTTGGGAAACATTGACGGCCGCGGCATCAATATCGAAGCAGTGCGGTTTAGCCTTTTAGACCTAGCTTTTGTCAGTTCCAGTACGACCGGAAGCGGGGCTGGAGGTAATATTAACGTTCGGGCGATCGAGAATGTCGAGCTCAGGGGCATCGGATTTGAGAACTTTCGGCAACAGGTTCTCGATCCTGCAGCATCGCAAAGTCCGCCAGAGCTCGCCACCCCCACCAGCAGTATCATTACTGGCACCGCCGGTGCCGGTAGAGGCGGAGATATCGCGATCGACACCAAACAGTTAACGCTGCGAGAGGGAGCGTTAATTGCCAGCCCCGCAGTAGGTGCCGGAGACGGCGGGAATCTGAGAATTAGAGCTTCTCAAGCGGTAGAAATCAACGCCTCCGGGGTGTTCACCTCAACTTTTAACGCCGGAAATGCAGGCAGTATCGAAATCGCCACCGGCCGGCTGAGCGTCACCGATGGAGGCATCATCTCACCCTCAACTTTTGGTGTTGGGAACAGCGGGAATTTGATCGTAAATGCTACTGACTCGGTAATCGTATCAAAAGAGCGATCGGACAGCCCTTTGAGTACGGCGCTGGCCACTAACAGCATCGGCGGCACCGGAGAAGCTGGAAACATCGAAATTAACACTCGTTCCCTGCGCGTTGGGGAAGGAGCTAGCATCACTTCTAGCAGCGGGCTGAGAACATTAGAGCGGGTGATTCCTGCAGGGGGACCGGGCGGAAACATCACCGTCAACGCTTCGGACTCGGTTGAAGTTAGCGGCACTGCACCGGGCGATATCGCTTCGAGAAGCATACTGGCTGCGGGAACGGCTGGAAGCAACAAAAGTGGCAATTTGACGGTGAACGCCCGACGGTTAATTGTTCGAGATGGAGGAGCTATCGGAGCTCCAACTTTGGGTGCGGCGCAAGGGGGGAACGTGACTCTTAGTGCTGCGGAGGCGGTGGAAGTAGCCGGAACTAACCCAGACGGGCGCTTTCCGAGTTCGATCGTCACAACTTCTGGAGATTTGCTTTACCAGACTGTGTTCGGGCTGCAACCTCCATCGGGTGCGGCGGGAAGCTTGAGCATTGCAACGGGTCGGTTGAGCGTCCGAGACGGGGCGAGTGTGAGCGTTCAGAGTTTTGGAACTGGGGCGGCCGGCAGCATTAATGTTGTGGCAAATTCGATCGCCCTGGACAACAAAGGCAGCATTGACGGTACTACTGTATCGGGTCTGGGAGCTAATATTAACTTGCGATCGGGCGATATCCAATTGCGACGCAACAGCCGGATTACTACCGATGCGGGCGCTGCTGGCGGCGGCAATATCAACATTAACAGCAATACTTTAGTGGCGATCGCCCGAGAAAACAGCGACATCACCGCCAACGCGCGATCGGCCTTGGGCGGCCGCGTTAACATCAACGCGCCTAACGTATTCGGTTTTAGAGCCGCAAGTCGCGAACAACTCAGAAACAGCTTGGGGCTGAGTGACGCTCAATTTGCAGCGCTGCAAGTGAGTCCGACTTCTTTAGTTCCCACCAGCGACATCGCGGCGATTTCCCAAAACGCGGGCCCGGCTTTGCAAGGGACGGTAACGTTCAGCGCTTCGGGCGTGAACCCCACTCAAGGTTTAGTGGAACTGCCGCAAAATGTGGTGAATCCGGAGCAGTTAATTACTGCAAATCCCTGCGATCGAAGGTCCCAGAACTCGTTTACCGCCACGGGTAAAGGGGGAGTCCCGTCAAGTCCCAACGATGTCCTCAGCAGCGATTCTGCGCCGTTTCCGTGGGTGCAAGTTGAAGGAAGCAGCAAGGAGGAAGAAGCAAGAAGCCAAGAGTTGCCCGGTACAAAGCCGGAAGCGGAAAATTCGACTGCTGCTGTGATTCCGGCTCGGGATTGGGCCGTTAATGCTGCTGGAGATGTGATTTTGGTTGGATACAATTCCGGCAGTGCTGGCGATGGTCGGCTTCCCAGACAAATTCCTGGTTGCGTGCCTTAGAAGAAAGAGTTGACAGTTGACGGTTGACAGTTGACAGTTGACAGTTTTCATCAGTCATCAGTCAGATGTTGGAGGAAGAGGGAAGAGGGGTTATCACTGTTCGCAAAAATCTCCCTAAACCTTTTTAAATCTCACTATAAGTTAAGCTATTATAGGTCAATGAAGAGTTTAAATGCCGGAGTAGCCCAACTTAAAGGTGTCAGCATCTCCACTCACGCGATAGGTAGTCAACAGAAGGTAAGATGATTTAAGTAGTTAAGTAGGTAACATCATGCTACTCGGTTTGAAAACTGAGTTAAAAATAAATAACCAACAGCGCACAGCATTAATGAAGCATTGCGGTGTAGCCCGTCATGCTTGGAATTGGGGACTGTGGCTTACCCTGAACATTCTCGACCACAACCAACAAAACCCCCAGGAAAAATTAAAGTTTCCCAGCGCTATTGACTTGCACAAACTGTTAGTAGCGATGGTGAAATCAGAGAATCAATGGTATTACGAGTGCAGCAAATCTGCACCGCAGTTCGCATTAATGGCGCTGCGCGAGGCATGGAAACGCTGCTTTAACAAAACTTCTGGCGTCCCTAAGTTTAAGAAAAAAGGCAAACGCGACTCTTTTACTTTGGAGGGCGCAGTTAAGATTTTAGGCAACAACAAAATTCAAGTACCTGTAATTGGTGTTCTGAAAACTTACGAAAGATTGCCTCAAGTTAAGCCGAAATCCGCCACAATTAGCCGTCAAGCCTCGAGGTGGTTTATCAGTTTCCGCTTTGATGTAGCAGAAACAACTACAGCAAATACAAGCGTTGTAGGTGTTGACCTCGGCATCAAGCACTTAGCTGCTCTGAGCACTGGTGAAGTAATTGAAGGTGCTAAATCTTACCGCAAGTTCGAGAAAAAACTAGCGCGCTTGCAATTTTTGAACCGTCACAAAGTTAAAGGTTCTAAAAACTGGAAAAAGGCTCAAATTAAGATAGCCTTGTTGCATCAGAAAATTGCCAATATCCGTAAAGATACTTTGCATAAACTCACGACACTACTTGCCAAAAACCACGGCACAGTTGTCATTGAGGATTTAAATGTATCCGGGATGCTGGCAAATCGCAAGCTAGCGAAAAGCATTCAGGACATGGGATTTTACGAGTTTCGCCGCCAGCTAACTTACAAGTGTAAATTGTATGGCTCTAAATTGGTAGTGGTTGACCGATGGTTCCCAAGTTCTAAAACTTGCTCTTGCTGTGGAGTAAAAAAAGAAACACTAGGACTCTCTGAGCGAGTGTTTGAATGCAGTCATTGTGGTTTCGTCATTGACCGCGATTTGAACGCTGCAATTAATTTGTCAAGAGTCGCCAGTTAGGCGATGCTAGCCTGTGGACTGGTGAGTGCCGACACTACCAGAGTGAAGCAGGAAATAAACGAAACTCAACCCTTAATTGAATAGCTTTGATAGGTATCGATCGGGTATGAGTAGGATTTATATAACGGAAGAAAGGTAACGGATTTTGTAGCGGACGATGCTGCTTCATGGGATACAGAGAAACCGGGTTTCTGGGGTGTGATTCACAAACTTGGGATTTGCTGTAATTGTCGATCGAACTGCTGATTTTGGTAATTTTAATGGCTGCAAAAATCAGAAATTTAAAAGTTTCCTTCGCAGCTTAAAGATTCTGTTAAAATTATGTGGTAATTTACCAATTACAGAACTCCCATGAATTATGGCAAACTACCCGTCTGTTGTGGAGCTTACTTTTTACTTTTAACTGTTTATTTCGGTCTGTTTCCCGGAAGCGCGATCGCCCAAATTATTCCAGATAGCACTTTGGGTTCGGAAGGTTCGCGCACCGCACCCGATACTATTAATAACTTGCCGAGCGATCGCATTTCTGGCGGCGCAATTCGCGGCTCTAGTTTATTTCACAGTTTCCGAGAATTCAATGTCAATGAAGGGCAAGGCGCTTATTTTGAAAATCCGCAAGGTATTTCCAATATTTTTACTCGGGTTACAGGTGGCAATCGATCGAACATTTTAGGAACTTTGGGAGTGTTGGGAAGTAGCAATTTATTCTTAATCAACCCGCAAGGCATAGTCTTCGGTCCGAACGCTACATTGGATTTGCGCGGTTCTTTTTTTGCGACAACTGCTGATAGCATTGTATTTAATAACAACTTAGAATTCAGCGCTACCAACCCGCAAACAGCGCCTTTATTAACAGTTAGCATTCCTGTCGGTTTGAGATTTCGCGAAAATCCCGGTGCAATTGTCAATCGATCGACCGCTACCGGACAAGTCAATCTGCCACCATTCCCCGTACCGATTCCCATTCCCAACAATGTCGGTTTAGCAGTAGATCCCGATCGAACTTTAGCCTTAATTGGCGGCGACATTCAGCTCGCAGGCGGCAATTTAACCGCAAATAACGGACAAATTATACTCGGCAGCGTTGCCAGTCCCGGCATTGTTAATTTCACACCAACTCCCCTGGGTCTAACTTTAAACTATAACGGTATTGCCAACTTCGGCAACATTCAAATATCCGGCGGATCTCTTGTAAACACCAGCGGGACTGGGGGTGGCAAAGTAGATATTAGAGGAGAAAATGTTACTGTCAGCGGTTCGCGAATTTTGGCGCTGACCTTCGGAAATACTGACGGTAGGGATATCGATATCGCCGCCCGTAACTTGCGCATTGAGGGAGGTTCGCAACTTTCTACTTTCACTTTGGGCAATGGTGCAGGTGGCAATATCAACCTCGCTGCTACCGACTCAATTGAAATGAGCGGACGAGGAATAGAAGGCTACCAAGAAGTAGTAATTAAATATCTAGTATCGGGGACGATCGACCCTTTCGACCCGAACTTTTTGTTTTTTAACGGTACTGGTGGTGCTGGAAATGGGGGAAGTACCAACATCGATACGGGACGCCTGGTGATGCGCGATGGCGTGGTAGGTAGTGGCATTACTTTCGGTACTGCAAATGCAGGCAATCTAAACATCCGCGCCAATTCTTTTGAAATGGCAGGTTCTGCAATTAACAACGCGACAGCAAAAGATAGTAGCGGCGCTGGAGGAAGTCTCAACATTGACTTGCAGCGATTAATTATGACTGATGGGTCGCTTCTCGCTAGTACTAGCTACAGTACCGGATCGGCAGGAAATATCACTATTAAGGCGGCTGAATCGGTGGAATTGTTTAATGCCAGACCGGGAACTGTGGTAGCGACGGGAATCAGCACGCTGACTATTGGTGCTGATGGCAGGGCGGGAGACATTACAGTTGACACCAAACGGTTGAGTCTTTCTGGCGGTTCTTCTTTCACGTTGGGAACGGGTGTATTAGTTGGCAGATTTCTATTTTCCCAGAATGGAGGGCCGGCAGGAAATTTAACCGTTAGGGCTAGCGAATCGGTAGAAATTGCAGGAATTTCTCAAACTTTGCTCAGCGGAACTCAAAATGCTAGTGCTTTTACTTCTGGTACTTTGAGTTCCGGTAAGAGTGGCAATATTCGAGTGGATACGCCGAGGCTGACGGTGCGGGACGGGGGAATAATTGCTACTGATTCTTTCGGTTTGGGAAATGGAGGCGATATTACAATTAATGCCGATCGAATTGATGTAATTGGCAGCGGAAATAACGGTTTATTTGTCAGTGCAATAGACGCTTCCGTTGGCAAAGTTTTCGGCACCAATCCCAACGCTACGGCGAATGCGGGCGAACTCAATCTCAATACCCGCCAACTGAACGTGCGGGATGGGGCTGCGGTGACGGTACAGGCTACGGGAACCGGGCGTGCCGGCAATATCAATATCGTCGCAGATTCGATCGCCCTCGATACCAAAGGCCGCATTGACGGTTCGACGGCATCGGGTGCGGGGGCGAATCTTAACTTGCAAGCCCGAGATATCCAGTTGCGCCGGGGAAGCCGCATTACTACGGATGCGGGGGCTGCTAGCGGCGGTAACATTAACATCACCAGCGACACTCTAGCAGCCATCCGGCGGGAAAACAGCGACATCACGGCAAACGCGCGATCGGCCAGTGGCGGCCGTGTTAATCTCAACGTACCCAATGTCTTCGGTTTTACGGTTAGGACTCGCGAACAAGTAAGAGACAGTTTGGGACTGACGGACGCTCAACTCGCGGCGCTGCAGATTGACCCTACTTCCCTGCTGCCGACTAGCGACATCGCGGCGATTTCCCAAAATGCGGGTCCAGCGTTGCAAGGGACGGTAACTTTTAGCAGTTCGGGCGTGAATCCGGCGCGGGGATTGGTGGAACTACCGCAAAATGTAGTCGATCCGGAGGCGTTAATTGCTGCAAATCCCTGCGTTCAAGGGGGCGAGAGCGCATTTACCGTGACGGGTAAAGGGGGAGTCCCGCCGAGTCCGAACGATGCCCTCAGCAGCGAATCTGCACCGTTTCCGTGGGTGGAAGTGGAAGGAAGCAGGAAGGAGGAAGAAGGAAGAAGCCAAGAGTTACCTGGTGCCAGTCCGGAAGCGGAAAATTCTACTGCTGCTGTGGTTCCGGCGCGGGGTTGGGTGAGGAACGATCGGGGGGAAGTGGTGTTGGTGGGATACAATGCTGCTGGTAATTCGGAGCGCAATCCCAGGGGTAATTCTGGTTGTTTGCCCGCGTTCAAATAGTCGCGGACACAGCACCATGTTCGTTGGTGCCAACTTAAGACTAAAACTCACCAGAAATATCATTTTTTCCTGAGTCTAGATCCCCCTAAATCCCCCTTAAAAAGGGGGACTTTGAGTTAACTCCAGTCCCCCCTCTTGCAATTTGAGTTAACTCCGGTTCCCCCCTTCTTAAGGGGGGCTAGGGGGGATCGAGCTCTCGCGGTCAAACAAGCATTCTGTCACTGCGTTTGATGTTAAAAATAGAAGCATCGCAAATATGCAAAGTAATAACTCAACCCAACCGTTTAATATCTATGTTGATATTGATGACACATTAGTCCGAAGTTATGGCAGTAAAAGAATTCCCATTATTGCTACTATAGAACATATCAAAGAACTTAAGAAACAAGGAGCTACACTCTATTGCTGGAGTTCGGGCGGAGCAGAATATGCTAAAAATAGTGCTAGAGAGCTTGGTATCTTAGAGATATTTGAGGCATTCTTGCCCAAACCTCAGATGTTACTAGACGATTTAGAAATAAATTCTTGGCGGGGAACGATCCAAGTTCATCCTATGTCATGTCGCTCTAAAAGCCTGGATGATTATCGCAAAGACTTGTACGATCGTATGATGGGGCGTTTTGAGATTTCTGATGAATAGCCGATCTAACTGCCCGTTACTCCTCATTCTTTTCACAGATCGTGTCAATGGAACATAAAGCTTTTGTTTTTGAATGGTCCGCATTTGTCAGAGAACTAGCCGATATTTTAGAAAAAGCTATTTTCTGCCAGCAAAGTCATGAATTAATTGTTTTTATAAACAACAACCTACAATACCTGATAAGCCACAGCCGAAACCAATATTCGATCGGCATTGGTCTGTTGTTTTTACAACCTAGAAACGGTACACTATAAAAAAATTGGCGCTCAACTAATTTGCGATAATTTCCGCATGACTCGATCGAACTCGCCATCATTTTCAGGATAAAGGTTATTGCAATGTTACGGAAATGCAATTCACTGACGGCGGTAAAAATGACAATGCGACAAAAATTGTTATGACAATATTCGAGAAAATTATACAAGCCCGACCTCGAAAATTGGCTGACTGCATTCGATATTAATGTTCCTTCCAAATCGATCGCTAAGACGTAAGGTTGATATTTCAACATACAAATACGTAGTTAAATTTTTAATATACGGTTCGTAGTGTGGACTTTAGTCCGCAGTATTTTACGGACTAAAGTCCGCACTACGAACTAATCTTATCGCGATCGAACTCTAATTTGCCGCTAGATCTCCGACTGGCAGAGTTACAGTGAATGTTGTCCCGACGTTAATTTCGCTGGCGACAGAAATCTTGCCACCCTGCCTTTCTACTGCCTGTTTGACAATTGCCAGCCCCAAGCCAGTCCCCGGAATATCAGTCGCGTTGCTGGCACGGTAAAATGATTCAAACAGTCGTTCCAGATCCGCCTTTGTCATGCCAATGCCTTCATCTTGCACTCGGAAAATCAGTGCGGACGATCGGCATTCTAACTCAAACAAAATAGTACTGTCGGGTGCTGAATATTTGATAGCATTTGACAGCAAATTTGTGAGAACCTGTCGCACCAACGTTTCGTCTATCTCAATGGTAAGACACTCTTCTTCACAGTTAAACTGAATGGTATGGCGAGTGCCAGCGCTAATTTTGATATCTTCAATTAACCGATGGCAAAACGGGATGAGTTCGATCGCAACCGGATTTAATACCAGACGATCGGCCTCAGATTTGCTCAATGTCAAAACATTATCCAGCAAATCAACCATCTGGCTGACGATCGATTGAATCCGCTGCAAAAAACTCGCCTGTTTTTCCGGTGGCAACTGTTGCTTTTGTAACAATCGAGCGAAACCAGAAATAGCATTCAGCGGGTTGCGGAATTCATGGGAAACCATCGAAACAAAGCGCGATTTGAGTTCCTTCAATTCGCGTTCTCGATCGAGCGCGGCTTGAAGTTCTAGGGAAAGCCGCCTCGATCGCAGCAGCATTTCTACCCGCGCGTGCAATTCTGGCTTTTCGATCGGTTTGGTAATCAATTCGTCAATAGTTTGCCACAAATGCCGCGTCAAAAGTTTGACATCAGAGCGAAGAGTAATCAACAAAACAGGTAGAAAAATAGGACGATCCGCTTGTTTTCTCGCCTGCACCCATTCCCACAATCGATCGAGCGCCGGGCCGTCAAGAATGCACAAGTCAAAGGGTTCGTCTAACACGGGTACAGCTCGGCCTGCATGCACTGCAGGTGCTGCGACAACAACTTCGTAATACCGTCCCAACCACTCTGCCAGGAGGCGGCAATTCTCAGATTGTTCGACAATAATTAAAATTCGATTCATCGCTCAAACCTTCTGACAGGCAATGCTGGTGGTTGACAGTTTATCAAATATTAAGGATTTCGCCTCCCAACATCCAATTGTGTTGGGTTTCGTTCCTCAACCCAACCTACTACTTGATGTTTTCATCCTTTAACAATTCTGGCACGCCAGTCAGTACGCCTCGAAGCTGGGTGAGCGGCTCGCCGACTTTAATACCGTAGCGGCTAATTTTAAATTCGCGCAAGGTTTTCTCAAAATCGGTGAGGCGCTTTTTGAGAACGCCGATGACCCGCCGCAGTTCGCCTTTAATTTCTAAATAGCGCAGAAAGACGATCGTATCTGCCAGATAGCTAATTCCCACTTCTGTAACGCGAAAGTCTCCAGTAATGCTTTCGACTTCGTTGATCAACAGCACCGCCACGCCCATATTCTGCAAATACTTGCACAGGGCGTGCAGGTGGGTCGTCAAGTCTGCGCCGCGCATTGACAGCCGGTAGCCGGACACACTATCGATCGCGATTACCCGCACTTGCTGTTGCTCTACTTCCTGGCGCACGAGGTTGGCAAATTCGTCAGGCGCATAACACAGCGGTTCTATTTGCACCACCGAGAGGGTGCCGCGGGCCTGCATCGCGCCAACGGCTATGTTGACCCCTTCAGCGCGGCGCAGCAGCGTTTCTTTTCGCTCCTCAAAAGTATAAATGACCGATCGCTCGCCCCGTCCCGCCGCCTCTTTCATGAATTGAAGTGCTAGCGTGCTTTTCCCCACGCCGCTGGGTCCGCTGATGATGGTAATAGTGCTGCGTTCGATGCCGCCGTGCAGCAGTTCGTCGAGTTCGGGGATGCCGGAGGAAATGATTTCGATCGGCAATTCTCGATTGTATTCTGTAGGGATCAATCGGGGGAACACCCGCATTCCCGTGCTAGTTAAGCGAAGGGCATGATCTCCGTCTTGAAAGCTGCTACCGCGCAACTTGGAAACACAAAGCGTGCGCTCGTTGCGGGTAAAGTCTAAATTGAATACTCCATCGCTCATGAACTGCAAATCGTCGTCGGGTGCTTCTTGAGAGTTCTCCGAAGTAAACAGAACCGTTGCTCCTTGCTCGACTAGAAACCGCAGGAACGAGAGCACTTGCTTGCGAAACTGAAACGTATCGTTCGCCAGGTAGCGAAACTGGGTCATCGAATCAATAAAAATGCGTTTTGGCTTCAGGGTTTCCACCTGTTCGACAATGCGGCGGGCGGTGGGTTCCCGTTCGACTTCAGCCGGTGAAAAAATGTCGTAGGTTTGGACTTGGGCAAAAAATTCGGAACTCGGGCTCAAGTCAAGAAAGGTGATGGCTTGCGGGTCAAATCCCAGCCGCGCGATCGTCTTCTGCAGTTGAGTCACGGTTTCTGCTAGGGTAATCAGCAGCACGGCCTCGCCTTGGATAGCACCTGCGTTTAAAAATTGCATTCCCAAGGTTGTTTTGCCGGTTCCGGGCCCGCCCCGTACCAGATACGTGCGTTCTGGAAGGCAGCCGCCATTGAGAACTTCATCTAACCCAGCAATTCCTGTAGACAAACGATTATCTGACATTTGCGAACACTCTTCCTTTCCCGGATGGACGAGACAATTCTTTTGAACGGCGTGCTCTTTCTGCTGTGTCGGTTTTAATATACCAGCCGGAGCTACAAAGGTCAGGCTTGTATGTATTGTAAGTACCAGCCAGAGCGAGAAAGGTCAGGCTTGAATTTAGTTGAAAATCGGCTTTTGCTACTGCATCAGAAGAAGTATCTATCTGCGGGAATAAGTTTAAGCTCGATCTGCAAAAAATTACCATACCATCTGTTGCGATCGTTAATCGGTAATTTGGCGATCGAGCGAATTAAGGAAGAAGGAAGAAGCCAGAAGGAAATTCGGGTGCAAAGCGACGGAAATTGTGACTGTTTTTAAGTTAGTAGAAAGTAGGGTGCATCGCTGACCGGGTTTTTGGTAATTTCCCGCAATCTTAGGGTGACGCACCTTTTTATTTGTGGTGCGTCGCCGTGAGATTTTTGTTGTTTTTAAGTTAGTCGATCGCGACGCACCCTACATAAATATGTTCGTAGTAAGGACTTGGGTCCTTTCTTGCAGACATCAAAAATTAGGGTGCGTCGCTGACAATGTTTTTGGTAATTTCCAACAATTTAGAGGGCAGATCTCACCAGACGCAGATAACCTTGAACGCTCAGCAGACTAAATTGCAGCGTTCCAGTGCAGCACCTCGTTATGCCGCGCCATCACTCGCTTACTGCTTATTTTGGGAATGTCCTTGTTTTTGTGATTTTAGTAATTACTCCAACGGCATAGCTAAAAACTCTTCTGGTAATAGTGCGGGGATGGCTGAAGCAGCAAAATCAGGTGTATTTCGGGTTACAATAACTTCTGCTCCTGCGGCATTGGCAGCTTCGCTGGTTACAGCATCTTCAAAATCTGTAATAGAGCTTTGCAACGCAGCCCTAATAACTGCATCTGTCACGCTAGCAATCTGAAGATGTTGCAATAACCTCGATAGAAGTTCGCGTGCTGTTTCACTACCAACTTGACGGCGCAAAATATAAAAAATATTCGTCACAGCATGACCTGAAACATATCCGTGCACTTGCGATTGTGTCACGGTATTTAATGCCTGTGCGGAGGCAACAACAAATGGCTGTCGCTGAGCTAGAATATCGAGCAAAACGTCACTATCAAATAATACGCGCCTCAATTGTATTTCTCCTCCAGGTAATCTACATAGGATTTTGTAGACTCTTCTGTATCTAACTGAATTACACCGATTAGACTTTGAGTCCAGGGATCGAGATTAGTCAAAGAGTTCGTCTTTGGAGTTACAGTGTTAAAAGCTAGCGTTTCCTGTTGAATGGAACTCAACAACGACTGCACTAAACGCCAGCGATCGCCGATGGGCAACTGCAGGGCCCGGTTCTGTAATTCCTGTAATGTCATCAGCCTTCCCCCAACAACTCTTTATCTATTGTATTGAAAAAATCAATCGGTAAGGTGCGCGCTGCGCACCCTACAAATCTACAAATCAAGCGGTAAAGTATTTAGCAACTGGGTGATAGGTGATAATCGCGGTTGTTGATTGTTCGGGATACAACTGTTCGCTTTCATCCATATAAAGGCTGATTCGATCGCACCCCAACAACTCCAATTGTTTGTACTGATCCGCCATGTTAGGACAAGCAGGATAGCCGAAACTGTAGCGCGATCCGCGATATCTTTGCGCTAGCATATCCCGAATGTTATCGGGTTCTTCGCTACCAAATCCCAATTCGCGACGGATGCGGGCGTGCGTCAATTCTGCTACTGCTTCCGCTGCTTGTACCGCCAATCCGTGGAAGTAGAGATAGTCGGTATATTGGTTGTTGGCAAATAGTTTTTGCGCGTACTCGGTGGCAATGTTTCCAACCGTCGCTACTTGCATCGGAAATACATCGATTTTTCCCGATTCTTTGGGCGCGAAAAAGTCGGCGATGCACAAGCGACGACCGGATTTTTGACGCGGAAATGTGAATGTTACAGCGGGTGTTTCTGGAATTTGCCCGCCGTTATTCATGATTTCCGGATCGTACAAATGCAGCGAATTTCCTTCAGCTTGGCAGGGAAAATAGCCGTAAATTGCTTGCGGGTGCAGCAGCTTTTCTGCTATAATTTTATGTTTCCACTCTTCCAAAATTGGATAGACTTTTTCAGCTAAGAAAGCGTCGTATTCTTCCCGCGATTGTTCTTTTGGCTTGCGGAATTGCCACTGTCCGGCGATTAATGCTTGCAAGTCTAAATGCCAGAAAATTTCCTCAAAGGGAATGTCTTCCGGCTGCAATATTTTGGTTCCCCAGAAAGGCGGATTCGGCCGATCGATCTCGATTGCAACTGCTTCCGATCGCACCGTATCAACAACCACCGGAATCTCTATTTTTTGAACATCCTCACCAGTCGTTTCTGTCGCTATTTCCTTAACCGCCCCGTTCCCATTTTCTTCGGCAAACTCGCCCAAAAATCCCTGCAAATCTTCCCATTGACCTGCAGCTTTTGCGGGCATTAGTTTGTCCATGAAATGCAAATCGGAAAACGCATCTTTGCCGTAAATTACTCGACCTTTGTATGTATTCTGACAGTCTTCGCGGACAAATTTCGGCGTCAATGCCGCGCCACCCAATATTACGGGAACGGTAATTCCTTTTTGGTTGAATACCTCCAAGTTTTCTTTCATGAAGGCCGTAGATTTCACCAGCAAGCCGCTCATCGCAATGCAATCGGCTTTATGCTGTTCGTAGGCTTCGATAATGTTGTCAACTGGCTGTTTGATTCCCAAGTTAATTACGCGGTAGCCGTTGTTTGATAAAATAATATCGACCAAGTTTTTGCCGATATCGTGAACGTCGCCTTTGACGGTAGCAATGATGAAGGTTCCCTTAGCATTATCGCCCGATTCAGACTTTTCCATGTGCGGTTCTAAATAAGCCACGGCCGCTTTCATGGTTTCCGCCGATTGCAGTACAAATGGTAATTGCATTTGTCCCGATCCGAACAATTCTCCAACTACTTTCATGCCGTCTAATAAGAAAGTATTGATAATGTGCAGGGGAGGATAGGTTTCTAATGCTTTGGCAAGTTGTTGTTCGAGTCCGATTCTCTCGCCGTCGATGATGTGGCGCTTGAGACGTTCTTCTACGGGCAGGTTTTCATCTTGACTGCGATCGCGCTTGGTAGTTTTGCCCGCAAACACTGTTGTGAGCTCCGCCAAGGGGTCGTAAACGCAAATTTCGCCGTCGAACTGCCGTTCGTCATAAATCAGTTTGCGGCAGATTTCTTGGTGTTGGGGGTCAATTTTTGCCAGCGGTAAAATCTTGTTGGCGCTGACAATTGCCGAGTCCATTCCGGCTTGCATTGCTTCGTGCAAAAACATGGAATTTAAAACTTGCCGCGCTGCCGGATTCAAGCCGAAGGAAATGTTGGAAACTCCTAAAAGTACGTGACATCCGGGTAATTCTTGGCTGATGAGGCGGATCGATTCGATCGTCGCTTGACCGTTTTTTCTGTCTTCTTCAATTCCGGTAGAAATGGGCAGGGCTAAGGTGTCGAAAAAGATTTCTGACGGGGGAATTCCGTATTCGATCGCGGCGTTGTAGGCGCGTTGGGCGATCGCAAATTTCTTGTCTGCTGTCCTTGCCATTCCGTCTTCATCAATTGTACCGATAACTATCCCGGCACCGTATTTTTTAGCCAGTTCTAAAACTTTGTAAAAACGCGGTTCTCCGTCTTCATAGTTGGTAGAATTTAACAAGCACTTGCCGCCCGCAACTTTTAAGCCGGCTTCCATTTTTTCCCACTCTGTGGAATCTAGCATTAAAGGGAGAGTGGCATTAGTAACGACGCGGGAAACTAATTCTTTCATATCCCGCACGCCGTCGCGGCCTACGTAATCGACGTTAACATCGAGAACGTGCGCGCCTTCTCTTACTTGATCTCGCGCCATTGCTACCAAGCCGTCCCAATCTTCAGCATTTAGCAAGTCGCGGCATTTTTTGGAACCGCTAGCGTTGAGTTTTTCGCCGACAATTAAGAAGGAATTGTCTTGTTCGTAGGGTTGGGCGCTGTAAATTGACGCCGCCGATGGTTCCCAAGTAATTTCGCGATTTTTGGGGGTGAGAGTTTGGCCGATTTCTGATAGTTGTTGGATGTGTTCGTAGCGCGTGCCGCAGCAGCCGCCGATGACTTGCACGCCCAAGTCTTCGACAAAGTGCATCAAGGCCATTTTTAATTCTAATGGCGTGAGTTTGTAGTGGGCGTGACCGCCGATGTTTTCGGGTAAGCCTGCGTTGGGAATGCAGGAAACTGTGAAGGGTGAATGTTGGGAAAGATATTTGATATGTTCGACCATGCGATCGGGCCCGGTGGCGCAGTTTAATCCTAAAATATCGATCGGATAGGGCTGCAAAATTGTCAAAACAGCGCTGATGTCGGAACCGACTAGCATTGTGCCGGTGGCTTCCATCGTCACCGATACCATTAAGGGCAGGCGCGATCCTTTTTTCTGGAATACGGATTCGATCGCGTTTAATGCTGCTTTGATTTGCAGGACATCTTGACAGGTTTCTACTAATAACAAGTCAGCGCCGCCGTCGTAAAGTCCTTCTGCTTGTTCGGCAAAAGCGCGGGTTAGCGTGTCAAAATCGATGTGTCCTAAAGTGGGTAATTTGGTTCCGGGGCCGATCGAACCTGCTACAAATCGCGGCTTTTCGGGTGTGGAAAATTCGGCGGCGGCACTCTTTGCTAATTCGGTAGCTGTTTTGTTTAAGTAATAAGCTTTGTCTGCTAAATCGTATTCGGCGAGGACGATCGATGTGCCGCCGAAGGTGTCGGTTTCGATGACATCTGCGCCTGCTTCGAGGAAGCCGCGGTGTACTTTGGCGACGGCTTCGGGTTTGGTGTGAACGAGATATTCGTTGCAGCCTTCGTATTCTTTGCCGCCGAAGTCTTCTGCTGTGAGGTTTTGGACTTGCAAGTTGGTTCCCATTGCGCCGTCGAAGACGATGACGGGACGAGAGGGATGGTGGAGGCGATCGAGGAATAAGCTATTCATAAATTACAGTTGATAGTTGACAGTTGACAGTTGACAGCAAAGGAGATGCGAGACTCTCGATTTTTGGTAAAGCAACGAAGGTGTTGTATATTTACGATTTTATAGTTTTTCGCAGTTAAGTGAGGTACATGGGATAATTGACGATCGCGCGTACCTCTTTAATTTGAGAACTGCTATATCTGTTGTGCAATACGGCCAACGATCGTGTCAAGAATTATGGGAATGTTGGGTAACAAGTCATGGCTGAAATACATACTACCGCTGGCAATAGTTCGATCGTACCTGCAATGGCGCGCGAAGTGCAAGATAATTCAGATAATTCTGCGCCACTGGGAAATGGGGCGAGTGGGGGTGAGGGTTTTCTTCGTTTAACCGCTGAGGAGTTTTGCCGAAATCCGATCGAGATTATCAAACGAGTGATGTTGCGGGGCGATCGAATTCTGTTACAGCAAGCAGGGGAAGATGTCGCGGCGATCGTTTTGGACTCAGAGTTTCACAAATTGGACGATTTGATGTTTCAAATCAAACCATCCCAATTCGGACTTGAGGAAGAAGAATATTATGTTGTTGGAACTAGGCGTACCGAAAACGGATATTGTTTTAGGATTTCGAGCGCCTTATGTTCGGCAGTTTATAGGGTTTGCAGTCGCTTTAATTTAGATGGCGATCGGGCGATTGCAGAATGCGGTACAATACAATTCTGCGCAGTATTATAAATTCGATCGCCCGCATCAAGATTTCTTTCTCATCTTCCGATTTGACGCCCTTCTTGGCAACCGCTTAACTTCACGATCGTTCCCTCGCACAGCAACTTCTATCGCATAAATTTCTGATTCCTCTGCATTTTCTGGGTTGACATTTTTCCCGGTAATTACGCCGAGTTCTTCCTCTCCTTCAATCTCCTCTAACCGAACTTGCTCTACTATTTCATCTAATGCAGTTTCAGGCGTTTCTGCTGTGGAAAATTCTCCCGATCGTTCGATTTCACTGTCTGAGATTCGATCGTCTGTTTCTGGCATCGGTAAATCCGCTAGCGGGGCTGAATGTCGCTCTGTCTCTTGACTGAGTTCGCTTTCTCTGATTTCATTTTCTATTAACTGGAGCGGTAAATCTGCTGGCAAGATTAAAGGTCGCTCTGTCTCTTGACTGAGTTCGCTTTCTCTGATTTCATTTTCTATTAACTGGAGCGGTAAATCTGCTGGCAAGATTAAAGGTCGATCGACCTCTTGACTGATTTCACTGTCTGCGATATCATTTTCTATTAATAGAGTAGGTAACTGCTGCTGTTGGGCAGAATTATGTTGGGCTGACAAGAGTTTTAATTGAGCGATTAACATATTCATCTGTTCGTTGAGAACGCTGATTTCTCTAGTTTGCTGCTGAATTATTTTTTCCGCATCCGCGATCGCCCGATTTTTATCTAAAATAACTTCATCTTTACTTGCTAAATCCAAAGCACTCATTGCTGCTTTAATCAGATTGTAAAAATACGGTTGAGACACATCTACCTGTCTGGCATCTTGACGTGTTTTTCCTATAAGTCCAACTTTTTGTCCTTGCTTAACAGCCAAAACTAAACCTTGACAATTCTTAATTTTTAACTCCTTGACAGAATCAACTCGAACTAAACTGCAAATATATCTGCGATGGTCAAAGTAAAACTCGGCTTTCATAAAAAAGCACCCTTATCGGCGACAGTCCCGCAGAATTATAGCACGAACAATCTTCAAACCGCAGAAAAATTAGCTAAATATAGCGCGATCGCACTACACCCTACGCTAGATATGGGTTCGATCGATTGCGGGGGCGGTGAGAAACTGGGTTTGTAAAAACAAAGTAAAAGCCCGATTTCTTTAGTCTTAATGTGCTATTGCTGGTTTGACAAAGATTCCAAGCGTAGCTATTAAAGGTATCCAATGTCAAGAACTTCTGCTAAACTCAATCAAAAATCGATCGCTCATTTATTTGCTGTCAACTGTTTGCATTTCTTCCGGCAACTCTACCACACCCGCAATCAACTTCCAACAAGGATCGCCCTCTTCCTCCCAATCATCGGGCCGCCAAGGCATACTCAAACTCACAGAAACCAAACAAACTTTTTGCGGTCGGTAATTCAATTCTAACTTTCTAATAAACACCGGGTCGGTAATTGTTGCTGTCAAAGTTTGACCTTGCGGCGTTTCAATAAATCCTTCCCATTTATGACCGCCCTCAAATCTTTGACTTAGTTTTTTCACTGTAAATTTTACTGCTTTTATCAGTTGCAAAGTCAGTCGATCGCCCGCTGGCAGAGACTGCATGTAGCTTACTGTAACATACCGCAAATCGTTGTGCAAAATGTATTGGTCTTTGCTGCAATACTGCAATAAATAACTTGGCGGAACTTTCCCTACTTTTTGCCACTTCCCCGGCAAAACCGAGATGTTTTCGCTTTCAAATCCGAAATCCGGCCCTGTTTTTGCTAAAGGAATTTCTAAAACATCCAACAATGCGGGTTCCATTCTATTTATCTGGCGCATTTCTTTAGGAATTCGACCGTCTGGTAAATCGGAAACGGGGCGAATCCACTTACCTTTCAGCGGGTTAATTCCGGCGATGCACCTTTCACCGCGTTTCCACGAATTAGCAAGGCAAATTATGCGAACCATAAATCGATCGATTTTAGATTTTAGATTTTAGATTTTAGATTGGTGGATTGATTGATGGAATGACTGAGGATTGAGCTGGATTTTAGACTAAGCTGATACTAAACCGCGATCCTTTTTCGCCTTCATACCATAAAACTTGCAATTTGTCAAAATTGACTCTTTTTGCGTTACAATTCTTATCTTATTTGAAAGCGGTCGAAATCCGTTATCTGCATCAAATATTTTGTTTTTTGCATTGCCCGAGTTCTGTTATTTGAGTCAGTTGAAGGGTTTGCGACGGCAACAGCAAAATTTAGTTATAATAAAAGTCCACTTTAGACGATCGTATCTCAATTCCGAAAATTAGGCAATAAGCTCAAACAACGCAAACACGTCGAATAATTGAGAATGGTGTCAATAATTTGGTTCGATCGAGCTTTTCTAAAAATTGGGATAGCTTGCAATAGATCGAAAATTTAAAAGAAAATAGTTTTTTAGATTGCTTTTCTTTATCAAACAAGCTGTGGCGACTCAAAAGTGCGATCGAGAAAAGGCCGAGTAGCTTTCGATCGACCTAAAATACAAGATCGGGCAGAACTATGTACTAGGGTCTATTTGTGTGGGAGCGATTCTCGATCGCGCTTTTCCAACTTTTGCTACGATCGACCTGACATACTTATCGTTGAGCTTCTGACGCTTACTCCCTTCCCTCCTGAAGAATTTGTATTGAATGAACGAACCGCGAAGACGCAGTAGGCGAAGCCTTCCCGAAGGGTAGAACGCGAAGAGAAGAAGAAGAAAGAAGTACATAGTCTTTTAGTGGGAAGGGAGTAACGCGCTGCAACTGTTGACGTTCAAAACTGTAGCGACATCTGAGTTTAATATCTGCTCAGTCTAAACTTCAATCTCAACGATCGACTATTTACAGATGGCTGATTTTGACATTTTGCCACTTATCGCTGAGATATTCAGCAACTAAACGGCGGTGGCAGTTGTGAGGTTTTGGTTCGCTGCAAAGCAAGCAACCGCAATCTAAAAGTTCCGGCGAAACTTTACTTTCGATTTGGCGCGATCGCATTAATTCTAAAAACTTCTGTTCGTAAACCTCCCAATCTCCTTTCTTCTTTTTATAATCATCCAAAATATCTTGAGTCGGCGCTAAATCCAAAATGTGAACGTACTCAATATTGCCGATTTTCCGCAGAAAATACTCCAAATCTTTGCGCTTGGCAAAACCTGCCAATTGCGAAACATTGTTCAGTCGCGTGTCAATCACCCGCCGCACTCCCGCTGCTATCAAAGTATCGAAAAACTGTTCGGCGCTTTTTTGCGTAAAACCAATGGTAAATAAATTAATTGCCGGTTTTGCTGACATAAGCAATTTCCAATCCTTGGCGGTGATAGGCTGTTTCTAAATCGATGGTTTCTGCTTGTGCTTCCGGCACAGTTTCAAACAAACTTAACTGAATGGGTGCGTTGCTGTTTTTGCCTTTATTAAACTTGCTGAAAAGTCTGGATTCTAAATCTGCATGGGATTCTAAATTGCCGTCAGACAGGATGTGATTGATTTGCAAGTTAAATTCTTTGAGTTTGTGGCAAACTAAAATTGTTCTGTGGCAAGTTATCGGGTCTTTTTCCGCGCACATTAAACTAATTTTATAACTGGTTGTACCTTTGAGCAAGCGCCCAATTCCTTCGGCAAATAGCGAAGTGGCTGCGATGCGATCGTACAAAGCTTTGCCGCCAATATCGTAGCAGCTTAAATCTTCCGGCCTCGCGCCCAACTCTTTGCCTAAAAACACATATTGAATACCGGCATTTGATAGAGAAGTTTTAATTTCAGATTTGTTAAAATGGGGCAAATAGCGGCTGTAAGGGTGCGATCGCACGTCAGCAACCGCTGTAATTTCGTGTTTTTGCAGCAGCGAAACAAACGCTTCGATACTTAGATTGGAATGCCCGATCGTAAATAATTCCATTGTCTAAATTTTACTTCTCTGTTTCCCATCTTTCGAGCAAAGTTTTGGTATTTAGCTATTCTCAGACTGCTGGTTTTTTCAGCAATTTTTGCAGCATAATTTGCACTCCCAGCAGCAACAAACCCACTGCTGCTATCCCGAAAACGCCCGTACCTAAGGCTGCCATGCCCACAACTAAAGTGCGCACGGCGACACCAATTTTAATTACGGTAATATTGGCGGAATGCACCGGCTTGCTGGCAAAACTCAGGGCGATCGACATTGTTAGCGAATACAAGCCAAAAGCAAAGGCGCTGGAAATTAGCGAACCAATTAAGCACCGCAAAACGGTAGGCTGCGACTTGGCTGGCAAAGTCTCTCCAGCTACCTTTAAAGATTGAGACTTGGATTCTGAATTAGTGAGGTCTGACATATCGATCGATCGATTTTAGATTTTAGATTTTAGATTTTAGATTGATTTACAACGCTAAAATCTATTTCGATTTCGATTTTATCAAAAAATCTGTAGAGCATCCCGAGCTCGATCGATTTGAGATTTGAGATTTTGGATTTTAGATTGACACTCAACTGTCAACTGTCAACTGTCAACTGTCAACTATCAACTGTCTTCAGATGCAATCCTAATGCCAGTATTGGTAAATTTTGCTACCCAAAAATCCAAATCAGGAGAAGCGATCGTACTTTTTACTTTAGCCTCAACCTCCAAGGCTGCGTCGCGAGACTCCACCAGCGCAAATACCGTCGGTCCCGAACCAGACATCATCGTCCCCAAAACTGATGCCGATTCAAAAGTCTCTCGCAACTGCAAAACTTGCGTGTAAACTGGTAGAGCCACTTTTTCTAAATCGTTGTGCAACAGTTGACCGATTTGCGGCCGATCTTTGTGGGCGATCGCGCCTACCATCGGGCCCGAATGCAGCCGTTCCCGGCGGCAATCCACATCTTCCGGCGCGCAATACGTACTGCCGAATTTTTGGCGGTAAGTTTGATACGCCCATGCGGTAGAAATACTGAGATTGCGGTATTTCGCCAGCACTACGTAAAAACCGTCCAAATCCGGCAGCGGCGACAGTTTCTCGCCGCGACCTGTGGCTAAAGCCGTCCCGCCAGCAATGCAAAAAGGCACGTCCGATCCCAACATCGCGCCCAACTCTTGCAGTTCCGACTGCGTGAGGCCGAGTTGCCACAGCAAATCGATTCCCACCAACACGGCCGCCGCATTGGCAGACCCCCCAGCCAGTCCCGCGGCTACCGGAATCTGCTTGTGAATCGCAATTTCGATTCCCCCATATTTCGCCAGGGCATCGGGGAATTGCTGCGCTAGCAAATCCGCCGCCCGGTAAGCGAGATTGTTCTTATCGGGCGGGACTTGAGGGTGATCGCAGCGGACGCGGATCGTATCAGTCCCGATCGGGCGCAAATCGATGCGATCGGCCAAATCTATGCTTTGAAGTACCATCGCCAGTTCGTGATATCCGTCGGGGCGATCGCCGATTATTTCCAAATATAGATTGATTTTTGCTGGAGCTAGCAGAGAATATGAGCGCATAGTTTATTTAACAGCGGGTTAAAGAACTCCCAGTTTAAAGTCGATCGGCATCAGTCAGAGTTTATTTTCTCACAAGTCAAAGGAAATATTATGCTGGAAATTTGGCAAAGTTTTTTTGGTGGCAGGGGCTATATTCCCCACGGCCACTGCTACCTTTGGCAGACGCCGTTAGTGTGGCTGCACGTTACCTCAGATTCTTTAATTGCGATCGCCTATTTCTCAATCCCGATTACGCTGGTTTATTTTATTCGGAAACGCGAAGATTTGCCCTTTGACTGGATCTTTGCCATGTTTGGGGCGTTTATCGTCGCCTGTGGCATCACTCATATATTTGAAGTTTGGACGCTTTGGTATCCTACTTATTGGATTTCCGGAGCGATGAAAGCGTTTACTGCCCTGGTTTCATTATCTACTGCCGTTTTATTAGTAAACTTAATTCCTCAAGCCTTAGCACTGCCAAGTCCCGCCCAGTTAGCCCTGGCAAATAGCCAGTTGGAAGCTGAAATTTTCGAGCGCAAACAAGTGGAAAAAGCACTGCAAAAAGCTAAAGAAGAATTAGAAATTAGAGTTGAAGAACGCACCGCCCAGTTAAAGCAACAAACCCTACAGCTAGAACAAACTTTATTAGAATTGCAGCAGACTCAAGCCAAGCTAATTCAAAGCGAAAAAATGTCATCGCTGGGGCAAGTAGTAGCTGGTGTCGCCCACGAAATTAACAATCCCATCAACTTTATTTACGGCAATCTGGCTCCCGCTAGTGAGTATTTCAATAATTTGTGGGATGCGATCGATATCTACGAACAGCACTATCCCAATCCCATACCTATAGTTAAAGAAAAACTCCAGTCTTTAGATTTAGATTTTATCCAAGAAGACTTGCCAAAAATATTCTATTCCATGAAAGCAGGGGCCGATCGCATCCGCGATATCGTCAAGTCGCTGCGGAACTTTGCTCGGCTTGACGAAGCAGAAATGAAAGTAGCTGACATCCATGAAGGCATTGACAGCACGCTGATGATGCTGCAAAATCGCTTGCATCCCATAGCCGATCGTCCGAGAATTGAAATAATTAAAAAATATGGAGATTTAGTTAAAGTAGGGTGCTATCCCGGACAGTTAAACCAGGTATTTTTAAATATCTTAAATAATGCCATTGATGCTTTCGAGGAAGATAGCGAATCTTCACTACTTGGCGGGGGCGAAGTTCCTGCCAGCTTTATCAAAATTTCTACCAAAGTTTTAGACGGAAAATGGGTAGAAATCGTAATTTTTAATAACGGTCCGGGAATGACAGAGGCGGTAGTCGAGCATATATTCGATCCTTTTTTTACAACGAAACCTGTAGGTAAAGGTACGGGATTGGGTTTGTCGATCGCCTATCAAATTATCACAGAAAAACATCAAGGAGAATTGCAGTGCATTTCCGCAATGGGAAGGGGTACGGAATTTATTATTAGAATTCCGATTTCAGTCGAGCGATGATAGTCGATCGTTGACAGTTGACAGTTTTAATTCTGATTGAGGCAGAAACCGGGTTTTTTGTGACAATACAGTACGAAGCGGTATATCTCGATAAAAACCCGGTTTCTTTGGTTTGGATGCGCTCGATCGACCTCTAAATTTGATATCATATTGCATCCGATCGACCGACTAGAATAGATTCTAGCTCCCGATGGATCGGCCATCAGTCATCTGCAATAAATTATTGCTCAAATTAACCCATTGCGCCGCGCTTAAATCTTCCGCCCGAGATTGAGGATTTACATCCAATTTTTCTAACACTTGCACCAGCGTATCTACATCCACAATTCCTTTCAAATTATTGCGCAGCATTTTGCGCTTGCTGCCAAATCCCAATTTAACTAAATTTTCCAAATGTTTCGGATTAACTGCCGGAGTTTCGATTAATCTCGGACGCAACCTCACCACTGCTGAATCTACTTTTGGTGGTGGATAAAAATCTTTAGCCTGCACGTCACAAATTAACTCGCATTCTGCTAAATATTGCACCCGCACCGACAAAGCGCCAAAGGCTCTAGAACCCGGTTTAGCGTAGAGTCGATCGGCCACTTCTTTTTGCACCAACAGCACGATCGAATCAAAGGGTTTAGCAGCCGGTACAGATATCGTTCCCAGCAATTTTTGGACGATCGGTCCGGTAATATTGTAAGGAATGTTGGCTACAACTTTATTGGGATTTAGGAACCTCTCAAAAGCAGTAAGTTGAGCGTCCAAATCCATCTCCAGGATGTCGCCTTGCAACAGTAAAAAATTATCTTTTTTACCAAGTTGCTTCGCTAGCTGCACGCACAAATCCCGATCGATTTCCACAGCAACGACAGATTCAGCCGCAGCCAGCAAGCGTCGAGTTAGAATGCCCGTACCCGGACCGATTTCCAGAACGCGATCGCCCGACAAATCTGCCGCTTTGACAATCCGATCTAAGGCTTTTTCGCTTTTGAGCCAATGTTGAGCAAACTGTTTCCGGGGTCTGGTCGATCGCATTTTTTGAAACTTCCGAAAAATCTCAGATTTGCATTTTATCACAAACCCTTACTTTTCGCTGCCATCAAGTCATATTTATTTTTGTTAACAAGCCTTGAAACCTCAAAAAAAATTGGTCATCATACATAGATTGACAGCCAAAAGCAAAGTTTTTGTTTTTTACACTCCAATTCCCAATTCCCAATTCCCAATTCCCCATTCCCCATTCCCAATTCCCATTCCCAATTCCCCATTCCCATTCCTTAAAAATGAACTTCCAAAGAGTATTTGGTACATTACCAAAAACCCAAGCCAGCGCCCCCGGAAGAGTCAACCTGCTGGGCGAACACACGGATTACAACGACGGATTCGTACTGCCGACAGCGATTCCCCAACGCACGACTGTGCAAATCGGCTTCAGCAACGACAACCTGCACCATTTTTATTCAGCAGAATATGACGAACTAATAAATGTTTCAGACGAAGATACAATACCGCAAAAATTTGTCAGTTACATCTGCGGCTGCATCAGGCTGTTAGAAAAAGAAGGATACAAAATACCGCCAATAAATCTCTACATTACCTCGAACGTGCCGATCGGAGCCGGTTTGTCCAGCAGCGCTGCTTTAGAAATAGCAACCCTCAGGGGATTGCGCGGGCTGTTAAACATTCCCCTTGACGATTTGCGGCTGGCTCAAATCGGACAGTTAGCCGAAATCCGATATGCTGGATTAAATTGCGGGATTATGGATCAAATGGCATCGAGTTTAGCAGACACCAATACCATGCTATTTCTCGACACCCGCACCCTCAACCGCCGCCCGCTGCCGTTTCCCACAGGTACAGAAATTTTAGTAATTGACAGCGGCGAAAGCCACAATTTAGCAGCAGGAAGCGGCTACAACCAGCGGCGGGCAGAGTGCGAAGAAGCTGCGAGGAGGCTGGGAGTCAAAGCCCTCAGAGATGTCGCCGATCCGCAAGCAGTAGAAGCCTTGCCTGAGCCCCTCAACAAGCGGGCGCGCCATGTCGTTAGCGAAAACAACCGAGTGCTGGAAGCCTTAAAATCTCTGCCTGCGGAACGTTTCGGGCAGTTGATGAACGATTCCCACAACAGCCAGCGCGACGATTACGAAGTTTCGACGCCAGCAGTAGACGCCCTCGCCAGCATCTTGCAGCAACTCCGGGGAGTTTTCGGCGCGAGGCTGACGGGCGGAGGTTTTGGTGGCGCTTGCGTGGCTTTGGTGCAAAGTGGCAAAGTGGCTGGCATTGCCTCAGAGGCGATCGCGCGCTACCAGCGGGCGGGTTATACTGGCCGGGTATTGGTTCCCGAAATCAAAAGTTCTGTTAAAAGTTAACCAGTAATTCCCGCACTATCTCCCGATTTGGAAGGCCACCGCACAGTCACGATCGTGCTATCTTCTTCAGCTTGCCAATAATGAGGCACTCCTGGCAGCCAGAGAGCATAATCTCCTTCATTTGATAGCAAAATTTCTCGATCGGGAAATTGCAGGCAGAACCGTCCTTTTACCAAGATAGAAAGAGTTGTTGCTTTCGCATTTACAGCCCATTGAGTGCGGCATTCTCCTGCTTTGTGAATGCCCCATTTCAATTCTAAAGCCGAGGTCGATCGGGGGTCATCTTCAGGTGTTATAAAATGACCCGCAAACCACCCGTCGCGGCTTGCGCCTTCCGCGCCCGCATTACCAAAAATAACTGAATTTTTCATCCGTCTGCCAAGCTAAAAATGGATTTTAGTCCGCATTAAAAACTGTTGGTATTATGGTAATAAAAAAGTCGATAGTTGACAGTTGGTAAGGAGTTTTGAGTTGTGAATGCGTGAGTTTTGAGTTAAAGACAGTTCTTAATTCAAAACTCAAAACTTAAAACTCAGAACTTTCCTTCTTCCCTCTTCCTTCTTCCTTCTTTATTAAAAAAACCGGGTTTTTGTCAGAAACCCGGCTCGATCGATCGCAAACAATCTCAACCTCAAACCAACCTTAATTCTTCAGTAGTTTCATCCCCATTTTCACTTTGTCCATAATCGTTTTTTGCGACACGCAAGTAATCAGACAAAGCTTGCCGCAATTCAAAGTATCTTGGCGGACTTTCTGCGCTTTTTCGCCGTACCAAATAGCGCGGGCGCTTTCCTGTTTCACATTACCGATCACCGGATATTCATCGCACAATTTCACATCGCCGCGCGTATCGATCCAGTAATTGCGCAGTCCTACCCGACAGGGACGGGTTGAATCAGGAGCTTTTTCTTCATTAAAGTGAGCTACCATCAAGCGCAACACTTCATCGCTGTTCATAATCGGCGCGCCGCTGTGCTTCATTTCAATTAAGCGCTCGATTACCCGCGAAAATTCTTCCATGTCTTCTTTTTCGATCCACAGTTCCTCGTAGGTTTCCCGAGTCCAGCGGTTGACAGGTTGGAAGTTTACCGTTGTCGCCCCAATTCCCTGAGCCCAAGTTACGATTTCCGGCAGGTGGCGGAAATTGAGTCGGTTCATCGTCGGTTTGACGTTGATGGGAAACAGGACGTTTTGTTTTTCCTGTTCGGCACGCAGGTAGCCGATTCCTTTAGAAAGCCGATCGAACAATCCCGGTTGACCGCGCAAGTAATCGTGCAATTCTGCATTCGGTCCGTCAACGGACATATTCACGTTAAAAGGACGCGCCGCCACTGTTTTTGCTGCATTTTCTTTGGTCATGCAGTAGCCATTTGTAGTAACGCCCGCGTGGATGCCATTTTTGTTGGCAAAGGCCAGCAAGTCGAGAAAACCTTTTTTAATATAAGGCTCGCCACCGCTAAAGTTGATTGAAAATTCACCCACAAATTCTTTGATACTCAAGAGGGCATTTTGCCACTCTTCGATCGTCATTTCGTCTTTATATTCTTTGAGCCGCCAATACTCGCACTGACGGCATTTCACGTTGCAGTGTTCGTTGACAATCCCGTAAAAAGTTACTGGGCTTGTAAAATCGTATCCCGTATTGATTCGCAGCGATTCAGCAGCAGCGCTCTTGGTGTGCTTGATTCCCAGTCTGGATAAAGTTAAAGCATCCATGTGTTTTTCCTCTTACGGACTGTTAACTAACTACTCTTTTATCGAAATTAAGTTCGTACTTTTTGGTGCGTATTTGATGCGTATTTTTAGCTATTTTTACCGCAAGTTAAAAGTCAAGCCACTGTCACAAATGTCACAAAAACAAAGGTAACAAAAACAAAGGTAACAAAGAAGGTAACAAAGAAGGTAAGGTTTTGCCCCTTCTAAAGATTGTACCTGAGTCCTACTTAGTAGCTGCTTTTTCAGAAGCGGTATTGCGTATTACTTTCAAGTACGTATGCACCATCCTAAAGCCTAAAGTTCGATCTCGCCACATCTTTTTCAAATGTTTATAATATTAAGTAGTGTAATGTATTAGAATTGTAAATAACTGCCAATTTTTTTTGTGTGAAAAAGCAACTTAAGCTTAAAATATTGAGGAAATTAGAGATATTTATCCCGATATTTTTAATATTATGCAAAATTTGTTAACTTATAGTTAAATTTCTTAATATTCTAGCTCAGTAATAATACTGAAGCAAGCAATGGTATAACTTAAATTTATAGTGAGGTATAAAATCTGGCAGGAAGTGAGCTTTACAAAAGCTTTACAATATATAGGAGTAAACCCCGTCAAATGGCTGCAAACATGGGACGATATTTTCACACGATCGAACTTTTCTGGGCAGCGGCGATCGCAGCGGAACTCGAATACCGGATCAACTTTGTCCTCGCCGCCCTCAGCAGCCTGGGAAACCTGACAGGCAGCATCTTCGGGCTGTTTTTGTTCTACCGCACCGGTTACACTTTTGCTGGCTGGCAATGGGAGGAAGCTTTAGTTGTACTAGGTATTTTTACGGTATTGCAGGGTTTTTCATCCACCTTTCTCGCCCCCAATCTCAACCGTATAGTCGATCGAGTGCAGCAAGGAACTCTCGATTTTGTCCTCCTCAAGCCCATCAGTTCCCAATTCTGGCTGTCGGCAAACACGATCTCGCCTTGGGGAATGCCAGATTTAATCTTCGGCGCTGGATTATTGGGATATGCGGCCAGCAAATTGCAAGTGCCGGTTGGCAATTATTTCTTAACAGCAATACCGCTGGTATTCAGCGCGATCGCTCTTTACAGCATTTGGTTTATGTTAGGTGCCATGAGTATTTGGTTTGTCAAAATTTACAATGTTACTGAAGTGCTCAGGGGATTGTTAGAAGCGGGTAGATTTCCCATGGCAGCTTATCCGGCAGCTTACCGTTTTTTCTTCACCTTTGTAGTTCCCGTGGCTTTCTTAACAACTGTCCCCGCCGAAGCTATGTTGGGTAGAGGTGAAATAGCTTGGATCGCAGGGGCGGGATTGCTCGCGATCGCACTTTTAGTTGCCTCCCGTTACTTCTGGAGATTTGCCCTGCGTTTTTATACTAGCGCTTCTAGTTAGAATAATAGTTGACAGTTGGTAAGGAGTTTTGAGTTTTGAATTTTGAGTTGTGAGTTAAAGACAGTTCTCGGGAGTTGTGAGTTGTGAGTTAAAGACAGTTATCGGGAGTTGTGAGTTGTGAGTTGTGAGTTAAAGACAGTTCACAATTCACGCACTCAAAACTTAAAACTCAAAACTTAAAACTCAAAACTTAAAACTCAAAACTTAAAACTCAAAATTTAAAACTCAAAACTCAAAACTCAAAACTCAAAACTTCCCTTCTTCCTTCTTCCTTCTTATGCAAACAAAACAATTAGGAAATACAGATATTACAGTCAGCGCGATCGGGCTGGGAGGAATGCCGATGTCCTTAAGCAGCAGACCCTTGGAATCGCAGTCAATTTCTGTAATTCATCGAGCTCTAGATTTGGGTGTCACGCTAATTGACACGGCAGATTCTTACTGCCAAGATGAGTCCGACAAACATCACAACGAAAAGTTAATTGCCAAAGCTTTAGCACAGTACAGCGGCGATACAAGCAAAGTAATTGTTGCTACTAAAGGCGGTTTAATGCGGCCTCAGGGTTCTTGGACGCGCAACGGCAATCCCCACCATTTGCGCAAGACAATTCGCGAAAGTTTTGAAGCTTTGGGCGGTCAAAAACCGATCGACCTTTGGCAATATCACTCACCAGATCCCGATTATTCGATCGCCGAATCCCTAGCACCTGCAAAAGAAGCAGTAGCAGCAGGCATAATTCGATTTGTAGGCGTTTCCAACTTTTCCGTAGAACAGATTAAACGCGCCCGCGATACAGTAGAAATTGTCTCGGTGCAAAATCAGTACAATCCGTGGTACAGACAGCCAGAATCTGACGGCGTTTTAGAATACTGCGAAAGCGAAAAACTGACATTTTTTCCTTGGAGCCCGTTGGGAGGAAGCCGTCGCGTCAGCCGCTTGCAAGAAATGCCCGCGATCGCTAATTTAGCCCGCGAAAAAAACGTTTCAGTTTACTGTCTGGTATTAGCGTGGTTGATGGCAAAATCGCCCTGCGTCCTGCCCATTCCCGGCGCGAGCAAAATCTCGAGTATCGAAGATTCCGTGCGGGCGATCGACCTTAAATTAACCGACGCCGAATTGCAACAAATTCCAGTTGATTAGTTGCTGCGCGATCGCCATTTTTGATGAAATTTGATTGGCGGGCGATCGCATTGCACAGAGACATAATAAACAAGGTTCGTAGTCTGGACTTCAGTCCGCTCTTTTTTGCGGACTAAAGTCCAGACTACAAGCCCGATTAATGTTTTTGAGTGCGGCGAATTTCAGTAATTTGGTCGGCCACATCCAAAATTCCCTGAGGCATCGCAGGTCCAGTCAAAATAATATCCAAAGAGTGCGGCTTGTTATCAATAAATTCCAGCACTTCTGCTTCAGAAATCAATCCCAAATTTACCGCCAAACTCAACTCATCGAGAATGACTAGCGCGTAACGACCCTCGCGCACCACATCTCGAACGTACTGCCACAATCGCTCGATCGATTTTACCTCCGCCTCCTCTAAATCGTCTCCGTCAATGCACCGCGGCAAGTCGCACCGCACCCAATCTAAATTCTGCCCCAAACGCACCGGGCGATCGTGTCCTTGGTTGATGCCGCCCTTGAGAAACTGCACCGCCAGTACCGGAGTTCCATGCCCCGCAATTCTCAGCGCTTGGGCCATGACATTCGTAAAAAAGCAGCGCTGCGGGCCTGTAAAGACTTGCACCAAGCCTTCAACCGTGCAGGGCAAACTGTGAGTTAAATTGAGTGCGGGCGTTTGTAACTGAGCAACCATAGGACAATAAATTGGACGCTAAATCTTGGGCATGGCTTCGACCCTGATGGAGCTGGAGCCTGCATAACAATATATAGCGTATTTGACGACCGTGCAAAGCTAGCGACACGCTAGATGTACAATTGGTTGAAAAAACGTGGCAGTGGCGATCGCAGCCATTTGTCCGATCGAGTGCGAACTCAGGTTAAACTTCAGTAAACTTTTGAATGTCGCGCTGCTAGGAGCAAGGCACAGTGAGATTAGTAATTCTGGGTGGGCCGGGTGCGGGAAAGGGAACGCAGGCCGAACTACTTTGCAGCAATTTGAGCATTCCTCTGCTGGCAATCGGCGAGATTCTCCGCGCCCAAATTGCCGAAGCAACAGATTTCGGCAATTTGGTGATGCCTTACGTGGAATCCGGCGAATTAGTTCCCGATGAAATTTTGATTCAATTTTTTGGCAGTCGCTTGCTGATGCCTGATGTGTCGAATGGTTGGTTGTTGGAGGGATATCCGCGAACGGCTTTTCAAGCTGAGGAATTGGATTTTTTATTGGAAGATTTGGCACAGCAGCTCGATTGGGCTATTTGGCTGAAAGTGCCTCATGAGGTCTTAGTAAAGCGGTCGATCGAGCGTTCTCGATCGGACGACCATCCTGAAATTTTACAGCGCCGGCTTGCTTTGTTTGAGGAACGGACTATTCCTATTTTAGAGTATTACGATCGCCGCAGCAAACTGTTAACAATCGACGGCGATCGATCGCCTGAAAAAGTGCATCAGGATCTGCTCAAATTCCTCAAACAGCAAGTCAGTTGACGGTCGATCTCAAAGCAGTCAAGTGCGAGCGTACCCGCTCGCGAGCTTATTGATTAATCATCAGTTATTGAGCACGCAGGTTAAATACCAACTATCAATGCCCAATTCCAGAGCTTCACTTCGCCCAATTCCCAATTCCCAATTTCCAATTCCCAATTCCCAATCCTCAAAATATTATGTCTTGGCAGCGTCCCGACGGCAGACAATCAAATCAACTGCGTCCGATTAGTTTCGATCGAGCATTTACCAAATTTGCCAGCGGTTCCGTGTTGGCAAAAAGTGGCGATACTCAGGTACTTTGCAGCGTTACTGTCAAACCGGGAGTGCCTAAATTTTTGGAGAATACCGGACAAGGTTGGCTGACAGCAGAGTACCGAATGTTACCGGGTGCTACGCCACAGCGACAAGAGCGGGAATTTATGAAATTATCGGGACGCACTCAAGAAATTCAGCGCTTGATCGGCAGGAGTTTGCGATCGTGCTTGGATATGCAACTGTTAGGAGAACGCACAATTCTTGTCGATGCAGATGTTTTGCAAGCGGATGCGGGAACTCGTACAACTTCAATTACGGGCGGATTTGTAGCTGTGGCTGATGCTTTGAATAAATTAGTACAAAAAGGTGAATTAGAGCGATCGCCCCTGATCCGTCAAGTAGCGGCCGTTTCTGTGGGACTTTTGGAAGGCGAGCCGTTTTTAGATTTAAATTATCTTGAGGATGTGGCGGCGGAAATTGATTTTAATGTGGTAATGAATGGAGATTTGAACATTATTGAGATTCAGGGTACTGCGGAAGCTGGAAGTTTCAGCCGCAGTCAATTAAATCAAATTTTGGATTTAGCTGAAACAGGAATTCAGCAATTGTTGGAGGCGCAGCGACAAGCTTGATAAACTTCTGGTTTTTAGAGGGGAAAAATCTCCGCTTTTTTGCAGAATCTTTGCCAGAAACCCTTAAAAAAACCGCTTTCTGCGTCCCGGACAGAATTTTTGAGAACGGGGTTGACAAAAAAATCTAGATGCGCTATGTATTGTAATTACCGATCCCAGAGTCGGAATTGAGTTGATCATTTTGCGCTCCGAGTAGTGAAAGCTACGCGATGAATGCAGGGACGCGAACAGCCATTGCTTTCAACTCCCCCACACCTTTGATGCCGTCAGGCGATAAACCCATAAATCCAGAGAAGGGTAGTAAATACTACCTATCTCAAAAATAAAATGTTTGCACTCCGAGTTAAAGAATCGATCGACATTTCTTTCAGAGTTCACGGTTTGGAAATCCCTGCAGATCACGGTTACGGGTTGTTTGCAGCGATTTGCCAGCAGGTGCCGATTTTGCGGGCCGATCGCACGATTCGGCTGCTGACGGTAGCGGGACATCCAGACAGACACGGGAAAATCTCCCTGAAGCGATCTCGTCCTGGGGATTTGTCGCGAATGCGGATCAGGGTGGCCGAGGAAAACGCGCACCATTTCTTTAAACTTGGCGGGCGGCAACTGTCTGTGGGCGTCCACGAAATCGTATTGGGAGTGCCCGCAATATTGCCCTTAAAGCCTGCTGCTGACTTGTTTGCCCGGATGGTGGTAATTGCTGGCTACCAACAGCCGGATACTTTTTTAGCTGCGGTGAACCGGCAATTGCGATCGCTGGGAGTGCGATCGGGCGTTGCGGAAATTCCCCTCAACAAATACGGCCAAATCGCCAGAAAAACTATCAAAGTTAAGGGCGATACAAAGGTAGGTTATTCGGTAAAAATTACCGGACTTACTGATGAAGATTCTTTGTTGGTTCAGCATCGCGGTATTGGCGGCAAAGGACATATGGGAGGCGGCTTTTTTATGCCCTACCGGGAGGCAAGATGAAACAAGTGAATTTTCCCCGACTTTTTGCTAAGTCTTTGCCCGCAGATTTTGTCGATCGCCCCAAGCAAATTCGCGAAACTTTCTTTTTGCCCGGACATACTGCTGCGGTATATCGATCGGGCGAAATTATTCTCTGTCAATTGCTGCCTGTTATCCTCCTGCAATTAGGTTTAAAAAATGAATGGTCTCTCCCGCTGCTGAAAACAACTTTGATGGGATGCTACATTCACGATTGGGGGAAAGCCAACCAGCATTTTTTGGGATTGATGGCAACCGAATCCGTGCATTACAAAATAAATGAGCTTGACTGGTTGAAAATCATTAAAAAGCAACTGCCAAGCAACAGAAAACACCAAGTCGATCAAATAATTAGGCACGAAATTTTAAGTGCGATTATGGTGCTGCAAATTCCCGAATTCCGGCAGTGGCTGGAAAGTTGCGAGGATGTTGATTTGTTAGTAGCAGTTTGGGGGGCGATCGGACACCATCTCAAACTCGATCCAAACCGTGAATTTGTCAAAACCAAAGAGTGCGGCAATGCCCCGCTTTATGTATTTTGCCAGCACAAAGCCACTGCTAAACCAGATGTAAAACCCATCCGAGATGATTTTAGGGCGCTGCTCAAAATTGGCACGGGAAGCCAGTTAAAATTGCCGCCAAAACTGCCAAAAGTTAAAAAATCAAATTGGACGCCTGAAGAACTCACGAATGCTGTAGGGGCAGTGACGGACGAATGCGAAGCCCTGGCAAAAACTATTGAAAAAAATAGCGATCGCCAGCGGTTTGTTGCAGCAGTCAAAGCCACTGTCATTGCTGCCGATATTGCCGGATCTGCAATACCTCAGATTCCAAATCAGCGGGAATGGTTGAGGAAAGTTTTGCAGCAAGTATTAAGCCGGGAAGAGATCCGGCAAGTTATCGATTCCCGACTCAAGAAACAGCAGCCCCGTGGTTTTCAAAAGTCGGTGGCTGCAACCAAAACTAGAATAACTTTAGTAAAAGCTGGATGCGGTACTGGGAAAACTATTGCGGCTTATTTGTGGGGGGAAAATTGGGCAGTCGATCGCAAGCTGTTTGTGCTGTATCCTACTACTGGGACGGCAACTCAAGGCTTTGTGGATTATGCAGCGAAGACGGAAGTTGAGAAAGCATTAATGCACTCGCGATCGAATATCGATTTAGAGGTTTGCGAAGCTTTAATCAATGAAAATAACGACCACATTGAAAATGAAGACAGACTCCAAAGTTTCAAAACTTGGATGGCAAAACTCATCACCGGGACGGTAGATTCAGTGTTGGGATTGATGCAGAACAACCGCAAGCCGATGTATGCTTGGATCGCGATCGTCCTCGGTGCATTTGTTTTCGATGAAGTTCACGCTTACGACAGCAAATTGTTTAGCGCTTTGCTGAGATTTATCCAAACTTTTAAAGGCGCGCCGATTTTGTTGATGAGTGCTAGTTTTACTCGGGAACAATTGCAAAAGATTCGGGAGGTTGCGACCGAATTAGGCGAAGAAATCACCGAAATTGCGGGGCCGAAAGATTTGGAAGATTTGCCGCGCTATCAATTCCAAGTAGTTGAAAGTTCCAGCGATGTTATGGCGGATGTCGCGGCGGCTTTAGCAGCAAAGCAAAAGGTTTTGTGGGTAAACAATTCTGTGAAAAGCTGCGTTGCAACTTATCATTACGTTTCCGGCGAGTTAGCTAAGTACCCGAATTTAGATTTTTTGCCTTTAGTTTACCACGCACGATATCGGTACAAAGATCGGCTCAAAAGACATGAGGAAGTCATGGCAGCTTTCTCGCAGCAAAATCAAGGCGTTCTAGTTGTTACCAATCAAATTTGCGAAATGTCTCTCGATTTAAGCGCGGATTTATTGATAACTCCGTTTGCTACATTTGCGGCGATAATTCAACGATTGGGGAGACTCAACCGCAAAGTTGATTTTGATGAATCTGGCAATTTAATACTTGCCTCGGGGTGCACCTGCAAGGCTATATTCTACTCGCCTAGCAATCGCTATCCCTATACCGAGGAACAGATAAAAGCGGGGAAAGAATTTGTTCGAGAACTTGCTGAATTGGGGGAAATTTCCCAAACTGATTTGATGAATGCTGCTTTGAAAATTACTGGCGAACCGATCGCAGAATTTGACTCGATTTGGCTTGATGGATTGTGGTGCAGTCATTCCGAACCTTTGCGAGAAGGTGGGAATACGATTACTGTAATTTTAGCAGAAGATCTGCCAGAAATTAAGAAGTTTGCCGAACAGCGCAGGGCTAAAAAAGGCACCAGCAAAAATAAGGCTTTATCTGAAGAAGCACAGCGCTGGGCTGTTCCGGTAAGGCTTCCTCGCCCTATTTCCCAGCTACAAGATTGGAAAAGATTTCAAAAAATTTATCCGATCGCACCCAAAAATGCAGTAATTTATAATGAGGTAACGGGAGCTAGTGAACAGTACGAAAATTGAAATCATACTTAACTTGCACAGCCCGCATTATACGGACATGCACGCGGCGGGTTTGGCTGGTTTGTACATGACATTGCAGCAATTAGACAAGAAAAAGATTGCCAATGACAATCTCAAATGGCAGCTTGACGAATCTGAAGTAAAACTCGCGATCGCAGGCAGTCATTTAGCAGCAATTGAGTGGTTGCTAGAACAGTCTTTCTTGCTGGATGATGGCTTAATTGGTTTTCGGGGAATTGATTCAGAAAATTTGTCGATCGAATCGAGAGTCGCGCTGCATCAAGGGGTGTTGAATACATTTTTGCAGCAGGGAATACTGTCTAAAAGTGACGGCGTAAAATCTCAAACATTTGAGATTGAAGAGGGCAAGTTGCCGATAGTAGTAAGTTATAAATCGCTAACTGAATACAGCCATCAAAAGTTTGCAAAAACCTTGTGCGACAGCCGCACTGGCTTCCTGATAGAAAAACCCGTAGCAGTAGCGGGCTGGCTGAATCCTGGGGCGACAGTCAAACACACTGCTTTTACCAGCAAAACTAGCATCGAACAAAGCGCTGTGGATGCTTTAGTTTTGCTTTACGCGCCCGTAGTTTGCTGTTATTTCAAAATTCGATCGTTCACCAAAGGAGAGAAAGCATCAGCGGCTTTGATAGTTCCCGAAATCCTCAATCTCAAAGAGTTTGCTGAGATTAGAATGAGTTACGCCAAACGCTGTCAAGCCTACAAAGATTTTCATGCTTCCGGGATTGGAGATGCGGCGCTGCGTTTTTTAGTTACTTACGAATCAGCAGTTAGCATTGCCAAAACTTACCGAGTCAATCGCTGTCGTGTCGTGATTTTCGGCAAAATGCCCTGGAACGAAAAACAAAAATCTCCGACGGACAAGTATTTGGTAACTGCTACTGCAAAAATCTGCAACGCCTACAAGCAAGCCCAATCTGCTTTCCAAGATAAATATGTAGTTTACGGCGATTCTGGCAGTGCGATTGTTCCCAGTTTGGCTAAGGATGTAATTGCTGGTGCTTTAATTAAACAACTGCCTTGGTATGGAGAATTGGCAGTAAAAATAACTAGCAAAGAATTGTTCGATCGACTGTGTTATGAAAGTAAAGGATTTCGAGATATGGTAAAATATGCAGCATGGAAAGAAGCATCGCACGGTCGATTTATTGAGGCTTGTCACGATGCTTTGCGAGGGATTTACGGGCGATCTATGGAACAGGGAAAACGCGAAGCCAAACGCCAAAAAGCTAGCGACGAACACGGAAAAGATTTAGGTAGAAAGCGGATCGAAGATGAACGGGAAAAAGTGCAGCGAAAAATGATTCGCTGCAAAAACTTGTCGGCATTTTGTTCTTTCATCACCGAATTTTGGTCTTGGGCGGGATATTCGCCTGTTTTGCAAGAACATTCAGCAGAATTGTGGAATTTCGTATTAGATGATTGGGAAATGGCAAGAAACTTAGTTTTACTTTCACTTGTCAGTTACCAACCTCGCAAATCTGCTGGTTTGCCACCTCAATTGTCAAGCGACGATTCGGGCGAAACTGAAGATTCTGATGTTGATTTAGATGAGGATGAAGATGATGAAGATGATGAAGATGATGAAGATGATGGTGTTGAAAGTGTGCCTTTGCCAAAATCCCTGCGCAATTTACGTTAGGGTAAATTGGGCGGTTTTTGGGTTTCAAAAACCACGGTTTTATCGGCTAGCTTCTGGAGTCCGGCAGGGGTTTAAACCCCTGCCTCATAGCGAAAGTCGGTTGAAACCGACTGGGAATTTGATGGTGAAAATGACATCTTGCACCATTATCAACAATCCTGTAGGGTTCAAGCTAGAAATCGAATAACGAGCGCAGCATATTCGATTTCTAGCTTGAAAGGGTTCGCCAACAGTTTCAAACGCAGCAGGCAGGTTAAATAAACCCGCCCCACCCCACCAAAAATCCCCAATTAACATTATCGAACTGTCGTAATTCACAACAAGCAAATCAAACAGGAAATACCATGACATATCATTTGTTTGGCAACATTTTGACCAATTACGGTATCGCCGCCAACAATCGCGGCGAAAATCAAGGTAACGTCACGACTTTGCAGCGATTGGCTTGGAAAAATTCGCTGCGCACTACTGTTTCGGCTGAAGCGATTCGGTGGGCAATTCGCTATCAGTGGCAGTTTTTAGGAGAAGAAGTCAACCGCAAGTGGGATGATGATAAAAATGAAAACTATCGCGTTCAAGAAGGAGTTTTTAATCCAGAGATATACATTGATGATGATGTTTTGGGTTACATGGAGGCGAAAGCAGCAGCGGAAGATATCAATAATGATGGGATTCCTGAATCGATCGAAGAAACGCCAACTCCTAAAAAAGGTAAGGGCAAAGCTAAACTCAGAAAAGGAGAAAGTATTGCTCGCCGGGGAGTGCTAGAAGTGACTCGCGCAATTTCTTTAACTGCGGATACGGGCGATATGTTTTTTGGCTCGACTAGCGGCAAAAAAGACCGAAAGTCTATCCATCAAACCGAGGCGCACGCGACTCGCTATCAGTACGGTTTTGCGATGACTCCGCACCGTTTGAAAGTCGCAAATCGGATTGTTTCTGTTTTGGATGCTTTAACTTCTCTGGGAAGCGTTGCGGGAAATCACGCGCGGTTTCTTTACGATTTTTCTCCTGAAAGTATGGTACTCAGGTGGACTCACGATTTTGCTCCTCGGTTGCTTTATTGTTTTGAGGAAAATCGGCAAGGAAAAGTGTCAATAGCCGATTTAGTTCGCCGCATTGAGGCGGGAGATATCGATCCAAATGAAGTGTGGATTGCAGGCGCGATCGCCCTGGAACCAGAAGTGGCAGAATTAGAAGAGCTTGGGGTAAAAGTATTTGCGGGAATCAAGCAGGCGGTGAGGGATTTGCAAGCAGTAATTTTGTCGGATATCAACAACGAGGAGGTGGCATGATTGGGTTGCGAATTGAGGTTCCCGTTGCTGGCTGGCGGCATTCCTATGCACGGGAATACGGGGAAAGTTATCCGGTGCCGCCTCCGGCTACGGTGTACGGAATGCTGCTGTCAATGGTGGGAGAAATTAACCGTTATTCTCACTGCGGCTGTCAAATTGCGATCGCGCTTTTATCGAAACCGAATCGTTCTACTGTCCTGCGCACTATTCGCCGAGTTAAAGTTGCTAAACAGGAGTTTGACAAGCGGAATGCGCGGCCGGATTTTCAAGAGTTGCTAACCGGTATTGATTTGGGAATCTGGGTTGATGCCGGCGATGATGTTGGGAAACCAAAGCTGTTGGAAAGGTTGCAAGAAGCTATGGTAAACCCAGAATCAGTGAGGAGATTTGGAGGGCTGTCGCTTGGTGAAAGCAGGGATTTAATTAACTCTGTTGTGCTGTGGCGATCGAACTTTGAAGCAGATATTTGCGAGTGGTTGGTGTCCGATCGAAACGGGTATTTAGCGCTGCCTTGCTGGACCGATCGTGCGGGTTCTAAAAAGACTCGGTGGGGTCGGTATGTTCTGGCTGATGCGGGGGATTTGTCCCTAGCGGATGCGCTGGCATTCAACGATTGCTGGAGCTCGATCGGCCCTCAGTCAATATCATAGTTGAGAGTTGAGAATTGAGCGATCGCGCGAGTTCTCCGACTTCAGTAATTGCCATAAAACTCAGGCAAAAACCGGGTTGTTCGCGACTATTCTCGGTGAAAACTGAGGATATTGAAAAAACGCGGTTTCTTCGATCGCGCTTTGCTTTCCAGGAGTGCAAGGATCTCTGAGTGTAATGGGTGTTTGGTTGCGGGTAATCTCTGGATTGTTTGTAGCGATTGGTTTTGAGGTTGTTGTGTGAGGTGTTGGGGTGCTTGCAAAGTTTGAAAGCTTTGATGGGTGAGGGTTTGAAAAGGGCGATCGAGCTACTTTGGATTTGATAGGAGGTGTCGCAAATTTAGAAGGAAAAGGTGCTTGCAAAAACGCTGTGGATGGTTTATTATATAAGTGGTTCGGCGATCGGCCTGAAATTACCTTTGATGCCGTTAGGCGTTGATCACTCGGAAAACACGACCGCTTTTGCCAGCACCCTCAAGATGACTGAAATTACCTTTGATGCCGTTAGGCGTTGATCACCAAACCCTCAAGGACGGGAAACCGGAAACCCTGCTCTGAAATTACCTTTGATGCCGTTAGGCGCTTCCCCACAAAACAACCTTACGGATAATATCCCATGCAAACACCAAACAATAACCCAGAAGAAAAACACGACACAATTCGCGTCAGCGCCCTCCACGCCCTCGCCTATTGTCCCCGCCTTTTCTACCTCGAAGAAGTCGAAGAACTGCTTCGTAAAACTTACCCAAACTTGACCAAAGCCATCTTTAGCCAAAATTCAGAACTCACTTCCTGCGCTGTTGGGTGGCCGACCATCCCAAGGTAAGCAGGCTATCCCCCTCAAGCCGAGGGTTCCCAGTTTAAAATATTTAAACTGGCATTCAAATCGCGATCTATTGACAAGCCGCAAGCAGGACAATCGTAATTTCTCACTTGCAAAGGCATATCTTTTTTAGCTGTGCAATTCGAGCAAATCTTAGAACTGGGAAACCACCGATCTACCAGCACTAAGCTCGCTCCATACATTTTGCATTTGTACTCTAGTTGTCGCCTGAATTCGTAAAATCCCAAGTCGGATATTGCTCCAGCCAGCTTGTGATTCGCCAGCAATCCTTTAACATTCAAGTCTTCAACCTTAATTAGCTTGAATGTTTTCGCTAAATAAGTTGTCAACTTGTGAAGGAAATCCTTACGAATGCAGGCTATCCGTGCGTGGAGTCTGCAGATCTTGTTGTAAGTTTTGCGTTGGTTGCGAGAACCTTTTATTTGCCGATGAGCCTTGCGCTGTAAGGTAGCAAGCTTGGTTTTCGCTTGCTGCAAAGGCTTTGGCGCATCAAAGACCTGCTGAGTTGACAGGGTGGCAAATGACTTAATACCAATGTCAATTCCTACGGAACCTTTAGGTTGTTGAACCGGGAGACGTTCAGCATCAACGCAAAAAGAAACAAACCAGCGATTTCCTTCTTTTGAAATCGTAAAAGTTTGAGATGCCAACCCCTGCGGGAGTGGTTCGTCAAGCCGAAAAGTTCCCAGCGTGGGAATCTTGATAGTATTGCCAGCTTTTAGCAAAACTTTGCCATTAGAAGAATCAACTGTAAAAGATTGCCCGTCCCGGCGGCTGGCAAACTTCGGATGACCGGCTTTTCCCTCTCGATACCTTGCGAATGCTTTCTTCAAGTCAATCAAAGCATTTTGGTAAACACGAGAAGACAACTGGTTCATCCATGCGCATTCGGGCTGTTTCTTGACTTGGTTGGTCAGAACTTTCTTGACTTCGTTGATGACCTTTGAGTCGGAAAACTCAAGAACACCGTACATTTGGACTCGCAAGCTCAATCCCATATTAAAAACTACACGCCGAAACCCTGCGTGTTTTGCCATCAAGGTCGCTTCCCGATTATTCAATTTGAGCGCTCGCTTGATGGCAAACATGGAACCTCTTCTCGGTAGTTAACTGCGGACAAGTTTAGCAAACTTTTTGGCACTTAAGTTTAACTCCTCGAATCCACCAAAGGCATCACCGTTCCAGAAGGCAGAATCCGCTACCACGCCGACAACGTACTGGTTCGCGTCCCCCTCGACGACTCGGCCCGCGCCGAAGTTCGCGCAGCCGTCGAAACAGCCCGATCGCTGCGACTTTCCACCCAACGCCCCCCAGTCACCGACAACGAAAACCTCTGCACTCGCTGTTCCCTCGCCCCAGTCTGCCTCCCCGAAGAAGCCAGACTCGCCAGCGATCCCGAATGGCAGCCCGCCCGCCTCTTTCCCGCCGACGACGATCGCCAAATCGTGCACGTACTCGAACCCGGAACCGCAGTCGGCCGCACCGGAGGGCAAATCAAAATTTCCCGCCGCGATCGACCCGTAGAAACTATTCCCAGCCAGCAAATCAGTCAAATAGTACTCCACAGTTTCTCGCAAATTTCCACCCAAGCTTTGCACTTTTGCGCCGACTCGGGCATCGGAGTGCATTTTATTTCCGGGGGCGGGCGCTACCTCGGCAGTTTTGACAGCAGGCAAGGCAGCATTCAGCGCCGCATCCGCCAGTATGCCGCCCTCACCAATCCCGATCGCTGTTTGGAATTAGCCCGCAAATTAGTAATTTGTCGCGGCCAAGGACAGCGCAAATTCTTAATGCGGGGAAGTCGCGGAATTCAGAAAAATTCCGAAGAATTAAAACGGGCGATCGCCCAAATGCAAATTCTTTTAAAACAAGTTCCCCAAGTGAAATCTCTAGCGTCGCTGCTGGGCTTTGAAGGCAAAATAGGCAATCTTTATTTCGGCGCTTTGCCTTATTTAATCCGTCCTGGCGCGCCCCCAGAAATGCACTTTTGCGATCGCAACCGCCGCCCGCCCAAAGACCGATTCAATGCTTTAATCGGCTTCGGCTACGCCTTGCTGCTCAAAGATATCACCAACGCTATTTTAACAGTTGGATTGGAGCCAGCATTGGGATTTTACCACCAACCGCGCTCTCAAGCACCACCTTTAGCCCTAGATTTAATTGAAATTTTCCGAGTACCGATCGTTGACATGACAGTTATCGCCTCCATCAACCGCAATCAATGGGAAGTGCAAGCAGATTTCGACATTCGGGGCGATCGAGTTTGGTTGAGCGAATCCGGCTGTCGCAAACTAATCGGTTTGTACGAATCCCGCAAACAAGAAACCTGGAAGCATCCTGTCACAAATTATTCCCTCAGCTACCGCCGCCTGTTTGAATTAGAAGTGCGCCTCTTGGAAAAAGAATGGTCGGAAGAAAGCGGTTTGTTCGGTCAATTAATTTTGCGCTGAGGCGATACAATGGCAGAAGCAAAAAACTGGTATTTAGTTTGCTACGACATTCGCAGCCCCCAGCGCTGGAGAAAAGCATACAAATTAGTTCAAAGTCGCGGCGAAAGAATCCAATATTCGATTTTTAGGTGTTGGCTGAGCGCGCGCGATCGGGAAAAATTGAGATGGGAATTAGAGAAGATTTTAGCAGCCGAAGACGAGCTGCTGCTGATCCGTTTGCCTGCTAATTGTGCTGAAACAATTCCTACCTACAACCGTCCCAATTCTTGGCCTGCAAATTCAGAAACCTACAGAATTGTTTGAACAGCAGTAAAAAAGCGCGATCGGATATTTCTCACATAATTTCCAATTGTATTGCTGGGATTGTGAGCGTCCCCTCTGGCGTGGGATGTAGAGACGCGGAATGTGGGACGCGGGATGTGGAGCCACGAGTGCGAGCGTCCCCGCTCGCGTTGGATGATGCAAAGTCGCGTTTAACTAAAAAAAACTAAACAAATCAAAAAGCGGCAGTCACCTGCCGCTTTTATTAACTCAATGCTAGAGAACTAGAGCAACTTTAGTTTCTCCTCTTAGAAACTAAAAGTAGTCCGCAGCACACCTACCCAGATACTGTCATTGTTATCGTTGTGTTCCGGATTCAGAATCACGTACACGCCCGGTGTCACCGAAATAAAATCGTTGACTTGGAAGCGGTAGAAACCCTCTATGTGGTAAGAGGTATCGCGGTCTTTTTGGCGGCTGCCATCCGCTCTTCTGAGATCGCTATCGGTAACTTTTGGCGGTACGCCGAAGACGAAGCCGAGGAGGTTGCCCCGCCGTCCAAAATCTGGCAAAGCTAGAGTAATTGCAGCATTCTGAATGGTAGCGTCAAAGTCGCGACCCCGCAATTGGTGAGCTTTGGTGTAGCCGTACCAACCCCCAATCTGGAAGCGCTGGCTCGGTTTGAAATTAACTTGCACCCCAAAGTTATCTGAGGATGTGGGTAATTGACCGAAGGGACGGTTGGCTAGGGAACTGCCCGTACCGCCGACGACGTTAACATCGCCCGCTCGATTGTATTTCCGAACGTAGCTGAGACCGACATCGAATGCTTTGCCCAAACCGAAGTTGAGTTGACCGATCGCGCTGAAAGAACCGTCAAAAACGCCTCTGCCATCTGCAGGATTGGGAGCGTCGCCGTCGGAGGCAAGATAGCCTACGGTAGCCCTCACTGTGCGACCAAAGTTGTAATTCAAAGCAGCACCCGCGCCTTCTGGACCGCGGAAGATGGCTGGATTGTAACGTCCAAACCTGGAGATAGTAGAGTTAGCAGAATCTGCCAAGGGATTTGTCGTGGGAGCAATGTCATCCAGATTCAAGCCTTTAGGTCCGATCCAGACTGTCGCGTTGCCTGCCGGGAAGCGATAGAACACTTTATCAAGCGTAAATGCGTTCTCGCTGTTGCCGTCAATGCTGAGACGGGTCATGTTGGTGCCAGTAACACCAGAGCCACCGTAGTTGGGGATGTTTACAGCTTGCAAGCGGGTTCTGAGCAAGTCTTTACCGGTGAAGCTGGTGTCGAAGTTCAACCGCACTCGGTAACCTAAGGTGGTGGATGTTTTGTCGTCGTGCAGGCCGACACCATCTCCGAAGGTATCGCTAGCCAAAAACACTACTTCTCCTCTGAGTTTGGTGGTGGTGGAGAATTGGTTGGCTTCGAGTTCGGCGGTGCGGGCTTCTAAAGCGTCAATCCGCCCGCGCAGGGTAGCAAGTTCGGCTGCAAATTCTTCTTGCAGGCGTTGGAGAAGGGCTAAATCGTCTTTGGTAACAAAATTACCCGTCGAGCCGATCAGCTTGGTGATTTGATCCAAACAGGCATTGACGCCGGCTGCAAATTCGTAGCGGGTGAGGGCGCGGTTGCCGCGGTAGGTGCCGTCAGGATAACCTGCGATACAGCCGTAGCGCTCGACTAGGGATTGCAGCGCTTGGAATGCCCAGTCTGTAGGCTGCACGTCGGAAAGCTGCGAGACTGATGTCACTTGGGACATCGAACCCGAAGGTTGGGCCTGCTGCGCTTGGGGTGCGGCGGGAACGATCGGACCTCCCATGCCGTTGGGCACTGTCTGAGCGACTTCTGTGCGCGTTGTTGGGACTGCGGCGGGCAGTTCAGCGGTTTCGGAAGCTGGATTTTTGCTGGTTTGCAGCGCCAAGTCCGATACTTGAGGCGAGGGTGCGACCGCTGTTGCTGCAGGTGCCTGTGCTGGCAGGACTGCTGTTGGCAGTGCTTCTGTTTGCAGGGTTCGATCGCTAGTTTCCGGTGCTGCTGCTGCCAGTTCTTTAGCTTCTGTAGGGGTAGCAGGTGCCGCTGTTGCCTCTGTTGCAGTCTCTGTTGGCGCTGCTGTCACTTCTGAAAGCGGTTGCTCGATCGCGCTCGTGCTATTTGCCGCGAGCTTTTCTGCTGCCGGCGCTGCTGCAACTGGTTCTGCAACTGGTTCTGCAACTGGTTCTGCAACTGACGCTGCCAAGATTTGCGGTTCTGAAAGTCCAGCAGCAGGTACAGCAGCGGTTTGCTGGCTGGCTTCAGCGGTTGCCGGAGCTTCTTGGGCGATCGCCCCTGTCGAGACTGCTGACGATAAGCCGATTATCGCCGGGGATGCTAGCAGTAATTTCCAAATAATTTTGTTCATTTTCCTCACACAATCACACTCTATTTGACCCGAGCAGCAAGTCGTAACTGCTAGTTTTTCTGGTTGCCTGCCTGTTTGCAATAGCTGCCAGAGTCAATACTCTTCTACAGCCACAGGCCCTGTTCTGTCAAGCTTTTTAACCCGATCTTAAAGCCTCTAGCCCTGTTGGAGATGTTCCTGCAAGGGTTTTGGGAGCTCGTCGATCGAGGCCAGTAGGTGCAGGCCCTGACTTGCCAAATTTCCGGCTTGACAACTTCAATTTAGGATTTTCTGATGCTTGCAGCAGTCGAAGCCAGCGCGATCGCTCTTTTTTCGGCTGTTGGAAGCTCCTTCTATTTTCTAAGTCAACATTTTAACACACTTGTGAAATTGCGCAAAAGCTTTAAAAAAGCAGTTTTTTTGAGTTGAGGTTCTGGCTGCAAATGCCGAATTTTCGTTCGGTTCCCGGTTCCTATGTAAGCTGCGATACTTGCATCTGCCAGCGACGCCAGACATGAGTGCTTGTTCGATCGAACAGCACTTTTACAGCATTTTTGTAGTTGGGCTGTCTGCCCGATCGTGCTTCGTTAAATATTGACTACCTAGTCCCAGTCGAAAACAGTATTTTTCCCACCCTTTTTCTTCGGTGAAATGTATCAATTTATTCTTGATTTTTGCTCTAGTCTAAGTAACTATCTCACCCTTGGCGATCGCCCTTAAAAAAATGTAGGTGCCAATACTGAATCTGCCTATTTTTATGTTAAAATTCATTTCGGCTCGAGCATCTATCTAATTTTATGAAAAGCAGAGTGCGGTTTTTGATAGCAGTCTTGTTGCTGTTAGGGCTATTTTTCCGGTTCGCAAACATCGACAAAAAGTTTTACTGGTACGATGAAGTATTTACTTCGCTCCGGGTTTCTGGATACACTCAAACAGAAGTGATTCAAGAAATCAGTAGGGCTGGGTTAGTAGGGGCAAAAGATTTGATGGAATATCAAAGACCCAATCCCGCCAAAAATTTAGGCGATACAGTTAAAAGTTTGGCAATAGAAGAACCCCAATTACCGCCGCTTTATTTTCTAGCAGTCAAATACTGGGTAAAAGTATTCGGTTATTCTCCCGCAGCGACGAGAACTTTCTCAGCTTTGATGAGTCTGCTGGCATTTCCTTGCCTGTATTGGCTGTGCCGGGAACTATTTGCACCTCCCGAAGTAGCGTGGATGGCAACAGGATTGCTAGCTGTTTCGCCTTTCCACATACTTTACGCTCAAGAAGCGCGCCCCTACAGTTTGTGGTCGGCGATGATTTTGTTTTCTGGTGCGTCTTTGCTGCGGGCGATGCGGCTGCAAACCAAGCAGAGTTGGATTGTTTACTCAGTCTCAATAATTCTGGGAATTTACACTCATTTGTTTAGCTTGCTAGTGGCGATCGGTCACGGAATTTACGTGCTAGGAACGCAAGGTTTTCGCTTCAATAAAAAAGTCGTCGGCTACTTAACAGCAACTGCTGCATCTTTGCTCGCCTTTATACCTTGGATGATAATTTTACTCGTGAATAAAGGAGCAGCAGTAGCGGCAACAGGTTGGTCGCAACTAGAAACTAGCGAGCTATCTTTAGTTAAAAATTGGGCTGCAAATATCGGTCGCGTTTTTTTTGATTTTGGTTTGACTTCCGAGTCTCCTGCTATATATTTAATGCCCCTGGGAATTGCCAATATAGTTTTATTGGTAATTGCAGGTTATGCAGTTTATTGTCTGTGTTCCGAGACGGGCAAACAAGTCTGGCTGTTTGTTTTGACAACGATCGCGGTGACAGCACTGGCAGTCATGGTGCCCGATGTTATATTGGGAGGTATCCGATCGACCAAAGCTCGCTATCTGTTTCCTACTTATTTCGGGATTCAAATAGCCGTTGCTTACCTGCTAGCTACTAAAATTAGCGGTGCGGGTCTGCCAAACCCAAAACAGCAGGTGTGGAAAGTTGTTACAGTTGTACTGTTAACCGTTGGGGTGCTGTCAAATGCCGTTAGTTCTCAAGCCGATGTTTGGTGGATTAAGGAATTGGCAACAGAAAATCCCGCAATGGCACGTACTATCAATCAGTCAGAAAAACCCCTGGTTATCAGTGATATTTCGGAGGTCACTCTGGGAAATGTACTGTCAATGGGTCATTTGCTAGAACCAAAAGTGCGCCTGCAATTGCTGTTGTTAGATCCGAAAGTGCGGAGTCAGGCTCAATTGGTTGGGGAGTCAACTATACCAGATATTCCTAGCGGTTTTAGCGATGTTTTTGTCTACGGAAAAACGAACGTATTGGGTGCTAAACTGGCGACCAAGCAAAACTCTAAAATAGAGCTAGTCGCACAAGATAAAAGTCAGATCCTGTCCCTGGGGAAATTATTACAATAGCGAGGATTTATGGAAGATTTCGGCATTATTATTGCCTGCTGCGACCAGGATTATCTGTTTGCTAAGGGTTGCTGTGCTAGCATCCGGTATTTCCTGCCAGATGTGCCGATTTGTTTGTTGATTGACGGGACGTTTTCTGTAAGTGCTTTAGAAAAATGTTACGGGGTGAAAGTTATCGATCGCACTAATGTTTCTAGTGAAGTTCTCAGAAAAAGAAGTTTTGGTTGGGGCAAAACTAAAATGATTGCTTTCTGGGAAAGTCCTTGGTCGAATTTTATGGTTTTAGATGCCGATACTATCGTCTGGGGCGATGTTTTAAAATTGGCTAATTTTCAAGATTTCGATTTTACTATAGACAAGCCTTGTTACGATTACTCGGATGCGGATGTAACGGAATTTTTCTTTGACATTGCAGGGGTGGAAAAGCATTTTCCCAATTTTGATTGGCGGCAATCTCGATCGAACTATTTCTGTACGGGTACTTTCTTTGCCAAGCGGGGCGTTTTTAGCTTGGAAGAATATGCAGAAATTTTAGATTTTACGGAAGCCAATCCGGGGATATTTAAGTATGGAGAAATGGGTTTTTTGAATTTTATGATTTTCCGGGCGGCGCAAGAAAAGCGGTTGCGGGTGCAAAATGTAGATATGCAGTTGCTGGTGCCGGATTTTGACCAAAGTTTGTTGAAAAAACAATTTCCGGTGGCGGAAAGCGGACCTGCGGGCGATCGAACTCAGGCCACTGTGATTCACTGGTGCGGGCCGAAACCAACTTTAACGACATCTAAAGTTTACTCAGAACCGATGAATTTTTGCCGCCGGAAATGTCAGGAAGATGCTTGGGGGCGGACTGGTTTGGCTGCAGAAATGTCGCTGCAAGTTGAGGATTTGCAGCGATCGGTTTATGTATACAAGAATAAGTTTAAGAAAAAGTTCCGGCAAATAGTCTACAACCGACGATAATGTCCGTTAGATCGATCGCGCAATCGATCGACTATCAACTATCAACTTATGTTTGGTTGGATCGGTCGCGTGGGGGAGAGGGGAAGTTCTGAGTTTTAAGTTTTGAGTTGTGAACTTCAGAACTATCTTTAACTCAAAACTCAAAACTCAAAACTCAAAACTCCCGCAAACTGTCCTTAACTCAAACCTTAACTCAAAACTCAAAATTCAAAACTCAAAACTCCTGACCAACTGTCCTTAACTCAAAACTCAAAATTCAAAACTCAAAACTCCTGACCAACTGTCTTTAACTCAAAACTCAAAATTCAAAATTCAAAACTCCTTACCAACTATCAATCATCCAGGGGTAAAATTGGTCCTGAGGGGGGCAAAATTTGGCGGCGAACGGTTACTTTGTGACTTTCCCGCTGAGTTTGCATTTCGACGGCGATCGCCTCAAATTCGACTTCCAGGCAGCCGTAGGGAATTTCTAACTCGGCGCTTCCTTCCACGCTGCCGATACCGCTGGGGGCAAAGTCGGTTATCCAGCGCGGGCCGTCGAGAATTAGGTAAGTTTGGCGATCGAACACCCAAATTTTTACGTAAATCCGGGGCATTAATTCCGGCAGCCTGACAGCAATTTTCACCCGCTGCCCTGCTTGAATTTCACCGCGCGGCAAATTTAGCACCGGCATCGGTATTGCCTCATCTTCTGGCAAAACGTAGGGACTCAAATCCACTGTTTCTACTTCTGGCGATACCCCCCTCAACTTTACTTTTTTTGGTGGCGGCGGTTCGTCGAAAATGACAAATTCTTTGGATTCTGGGGTTTCAGGCAGATCCGTCGCAATTGCTTCGCCGGTTTCCGTTGGCTGTTGCGGCCAAATAGGGCTGTCGGATACCAAAGCCCTGGTACCGCTACCGACTGGTTTTTGAGTGGGTGGCAGGGCAGTTTCTTTCAGCCATTCGGGGGATTCGCGGGTACTAGCTAGGGAACTCAGTCGCGACCAAAATCGATTCTCAACTTTCAAGCTTTGAAATGCTTGTTTTGTTGCTGGTGGAGTTTCCGGTTCGGGGCTGTTTTCTAATTTTGATTCGACGGGTAAGCTGGAGTCATTTACATCGGAATTTGCAGGTTCTGAAGGTGGAGTTAGCGCGTCTAACTCAGCTTCTTTTGGTTTGATTTCTCCCGGCAATTGAATTGAACTTGCAGTAGTTTTTACCTGCGGTTTTTGGGTGGAATTAGTGATTGTTGAGAGCAATTGCGATCGGCTGCTTTCAGGCAGTTGCCGACCGAAAGATGGCAGTTCCAATCGCTCGGCTGCCGGACGGGGATTTAGTTGAGGCGGCAAAACCTCCTTAGCTGGTTCTGGTGCGTTGGTGGGGGTAGCAATTTGTGAAGGCTTTTCTGTTAGCGCCAGGAAAGATAGATTGACCGGTTGTTTTTTGATTACGGGTTTTGGGGCAGTGGGATAGATTTCCCGCTGTTTGTTTTGTTCGGTGAAATTGTCTTCTATTACCTCTAGCAGGCGTTCCAAACGGGCTGTCAGTGTAAATAGTTGAGTGGCTAGGGGAACACCAGCGCTGTTGAGAATTGCTTCTCCTAAAATCAGGCGGCTTTTGCACTCGGCTGGAATGTAGGTAACGCAGGCGAAGACGCAGGGGGGAACTTGTTCTGGCAGGGGTTGGTCGATTTGGGCGAGAATTTCGGAGGTTTGGGGATCGCGCAGGCATACCTGGAGGCGTGCCTCACCGATGAGTTTTTTGAGTGCTTCGGCTTGGGCTGGGGGTAGCGGGTTTGGGGTTCTGCCCGGTTTTTGGGAAGTTTGGGCTGCGTCGATTTTGCCGGAAATGATTAAAGGGCGACCGAGTTGAACTACGAAGGTGTCTCGATCGAGCATTAGTTGCAGGTTAAAGTTGGGCTTGGGCTGCGCTGTTTGGGGGCTGGGGAACTGGTAAATATTGGTGGGTTGGAGTTCGGGTGCGGGTTCGGCGACAGCGACGGCTGTGGCGGTTTCTGAAGGTGCGATCGCGCTTTCCGGTTCGGCTGGGGCTGCTTCTGAGTCTGCGGGTTCTAGGGGTGCGGGGTTTTCCTGTTCTGCTGGCAATACTTCCAACTGAATCCCGTACTGCCAAGTTTGTTCCGATCTCGATTTGGCATCAGGCAAGCAGGAGAGTTCCCACTTTCCGGGTTTGAGACGGGTGTAGGGAATGATGACTACTAATCCTTCGGAATTTGTGCGGGCCGATCGGCTTTGGACTTGGCGCAGGGGAGGTACTTGCTCAAAGGAAGTGTAGCTGATGCGAATTTCAATGTCAGTGTTGGGGTGTTGGATGCGGGCCACCACGCGGTACTTGCCTTCGAGAATTTCCACGTCGGGGGTATCGAGGGGCAACCAGGCGCGATCGCCTTCTTTTTGCAGCAAAAATTCTAATTTTTTCATATTTTTTCCCCTTAGAGGCTCCTGCTCGATCGGTCACGTCAAATTTAGGTTACATAGCGCGGTACGGCCAGACAATTATCGGGTGCAATTAACCGGATTGAATATCGCGGGTTGGTGGCAGGCTGTTTTCAGGCAGCTACAGGCATTAAATTACTTTATGTTTTATAGCGTACCATCTCGATCGGTCAAGGGTTGCCTCCGGGCAAGATGTGAGAAAGGAAACAGATTTGCTTTCGCACAGTTGCTGAGATCGGGCGAGATCGCCCTCAAACCCTTGCGTAACCAAATAACGACAGCCCGATCGGGCTAACTCATCGCACTAAGGTGCGCGCTGCGCGCCCTGCATCAGCGAGCACCTGCGTCTCGGACTGATTTTCACCAAAGACTATTTAGGGCTTGCTGAATAAGTCTTTTGGTGAGGGGGGCATAGGGCATAGACCATCTCTATGCCATAACCTGGCACTAAATCGATCGCAAAAGGCTCAAAACCATTGCTCTCGGGGGCTGAGAGTTTTATTCAGCAAGCCCTATTTAACCAAAGTAATTAACCCAAGTAAAATTTATGTCTTACAACGCATGAGTACCCAAAAACCCGATTTCTGCGCCAAAATCTCTCCCAAAAAGCGACAATTTTGCTCGCAAACCGGGTTTTTTGCAAAATTCCTGTTACTGTTTGTACCAAGCTTTTCGCCACTCTTTCATTTGCGCGATTTCTTGCTTTTGCGAATCCAAAATCTCTTGAGATAATTTCTTCATTTCCGGCCGTTTCGACTTATGCAAAGCATCTTCTGCCATCACCAAAGCACCTTCATGGTGCGGAATCATCGCATTCAGAAAACGTAAATCGAATTGGTCGCCAGCAGCGCCTAAATCCATGCTCATCATCATATCTTGCATTTGTTCGGGAGTCATTGCCATCATGTGGCCGGCTTGAGGGTGATAAGCCATCGGCGTACTGCTGGCTTTGGGATACCAAGTTTTTCGCCACTCTTTCATTTGCTCGATTTCGCGTTTTTGAGCGGCAATAATGTCATTTGCTAGCTTTTTCATTTCCGGGCGTTTGGATTTTGCCAGCACTTCTTGTGCCATATTTACAGCACCTTGATGGTGTACTGTCATGCCATCAATAAATCGCAAATCGTAGTCGGCATCTGCCGGGCCCAAATCCATCGACATATTGTGATTCATGCCACTCATATTGTGGCCTTGTGCTGTATGTTGCTGGCTGCTAGTTTGGGTTGCTGGGGTAATGTTTGGAGTTTGATTCTGGCTGGTAGGAGCTTGCGAACAAGCTGCTAGAATTGCGCTGCTGGTGGCGACTGTGGCGGTTAATGTCAGCGCAGCAAAGCTGGTTTTTAATGCAACTGGTTTCATGGATTTTTGCTCTTAATAATAACAAAGAAGGAAGCAGGAAAAATACTAAATCCTAAGGATTTTGGGCTGTTGCGATGCAGGTTTCATTCGGCTAACTTACTTAAAACAGCCATTTATATTTGATGTTTTCACATTTCAATGAAATTAGGATGAAATTTTGGACGATCGACTGTAAAGATTTATTCACGATTGGCGCAGTTTAGTTTATCTTGCGGGTGCGCAGCGCGCACCTTACTAATCTTGGGTGCGCAGCGCGCATCCGATAATCTAACTACTTAATGTAGCGCACCGGACAATCTCACTTTAAGATTTATTTTAGAATTCACCGCTTGACTCTCCAGCTAACTGGAGATTATAAACTTGAAAAAATTCATCTTTAAAGCAGAGTAATTTCTAGTGAGGTTTCAACCATGACTTTACAGTTAAAAGTACCCAAAATGGCTTGTTCTGCTTGCGCAAAGACGATAACAAAAGCAGTGCAAACAGTAGACTCAAACGCGACGGTTGCCGCCGATGTCAAAACAAAAGTGGTAACAATTCAAACTGCGAAACAGGAAAGCGAAGTTAGAAAAGCGATCGCATCTGTTGGCTATCCAGCTATTTAAATTAGTTGATAGTTGGGAATTGGGAATTGGGAATTGGGAATTGGGAATTGGTAATTGGCGAAGCGAAGCGGAGGGAATTGGTAATTGTTAATGATCCCACTCTTCCCTTTTCCTTCTTCCTTCTTCCTTCTTCCTTCTTCCTTCTTCCCTCATTTTTAGGAGTGCATTAAGATGGACAATCTCACAGTCAAACTGCAAGGCATGAGTTGCGCAGCTTGTGCCTCTGCTGTGGAAGAAGCAATTAAATCTGTTCCCGGCGTCATCGAGTGCAGTGTCAATTTTGGCATGGAACAAGCTGCGATCCAATATGATGCCAAAGCCACCAATCTCGAAACAATTCAAGCTGCTGTAGATGACGCAGGATATAAAGCTTTACCGCTGCAAGAAATCGCGGCAGAAGATGATGAAATAGTAGCGAAATCCGCGCGATTTGAATCTCAAAACTTGCAGCGGAAACTTTGGACGGCAGGCATCATTAGCATTGTACTATTTCTCGGCGCAATCCCAGCAATGACAGGTTTGCACCTGCCATTTATTCCCGCATGGCTGCACAATTATTGGCTGCAATTCTTCCTAACTTTACCAGTACAATTCTGGTGCGGCAGTTCGTTTTATACAGGGGCTTGGAAATCCCTCAAACGGCGCGCCGCTACAATGGATACCCTAATTGCTTTGGGTACGAGTGCTGCTTTCTTTTATTCAGCATTTGTAACATTTTTCCCTCATTTATTCGCAGCGAGAGGTTTGCACTCTGGCGTTTACTACGAAGTAGCAGCAAGCGTCATCGCCTTAATTTTGCTGGGAAAAACCTTAGAAAAACGCGCTCGGGGAGAAACTTCAGAAGCCATTCGCAAACTCATGGGTTTGCAAGCAAAAACAGCGCGGATTGTTCGGGAAGGTCAAGAGTTAGAAGTACCGATCGCCCAAGTAGCAATTAACGACATCGTGCAGGTACGTCCGGGCGAACAAATCCCCGTAGATGGCGAAGTTATTGAAGGTGTTTCTAACATCGATGAGTCAATGGTAACAGGTGAAAGCTTGCCAGTTAAAAAACAAGTTGGCGATGAAGTAATCGGCGCTACAATCAACAAAACTGGCAGCTTTAAATTTCGCGCTACTCGAATCGGTAAAGATACATTTTTAGCTCAAATTGTCAAGATGGTGCAGGACGCCCAGGGTTCAAAAGCACCGATTCAAAAGTTAGCAGATAAAATAATTCGTTGGTTTGTCCCCGCAGTAATTGCGATCGCTCTAGCTACTTTTATCATCTGGTTTAGCCTCACGGGCAACCTCACTTTAGCGATAATCACAATGGTAGAAGTGTTGATTATTGCCTGTCCCTGCGCCTTGGGCTTAGCAACTCCGACAGCGGTGATGGTAGGAACCGGCAAAGGTGCGGAAAACGGGATTTTAATTAAAGGAGCTGATAGTTTAGAACTGGCTCAAAAAATTCAGGTTATTGTATTAGATAAAACCGGAACTCTCACCCAAGGCAAGCCGACGGTAACAGATTTTATAACAGTAAAAGGAACGGCCGATCGTAACGAATTAAACTTGCTGCAATGGGCGGCATCTGTAGAGCAAAACTCGGAACATCCCTTAGGTGAAGCTGTGGTGAGATACGCGCGATCGCAAGAAGTAAATTTAATAGATGTTGCTGATTTTGAAGCCGTTGCTGGCAGCGGAGTCAGAGGAATTGTTGGCGGAAAACAGATTGCCCTGGGAACCCTGAGATGGATGCAAGAATTAGGTTGCGATACCGAATATTTAGAACTGCGATCGAGAGCTTTTGAAGCCACAAGCAAAACAGTTGTGTGGATGGCCGTCAGCGGCAAAATCGAAGCAATTCTGGGCATTGCCGATGCTCTAAAACCGTCGTCAGCAGCAGCAGTAACAGCACTGAAAAAACTCGGTTTAGAAGTAGTGATGCTGACAGGAGACAACCGCCCAACAGCAGAAGCGATTGCCCGTGCAGTCGGCATCGATCGCATTTTTGCCGAAGTCAAACCCGACCAAAAAGCAGATCGCATTCAAGCACTGCAAAGCGAAGGAAAAATAGTTGCGATGGTAGGAGACGGCATCAACGACGCACCAGCATTAGCCTTAGCAGACATCGGAATTGCGATCGGCACGGGCACGGATGTCGCGATCGCAGCCAGCGACATCACCTTAATTTCAGGAGATTTGCAAGGCATAGTTACAGCAATCCAACTATCGCGATCGACCATGCGCAACATCCGCCAAAACCTATTTTTTGCCTTCATCTACAACATCGCCGGAATTCCGATCGCGGCCGGTATTTTGTACCCCTTCTTCGGCTTGCTGCTAAATCCCATCGTCGCCGGTGCAGCCATGGCATTCAGTTCGCTTTCCGTAGTAACAAACGCCCTGCGACTGCGCAATTTCCAACCCAAATAGAAGGAAGAAGGAAGAAGGAAGAGGGAAGAGTTTTGAATTTTGAATTTTGAGTTTTGAGTTAAAGACAGTTCACAATTCAAAACTCAAAACTTAAAACTCAGAACTTACCCCCTCACCTCTTCCTCTCGGCCCTCTGCAGTAAATTAAAAAAAATCTCCTTCACAAAACCCACCAAACCCCGCTAAAATGAAAAAAAGCTTACAAAACTGGGATTTAGCAAAATGCGCCTACTACACACAATGCTCCGAGTCGGCAACTTAGAAGAATCTCTCAAATTCTACACCGAAGTCCTCGGCATGAAACTGCTGCGGCAAAAAGACTATCCCGACGGCAAATTCACTCTAGCTTTTGTAGGCTACGGAGACGAATCCGACCATACAGTCTTAGAATTAACCTACAATTGGGGCGTTGCAGAATACAATTTAGGAGATGCTTACGGTCACATAGCGATCGGCGTTGACGACATTTACGGAACTTGCGAAGAAATTAAAGCGCACGGCGGCAAAGTTACCCGCGAACCCGGCCCGATGAAACACGGTTCGACAGTTATCGCTTTCGTCCAAGATCCGGATGGATATAAAGTTGAATTAATTCAACTGGCAAGTCACAGCAGCACTCAAAAAGTAGCATCAGCAACCGCCTCCTAAAGTTTACAAAATACCTCAGGCGATTTTAGATTGTCTGAATTTCCATCTAAAATCGCCTCGAAAATTTATGCGATCGACCGTAACGCGATATTTAACTGCTCGCCGGGAAGTCCCCCGTTATAACTGTACCCAGTTTAGCGGCGGGATGAAAGGCAGGGAGATTGTCGGTACGGAAATCTCCAAGTCTTTATTCTGCAACTGTTTACCGATCTACCATTTCTCCTTAAGGATGCGCTGGATGCAAATTTTATCTAGAGTCGCGCGATCGAGCGGCATTTTCCACAATGCGAGCGCAACTCGAGCGAGAATTTGTCATAGACATCAGTGTGCGTCTGGGTGTTGTCGGGCACGCGCCTTCACAACACTTTATATTTGTTCGTGAAATTTATTAATTTGGGGCTTTTGGCAGTTTCTCTGAAAAAAGATTAGGAATAATTCTCAATTACTTGACAAATTTTGTGCGTTTGGGGACTTGACTAAAAAAGGTAGCTGCGATATCTTAAAATTATTTTGTAGAATTGAGGCATGGTTTAACTTAAAGACCTTTCCTTCTTTTATTAAGTGCAACTTCATAGAGAATTGGTATTATCGAATTCTACAGCTTCAGACTGCGCGGCAATCTTTCCCGGAAAACTGTTTAAAGAAACAAGTAAAGTGCCGATCGAAATGACAAAATAGCGAAGTATTATTAGACATCTCCTAAAAAGATTCTGGAAGCCTTGCCCTATCTGGAAAAATACTTACAGCAGTTTTCAGGTATGTGAGGTGTCAACTATCAAAAATCTTCCTTTTAAACAGTTACCAGCCATCAGTGATTAACAACTAATGACTGATAACTAATAGCTGATATTAATCAGCAGAACTAACGTGGTCTATGCGCTCCAATTGCCAGAGAATCTGGTTTCCCTCGCGGCGCACGCGAGAAACCACCCAATTTCGCCACACCCAGTTATCTCCGCGACTGGTGACAGCGCTGGCGTTTACATCCATCAAGTCAGCCAGTTCGGAACTGGTAATCAAGTAGCCTTTAGTGGCAACTTCGTCGGCTATGTGCAAGGTTTCGATCAGGTTTCGGAGTTCCTGAACCCTCACCTCGCGGGGCAAGTTCTCCAGGGTATCGGCATTTGAATCCATCATGGCAGCATCGGAGATGAGAAGGTCAGAAGTTATGACATAGGATTCTATCCTTTTGTTACCAGTTGCGTCCGTTTCTTCCAAAACAATTGGATTTTCCGCAGCCGGAGGTGGCGTCGCATCCTTGCAGGCAAAAGTTCCCGCCTGTTTGAGTTCCGGAATCAAATTGCGGGAAAAGCTGCGAGCAATTTCATCGCAGCGTTCGTTGTAGAAGTCGCCGGAGTGACCGCGGACATGTTCCCACTTTACTTGGCGGCAATTCAGCTTGTCTAGCAAATGCCACAAGTCTTGGTTGACAACATCTTTGCCAGTTGAGGTTTTCCAGCCTTTATTTTTCCAGCCTTTTATCCATTTGGTGATACCGTTTTTGAGGTATTCGCTGTCGGTGTACAGGATAACTGGTTCGGTTTGACCGGAATTTGCCAAAAATTCTAGGGCAGCGACGGCCGCCTGCATTTCCATGCGGTTGTTAGTAGTTAGGGGCTCTCCACCTCCGAGTTCGTGACAGTTGCCGTCAGCAAAGCAAACTACTGCACCCCAGCCGCCTGGGCCAGGGTTGCCGGAACAAGCGCCATCGGTGTAGAGGCTTTTGATTGTGGGAGTTGTCATAAATGAGTTAATTTGTTGTTTGCGAGTGCCATAATTAAGCTAAACAGTTGTTCGGGAGTTTTGAGTTTTGAATTTTGAGTTTTGAGTTTTTTGGGAGTTGTTCGGGAGTTTTGAGTTTTGAGTTGGCAGTTGAGAGTGGACAGTTGAGAGTTGAGAGTTGACAGGTTTCGACGCGAGCGCTGGACTGAACGTTGGCAGTTGACAAATCCTTAATATTTGGTAATAGAGATAGTATGAAAAAGGTTAACTCAAAAATTAAAAACTTCGGAATATTTATTTGTCCGTTTTCTTTGTTAATTTTTAATAAATTTTATTTGTCAGCAGCGCGGGCGCAAACGATCGCGCCTGCTACTGACGGTACTGGCACTGTTGTTAACAGCAGTGGCAACCGCTACGATATCACCGGCGGCAGTTTGTCGCCAGATGGGGCGAATCTGTTTCACAGTTTCCAGCAATTCGGTTTGAATGAAGGTCAAATGGCCAATTTTCTGACTAACCCATCTATTCAAAATATCTTATCTCGGATTGCTGGTGGCGATGCTTCGTTAATTAACGGTTTGATTTCTGTTACCGGTGGCAATTCCAATCTATTTTTAATTAATCCTGCCGGGATTGTCTTCGGTCCGAACGCGAGTTTGAACGTGCCGGCCTCTTTCACGGCGACTGCTGCGACTAATGTTGGCTTCGGTTCTAATTGGTTTAATGCAACTGGCTCGAATAATTTTAGCACGTTGGTCGGCCAGCCAAACGCTTTTTATTTTGGTACGGCTCAACCTGGAAGTATTATTAATACCGCTAACTTAGCTGTGAAGCCTGGGCAGAATTTGTCTTTGTTAGGCGGTACGGTTGTCAGTACGGGGAATTTGTCGGCACCGGGGGGGCAAATTACAGTTGCTGCGGTTCCGGGAAAGAATGTTTTGCGCATCAGTCAAACCGGACATTTATTGAGTTTGGAAGTAGCAAAGAGCGAGAATTTGGGAACTTCCCAACAGAATTTAAATCCTGTTGCTTTGCCGCAGTTGCTGACAGGTAGTGGCACGAGTCTGGCCTCTGGTGTGGATGTTGCTGCTGACGGTACTGTAAGGCTTGTGGAGTCAGGCTTGCAGGTGAATCCTGGAGATGTGGCGATTGCTGCTAGCAATGTATCTCAAACACCGCAATTAAATGCAGGAAATGCCGAAATATTGGCAGCAGGAAATCTTACGTTGGCGGGGGTTCAGTTGCAAGCAACAGGCAATATGAATTTGGCGGCACTCGATACCTTGCGGGTGCGGGATAGCGCGCAAAATCCTTTTTTGGGTAGGGCTGGGGGTAATTTATATATTAGGGGCGATCGCGCGATCGATATTCTCACTCAAAATGCGATCGGAGGCTTGTCTCTTCCCCCGGAATTCCAAAGCGGTGGCGATTTGAGTTTGGTTAGCAACGGTGCAATTTCTGGCGACGCTCACTTTGCTTCGAGAGGCAATTTTTCGATCCGAAATCTGTCGGGAATGCCGGGAAATTTTGTGAGTTTGTTCGATCCGATTATCAGCGCGGAAGGTGATGTTTTTTTGGGAGATTATACGGGTGTTTCGCTGAAAATAGAGGCAAGGGGTAGCATTATTAGTGGGGATATTATAATTACTGGTCCCGATGCTGCATTGGGTAATGCAAACGCGAATCTCGATCCGGATATTGCTATTTTAACCAGCAGTCCGGCTTTAATCCTGCGGGCGGGAGTATCGAGTTTGGCAAATCCTGTCAATCCGGTTGCTGACGGTTTTGATGACGATCCAAATTTGACTGAAACGCCGCTTTTGTCCGCAAATACAATTGCTGTGGAAAATATTTCTGCTGGCGGACCTGTGATTTTGTCGGCACCGGGAACTGTGGCAACTAGAAACATTAACGGCGGTCAAGTTGAGATCGATAGCAGTGCGGGATCGGCGATCGTTGGGGGCAGTTTAACATCTAGTTCGACTGTAGATATTCAAGCTGGCGACAATATTATCTTGACAGATGACATCCTTCCTGCTAATATTAATAGCTCGATTAATTTGAGTTCAGTTGGTGGCAATATTGAAACAAGGTCGATCGATCTTGGAACAGCAGGCAATATCAATATCGTAGCAGGACAAAACGTGAATTCGCGCGGAGAATTGCGCGGTGTGGCAGTGAATGTTACTAGCAATTCTGGAAGTCTGAGTGTTGGAGATAATACAGCAACTCAAAATATCACTTTGAACGCGGCAGGAGATTTAAATACAAGCAATATCAACGCTGCAACTGTTACTGCTAGCAGCATCAATGGGAATGTTACTGCGGGAAATATCATCACTTCTGGAGATGTTAGAATTGCAGCAGGACAAACAATTAGCACGGGAAATATAAATAATCCTGTCCCACCAAATCTAGTTAATCCGATTCCAGTCATCAGTTTGAATGCCCGAAATAATCTTAGCGTTGGCTCGATCGATGCTCCATCAGCTAACATAGCTTTAAGAGCAACCAATGGCTTAAGCAGTAGGGGAAATATACAGGGGTTAGCAGTCGATCTCAATAGCGATGCAGGCAATATTGCGATCGGCAATGTTGGATCTAGTGGGATTGTCAATATCATAGGTTCTAATAATATAACAGCAGGCGATTTACTGGGAACATTAGTTAATGCAAATAGCAGATCGGGAAATATCTTGCTGGGCGCGGGAACAGCAACCACAAGCATTCTCAATTTAACAGCTTCGGGCGATATAACTGCCGGCGATTTGCGGGGAGTCGGAGTTAATGCAAACAGCAATTCGGGAAGAATTGCGATCGGCAATACCGACGGCACGACTGGAAATGTCACTTTAAGAGCGCCGTTAGCCGTGAATGCGGAAAATTTGCAGGGAGTTGCTGTTGATGTTTCTAGCAGCAGGGGAACAGTCGAAACAGGCAATATTAATGCTGCGGAAATTGTGAATATTTTAGCTGCAGGTGACAGCACCATTGATGTTAATATCGGGCGGATTAATGTCAATCCCGTGAGTGGCGCGATCGCTCCGACAGTTAGCATTAACGCTCAAAATGATCTAGTTATTTTATCAGTAAATGCGCCTGGGGGTAATATTACAATTACCACTCCCGATTTAATTCGCATAACTGATACTTTTATCAACCAAAACGGCACTAGAGTTAGCCTTTCCACAGTTGGCGGCAACCAACCCGGATCGATTTCAATCCGCCACGGCGGCGGCAATAGAAACCCGCAAATACCTTTTATCGAAGGAGATGCCAGAGTTAACGGTACTGCTGCGGGGACTGCTAGCAATTCTGTCAATATTGTTCCGCCAACTCCAACTTCTCCAACTCCTCCAACTCCAACTCCAACGCCTCTGACTCCAACTCCAACTCCACCAACTCCAACTCCACCAACTCCACCAACTCCACCAACTCCACCAACTCCACCAACTCCACCAACTCCACCAACTCCACCAACTCCGCCAACTCCGCCGACTCCACCAACGCCACCGACTCCTCCAAATGAACCAACTCCGCCAACTCCACCAACTCCACCAAATGAACCAACTCCGCCAACTTCACCAACTCCACCAAATGAACCAACTCCGCCAAATGAACCACCAACATCATTATTTCCAGAACCGGATCGACCCTTGAATCCCCAACAACTGGAAAATCAAAATAGGGTAGCGCGAGACATAAAAATCATTCCAGAACCGATTCCTGAAGAAAGAATTGTAACTCCCCGAGTTGTCAGCAATTTAATCGATTTAAATACCGGAACTCCGGTTTTTCAATCAGTATTTCGCGGCGACATTGCCAGCCAACTAGATACTGGCAATGTATCAGAAGCTTTATCTTTGCTGGACAATTCTTTTAGCGGGCAATTCAAACAGTATTTCGGGCAAGAATTCAGGGAAGAAGCGCTATCGACCCAAGAAATTCAAAATCAGTTAGAAAAACTGTCAGCAGCAACAGGTATCAAGCCCAGTATAATTTATCTTTTCTCGCGATCGGATCAATTAGATTTGGTTTTGATAACAGCTTCTGGCGCAATAACTTACAAAAGCGTCCCCGCTGCGAACCGAGAACAATTAATCAGAGTTGTAACTCGATTTAGAGAGGAACTTACCAAACCGGGAGTACGGGGAACTACCAGTTACCTGCCATTTGCCAAACAACTTTATCAGTGGATTGTTGCTCCTTTAGAACCGACTTTAAAAGAGCGGGAAATTGATACCATCTCTTTTATTGCCGATGCAGGTTTGCGGGGATTTCCCTTTGCTGCTTTGCACGACGGACAGCAATTTTTGATTGAAAATTACAATCTCAATCTGATGCCCAGCGTCACTTTAACTGATACTCGCTACATCGATATCAGGAACCTTCGCGTGTTAGCAATGGGTGCCTCGGAATTTACCGATTTGAATCCTTTGCCTGCGGTGCCTGCTGAAATAGCATCTATTGCCAGAACTTGGCCGGGTGCGAGTTTTTTGAATGAGGGATTTACCGTAGAGAATTTGACGCGGGAACATCAAAGAAATCCTTTTGGTATCGTTCACTTAGCTACTCACGGTGAATTTCGGCCGGGGGCGGCAAGTAATTCTTTTATTCAATTCTGGGACAGCCGGCTGCAACTAAATCAATTGCGGCAGTTAAACTTGAACAATCCGCAAGTGAATCTGTTAGTTTTAAGTGCTTGCCGCACTGCGGTGGGAGATGAAAGTGCGGAGTTGGGTTTTGGGGGATTGGCGGTGCAATCGGGCGTGCAAACGGCTGTGGCGAGTTTGTGGTACGTTTCCGATGAAGGTACTTTGGGATTGATGAGCGAATTTTACCAGCAGTTGAGGACAGCGCCGATTAAATCTGCAGCTTTGCGGCAAGCACAAATCGCGATGTTGCGGGGAGAAGTGCGTTTGGAAGGCGGCAAATTGCGGGGCACGAGTCGGGGCACTGACGTGCAGTTGCCGGAGTCTCTGCGAAATTTTAGGGATACTAAATTCGTTCATCCTTATTATTGGTCGGCTTTTGTAATGATTGGCAGTCCTTGGTAAGTTGATAGTTGAGAGGGAGTTTTGAGTTTTGAGTTTTGAGTTTTGAGGTGAAAGAGAGTTTTAAGTTTCGGGAGTTTTCAGTTTTAAGTTTTTCGGGAGTTGAGAGGGAGTGAGAGAGTTTTGAGTTTTGAGTTTTGAGTTTTGAGTTGAAAGAGAGTTTTAAGTTTCGGGAGTTTTGAGTTTTGAGTTTAGTTTTGAGTTTTGAGTTGAAAGAGAGTTTTAAGTTTCGGGAGTTTTCAGTTTTAAGTTTTTCGGGAGTTTTGAGTTGATAGGGAGTTTTGAGTTTTGAATGCGTGAGTTTTGAGTTAAAGACAGTTCTTTTTTCGATCGTGATTTCCATCATTAAGGCGAAAAATTAAAAAAACCTTAATTATACAGAAATTTCATCCCAATTTCATTTGATTTTGGCACGCTAGAGAGTATTCCAGACAGTTAATTCATCTGAAACCTTTCGCAATCATTATAGAACAAGAGGTGCGATCGTGTTAAAAAAAATCAACCGCAGAAAATTTATCTTATTTACGGCTGCTAGTGCCGTCACCGCATCAGCTTTTGGCTGGGCGATCGCGCAAAATAGAAAAACATCCTTAAATTCCCCAACCCCGTCCGACTTCAATCCCCCAACCTCCTCCCAACTCTACAAAAGTGCTAGTGGTTTGCTAGAAGTTGACATTGCAGCTAGCTTAAAGCCCGTAAACTTAGCAGGAAAAACAGCCTATCTTTTAAGCTATAACGAACAAGTACCCGGCCCGCGCTTGGAAGCAAAGCCAGGGGATACAGTCCGCATCCGCTTTACTAACAACCTCTCGGAACACAGCAACCTGCACTATCACGGACTGCACGTTTCTCCTGCTGGCAATGCAGATAATCCATTCCTCAACATTCCTCCAAAAGAAAGTTTCACTTACGAATTTACTATCCCCAAAAATCATCCATCCGGCACTTTTTGGTATCATCCCCACCATCACGGTATGGTAGCAGGACAGGTATTTAGCGGTTTGGCTGGTTTGCTGGTAATTCGCGGGGAATTAGATGAAATCCCCGAAATTAAAGCAGCAAAAGAGGAATTTTTAATCTTACAAGATTTTGATTTAGATTACAATGGCAACATTCAACCGCCACACCATATGGCAATGATGCTGGGGCGTGAAGGCGAAATATTGACTGCCAGCGGTCAAGTTAATCCTAATTTATCGATCGCGAAAGGCGGCTTGTTGCGCCTGAGAATCGTCAATGCATCTGCTTCGAGATTTTACCGACTTGTTTTAGAAAAGCATCTTTTTTACTTAATTGCCACCGATGGCGGCGCTGTAGAAACACCCGTAGAATTAAAAGAATTGCTGCTATCACCGGGGGAACGGGCAGAAGTTTTAGTACGTGGAGAAAGAGAACCATCGCAGTATCGCTTGTTAAATTTAGCTTACGATCGAGGTGGTATGGGCATGATGGGCGGTGGCATGGGAATGATGCACGGTGGCAGGGGCATGATGGGAGATAATTCCCCAGAAAATCCTCAAGTTTTGGCAACGCTAACTTATCAAGGTTCTGTTTCTAATTTACCTTTGCCTCAAAAACTTATTCCTGTGGAAAAACTACCGCAACCAAAAACAGTCAGGCGTTTTGAATTATCGATGGCAATGTCTCCCGGAATGGGGATGGCTTTTCTGTTGAACGGGAAAGAATTTGACCCTCAAGTAGTAAACACTCAAGTAAAACTAAATTCGATCGAAGATTGGGAATTAGTTAATATCGATCCGGATCTGATGGATCATCCTTTCCACTTGCATACAAATGCCTTCCAAATTATATCGCGCAATGGCAAGCCGGAACCCTACCGGGCTTGGAAAGATACTGTATTGGTGCGCGGGGGTGAAACTGTTCGCATTCGGATTCCTTTCCGCGATTTTCCGGGTAAGACTGTTTATCACTGTCACATTCTCGACCATGAAGATTTGGGCATGATGGGAATTATTGATATGCAGGTTTGATGCTGCAATTTTTTCTGGGTGGATACCAAATACTATTTTTATGGAACCGCGAAGGCGCGAAGATCGCGAAGAGAAGAGGAAGAAGATAAAGAGGGTAGCTAATCGGGATTTGGTATAATACTAAATCCGGACCGATCGCCTGCAATAAAAAGTTTGTAGTGAGGACTTTAGTCCTCAAAAAGAAGGACTGAATTCCTGACTGCGAAACTTATTTACTATTTTGATTGAGCCGCAATTCCCGTGCCAAAAATCCCCCAACATTCCCGCGCAATTTCCCAATCTTCCTGCGTGTGAATCACCAAAACTCTCACCGCTGAATCAACTGCTGCAATATCTTCATCAACGGGAGATCGCGCATTCTTTTCTCCATCCAATTTTAACCCAATAAATCCCAAATTTTCGCAAGTCGCATCCCTAACAACTGCCGCATTTTCTCCAACTCCGCCAGTAAAAATCAAAGCATCCAATCCTCCCAAACTTGCCAGCATCGCCCCGATACCAGCCCGCAAGCGATGCACGTAAATATCCAAAGCCAGTTGAGCCCGAGAATTACCTTCTTGAATCGCCTCCAAAATTTGCCGCATATCGCTAGAAACTCCAGAAATTCCTTTCAACCCAGAATTTCGATTCAGTAGGTTATCTATATCTTCCGCAGTACAGTTCGATCGCCTTAATAAATGAATGATAATACCGGGATCGATCGCGCCCGATCGACTCCCCATCATCAAACCATCTAATGGAGTAAAACCCATTGTCGTATCAATACTCTTACCCCCGCGAACGGCCGCTAGCGAACATCCGTTGCCCAAATGACAAGTAATCAACCGCAAATCGGCAAGATTTCGGTTCAAAATTTGAGCAGTCCTGCGCGCGCAATACTGATGGCTGGTGCCGTGAAAACCGTAGCGGCGAATTCCGTTTTCTACCCATTCGTAGGGACCGGGATAAACAAATGCTGCAGGTGGTAAATCCGCGTGAAAAGCTGTATCGAATACTGCTACTTGCGGCACATTCGGCAGGATATTTTCGACGGCAGCAATGCCTTCTAAATTGACCGGATTGTGGACGGGTGCGAATCGGGACAAACGGGCGATCGCATCTTTGACTTCCGATGAAATTAGCGTACTTTGCTGGTAGTTTTGACCCCCATGAACTACTCGATGCCCGACAATATCGATGTCTTTTAAACTGTTAATAACTTGAGTTTTTCCCTGCCACAAAGTATCTAACATTCGAGCAATAGCGGCCGGGCGAGAATCTGCCGTTAATTCTTCATCAAGCCGATCGCCCTTGGCTGTTTTGACTTTCAACTCCCCTGCATTTGTGCGGTGAGTCCAGTCTATTTGCGCTTCCCAGAGGGGTTGCGGCGGGCGATCTGGCAGGCCATTTAGTTCGTAAAAACAGCTTTTTTGGCTGCTAGAACCAGCATTTAAAACTAAAATTCTCATGGTAATTGGTAATTTCTATTTTGCTGAATGTACCGACTTTTTATGATTAAAAACTGCGTTGAAGTTTGCAGGACACGGCAGTACCGTGTTCCTATCGCCCTGTTGCGTTGCGGTTGCCGTGTCCCCATCGCCCTGTTGCGGTTGCTGTTGTTCCATCTCTCTGTTCTTCTCAATGAATAATCCTGCCTTCTCAGAGCATAAAATGAAGAAAGTTATCAAAATGTTAAGTATTAATGCGATTTGTAGCCAAGCGCTACATTTGTTTGATATACCTTCATCATTAGATTTTCATTGACTAAAGTTTTAAGGAGCCGATCGCGATGTTGACAACAGTTTTAATGACCGTTGCGCCGAGAACCGTAGACTGGAGCCCCACCATCGGGCTGATCATGATTGTTTGCAATATTCTAGCTATTGCTTTCGGCAAATTAACCATCAAAAATCAGAGTGTCGGGCCAGCAATGCCGTCCTCGAATATGTTTGGCGGTTTTGGTTTGGGCGCTGTTTTGGGAACCACTTGTTTCGGTCATATTTTGGGAGCAGGTACGATTTTAGGATTGTCTTACATAGGCGCTCTTTAGTTTTAGAATGTAGGGTGCGCACTGCGCACCTTACTATTGCTAAGTACCGGGCAAATTGCGGAGAGTTTCATCCATGTACGATCGATCGCCCAAAACTTCTAACAGCGGCCCTCGAATATCGAATTTAACAATACTGACAGAAGCTGCTAAAGCTGCAATGCGATCGCGGTAGCGCCCCAAATCGATGCCCAACAAGCTGCACAGAATAATTCTAATAGTAGCTTTGTGCGAGACAACTAAAACATTTCCGTTCTTGTATTTTTCCTGAATTTCGGCGATAACTAAGGACGATCGGCTGGCAATCTCTACAGATGTTTCACCGCCAGTCGGTGCGTTCCAAGCAGGTTCTGCCAACCAATTCACGTACTCTTCAGCATATTTTTCGCGGACAGATTCAACGGTTTCGCCTTCCCAGTTGCCGTATTTGATTTCTCTCAAGCCGTCGCGGAGTTGCATTTCAATTCCTACAGCATCGCACAGAGGTTTAGCAGTAGTAATTGTGCGTTTCATGGGGCTGACATAAACTGCATTCCAGGGCAATTTTGCGTAAGTTGCGGCAAATTGTTGGGCCATCATAGAACCTTCTGGGGTTAATTCTGGATCTAAGTCGCCGCAGAAGCCGCCTGTTTTGCTGTAAGTTGTTTCGCCGTGGCGCAGGAAGTAGATTTTTAGGCTCATGTTTGTCGGTTTTGTTGGATTGGTGAATGAGATTTTTTTTGATTAACCGCAGAGGGCGCAGAGGGCGCAGAGGAAGAGGGGGGAGAGGGGTTGGTAGTGGGGCTGATTTTTTTATAAATTAGTTTAGTTAAATTAGCAAAAAAGTTTAAAGAAAGCTTTCAAATCATCGAGTGCGGGATGAGTCCAATCCCAAATGTCTTTTTTGTGTTCCATAACATAATCAAACCCTGACATACTGCATTTTCTTCCTGCTTGTTTCTGTTCCTGAATTGAGCAAGTATCATACCTGAGATAGATGCTGACCCAAAATTTATCAAAATCTTTGCGATCGATTTGTTGTCCCTGGTTTTCTATGCAAGTTTTCCAGCTATTCAAACAATCAGCATGGGGAGATTCTCTAGCTTTTATTGCTTTCAAGACTGTTTCTAGTTCGCCCGTACCTTCAAAATTTGTAAAGTAACAAGCCAATTTTGCCTTTGTTCCAATATCTGCTGTACAAATATCTATAAATTGTTTAGTGCTTGACAAAGTTTCCGATTCAAACACCTGTTTTACACATTTATTGACCAAGTTAAGCCGCTCTTGCTCTGAATCGTTATCAAGATCTATAATAATTCCAATCTTTTCGATATCTTTTTGGTCAATCTTTCTTTCTAAATTTTTTAAAGCTTTGATTAACTCTCTTTCGCTCAAGCCTTCCAAACTTTTATAATCATCTATATAAATAGGTGATGCTACCTGGATATCGCAGTTTAGTTTCTCAACCATTGCCTGCATGAAAATTTTATCATTTTTACTTTCTACTATGACAATATTACTCACCTCTTACTCCTTCTTGATGCTCTAGTGCGTAATTCAAAGTTTCCAAATCGATCCGACTTGCGATTATTTGATTTGTTTTGAGTTTCCTTGCTAGTTCAAAATAGGCGCTGCTGCATTCCTGATTTGGTTCCAAACCCACATCAGCAAATGCTTGAAGCATCTCTAAACTGTGCGTTGTAGCAAAAATCTGGGTGTCCAGTTCAACTGCCAACCGAAATAACACTCTCCAAAAATTCCGCTGGTTTGTATGGTGAATGCCATTCTCTATTTCATCAATTAGCAGTATTTTGTGTTCGCTATTTACCAGTTTAAGAATAATTTCTGCAACTCGGTTCATGGCATCTCCAAACAATGAGAGAGGCAAACGTTTTTCTCCTTTTCTTCTCAAGTAAAGTGTGGGTTCCCCAATTGAAAAACTTTCTACAGATTCGATCGCCGGATCGATAATTTGAAAAGCTTTCAAAACTTCGCTATCTTTGTCATCTAAACGTGCGTTATCGTATGCTTGTGTGAGTTCTCTTCCCGAAATCATGATAAAGGAGGGAATTATTGGTACTTTGCTAGTAGTAGAAATACTATCAGTAATTATTGAATTATTTTCACGATTCATTAAACCTCTAGAACTAGCAACTAAAGAGGGTAGTCTATTTCGTGGAAAAAAATTTTTTCCGTTTTTGAGGTTAATAGTTATAGAAGATGTATATGATTTGATTTCTACTACATCGCTATTATTGTTTTCATCCTTCCCAATAATTACTATAAATTTATCTTTTTCTCGTACATAAAATAAGTTGTCCCAGGCTCTATCAGGCATAGCTTTTATGGCTTCTAATGGCTCTCTTCTAAGTTCTCTTAGGATTAGTATACTGCTAACTTTTGGAGCAAGATGGAGAAAAAGTGCTTCTAGCAAAGCTGTCTTGCCAGCATTGTTTTTACCACCGATTAAATTTACTCTTTCAAACCCAGAAATTTTGATATGTTCAAAACACCGAAAATTTTGGATTTCTATTTCTTTAAGCATTACCGCCTCTTGTAAATGGACAAATTTTAAATCGCGATCGATCGATTGATGCTATGATAACTTACATATTCTGTTGTTTTAATTGTATGCTAGACAAACGTCATGCAGAATCTAGACCTTTTTGAAGTCATTGAACGCCATCCAAGCAAAGTAAGCGGTGCGTGGGTATTTCGGGGAACGCGCGTACCTGTTGCTGCTTTTTTTGAGAACCTTAAAGATGGGGCCTCTGTTGACCAGTTTCTCGAATGGTTTCCGGGTGTAACTCGCACCCAAGTTGAGGTATTGCTCGATCGCGCGCTAGCCTCATTAACGCAGATAACGCAGACATCAAGATATCGATCGACCCGCAAGGCTGCCGGGGCTTACAAACCCCCGTCTCATAGCGAAAGTCCTCTGAAAGAGAACTGAAAAATCAATTAAATCCACCACTTAATTCTCAATTTTAAACCTCCAACCTCTTATTTTAAATCAATCAATCCCAATCTCAAATCTCAAATCTCAAATCTCAAATTGCCAGTCGGTTTCAACCGACTTTCGCTATGAGACAGGGGTTTTCAACCCCTGGCGGACTCGGGGACAAACGACTAATAAAAGAGTACCTAAAAAAGAGAACACGGCAGCTAAAAAAGAGGACACGACAATGCCGTGTCCCTACCCAGAATATCGCTAACCGGGTGCGCCCGATCGCACTGTTTGTTCAGCAGTCGCCGCCGGATCTTTTGTTTCCTGTGGCGCATCCGATTTCACCAGACCCGCATAAGGCCATTTCCAGTCGCGAATTTCCGGCATATCGTCGCCGTGTTTGGTAATGTAATGCTTGTGATCGATCAGTTTGTCGCGAATCGCTTGTTTGCCGTAAGCCGCTGCATAACCGAGTTTGGGAACGCGATCGAGTACATCTCCAACTAAATGGAATCGATCGAGATCGTTAATCACCACCATATCAAACGGTGTCGTCGTCGTTCCCTCTTCCTTGTAACCCCGAACGTGAATATTCGGATGATTTGTCCGGCGGTACGTCAAGCGGTGAATCAGCCAAGGATAGCCGTGAAAAGCAAACATCACAGGCTTATCTTTCGTGAACAAAGCATCAAAATCCTTGTCAGACAAACCGTGGGGGTGTTCGTTGCTGGGCTGCAGCGTCATCAAATCCACTACATTCACCACCCGCACTTTTAACTCGGGGAAATACTGCCGCAAAATGTCAACAGCAGCCAAAGTTTCCAGCGTCGGAATATCGCCGGCACAAGCCATCACCACATCGGGTTCGCCACCTTTATCGTTGCTGGCCCACTCCCAAATTCCGATGCCGGCAGTACAGTGTTTGATCGCAGCATCCATATCTAAATACTGCAAAGCCGGCTGCTTCCCTGCAATAATTACGTTGACGTAGTGGCGGCTGCGCAAACAGTGGTCGGTAACAGACAGCAAAGTGTTCGCATCCGGCGGTAAATAAATCCGCACTACTTCCGGTTTCTTGTTAATTACATGGTCGATAAAACCCGGATCTTGGTGAGAAAAACCGTTGTGATCTTGTCGCCAAACGTGAGAAGTTAAGAGGTAGTTAAGAGAGGCGATCGGCCTGCGCCAAGGAATATCGCGCGTCGTTTTCAACCATTTAGCGTGTTGGTTGAACATCGAATCGATGATGTGAATAAACGCTTCGTAACAAGAGAAAAAGCCGTGTCTTCCTGTCAGCAAATAACCTTCCAGCCATCCCTGACACAAATGTTCGCTGAGGACTTCCATCACTCTGCCGTCGGGAGAAATGCGATCGTCCTCCGGCAAAATCTGACCGGCCCACATCCGCCCGGTAACATCAAACACCGGATCGAGGCGGTTTGATGCAGTTTCATCCGGCCCGACAATGCGGAAATTGCGGTTTTCTTCATTCAGTCGCATCACATCCCGCAGGAAGCGGCCAGTAACCTTGGTGGCTTCGGCGATCGCAGTGCCCGGTTGCGGTACGTCAACGGCGTAATCCTCAAATTTTGGCATTTTTAAATCTCGCAGCAGCTTACCGCCGTTAGCGTGCGGATTTGCCCCCATCCGGCGTTCGCCCTTAGGTGCGAGTTCTGCCAATTCGGGAATTAATCTACCCTTCAAGTCGAAAAGTTCTTCCGGTTTGTAACTTTTCATCCAATCTTCGAGGAGTTGCACGTGTTCCGGTTTGGAAGCCATCTCGGAAAATGGAACTTGGTGCGATCGCCAGTAATCCTCTGTTTTCTTCCCGTCAACTTCCTTCGGCCCAGTCCAGCCTTTAGGAGTTTTCATCACAATCATCGGCCACTGGGGACGGCCCGAATAGCCCTCAGTCCGCGCTTTTTCCTGAATTGCCTTAATTTCGCCGATAACCGTATCCATCGTTGCAGCCATCAACTGGTGCATGGTTTCTGGGTCCGAACCTTCGACCCCACCATCAAGCTTTCCAATTCCTCGCGCGGGATGCGAGATAACACCGTCGGGTTGGCAATTTTGTAGCCGTTCAAGTGCAAAATCGGCAACACGGCCCCGTCCCTAACCGGGTTGATGAACTTGTTAGAATGCCAGCTAGCAGCCAGGGGGCCGGTTTCCGCTTCCCCGTCGCCGACAACAGCCGCCACAATCAGATCGGGATTGTCAAAGACCGCCCCGTAAGCGTGGACGAGGGCGTAACCGAGTTCCCCGCCTTCGTGGATCGAACCGGGAGTTTCCGGGGCGACGTGGCTGGGGATACCGCCGGGAAATGAGAATTGTTTGAACAGCCGCTTGATACCCTCTGCGTCTTGGGAAATGTTCGGGTAATATTCGCTGTAAGTGCCTTCGAGATAGGTGTTGGCCACCAAGCCCGGCCCGCCGTGTCCGGGACCTGCGATGTAGATGACGTTTAAGTCTTGGGCTTTGATAATCCGGTTGAGGTGAACGTAGATGAAGTTGAGGCCTGGAGTGGTGCCCCAATGTCCCAGAAGTCTGGGTTTGACTTGTTCGAGTTTGAGGGGTTCTTTGAGTAGCGGGTTGTCGAGGAGGTAGATTTGTCCGACGGATAGATAATTTGTTGCCCGCCAGTAGGCGTTCATTTTGTGTAGTTCCGAGTTGGAAAGCGGCTTTAATTGCGGGATCTTGGTGGTTCCTACCATCATCAGTTATTGACTCCTGAGTTTTTGTGGTTTGTGTGGTTAATTGTTTCCGAAAAATTGTTTCGGAAAGTTGTTCAAAACTGACATCTTGCACCAATGTCAGAAACCGGGTTTCTCGCAAATATTCTGCCTCTAAACCTATATTTATCGCCAGAAACCCGGTTTCTTGATGCTAATTGAGAATGGTGCAATAACTCAGTCAAAACTGAGCTTTTCAGGATTATCGTTCTGCTCGGACAAACGGATTTGCTGCACTCAAATATAGAGTTTGGTGCTATATTTTTTGCCAGAACCCCGGTTGTTGACACAGTTGTTGACACAGATGCAAACTCTCAGTTGGGAAGTTAGGCCGAAAGTACGATCGCAATTATTTTGTTCTGTGCGCTCTTGGGAATTTTGACTCCATCTCTTTCATGTAAACGATTGGATTATAACTCGTTACCAACAGTAACAAAGTTTAAATAAATGTTAATTTACGATAGATTTATACGTAATTTTTATGCGATCGAGCTAGCAAATTGCAGGGTGCAAGGAATTCAGATATAGAAAATAGGAATTACACGATCGTTCAAATTGTAGGGTATGCAATGCGCACCAGATCCACATGTATTGCAGGTTACTAAATCTGTTGCAATGTTTTGAAAAAGATACTTCTCGTGGTAGATGTCAGAACGATAGTTAACAGTTGACCTAGGAAATTCGACAGCCTCAACTGTGATGTTGTGCAGTTAAATTTACTCGATCGATAGCGATCGTTTGCTGACTAATTTAAGCTCGGGTGAAAACACCGCAGTCCTATCTGAAAACAACTTTAATATAATTTTCGGGCGATCGACCTATATCTAAACTGATGCTACCGGACACGATATTACTCCAAACATTATGAAAAATTTAGGCAGGAATTTGGATAAATATAGAACCCATTTGACATCTTTTCACGATCGCCCGTCACGAGCGATCGGCTGCCACCACGGGCGATCGGCTGTCGTCACGGGCGATCGGCTGCCGCCACGAGCGATCGGCTGCCGCCACGAGCGATCGGCTGCCGCCACGAGCGATCGGCTGCCGCCACGAGCGATCGTAGACCACGGATATCATCCCGACCATCTGACAAACGAGTTAAAAAAGATTTATCCAGATATCGAGAGCAAAATCAAGTTTGAACTTGCTCAAAAACCTTGTTAAATTTTTGGCAAGCAGATGACAAACTCTGTTCCTTTGCCGATTTCCGAATTAACTTCGATCGCCCCGCCATGTTTTTCGACAATGATTTGACGGGCGATCGCCAATCCCAATCCTGTGCCTTTACCGACAGGTTTCGTGGTAAATAAGTGGTCAAAAATCTTGTCCTTAACTGTCTCGGAAATTCCCCGACCGTTGTCTTGAATTCTCACGCAAACTGCTTGGCGTTCTGACAGCCATTGAGTAGTAATGGCAATCCAAATTCCCCGAGATTCAATCTGCTCAAAACTGCATCCGTAATGCGATTCTTCTAGGGCATCGATCGCATTTGCCAAAATATTCATAAATACTTGGTTTAACTGTCCGGCAAAGCATTTGACTTGCGGTAGCTGACCGTAGTTTTTGATGATTTGAATCTCGGGACGGTGTTGGTTAGCTTTCAGGCGGTGTTTGAGAATCAAAATCGTGCTGTCGAGTCCTTCATGCAAGTTGAACTTCACGGGAGTATCGCTATCGGCGCGGGAGAAAGTGCGCAAAGAAGTGCTGATGTTGGCAATGCGATCGACTCCCGTTCGTAGGGAAACTAGCAATTTCGGTAAATCTTCCCGCAGGAAATCTAAATCGATCGCTGCGATTTCAGCGGCAATTTCTGCATCGGGTTGGGGGTATTTTTCCTGATATAAATCGATTAAGCCAAACAAGTCTTGGATATAATCGAGGGCAGGTCGAATGTTGCCAGCCAGAAAGCCAACTGGGTTGTTGATTTCGTGGGCGACGCCCGCTACTAAATTGCCTAAAGCCGACATTTTTTCCTTCTGCACCAGTTGCAGTTGCATGGTTTGAAGTTCTTGTAACGTGTTTTCTAATTGCTGGGATTTGTGGCGCAGTTCATCTTCGGCACGTTTGCGGGCGTCGATGTCGTTGCAAGTTCCAACCCATTCCTTGACGCTGCCATCTTCTCCGAGGACGGGAACTCCTCGGACGGCAAAGTAACGGTAAATTCCATCAGCTCCGCGAATCCGATATTCTGTCTCGTAGAAGCTCTTTGTTTCAAATGCTTGCAGCCAAACTTGAGTTGTGCGTTCCAGATCGTCGGGATGCAGCGCCCTGAGCCATCCCGTTCCCTTAACTTCTGCTTCGGTTTGCCCGGTGTATGCCCTCCAGTGAACTGTATCGAGGTTTTCTCCTTGGGGACTCGCCAGCCAGACGATTTGGGAGGTAGCAGTTGTCAGGTAACGATAGCGGGCTTCACTAATTTGTAGTTGCTGGAGAGATTGTTCTAGCTGTCGGGCATAAGTTTGGGATTGTTGGTAGAGCCGAGCATTTTCTAAGGAAATTGCAGCTTGGGAACAGAGAAATTTTAACAACTCGACGCGCTTGCTAGTAAATGCCCCGGTGGTGAGGGAGTTTTCGAGATACAATACGCCAATTAGTTTGCCTCGACCGAGAATGGGAGTGCACAACAAACTTTGGGGTTGGTATTGGGTGAAATAGCGATCTCTCGCTATGCTGGGATGAGTTTGAGCATCATCGGTAATGACGGTTAGCATAGTGCGTTCGACATAGTGAATCACGGCTGTGGGTAAATGCTCGCATTCATCTACAGGCTCAGGAGATAATAACTGAATGGCATTATCTAAATACTTGATAACTATTTCTAAGTCGCCGTCTCGATCGAGCAATAAAGCCGCTTTATCTGCTCCCGAATTTTCCACAATCACTTGCATTAAATTAGCAAGTAATTTATCAATATGAATTTCGCTGTAAAGTGTTTGAGCTGCTTTCAGAACAGTAGCGAGATCGAGCAGGTTAGAGATCGAATTAGAAGTGCTGGAGACTGTTTTTTGCAGGGAAACCAGACTGTTAATTGAAGAGGTGATGGGTGAGATCTCGTTAAGCAGCGATCGTTGCAAAATAGGACTCAGCAGTTGCGGGTAGCGGGCTGTCAAATCTTCAACTTTGGCTTTGGCTCCCCATCGGGCGTAGCAATAATAGGCTTCTTGCATGTAGACGGAGGCGACTTTTTCGATGCCCCATTCGAGGTAAAACTTAGCTGCGAGTTCGTTTGCCAATCCTTCTTCTTGGATGTATTCGTTTGATTTTGCTCCCGAAATGGCAAGGTCGTAGAGTTGCATAGCTTGAGCTTTTTTGCCCAAAATCCGCAGTATTTCTGCCTCTATGAGGTGCCATTTGTGCAGGAAGTTCATTGGTGCGTGATGCACCCACATTTGCATTTTGATCTGATTCGCTACAACCAGATCCAAGCAAGCGTTTTGCTCCTGCTGCGCTGTGCGGGGATAGTTAGCTAACAAAGCTAGAGAATAGTAAAAGTTGTGTTGGGCAGTAAGCAACATACCAGTTGCGGTTTGTTGGTATTTTGCTGCTTCTTGTGCGCTGGCGAGCGCTAACTCTGGTTCTTCAAATAGATAGGCAAGCAAAGATTTCACCACATAAATCACAAATAGTGTTGTGCCGTTATTCTGCTCGCTCAGAGTTGGCAGCATTTCGGTTTCATCAAAGACAGTCCCGGTTAGCATTGCTGGATTGGCAGCACAACCTAATAAGTTTAAGCTGGTTTGCTGCCATACTCTAGCGTAATTGACATGATATTCTAACTTTTGTTTGTGCAGTAAATCGATATATTGCTGCTGCTGCTCGACTGCATTTAGAGGTTCTCCCGCAAAAAATAAGTGGGCGAAATAGTTGAGAATGCTGTAGCCGGCATATATTAATTCACCGCTGTCAATCCCGCCGGAAAAAGCTTCTTTCAATGGTTCGAGCGTAGTTCTAATATGTTCTTTCCAATGCCTGACATAACCGTTAAACAGACCGAAGACAATTGATTTGGCTTCCGGGCTATGAAATTTATCGATTAACCTCAGACTCAGTAAAGCAAATTGATAGCCAGCATCAAAATTTTCCTTGACTCCGCACAACATCAAGCCGTAAAATGCATAAATATAAGTGGCGATCGGCGAATTTCCAGAGCTGATACAAAGACTGACTTCTGTACAAACTACCTGATAAGAAAGTAGCGGATTTGTAATATAAGCAGCGCGACCCATCAAATCCAAAATCCGCAATGCTGCTAGTTTCTGCGGGTCGGTGATTTCTGGCAAGTCGGCGAGTTCCTGAATTGTCTGTATTTCAGGACTTTCTGTTTCCAGTTTGACCCCTAGCATTTCCAGAACGTGAAATCCTGTATCAATTGCTTTTTGTAACTGGGTTTGAGCTATATAAGCATGAATTTTTACCTCGTATACTCTCGCTTGTTCCAACAGAGTTTTCGGATGTTGCAGGGCAATTTCAGTCAGTAATTGAGCTCGGGCAAAATTAGAGTTGAGATATTCTGCCTCGGCTGCTGCTAGATAAAAATTTAGCGCCAAGTCATACTGACGGTTCCAGCTATCTGTGCCTAAAAGTTCGATCGCGATCTTAAAGTATTTCGCAGCAGCAGCACAAGCAGTAGCAGCTTTAGCTTTGCTGCCGGCGGCAAAATTCAACCGTGCCAATTCATCGCGTTGGGCTGGTTCGCGAATTAGTTCTATCCCGCGATTCAATTGGTTAACGATCTCAAAAATTTTCTCATCCCTCTCGGTAGGGGGAGTATTTTTAAGTAAAAGTCGTCCGATTTGCAGGTGAGTTGCCTGTTTCCGATCGTCTGGAATTAAAGAATAAGCCGCTTGTTGGACGCGATCGTGCAAAAACCGATAGGGCACTAAAATTTCCTGAGTCGAAACCGCAACTTCGGACTGGAAGAATTTGTAAGTTTCGCTAACTGGCAAAATCAAGCCTGACTGCAATGCTGCCCACAAATTGGCAGCCGCATCAACTAGCGACTTTTCTGCAACAATTGCCAATGTTGCTAGATCGAAAGAGTTGCCAATACAAGCGGCTAACTTCAGGAATTCCTGAGTTTTGGCAGGCAATTTTTTCAACTGTGCTGCCATAAACTCCACCACATCCGAGGTGAGGGCGGCGGCTTTTACCTGCGCTAAATCGCATTCCCAGCCGCTTGCGCTTCCCCCCTTACCAAAGGTAGTCAGTCCGTTGGGCGGGTTAAGAGCATTGAAGGAACTAGCGCGGGATGACATGGGAGTGAGGGACTGATGGGGGTTGAATGCAATCAGGCGATCGTTATACAATGCCTTGAGAAATTGCGTAGCAAAAAACGGATTTCCTTTGGTTTTCTGATAAATTAAATCTGTCAATGGTTGCGCTAATTTGGTCGAGCATTTTAGCGTATCTGCTACCAAATGATTGAGATCTGCATTATTCAGAGCTGTTAGGGTAATTGTGTTAATTGTTGCTCGTGTTTTTTTGATTTCCTCCAGCGCCAGCATCAACGGGTGCGCCGGAAAAACTTCATTATCTCGATAGGCACCCAGCACTAGCAAATATTCTGTTTCCGTTTGGCTCAATAACAGTTTCAGCAAAGAAAGTGATGCCGAATCAGCCCACTGCAAGTCATCCAAAAATATCGCCAACGGATGCTCTTTTGCAGTAAAAACTTTAATAAAATTTTGGAACAATAAGTTAAACCGATTCTGCGCCGCACTACCGGATAATTCCGGTACAGGGGGCTGTTTGCCAATAATCCGTTCGAGTTCGGGAATTACGTCAATAATAAGTTGTCCGTTTTCGCCGACAGCTTGCAGGATTTTGCTGCGCCATTGTTCGATTTGCGCCCTACTTTCTCCCAACAATTGTGCCATCAAATCTCTGAAAGACTGGACAAAAGCCCCCAAGGGAATGTTGCGTTGGAATTGGTCGAATTTTCCTTTGATAAAATAGCCGCGCTGGCGCACAATTGGTTTGTGAACTTCATTGATGACGGCGGTTTTGCCAATGCCAGAAAAGCCTGCAACTAGCATCAGTTGGCTGCTCCCGTTAGCGACGCGATTCTCCTTCCCAGACGCTACGCGATCGAACGCAGCCAGTAATGCAGCAACTTCAGTTTGTCTGCCGTAGAGTTTTTCGGGGATAATGAAGCGATCGCACCTGTCTTCTTGTGCGATTTCAAACTCAGTTATTGTTCCGGTTTCCTGCCACTGCTGCCAACAAATTTCTAAATCGTGCTTCAATCCCAAGGCACTTTGATAGCGATCTTCGGCATTTTTTGCCATCAATTTCGCTACAATTTGCGCCAGCATCGCTGGTACTTTTGGATTCGCCATATCGACTCTAATTGCTGGTACGGCCAGGTGAAAGTGAATCAACTCCATCGGATCGTCGGACTGAAAGGGCAGTTGACCCGCCAACAGTTGAAAGAATGTCACTCCCAAAGAATAAAAATCGCTGCGATAATCTATGCCGCGATTCATGCGTCCGGTTTGTTCGGGCGATAAATAGGCGATGGTTCCTTCTAAAAAGTTGGGATTTTTGATTTCTTGAGTTTCTCTTGGTAAAAGTGACGAGATGGAAAAGTCAATTAATTTGACTTGTTTGGTTTCTGGATGGATCAGAATGTTAGCTGGTTTAATATCTTTATGAATAACGCGGTGTTGGTACAGGTGGTGCAGGATATCCCCGAGTTGTAGGGCAATGTCTAGAAATGCAGCAATTTCTAGCGGCTGTTTTTGGGTAAATTGCGATAGAGAAATCCCGCCAAAATCTTCCATCACCAGAACGTAGCCGTTGCCGCAATGTTCTAAACTATATGCTTGGATAATTCCCGATATGATGTTACTCTTACTTGTGTCACCAATTCTACGCATAATCGCGTACTGGTTGCGAAACTTCACCAATTCGCTAAAAGTGGGCATTTCGTTGCGCAACAACTTCAAAACTACTGGCTGGCGGTTAGACTCCTGAATTGCTCGATAAACTAAAGTTCTGGAACCCGCGTACAGTTGTTCGGTAATTTGATATCCCGGTAGAGGGGGCCTGTCACCCCAAGCATCCGCAGTTTCATGCCAAGATTTTTGGGCTGCATCGCCGATCGAATTTATTTTTTTTTTCATATTTTTGATTTAGCTAGCACGGGAGGTATCGAGATATCTCGCCTGTAAACTTACCTATATTTTAGCCTCGAACAGTTCGTATTTCAACCGATAACACCGCTGCTTTCCAGGACTCTACCTGTTAATAATACTTAGAAAATACGCAACTATGGGCGGTAAAGTGCGCGGTGCGCGCCCTACTTATCAAATTCCTAAGGCATCCGGGGGAAATAGAGGCTGCAATTGCTTTGCGCTCGCCATCGCCATGACAAAAATACGTTACTCATGCGTAACTCCTGCGAGCAAACATCAAACAGAACTAGAGAGTGCTTCACAATACTTATAATCTTCAAAGAGGGTTTGGGGGAATCTCAGGGCTAGAAAATACGCCATAAAGCGTCAGTCTAATACAATTAAATCATTGGATGGGGTCAGTTTTTCGTTGCTCGATCGAGTCTTTGGTTGTCGGGCGCTCTCTCTCCTCGATAAACTAGGGTTCTCGTTCCCGTGTAAACCCTTGGTTCGAGCTGATAACCAGACAACGCTACGCCCATATTTATCATCTGTGCGATGGCGATTGTTCTATCCCCGCGCGATCGGTTAGGGTTGAAAGGGGCAATAAAATTACAAACTCTGTTCCTTCTCCGGGTGTCGAAAAACACTGCAAATCGCCCCGATGATTTTTAGTCACAATTTGATAGGCAGTTGCTAAACCCATCCCCGTACCTTTACCCACAGGTTTAGTTGTAAAAAATGGATTAAATATTTTTTCTTGAACCTCCGAACTCAGGCCGCAACCATTATCGCGAATGGAAATACTCACTCGATCGGGCAACAATAGCGAAGTTGCGATCGTTATCTTACCAAAATAATCTAACTTTTCTGGGGATTTTAAGCTCGCTCTCTTTTCTTCGATGGCATCAATTGCATTCATAAATATATTAAGAAAAACTTGATTTAACAAACCTCCATAACATTCAATTAAAGGTAGCTTGCCGTAATTTTTGACTACTGAAATGTTGGAATTGTCTGAGGAACCGTGCAAGCGATTTTGCAAAATAGTCAAGGTACTTTCGAGATTTTCATGAATGTCCACTTCTTTAATTTCTGCTTCATCCAGGCGCGAAAAAGTCCGCAAAGACTTAACAATAGTGCTGATTCGGGTAGCTCCAATTTTCATGGATTGTAGCAATTTATAAAAATCATCAGCCAGATACTCAAAGTCGATCTGTGCGATAAAATCCGAAATTGCTTGGGGCGGACTCGGATAATGTTCTTGGTAAAGTTGAATTAGCTTAATTAAATCGCTGGCATAATCAGCAGCAGGTTGCAGGTTGCCGTAAATAAAACTGACGGGGTTATTAATTTCGTGGGCAATTCCCGCTACCAACTGTCCCAAGCTGGACATTTTTTCGGCTTGAATTAACTGAGTTTGAGTATTTTGCAGCTTGGCGATCGTTTTGGCTAATTCTTCAGTTTGTTGGCGCAGTTGAATTTCCGATCGCTGTACTGCTGATTCTGCTGCGATCCGCTCGATTTCGGCACCCGCGCGGGTAGCAAATATTTTCAAGATGGCTGACAAAATCTCGAGGTTTTTTACTATTGGTTTGGTGTCTAAAACTGCGAGCAAACCCAAAGAATTGCCACCGGCATCGACGATCGGCAAACCAGCATAGCTTTCAGTTTGGAGGTCAACTATAACGGGAGATTCAGGAAACAAGGATTGCAGTGAATTTGGGTAGACGCACAAGTTAGCTTGCGTGTAAACACTATCGCAGGGTCCGCCTGCTAAATTGTAAGTAAGGTTATCGCCAAAGCCATCGCCCGCCCAAAAAGCGAGAGTTTTTGCCATCGTTTTTTCTTCACCAACAACTTCAGCAATCAAAGCATAACGGACTTCTAATGCTTGGGCGAGATATTGAACGCAACTTTTAAAGAATTCTTGACCTGTTTTCCCGGCAGTACCTTCAACAATTAAGCGCAAAGATTGTTCTTGATGCTTGCGATCGCTAATATCCCTTGCCACGCAAACAACTCGATCTTCAGACATGGGAGAAATAATCGCATCAAACCAAACTAAACGATCGCCTACAGGTAAAGTATATTCCAACTGCGTTAAACATCGACCGGCAATAGCTTGGCGAATGGTATTGAGGAACAAATTTGCTCGATCTTGAGGTAGGACTTCGTGGAGCGTTTTGCCTAAGATTTCCTCGGAAGGTTTGTATAATAGAGGCGCGGAACTGGGAGCTATTTTGAGATAGCGTCCCCCTGCATCCATGACAAAAATTACATCTTGCATGGCGTTAAATAGTGCCATTAATTCTGCTTGCGATGCTGCTAGCTTTATTTCAGCTTCTTTGCGATCGCTAATATCCCTAACAACTCCGATCGTCGCAGTGGGATTGCCCCGATCGTCTCGCAACACATCTCCTTGTGCCTCAATCCAGTGAATGCTACCATCTGGAAAGATAATTCGATACTCGATTTGATATTTTTCTTCTCCATCGATCGCGCGTTGTAAAGCCGCAATCACTCGTTCGCGTTCATCTGGATGCAACCTGTCTAGAAAATCTTGCATCTTACCCCCAAACGTACCGATTTCTAATCCGAAGATTTTTTCTGCTTCTGGTGTCAAGGTAATGACTCTGGTTGCCATATCCGAATACCAAACTCCCATTTGGGCCGCGCTGAGGGCGAGTTCCAATTGCTGCTGGCTGCGACGCAAAACTGCTTCAGCTTGTTTGCGATCGGTGATATCATCAAGTACGCTTAAAATTCCGATTACCTCTCCGCTGCGATCGTGCAGCGGCACTTTCGTAATTTCAAACCAAGATTGACTGCCATCTGAATTGTTTGTGATTTCGATCGATTTCAATAAAGGACGATTGCTTGCCATAACTTGACGATCGCTCGATCGATGGCGTTCGGCTGCTTCTCTATTAATCCAAAAATCATCATCGGTTTTGCCGATGGTTTCTTCTGGAGAATTGCAGCCAAATACTTCAGCAAAATATTGATTGCAGCCCAATAAAATACTGTCGGTATTTTTCCAGAAAATCGCCTGGGGCAGGTTGTCCAAGATCGATCGCAACAGTTCCCGCGATTGGTAAAGTTCGCTGTCAAATTGTTTGCGATCGTGGATGTAACGCGCTACTCCCAAACAGGAAATAACTTGCCCGTTTTCATCTTTGAGAGCCGATAAATTTGAGGAATGCCAGTAATAGTTGCCATCTTGATGCAGGACTCGATATTCAATGTCCTGCACTTTTTCACCTTGCAAAGAGCGCTGCAAAGCACTCGCGCAAATTGATAAATATTCGGGGTGAACCCACTCAGCAAAATTCTGATTTAACAAGTCTGCTACTTCAAATCCCACGATCTCTTTAAATTTGGGACTCACATACTCGAAGGTAGCATCGGGATTGATGATATAAACCAGATCGTTGAGATTTTCAATGATGCTGCGGAACTTTTCTTCACTTTTAGCCAGGGCGATTTCTGCGATTTTACGATCGCTAATATTGTAAATGTAACCGTGCCAAACGATACTGCCATCGGGTTCTCGTTGCGGTAGGGAATTGCCCAGCAACCAGAGAGTTCTCCCGTCGGGAAAACACACTCGATGTTCGCAATACCAAGGGGTAAGGTGTTCGGCAGATTCAACAATCGATCGATTCACGCGATCGAGGTCATCGGGATGGATAAAGGAAAAAACATTAGAGGCATCCTCTTGAATTTTTTCGGGAGAAACCCCATAAATCTCGCCCATCCTTTCACTGGCATAGGGAAACTCAAAAGTTCGATCGGGGCGCATCAGAAACTGATAAATAGCGCCGGGAATGTGGCGGGTAATTTCTTCTAAGCGCTGATTTTCTGCGCGGGTAGTTGCTGCTATTGAGGTGGTTGGTGTTGCGAGGTCAATGCTAAGTTCGTTTAATCGAGCTTGGGTTTTTTGGAGTTGCTGGGTAAGTTCTCGGACTTGCGATTCTGCTTGGTGGCACCGCGTAATATCTCGCATTACTAGCAGGTGGCAATCAGGTAAAAAGTTTACCTGTACCGTGTATTCTACTAGGTGAATTTCTCGATCGGCCCGCACTATTTTCAACTCGCGCCGCCCTGTTTCTGGTTGCTGAAATTGCAGCAGTACCTGTTGAAAATCAAACCCAGGTTCTGCAAAATCCGAGAGGCTGCGATCGAGAAGTTGCTGTTTTTCTAGCCCAAATAGTTCGCAGGCTGCGGGGTTGACATCTAGATAGCATCCCCGATCGTCCGCAAGTGCGATCGCATCTAAAGACGCGGCTAAAATCTCCTGCAACTGGCTCTTTTTGAGAGATAACAACAGAGAATTGTTTTGCGTTTTCTGATGAGTTAAAGATTGAGACATGATTGGTAAGATCGGAAGAGTAGAGAGGGGAGAATGGATCGATTAATTTAACTTGTTCGATCGCGGGATGGATGAGAATGTTAGCTGGTTTGATATCTTTGCGAACGATAATGAAACCTTGATAAATATCGTGTTTACCTGAGTCTAGATCCCCCTAAATCCCCCTTAAGAAGGGGGACTTTGAGAGCGTTCCAGTCCCCCCCTTCTTAAGGGGGGTTAGGGGGGATCGAAACTTAAAGGTTCCACCAGCAGTCTCTGAATAGGGTTGAAGTTAAGTTGACACTTATGGGCACTGCCTGGTCCCTACAACCTGCCCTACAATTGGAGATAATTAACCCAGATTTGGTATGACAAAATTTTGATCTAATTTCTGCAGGATTTGAATTAATAGTATGTCGATCGTCCAACTGCAACAGTTCGGCAAAAGTGGGGTATTCGTTGCGGAGCAATTTAATGGCAACTCTTTGGCAGTTGGGCTTTCGCTGTCCTCGATAAACTAGGGTTTTCGTCCCGGTGTAAATGGTTTGCCCGATTCGATCGCCAAACAACGCTGCAGTCATGATTGTGAATCCTCGATCGTACAGTTTTTTCTTCTGTTATACTGGCTAGTATGCGGTAGTTAGTGTGATGGCGATCGTAGTTGGCTTTCGATATTTCTTTAATGAGCTTTCTTGACTGAGTTGCGGTGGGGAGTTGAATTGTAAAAATTGTGGCTTGATTTAACTGAGAATCAACTCGTATAGTTGCTATTTTTTAAAGAGCCATTCTTCCAGCATTTGTTGAGTTAGGTTTGAAATACCGGAAGTTACTGAATCAATTGTAACTTCCCGAATTTTGTTTGTGTAATGCCGGTGATATTACTCAGCTAGACTTTTGCTGTTCGGTTGCGATCGCGAACCAAAATATAATACCAAATCCGGGTATACTACCCCTTTTCTAGAAACTGACTGATAAATTCCCCATAAGCTTCTTTCATAGGCAATTCATCATCTACTTTAATCCGCCGCCGCTGCGTGACGACTGTTGTTTTTTCAATGGGATTGTAGCCTGATTTTTCGTAAATTTCCCAGTACAAACCCGTTCCCCGGCGCTGCCATGCGGGTAAATCGTTAAAATTAATTCCGTGTTGAAATAGCAACTCATTTTTAAATCCCACAGATTTGCCTTCCAGCGCAGAAGTAGCTTTGCCAACACTTGCACCAGCTTTGCGCAATGTCCAATAACACCAACCATTCAAAGCGCAGCGCGCAGCATCTGCTTGACGCCAATTAAAATAATCCACAACCAGGGATTTATTTGCACCCAGCCAAACGCGACTGTCAAACTGCACGATTGTTTGGGCGGCATGAGTCAGCGTAGCGCTGGCGATGCTGGCAGAAACCGAAACAATTTTTTCCCAACTGCGATCGAACAAATCCCAATTTTGAGGCAGCAGGATCGAAATTTCATCGCTTTCTGTATAAGCGTAAATTCCTTGAAGTTCTTCTAATAGCGCTTTGGCAGTTTGTACCATTAAATTATGGAATTGAATATCGAACGGCTTTTCAAATTGAGATGCGGTGAAACGGGAAAAACTGCGACCGTCAACGCGAATTACCGTCCAAGCGCCCGGTAACACCCGCAACTCGTGAAAATATTCGAGCGATCGCATTTTTTGTTCAAACTTATCGCTATCCATTTTTTATAGGTTATCCTTTAGTTTCTTTATTGTATTAGATATTTAGTAAAAATAAATTAGGTTCGGAGCGATCGATCTGACATCAGGCACCAATGTCAGAAACCGGGTTTCTGGCTCATACTCTCCACAAAAGCGTGTATTACCCGCAAGAAACCCGGTTTCTCGCCAGCTTGTTGAGGACCTAGGGTGCGCAGCGCGCACCTTACGTTTATTGTATTGCGATCGTCCCCGTTATTCCTGCCACTCGCTTACTTGAAAATTACCGTCACCCGCAATACTAACATAAAATAATTTATCGAATCCTTCGGCATAGGAAGGTTTGGTTAATTTTTTCATTGTCGCGTAAATTCCGACATCGGGAACTCTCGCTTTTCCTTGGCGCTGTTGGTTGCGTTCCCAGCAAGATTTTAGGTGCGATTCAAAGTAATAACCGATAATTTCAGCATTGTACGATCGCCCCAATTCAATTAGAGAAACGCGGTCTTCGATCGTTGGGTTAGTATTATCTACAACAACAGAACTTCCTGCTTTTAGCGCAGTTTCAATTAAAGAGGTTTGCCTGCGGGCAGGATTTTTATTATTCCGAAAACAATCTTTACTAACGAGTTCGTGTGTCGCTGCAAAATCAGCGCGGAAGAAACTGCTTTTCCCCGACGCTTGCAAGCCGATAAAAATAATTAATTCCATGTATAGATCGGCTAAAATTTTTGTGCTTTATGCTCGACGCGCAACATCAATTGTTGGTAACAGGACTGGCGCGTGCGCTTGATGGTTTGGGGGTGCGCAGTGCGACCTTACTGATGGTTTGGGGGTGCGCACTGCGCACCTTACTTGATTAAATTATCAACTTAACTTTGGGAGAGCCATTGAGACGGCCAAGTATTTGGGTTGGCACAGAAACCCAAATACTTGGCAATCAAGACAGTCACTACAGGAGCGTCAATCGCCTTTTAATAGCCTACTGTGATATCGGCATTCTTAACAGTAACTCGGATCTGCTCTGAGTCAAGATCTTCAAATTTATTAATCACATCAGTTGTGCGGTCTTTAACCTTGAAAGGATTATTGCGTAGAGCAAAACCGTCTGATGTGCGTATAACTGCTGTCGTTTTGACTGCACTCCAGAAAGTATCACCCACTTTTTTATCGAGATAAACTGTTGCAGTACCTCCCTTAGCTGTAATTGTCATCGCACGAGAATCTCTAAGATCGATATCTTGACTCTCACCGTCTCGAATCAAAACGCTCCTTGCGTTTACAGCTTCTCCTAATATTCTTGGCTTGCTGTTATCTTGGCTCAGATTAACTGTTGTTGATATTTCTACCTCCTTCATCAAAGTGCCACATGAATTTACACCGAATTTGAAAGACAATGATGCAGGCGTTTCCGAGGAAGATTTTTTGTCAAAAGAATCGAAAGCCTTATTGGCAAGCTGTTTTTGTCTCAAAGCTTCAACTCGCTTTTGCTTCAAAGCTTCCATTTGCTTCTTTGATAAAGCATCTATCTGCTCTTGTAAGGTCTTAATCTGAGCATTTATCTGGTTCATACTTGTGTTGTATCTTGCATACTTCGCATCGAAGTTATCATCAGCAGGATCGAGTTTACTAACTGCATCGTCAAACTTAGCAAGTATTGCTTGGGATGCACCTTGCGCAGCTATGAGTGCTTGCACTTGGTTGAACTTGGCAATACTACCTGCCTGCTGAATCGAAAACCTTGTATCAAAAATGTAGGCCGTTTGCAAAATCGTATCGTTACGAGTAAAACTCGCTCTGAAGTACTGGTTGTCTATCACGCACAAGAATAAGGTCAATCCAGGTGCAAGTTGCTTGGTAGCGAAGTCTTTCTTAACGCCCGTCTGGGTGGATGCAGAAAACCCAGCCATAATGCCTTGGATCGCATTGAAGGCGGCACCCATAATTAATAGATTCATCTCCGACAAATGAGCAACGTTTTTAGCCAATTCGGATGATTGAGGTGTTGCTGTAGTGCCCTCTGGAGCTGGAGCGCCGAAAATGCTATTTTTCAGGCTATCTATCATCTTAGATAAGCTGTCGAGCGACCACTCAGAAGCAGTAGCCAAATGCTGGTAACTACCTTGAATCAGCGGAGCTGCATCAGTACACTTTGCTTCCCGATAATAAGAATCGATTGTAGCAGCGATTTGTGTTTTAGCCTCCAGGGCCATCCGATCGAGGTTTGCAGTTTGCTCGTCAATATACTTCTGAAATTCTGCATTTACTTTGGCTTGCTCATCAATGGTGTTTGAACGTCCCATAGCTTCCTCCTAATTTTTGTTCTAGTGATATGATGGGTTCTCCCGAATCCTAGCCTTACTGGAATTTTTCTAAGTTTCCTTCCCATAAGCTAAATAACAGCTCTCAATCTCATCCTCCTAAAAATAAACGCCGGCGACAATACGACGATCCGCGTAGGGAATTATGACGAAATCGCAACAAATTCCCACAGCTTGATTACTTTTGTTTAAACTTACCAATTAATTACAAAACTTAACTTTTGAGTTTGCTAGATCGCAGGTGAGATTTTAAATTTATCCATATACTTTTCGTTCAAACATAACATTCGAGCCTTCATCGATCGCGCCGACACCAAACATCACCATCCTGCCACTATTTAGATCGACTTGTCCCTGCCATACCGTGTTATTTCTCCAATAGATTAGGATATTGATTCCATCAGTTTCCCAGCGTCCAAAAATGTTCCGATTTTGCGTAGGGCTAGCTGAGAAATAACTGAAACATTCGCTAAGTTTATTGTACGATGCACCGCCTTCAGCCTTATCAAAACCAACTGAGCCGTCTGGATAAAGAATTAAATAGCGCGTATAGCTCATGTAATAGGAGGGATCTAGAGATGTTTCTTCACCAACCCAAACGCCCGCGATCGCGCTGGTTATCGGGTGAGAATTTCCAGATGTCAAACCGGAATTTTCTAAAGTTCGATCGTCGGTGCGATCGGTTCCCATTCTATTTCGATCGCTCGTTGTTTGTCGCGCGAATGTTACCTCTTGCCCGTTGACGAGCAGCTTGAGAATATTGCCTGTTTGTTGGTAAGGAGTTTGAGATGCGTTGCTCAGCGGGATGAGGGTGAGGATATTGTTTTGAGCAAAATAGAGGTATGTTTGTCCCCTGTAATTAAGCGTCCCATCTTCATTTATTTGCAAAACTTCTCGATCGTTTTGCCAGCAACCAATTAGCTCGCCATCGCGTTTTAGGTTGCTTTCTGAGTGCTGCTTGTTCATAGTTTAATTCCTCAACGGGCGATCGAAAATTTTAAGCAAGGATGTAAATGTTGAAGTCACAAGAATCATCGAAGTTGCCAGTCCAATTACGAACGGTTATTGAGCAATTACAGAAGTTACAAGAGATCTGACTACAAAGGGACATAGGTGAATGTGACCTGAGTTCCCGCCGCACCCTCGATCTGAACTCCGCCCCAAGGGAGAGTCTCGACAGTAGATAACTCAATCTCAGCAGGCCCAGTTCCAAAACTAGAATCCGCCTTGGCTCCATCAGTTCCCATGAAACCGAAGGATACTTTTCGGGTTTTGTCAAGCAAGCTCCTATCAAATTTCACCATAAAGCTCACATTGATACCCCACGCAATGTAGTTCCAGCCATCCCGATTGAACACAACTGTTTTAACTTGGGCAGTCATAATCGTTCTCCTTCTATGTAGAAATTGGATGAACCACCCAAATTTTTTCTTTATAAGGATTCGCTGTAACCAAATCGTTGTCTGCAACTAGCGATCGCTCTTTCAACATTGCGATCGTGGCTTCCCATCCCCGACAGCATAGACCGTTGTAGGTGGTTTTTTCGATTTTGAAGTCAAGCCAGAAGAACCCTCGCCCTCGAACTGCGATTTCCACTGGATAGAACTTGAAAGAACTATGGTTTGAGTAGTAGTCAATCATTGCATCATGAAGAGCTGTCTTCTGATTCCGCGTCTCGTTAACATTGGCAATGCGATGAAGCAGTTTGGCTTCGACTAATGTCGCGGAGTTATCTCCAGGAAGACTACCTAACTGTGGGTCTAATATACTATCGACAAAACTACCGCTAGAGTTTGCAGCAATATTTGCAGCGCGATGAACGCTATCAGGGCAGCCTTCTGAATCCTCTTTTTCTTTGACAAGATCGAATCCAATCTTGATGCGGGAAGCATCTTCTCCAGATTGATTAATTAGATGAATCCAGAACGGGTAATTTTCACATAAGCCCCCGTCCATAATTTCATGACCGTTATCAATGCGAGGTTCATAGATAAATGGAATGCTCATCGATCGCCGCACTGCTTCAGCAACCTCCATATCTGATACTGGCGAAAACTCTTTAGAGTAAATAACCATTTTGTGGTCTGTTGTATCTGCTGCAATGACAGCCAAATCGATCGGTAAATCTTTAAAAGTTACTGGATTTTTGTTGATCTTGGCTTGGAGAAGTTTCCGCATCGTTTTGAGAAACTCGTCCCCCTTGAACACACCGCCATCACCAACAAAGTTAAGGAATAACCGATAGAACGGATCGATATTGAGAGCTTCATCAACGAACCTGTTCGCAAATTCTGTTCTGAGAGCTTCGGTATTGATAAAGTTCAACTGCGAAAGTGACAAACGAGTTGGATAAACTTGCAATGCTTCAACGATAGCATTTCGTATTAACGACTGCTGTGGGCTTGTTATGGATAAATTGAATGGCCCAACTTGTATCGTTTTGCTAGATATCGACCAGTCGAACTCATCAACATACTGACGAAGGTGACTGGGTATCTTATCCAATAATTTGCCAGGAGTTTTGACCCGTATGGTCTCACCAGGGATTGTCCAGTTGAACGGTCCCACCTGGGCGGGCAGTTTTGCCAGCACTTTATTGAAAATTGCATCTACCATTTGAGAAGTCGCGGGTAAGTCAATTGCTGCTTCCCGAATTTCATCAAGAATTGCGCCCTTGACTAGCTTATAGATGAGGTGGTTTTTCTTAGTTTCTGGCGAAATGTCGGCTGCTGAGGTAGGAAGATCGACAAAACGACTGTAGTCGATCGCATTTTGATTGACAGTCGCTGGGAGATTGGATGGACGATTCTTTTGGATGTCAGCAGGCGTGAATAATAAATCTATCTCATTGGCATCATAACCAGCGGCGATCAGCGATGCCGTAATCGCCCCCGCAGAATTGCCTGCAACTCGCTTAAACCAAATCTTGTTGCGGGCTAGTGCTAACAAAGCTCCTGCATAGGCAGCACCTAAAGTCCCTCCTCCTTCAAATGTGCCATCTACTAAGATAGTTGGAGCAGAAAGTGGAGTACCAAACTCAGCTTCTCTTATTGGTCTAAGGCGATCGCCAATGGGAATTTTTCCATCAATTGGAATTTGTCTGATGGGTTCACCTAGTCCAGATATTTGAGGTGACATAACGATGATTCCTCCATAGTTTTTCAGAATTATTATGGCGATCGCATTTTGTTACTCATTCAAACGCAGTTGCCATTCGGTGTTGATTTGAAGATAAAACCCTCTTATCTTTGAAGCGTTCCTCCTATACTTTGCCGGACTGTTTGCAGCGATCGATCGACACCGATGGCTCGTTAACTTCACAATGTTGTTAGATTGCGTCAGGTTGTGATGATGTTCCAGATATGTTCCTGCCGTGCCAGATCTCGGACTTCAGGGGTGCGAATGGAGGTGGATGTATCAGTTAGAACGCACTTGACCTGCCACATCCCAGGCGACAGCGTAGTTTTGAAATCAGCATAATTAAGAGTCCGCTGACGCTCTTGCCAGCTTGCTTGGAATTGGTTCCTGGTGTACCAAGTCGTGCTGATGATGCCATTGCTCCGAACCACCTGCGCTTTGAACTTGATTTCCTGGGTGGAGCGATACCACAACGGCGGGTCATGCTCGCTGTACCTTGGCAAGAACCCATCTGCTAGACGGGAACGCCGATAGATGGATGCGATCCAGGCTTCGGTACACACAACACAGAATGGCTGTCCATTGTTCCTCATACAGCAGTTTGCCTGCGGACGATAAACACCAGATTTTGTGTAAGCTGCACCCTCAAATGCCCCAACAGCACCGGATGCTGCGTCAGTAGGAGTTGGCAGGGAGACACCGGGCGTTAGCCAAACTTCCCATTTCGGGTGGAGAGGATCGGTATCAACATTCACCCAAGGCAGCACAGGGGGCAGTACCCAATCTTGGGGCCAGTGGATGTCTGGCAGACCAGCGTCATATTCATCCATCAGGTTGGCAATGGAATGTCCTGCCTCATGAATTACAACGTCTGAGAAGTTCTTCGACTGTGTTGAAATATATGCGATCTGCATCGTGGCAAGGGTTGCTCCAGCTATGCTGTCAAGACAGGGTGCGTTGACGAGTACGATGATTTCGTCCCAGGGAACTCCTGACATATTCACAACCTGCCTCACCCAAGGATCGGGTCCAACCAATCGACGATTGGGCGGGTCGATCAGTCCAATTGGCGAGTAGAAGGTGTGCAGTGCTGTACGACGGATAACGGGTGGAATGGCAAATAAGTTATCAGTGCCTGACTCGGGCGAGATGACATCTACGCGGTGGAAGTTAAAATGCCGATCGTAAGTCTTCATCGGCTCTGTCTCGCGGAATGCTTGGATTGCCTTTTGGACATCGCCCCTGAACTTATCTTGCTCTGCTTGAGTGTAGCCATCGCCAATAAAGACGATATCTAAACGGTTCTCCGGTTTACCGTTCTGTACCAAAGTCGTGAACTTGGAACTACCCCAGGTGAAATCTCCAAAGTTCACGACCATTGGCGGTGGGTCGATGGTGATGGGAGGCGGATCGACCGCAATTGGAGGTAGATCTACAGTTAATGGCGGAGGATTCACCGTAAAGGGCGGGGGATCTACTGTAAAGGAGGGTGGATCTATTGTGATGGGAGGAAGAAGTCCTGGCGGGTCTACTTTGAATGAAGGGGGATTAACCTGAAGTGGTGGAGGATTCACCGTAACAGGCGGAGGGTTCACTGTAATAGAGGGCGGATCGACTGTAATCGGGGGTGGATCGACCGTCATCGGGGGTGGATTCACAATGACATAGGTCTGTTCTTCTTCCGGTTCCACATCGATCGCAGGCAGGGCAACTGTCATGGGCGGTGGATCGATCGTCATCGGTGGCGGATCGACGGTCATCGGCGGTGGATTGACCTGAAGAGAAGGTGGTGTCACTGTTATCGAGGGTGGAGTGTAGGACTTTCCCCCAACTGTGACAGAGGGTGGGGTCACAGTCATTTGCGGTGGTGTGACTGTAAACGAGGGGGGTGTTACGGTGACAGGTGGAGGGTCAACCGTCATTGGGGGTGGATCGACTGTAATCCGAGGCGGAGTAATTCTCATCAATTCCTCCCGATCTCTAACTGCGTTCAATCTCATACTCCTAAAAATAAACGCCGGCGACAATACGAAGATCGGCGTAGGGGATTATGACGAAATCGCAACAAATTCCCCGTTGAGTAATCCCAACTTTTCCAGCGCCACCATGACGGCCGCCGTTCGGGTTTGCACTCCCAGTTTTTTGTAAAGATTCTCCAGATGTTTGCGCACCGTTCCTTCCCGACAACCCAAAACTTTAGCAATTTGGGCGTTGCTTTTATCCTTGGCAATCCAGAACAGAACCTCGGCTTCGCGTTTGGTAATTCCTAACAATTCCAATGCAGAAATGGAGAAGGTTTGCGGTTCTTGTTCCTCTAGCAGCAGCAGAAATTGCTGCCCCATCCGATCGGGAATGAGATGAATAATTAAGTGTCTTTCTGCTTGCTGAATTTGCAAAGGCAAACAGGCGCATGGAATGTTGCTGTCGGTTGCCAGTTGCGCAATCTGATGCTGGCACCAATTTTTTAAAGGTTTTGGCAGCGAGTGCGGGGTTGCGGTGTTAAAATACTGGTTCAGTAAGTATTCTGCTTGCTGAGTCATAAACTTCACTCGACCGTCGAGCGTCAAACAGATCGCGCACTCCCGATCTAAAGCTTGTTTGAAGATTCTCAGTATTTGCTGGATTTGACTGAATTCAGAGCGTTTCTCCTCTACCTGGATCGGGTGGGTTTGCAATAAATTCAGTACGCAGCGATCGCATTTTGCGAGATTCGGGAAATTACAACCCAACGAAATTCCTTGCTGGAATACCATATACTCCTCCGCTCTTTTAAATCGCTAGTTTGCGGTATAGAGACTTACTAATACTGCCGGATCGTTTCTGGTTAAATTCAGCAATTAACATCAAAACTTAACAGTTTAGTCGCTGGTAAAACAACAACAAGCAGCCTAGAATCTAGTCGGCGATCGCATCTCAAACTTTGCGGTAATTCTCGCAATGACTGACTTCAGTTATAAATGCAACCCGAACAATTGATATTTGACCGCTTGGAACTTCCGATCGAGCGGTTAACTCGTGAATATTTGACTTAAATCTCGCTGGAGGCGATCGCGCTACACCCTGACTCTGGATACAGCTCTATACAAGGACAGGAAATTTGAAAACTTCTTGTTCCAAAGCGCTTTATCACTTGGTTCTTAACTATTAGTATTACTATACTGCTTTAGAGTATCTATGAGGTTGAACTGCAATATTAATATACACAAACTATATACTTTTGTATCGGTCGCAGTTTGTTGAGTAAGGCTGGTGTGAAAGCCTCGAACTTGCGCGATCGCCCTTGAAACATTCTGCTCCCATATTCCTGAAAACAAGCTGATGTGAATTATAATTGGCATTTCTCAATTTTGGAGAATCTTAGAGGAGCGCATTTTTTGCGTCCCCGCTCGCGATCGTTGTTATTCGTCCCCGCTCGCGATCGTTATTGAGAAATAGGATGGTGAATATAAATTAATGTGAAGGAAGCGGGTGATTTGTGTTGGGTGAATGTTAGGTTAGCTGTAACGTTCAACTACTCAGCGGAGTGTATCATGAGTACAGAAGACAGAGCAAAGGCGATCGGCAAAAATGTAGAAGGCAAAGCTCAGGAAATTTTAGGCAACATTACGGGCAATAAGAAAGACCAGGCTGAAGGCAAAGCAAAACAAGCTGAAGCCGCCGCCCGCCACGCAGCAGAAGATGTCAAAGATGCGGTTAAAAATCTCGCAGACCAAGCTAAAAAGGCGATCGACAAATTGTAAAAATAGCAATTGATGGTTGAACTCGAACCATCAATTGTTGTAGGGGTATTGTCGGGGCGGGTTTTACGAGATATGTTTTAATAATTAGCGTTTTATTAATAAACCCGCCCTACTGCAGCAAGGTATAATGGAAAGCGCTGTAAGAGTTAGTTGTCTATCTTACGGGTAAGAAAATGTCAGGTTTAAAGCGCGGTAGCAGTGAACGTTCTAACAGATATTCTGAGTCCAAGTACACAAATTGGTCTCGGTACAATCCTTTTGACCTAGAGATTTCTACACTTCCCTATAATTTAAGATCTGAACTTAATATTGAAACGGATACAGCAGTAGTACCTATCTATATACGAGATTTACATACTGATTTTGTTCGTCCTATTGAGGCAGAAGATGTGAGAGAACTGTTATGCTGCGTTCCCTCAGATTTACTCAATTCCCTGCATGGAATCTACCTTCTAGGAGGTACTTCAAAACAGCTTAGGGTATCTAAAAAGCATTTTCGATACGGCTGTTATCACTTTGGACGAATTTATCTCTATGCTTTTCCTCGCTGGATGTTTCGCGACTATTGGGAACAACTTCCAAAACCGACAATTGTAGAGGAATATAAACGGATGGGGGCCCAATGGAAGCAGAGTAAATCAGGCTGGTGGCTAGAGTTCGATCGAGCGAGCTTAAAGCGATTTTACTTGTTTGATGTGCTGCTTCACGAACTGGGGCATCATGCAGACAAACGATGTTGGAGCCGGGATACTGAATCTGCCGAACGTTATGCAGAATGGTTTGCTCGGGAATATGCTCGATCGATCGCAAAGTCTAGTGCCAACCTAAATTAAAAATAGCTGCCAAATTACAAATCAATCCGCCGCCACCCAACCGCATTTAAATAAAAATCGATCGCCCCAACAATATGAAAATAAAGTTGCTCGCCCTACCTGCTATTTTATCATCTATTTTTATCGCTGCATTTCCCGCTATTGCAACTGAAACTCGTTGCGGGTGGTTGCACAATCCAACGCCTGCAAATTGGTATCTTACAGATAAAGATGGTCGGTGGACGATCGGAGTTCAAGGGGGATATCAAGCCGCAGGAATTGATACTATTCCGCAAAAAAACGACAGAGAATATATCAAAACTAATGTTGGAAGTTACGGATATGGTTGTTTTTGTTTGGAAGTTGCGGTCGATCGTGGCAAGCAGAGAATTACTCTAATTAAGGGTGGCGAACAATTGCCTCTAAAAACTTGCAGGGAAGATCCAAAACTGCCCAAGAATTAGCTGACTGTTTGTAGTAAGGACTTCAGTCATTTTCTACAGAATTCAATAATTAAAATTGACGCAATCCGTCAAGCCCTTTCAGTTGTTGCGATTGTTCTTGCAATCGAATTTCCAGACTCTGACAAACAATTTCGCATAAATCGAAAATCATTGGATCGGTAATTTGATAGTAAACGCTGACTCCTTGGGGCTGTCGCTGCACGATGCCTGCTTGCGTCAAAATCTTGAGGTGTTTGGAAACATTGGCTTGTCCCAACCCTGTCTCTTCGATAATTTCGCTGACATTTTTGGCACCGCTTTTCAGCGCGCACAACACTTGCAGCCGACTCAATTCTGATAGCACTTTGAAATAGTCAGCGACCTGAGCAAGAGCAGAAACCGGTATCTGAGACATAGGCAGAAGTAAGCACGTGTTAATTTCTTGAGGGTGTTATACTACTATATCGTGATATGATGAGTTTATCAAGTACGGGATTTATACTAAATCTGAGTTTGTCAGTCCCGTTATAGAGAGAGGGGGGAGGGAGTAGAGGGGGAGAAATTAGTCTGCTTATTCATCAAGGGGATAAGTAACCCGGATTTGGTATTACGCACCAACCACAGAAACCGAGTTTTTTGCGAAAATACTCGATTTGAGCGTTTAATACTGATGAAAAACCCGGTTTCTCGGCCTTTGCGCGCAAGTCCTGCAGTACCTATAGAACCCATTTGACATCTTTTTAACGATCGCCCGCTATTCGCTATCGGATCGATTGCGAGCAGATGAACAATCCTTTAGGTTTTATTTCGGCTAGTCTCGAACAATCTAAACCTACGGTTGCCGAGCCGATCGAACACCTGAAAATGTATCAAGAAAGTTTTCCCAATCCAGGTGCAGAAATCCTCGAACATGCAGCAGAAATCGATTTAGATTATAGCTTAGAAGACTTCCCTAAGATGGTTGATTCAATGGCGATTGCCTGCGATCGCCTGAAAAATATCAGCACCAGTTTGCGAACGTTCTCCCGCGCCGATAAAGATTACAAAGTTCCTTTCAATATTCACGAAGGAATTGACAGCACCCTGCTAATTCTCAAACACCGCCTCAAAGCTAACGAACACCGTCCGGAAATCGAGGCGATCGCTGAATATGGAAATTTACCAATGATTAAATGTTTCCCCGGACAACTCAATCAGGTGTTTATGAATATTCTGGCTAATGCTATTGACGCACTAGATGAATCAAATGCCGGACGCAGTTTTGCCGAGATTGAAGCTCATCCCAATCGGATTATTATTCAGACGACAGTAGCAGAAAATAGCGTAAAAATTGCGATCGCCGATAACGGTCACGGTATGGATGAAGATGTGAAATCTCGAATATTTGACCATTTATTTACCACGAAACCTGTCGGTAAAGGCACAGGATTGGGATTGGCGATCGCCCGTCAAATAATAGTAGAAAAACATGGCGGGGCGATCGAGGTAGATTCCGCGTTGGGGCAAGGCACAAAGTTCTCTATTAAACTGCCGATCGATTCCCAGTAAAGAAGTATGGAGAATTAACAACGATCGCGATCGCACACACCCTCATGCCTCACTTCATATAATATAAGAATAAGTCGTGCGATCGAGGAATAAAAATTATGCTCCCAGCATTGTCGGGCTATCAGATCGAACAAACCATCTACACCGGAACGAGAACCCTCGTCTGTCGGGGACAGCGAGAGTCCGACAAGCAAAGAGTCGTCATCAAATTCCTGCGCAACGAATATCCAACCTTCAGCGAACTCCTGCAATTTCGCAACCAATATACCATTGCTAAAAACCTAGATATCCCCGGCATTGTGCGTTCCGAAAGCCTCGAATCCTGCGGCAACAGTTACGCCTTAGTGATGGCAGATGGCGGCGGCATATCCTTGCGGGAGTACGCTCAAACCCATCACTTAGAACTGACAGAATTACTGACAATAGCCCTGCAACTAGCCGACATCCTGCATGACTTGCACGCCTACCGAGTCATTCACAAAGACATCAAACCCGCCAACATTCTCATCCATCCCGAGACCAAAGAAGTTAAACTTATTGACTTCAGCATCGCCTCTTTATTACCTAAAGAAACCCAAGAAATCACAAATCCCGATCGACTCGAAGGAACGCTAGCCTATTTAGCACCCGAACAAACAGGCAGGATGAATCGCGGCATTGATTACCGCAGCGATTTCTATGCCTTGGGGGTGACATTATTTGAATTGCTAGCCGGACAATTGCCCTTCCAGTCGCAAGATGCGATGGAGTTGGTACACTGCCACATCGCCCAAAAACCTCCCGATCTAGCACAATTCAACATTCCCGAAGCGATCGCTCAAATTGTAGCGAAATTAATGGCAAAGAATGCCGAAAACCGCTATCAAAGTGCTTTGGGATTAAAACATGACTTAGCAATTTGCCTGCAGCAATTAAAGGAAACAGGTAAAATTGAACTATTTGAAATTGGCACGCGGGATTTGTGCGATCGCTTCATTATTCCCGAGAAACTCTACGGCAGAGAACGGGAAGTTAAGATACTTTTATCAGCGTTCGATCGCGTTGCTAACCCCCCCCAACCCCCCCTTAGCGATGGGGGGCTAGGGGGGGTCGAAATGATGCTAGTAGCAGGATTTTCGGGTATCGGTAAAACAGCAGTTATTAACGAAGTTCACAAGCCAATTACCCGACAACATGGCTATTTTATCAAAGGCAAATTCGACCAATTCAATCGCAACATTCCCTTCAGTGCTTTTGTCCGAGCCTTGCAAGATTTAATGCTACAATTGCTGTCGGAATCTGACGCGCAGTTAGCCGAATGGCGAACCCAGATCCTGCAAGCAGTGAAAGAGAACGGACAGGTTCTGATTGAGGTGATTCCCGAACTCGAACGAATCATTGGCAAACAACCACCCGCGCCAGAATTGTCAGGAACCGAAGCGCAGAATCGGTTTAATTTATTGTTCCAAAAATTTATAGCAATTTTTACAACCAAAGAACATCCGTTAGTAATATTTCTCGATGACTTGCAGTGGGCAGATTCTGCCTCGCTGCAGTCGATAAAACTGCTGGTGGAAGCTCAAAGTTACCTGCTGTTGTTGGGGGCTTATCGAGATAATGAAGTTTCGCCAGACCACCCATTTATTGTCACAGTAGAGGAACTGAAAAAGTCCGGGACAATTATCAATACAATTACCCTATCTCCGCTGGCATTCGACGATACGAATCAGTTGGTTGCCGATACGTTACATTGTGACGCAGCCGCAGCGCGTCCACTGACAGAATTAATCGATCGCAAAACTCGAGGCAATCCCTTTTTTACCACTCAGTTTCTCAAAGCATTATACGAAGATGGGTATATTATATTTAATCGCGACAAAGGCTATTGGTTTTGCGATCTGGTGCAACTAAATGCGCTGTCCCTCACCGATGATGTAGTAGAATTTATGGCAGGACAGTTGCAGAAATTGTCCGATCGAACTCAAGAGATTTTGCAACTTGCTGCTTGTGTTGGCAACTCTTTCGATCTGGATACTTTGGCAATTGTTTCAGAACAATCCGAAGTTGAAGCGGCGGCAGCTTTGTGGAAGGCTTTACAAGAAGGATTCATCCTGCCGCAAAGCGAAGTTTATAAGTTTTATTTGAGCTGCGAGAGCGGCGATGAAAATATTAACAATACTGCCAATGTCGGATATCGATTTTTGCACGATCGCGTCCAACAAGCGGCTTATTCTCTGATTCCCGAATCGAAAAAACAACAGACGCATCTCAAAATCGGTCGGTTGTTATTGCAAAACACTCCCGAGATCGATCGTGAAGAAAAACTTTTTGATATTGTGAGCCAGTTGAACGCTGGAGCCGACTTTTTAACGGAACAAACCGAGCGGAATGAATTAGCGCAGTTAAATTTGAAAGCCGGACAGAAAGCGCAAACATCAACAGCTTATGCTGCGGCTGTAAGTTGTTTTACAATGGGGATAGAATTGCTGGCTGTAGATAAGTGGCAGACTCAATATGAATTAACACTAGCACTCTATTTAGCCAAGGCAGAAGCAGCACATCTAAATCGCAATTTTGAGTTAAGCCACGAGCTTTTAGAAACTATTTTGCAGCAAGCAAATAACCTGCGCGATCGGGTTAAAGCATATCACTTGCAAGTTGATGTTTATACCGCTCAGGGTCAGATGCAACTTGCCTTGGAAACAGGATTATTGGCTATAGAAATGCTGGAAATTACATTGGATAAAGCAGCGCCACAAGTTGAGGATATTGAGGCTTTAATAGACCTTCCCGAACTGACAGATCCCGATAAACTAGCTGCGATCGCGATTTTGAGCAGGCTTAGCAGTGCTACCTATATATTGAATTCAGAATTGCATTCTCTCATTATCTTTACGATGACGCATCTTTGTTTCGAGTACGGTAACTCGTATTTAGCTCCAAAGATCTATGCTGAATGTGGTTTACTTCTCGGCAGTATGCTACAAGCTTTTGATAGAGGATACCGCTACGGTCAATTGTCTTTGCGACTTTTGGAAAAGTTTCACGATCGAAAGAACGAGGTGTGTGTCTGGGTGACATTTAATGGTTTTATTAGACCGTGGAAAGAGTCGGTGCGATCGACATTTAATACTCTGCTTTTGGCTTATTCTCATGGTTTAGAATCAGGAGAAATTATAGAAGGTGGCTATGCGATTTTGCATTATTGTCCCAATAGTTTGTTTGTTGGAGAACCGCTAGAATCTGTAGAAGACAAGCATCGATATTACGTCCGATCGCTGGAAAAACAGCGCCTGCCCTATCACGTTAGTTATTCTAGAGTTGGCTGGCAGTTAAGTCTCAATTTACTAGATAGATGTGAAAATAAACTCGAGCTGAACGGTGAGGGATTTAATGAATTCGAGATGATTTCCATGCTGTCAGAACAAAATAATGGCACTACTCTATTTTACGTTTATTTAGCTAAGGCTATGCTCTGTTATTTGTTCGAGGAACCGGAACAGGCGATTGCCAACTTACAAGTTGCAGAAAATCACGAAAAAACTGTAGCGGGATTATTCACAAGCGCTCAGGCTAATTTCTATCAGTCTCTAGCCATCCTAGCTGCATATCCTAATTTAGAAACAGATAGGCAACAGCAATTGCTAGAGAAGGTAAGGACAAATCAAGCACAAATGAACCATTGGGCGCAGCACGCTCCGATGAATTTCCAACACAAGTATGACTTAGTAGCAGCAGAAAAACATCGGGTTTTGGGCAACAAATTTGAAGCTCTCGAACTCTACGACATTGCCATAAAGGGAGCCAAATCAAACGCATACATTCACGAAGCAGCCCTCGCTAACGAACTCGCTGCCAAATTTTATCTCGATTGGGGCAAAGAAAGAGTCGCTGCTAACTACATGCGATCGGCCTATTACTGCTATGCCAAATGGGGTGCTAAAGCCAAAACAAACGACCTCGAAACCCGCTATCCCCATTTACTGCACTCGATTTTCCAGCAAGCAGCACCAAGCCTCAATCCGCTGGAAACTCTAACAGCTCTCATTGCTCCCCATATCTCGATTAATTCCCCAACAACAGGCACCAGCTCTGCTAGTTCTACCATCAACACCGTACTGGATTTTGCCTCGATTATCAAAGCATCTCAAGCACTTTCCCGCACAATTCAATTCGAGGAAATGCTGTGCCAGATCGCTCAAATTATCCTGCAAAACTCCGGCGGCGACATTTGTGCTTTAATCCTCCCCAATAGCAATGGAGAATGGCAATTTCGCGCGATATCCACAGCCGCAAGTACCGAGATTTGCGCGGAGTCAATAGAGAACAATTCCCAGATTCCTTTCAAGCTGATTCAGTATGTAAAAAATACCAAAACCCTCGCAGTTATTGACGATTTAAAAACAGATTTGCCAGTGATTTGCAGCTATTTGCAGCAACAAAAACCTCAGAGCATCCTGTGTTTGCCGCTCCTCGATCGAGGTGAGTTGCGCGGCATTTTGTATCTGGAAAATCGGCTTACCAGCGGGGTGTTTGCGAGCGATCGCATTCTCATCCTCAATTTCCTCTGCACTCAAGTCGCGATTTCCCTCGAAAATGCCGGATTGTACCAACAAGCACAAGTCTATGCCCGACAGTTAGAGCAATCGCAACTTCAGATTGTTCAAACTGAAAAAATGGCATCTCTAGGAAATTTAGTTGCTGGAGTAGCGCACGAAATTAATAATCCCCTCGGATTTCTCAACGGCAGCACCAACAATGGTAAAGAACAAGTGCGAGATTTGCTCGGGCATTTAGCGCTTTACCAACAGCATTATCCCAACCCCCCGGTATCAATTCAAGACAATGCCGAAATCATCGATCTGGAATTTATTTCTGAGGATTTACCGAAGTTATTGGATTCCATGAAAGGCGCAACAGAGCGCATCAAATCCATCAGCAACAGCCTCCGTACTTTTTCGCGTGCCGATGCAGAACATAAAGTCAGTGCCAATCTCCATGAAGGAATTGATAGCACTCTCGCGATTTTGAAATACCGCCTCAAAGCCAACGAGAATCGTCCGGCGATCGAAGTCATCACAGAGTACGGAAACTTGCCGCCGATCGTGTGTTTTCCCGGACAATTAAACCAAGTATTTATGAACATTTTGGCGAACGCGATCGATGCTCTAGATGAATCGAATCTCGGACGCAGTTTTGCTGAAATTCAAGCCAATCCCAATCGTATTACCATTGAGACCAAAATAGATAAAAATTGGGTGACAATTGCGATCGCCGATAACGGCCCTGGAATGCCAGAATCATTGAAATCTCGAATCTTCGACCATCTATTTACTACAAAAGGTGTTGGTAAAGGCACGGGATTGGGATTGGCGATCGCCCGTCAGATTGTGGTAGAAAAACATGGAGGGTCGATCGAGGTAGATTCCGCGTTGGGGCAAGGCACAAAGTTCTCTATTATACTACCGATCGAGGGTTAAACAAGAACTCTGGAGAGTCACAAACCAGAGATACAGCATTTTTCAGCTATGTGAAGTACTCCAGAAACCCGGTTTGTTATACCATTTTCATTACAGCAGATTTCAAGTATGTGAGGTACAGAGAAACCCGGTTTCTTAAAGAAACCGGGTTTCTGGGGTGTACTTCATAAACCCGCAATCTGCTGTAAGTAGCGCGACAGATGCTTCTTGTCGCAGTATGGGTTTGACTGCTTTTATCTGTAGCATCACTTTATGAAATTGGTATTATACCGTGTTCATAAAGTAGCGCTACATATCTACTGCCCAACCCCTTGAGTAATAGGTAGTTGCCCAATTTATCTGCAGCATGACTTGATGAATTTGGTATTAAAGAAACCTGGTTTGGAGGTGCTTACCCCATCAACCTGCAATCTGCTGTATTACTCAGGACATTTAAATACAAGTCCGTATAACATAGTAGTAAGTCGCGCGATCGAGGTGTTATCAATATGACCGTAGCTCTACCGGGTTATCAGCTCGAACAAGCCATCTACACGGGTAACAGAACCACAGTTTATCGAGGACACCGAGAGTCCGACAACCAACCCGTTGTCATCAAATTTCTGAGTAACGCCTACCCGACCTTCAGCGAACTGTTGCAGTTCCGCAATCAATATACCACAGCCAAAAATCTCAATATTCCCGGCATAATCCGCCCCGAAAGCCTCGAATCCTGCGGCAACAGTTACGCTTTGGTAATGGAGGATTTCGGCGCGATCTCGCTCGCCCAGTACAATCAAACACATTCATTAGAACTGACCCAATTCTTAGAAATTGCCCGGCAAATGGCTGACATTTTGCACGATTTGCACGGCAATCGAGTCATTCACAAAGACATCAAACCTGCCAACATTCTGATCCATCCCGATACGAAACAAATTAAATTAATTGACTTCAGTATCGCGTCGCTATTGCCTAAAGAAACCCAAGAAATTAAAAATCCCGATCGACTCGAAGGAACGCTGGCATATTTAGCACCCGAACAAACCGGACGGATGAATCGCGGCATCGACTACCGCAGCGACTTTTATTCATTAGGTGTCACCTTGTTTGAATTATTAGCAGGACAATTGCCTTTTGAATCTAATGACGCGATGGAGTTAGTGCACTGCCACATCGCCAAGCAACCGCCTTCCTTAACTCAATTCAACATTCCAGAAACCATCGCCAATATCGTAGCGAAACTGATGGCAAAGAATGCCGAATTTCGCTATCAGAGTGCCTTGGGGTTAAAATACGATTTAGAAAAATGCTTATTTCAATTGCAAGAAACGGGAGCGATCGAACCTTTTGAATTGGGAGAACGAGATCGGACCGATCGCTTCATTATCCCCGAAAAACTCTACGGTAGGGAAACCGAAGTTCAAATATTACTTGATGCGTTCGATCGCATCAGTAAAGGCACGGCAGAACTCATGCTAGTAGCCGGATTTTCTGGCATTGGTAAAACCGCCGTTGTCAACGAAGTACACAAGCCGATCGTCCGACAAAAAGGCTATTTCATTAAAGGCAAATACGACCAATTTAACCGCAACATTCCTTTCAGTGCTTTCGTACAAGCATTGCGAGATTTGATGGGACAATTGCTCTCAGAATCCGACGCTAAACTGCGATCGTGGAAAACCAAAATCCTCAACGCAGTAGGAGAAAGTGGCTCAGTCATAATTGAGGTGATTCCCGAACTAGAAATGATAATTGGCAAACAACCAGAAGTCGCAGAATTATCGGGAACAGCAGCCCAAAATCGTTTCAATTTATTATTCCAAAAATTCGTTCGAGTATTTGCCAGCATCGAACACCCATTGGTAATATTTTTAGATGACTTGCAGTGGGCGGATTCCGCATCTTTAAAATTGTTAGAATTGCTGATGAACGATGCTGGATATTTATTAATTTTGGGAGCCTATCGAGATAATGAAGTATCGCCAGCTCATCCTTTTATTTTAACAGTAGATGGGTTGAAAAAAGCCGGAGTGACGGCAAACACGATCGAGTTACAGCCCTTGAGTCAATCCCAGCTCGATCGATTGGTAGCGGATACATTGAGATGTTCTTTCGAGCTGGCAAAACCCTTAACAGAATTAGTTTATCAAAAAACTCAAGGCAATCCGTTTTTTACAGTGCAATTTTTAAAAGCATTGCACGATGACAAGTTCATTGAATTTAATGCAGGTGCGGGCTATTGGCAGTGCGATCTCGCCCAAATTAAACGTCAGATTTTGACAGATGATGTAGTTGAATTCATGGCAATTCAATTACAAAAACTGCCCGCAGAAACGCAAAATGTATTGAAATTGGCGGCTTGTATAGGAGCGCAATTCGATTCGCAAACATTAGGAATAGTTTGCAAACAGTCGGAAACCGAAACGGCTGCAGCATTGTGGAAGGCATTGCAAGAAGGATTGATTTTGCCCGTTAATGAAACATACAAATTTTTCCAAGCGGGGAGTGAAAGCTCAGAAACAACTTCAAACATTGCAGTTCCCTACAGATTTTTGCACGATCGAGTCCAACAAGCCGCTTATTCCCTGATTCCAGATAACCAAAAACAAGCAACTCATCTGGGAATCGGACGCTTGCTCCAACAAAACTTGTCGGAACTAGAAAAAGAGGAAAAACTCTTCGATATTGTCGGGCATTTAAATTTAGCAATTGAATTAATCACTCACCCAAAAGAACGAGAAGTTTTAGCCCAAATGAATGCTTCTGCCGGGCAGAAAGCTAGAAACTCTACAGCCTATGCAGCAGCTAGAAAATTTGTGCAAACCGGTTTGGAGTTGCTGAGTGCGGACTGTTGGCAAAGTCAGTACGAACTAACTTTAAACCTGCACGTGGCGGCGGCGGAAACTGCCTACTTGAATGGGGATCTAGAAGGCATGGAAAACATGGCAAATCATGTATTGCAATCTGCCAAAACCCTACTGGATAAAGTGAAGGTTTATGAGATTAAAATCACCGCACTGACAGCCCAAAGTCAGATGGTAGAAGCAATTTCTGTCGGCAAAAATGCGCTGGCACAATTGGGAGTTGAGTTTTCATCTGAACCTGACGATGCTTTGACAGGCATTGCCCTACAAACCCTTGCCAGCCAACTGAAAGGCAAACAGATTGAGAAACTGGTTAATTTACCCGCGATGAGCGATCCTCAAACAATGGCTGTGATGCAATTGTTAGCTATATTGTTTACGGCTGTTGTGATCGGAAATCCTGCCTTGCTGCCCCTACTTTGTTCGACAATGGTGAGTCTATCGCTGCAATACGGGAATGCGCCGGCATCAACAATTGGGTATGCAGGTTACGGTGTTGTGCTGTCTGCTTTTTTTGGAGAAATAGAAAAAGGCTATAGCTTCGGGCGAGTAGCATTAAGTTTGCTCGAAAGGTTAAATCTGCGGCAGTTCAAGTCTCTAACTTTAGGTTTGTTTGTCAGTTTTATCCAGCATCGGATCGAAGCAGTGAGAGCAACAATCCCAACTCTCAAAGAGGGCTATCTCGCTGGAATGGAAACAGGTGATTTTCTCAATCCTGGCTACAATATATTTTCTTATTTTCATTATAATTTAATCGCTGGAGTGCCTTTTGATGATTGGGAAGGAGAAATCGAAAAATACTGTGTTGCCTTAGCGCGGGTGAAGCAAGATTCTGCTGTAGCTTATTTGAAGATCGTACAACAGATAGCGTACAACTTGAGATTCGCTGTCGATCGACCCGATTTATTAATCGGTTCGGCCTACGATGAAAGGGTGATGGTTCCCAAGCACATCCAGGATAATGAGTCTATTGCTCTCCCTTTTCTCTACGTTCACAAACTGATGCTTGCCTGTTTTTTTAGCAAGCACGCCGAGGGTTTAGATTGCATTGTCCGATCGAATCAGTATTTGATGTCAATGGCAGGACTAATTAATGCTCCTGTTTTCCATTTTTATGCCTCTTTAACCTACTTGGCACTCTGCGGGGAACAGTCAGAAATAGAAAAGGCTAAGACTCTCGAAAGCGTGGAAACCCATCAAAAAAATCTGGCTCAGTGGGCGCGCCATGCCCCGATGAATCACCAACATAAAGTTGATTTAATAGAGGCAGAAAAATGTCGAGTTTTCGGCAAGAATTATGAGGCTGGGGATTGGTACGATCGCGCCATTTCCCTCGCCAAAGAAAACGAATACACTCACGAAGAAGCCTTAGCCAACGAACTCGCCGCTAAATTTTACCTCAACAGGGGCAAAGAAAAAGTTGCAGCAGGTTACATGCAAGAAGCCTATTATTGTTACGCCAAATGGGGAGCAGGTGCCAAAACTGCGGACTTAGAACAACGCTATCCCCATTTACTCAAACCCATTTTACAAAGCGCTGACCAAACCCTCAACCCACTAGAAACCCTGGCAACGCTTACGTCCCCCCAGATCTCGATTCATTCCGCAACATCAACCAGTCGCTCTTCGAGTTATAGCATCAATAACGTGCTAGATTTTGTTGCTATCATCCAAGCCTCTCAAAGTCTTTCCAGTACAATTCAACTCGACGAATTGCTGTGCCAACTGACACAAATTATGCTGCAAAATTCCGGCGGCGAGTTCTGTGCTTTAATTATTCCAGATAGTAATGGAGAATGGCAGTTGCGCGCGATCGCGACACCCGAATCAAGCGAACTATGCTCCCAATTGCTAGAGAACAATCTCCCGCTGCCAGTCAAATTGATTCAGTACGTGAAAAACACCCAAGAAGTTGTTGTCATTGACGAATTAAAAACGGATCTTCCTGTAATTGACGACTATTTACACCAACACAAACCTCTAAGTGTTCTGTGTTTGCCAATCTTGAATCGAGGTCAGTTGTACGGCATTTTGTATCTAGAAAATCGATCGGCAAGTAGGGTGTTTGCGAATTCGCGCATTCTCATCCTCAAATTCCTTTGCACCCAAGCGGGGATTGCCTTAGAAAACGCCCAACTTCACGCACGAGAACGAGAAAAATCTTACCATCTAGAGCAATCTCAAATCCGGCTCAAACTCCTCCTCCAACAAACCCCTGTAGCTGTGATGGAGTGGAACACTAATTGCGAGTTTCAGTTTTGGAATCCGGCAGCCGAAAAAATGTTTGGTTATCGCGCACAGGAAGTTTTAGGTCAGCATTTCCGTTGTATTATTCCCGAAGAATATCATGCTTACGTGGATGGTGTGGCGGCAGATATATTAGCTCAGCGGGGCGGAACGCACGCTATCCATGAAAACATAACTAAGGACGGACAGCGGATTATTTGTGAGTGGTTTAATGCGCCAATGTTTAATGCTAATGGTGAGGTTTCGGGCGGAGTTTCGATGGGTTTAGATATCACAAATCGCAAAACTGCCGAGATGGCGATCGAGCAAAAATCCCAAGAACTCGAACGGGCATTGCAAGAATTACAACAAGCTCAATTGCAGATTGTCCAAAGCGAAAAAATGTCGGCTTTGGGCAATCTAGTTGCGGGTGTCGCTCACGAAATCAACAATCCCGTTGGTTGCATAATTGGCAATGTAGGCGCAGCTCAAGATTATATCAACGATCTGTTAAATCTCATCGATCTCTATCAGGAGGAACTCCCCCAACCTAGCGCCAAAATAGCAGAGGAATTGGAAGCGATCGACCTCGATTACGTTCGAGAAGATTTGCCGAAGTTAATTAAAGCGATGCAAGATGGGGGAACTCGGATTAAATCCATCAGCCAAAGTCTCCGCACTTTCTCCCGCGCCGACAGCGATGTCAAGCAAGCTTTCAATATCCACGAAGGGATTGACAGCACTGTGCTGATTCTGCGCCACAGACTGAAAGCTAACAACCAGCGTCCCGAAATTAAAATTATCTCAGACTGCGGCAATCTTCCTGAAATTAAATGTTTTCCGGGACAGTTGAATCAGGTGTTTATGAATATTTTAGCGAACGCGATCGATGCCATAGATGAATTAAATACAGGTCGGAGTTTTGCAGAAATTGAAAAAAATCCCAACTGCATTACGATTCGGACAATGGTAGAAGGTGAATTTGTTAAAATAGAGTTTGCCGATAACGGCAAGGGAATGTCATCGGAGGTAAAATCTCAAATATTCAACCACTTATTTACTACTAAAGAAGTGGGCAAAGGTACGGGATTGGGATTGGCGATCGCCCGTCAAATTATCGTCGAAAAACATGGCGGGACGATCGAAGTGAATTCAGAAATCGGCACAGGAACGAAGTTTGTCTTATTATTGCCAATAACTTAACACAAATACAGTTGGTAAGGAGTTTTGAGTTACAGCATTTTTCAAGTTTGTGAAGTACACTATATACCACCCCAGAAACCCGGTTTTTTTTAAGAAACCCGGTTTCTCTGTACCTTAGATACCTAAAAACTGTTGTAAGTTCTGCGATCGCCCGTCAAATTATAGTAGAAAAACATGGCGGGGCGATCGGGGTTGATTCTCAACTCGGACAAGGCACAATTTTCTACCTTCAATTGCCGATCGTACCATACACTAATTAACTCAAAATTAACAACGATCGGTGTCACACTAACTGCCACTTGCCAGCGAGTATAACAGAATAAACTGTTGTGGGATAAAGGTGTTATAATATGAGCGCAGCGTTGTCTGGATATCAAATTGGGCAAGCAATTTACACCGGAACGAGAACCATCGTTTATCGAGGAAAGCGAGAATCCGACAGCCGATCGGTAGTCATCAAATTCCTCCGCAATGAATACCCAAATTTCAGCGAACTGTTGCAATTTCGCAATCAATATACTATAGCAAAAAATCTCAATATTCCCGGCATTATCTGTCCTGAAAGTCTAGAATCCTGCGGCAACAGTTACGCCTTAGTGATGGCAGATGACGGCGGCATATCATTGCGGGAATACACTCAAACTCATAACTTAGAACTGACAGAAATCTTGGCAATTGCCCTGCAACTCACCTGCATCCTGCACGATTTACATCAAAATCGCGTCATTCACAAAGACATTAAACCCGCTAACATTCTCATCCATCCCGAAACCAAAGAAGTTAAATTAATCGACTTCAGCATCGCCTCTTTATTACCTAAAGAAACTCAAGAAATCGCCAACCCCAACGGATTGGAAGGAACGCTAGCCTATTTAGCCCCCGAACAAACCGGACGCATGAATCGCGGCATCGACTACCGCAGCGATTTCTATGCTTTGGGTGTCACCTTATTTGAATTACTGTCAGGAAAATTGCCATTTGAGTCGAAAGACCCAATGGAGTTAGTACACTGCCACATTGCTAAAATGCCTCCCGTATTGGGGAACAGGGAACAGGGAATAGGGAACGGGGAAGAGATTCCTTCTGTACTGTCGGATATTGTACTGAAACTGATGGCAAAAAATGCCGAAAACCGCTATCAAAGTGCCCTGGGTTTAAAGTACGACCTAGAGATTTGCCTGCATCAATTAAAGGAAACTGGCAAGATAAAAACATTTGAAATTGCCGCGCGGGATATCAGCGATCGATTCAATATCCCCGAAAGACTCTACGGACGCGAAACCGAAGTCCAAACCTTATTAGATGCCTTTGAAAGAGTTGCTGGAGGCGGCACTGAGTTAATGTTAGTCGCGGGATTTTCCGGGATTGGCAAAACTGCGGTCGTTAACGAAGTTCACAAACCAATTACCCGCCAAAAAGGCTACTTCATCAAAGGGAAATTCGATCAATTCAATCGCAACATTCCGTTTTGGGCTTTCGTACAATCCTTCCGCGATTTGATGGGGCAATTGCTGAGCGAAAGCGATACCCAATTGGCAGTATGGAAAGCCAAAATTCTCGCTGCAGTCGGCGACAGCGGACAAGTAATTATTGATGTAATTCCCGAACTCGAACGGATTATCGGGCAGCAGCAGCCCGTACCGGAACTCTCCGGAAGTGCGGCACAAAATCGCTTCAATTTAATCTTTGAAAAATTCATTTCTGTATTCGCCACCAAAGAACATCCTCTCGTGATGTTCCTGGACGATTTGCAATGGGCAGATTCGGCTTCCCTCAATTTACTGCAATTATTAATGAGCGAAGCTGGTTCGGGATATTTATTAATTCTCGGTGCCTATCGAGATAATGAAGTATTTCCAGCGCATCCTTTAATGATGGCACTGGAACAAATTAAGAAAACGCAATTTACTGTCAATACAATTACTCTCGAACCCCTAGCAGAAAAAACTGTCAATCGGTTAGTTGCAGACACCTTGAGTTGCGCTGGCAAACTGGCAGAACCGCTGACACAATTAGTGTATCAAAAGACTAAAGGAAATCCTTTTTTTACCACCCAATTTCTCAAAGCACTGCACGGAGATGGTTGGATTGAATTTCACAAGGAATTGGGTTACTGGCAGTGCGACATCAGCGCGGTGCGGCAGTTATCACTGACGGATGATGTCGTAGAATTCATGGCACTGCAATTGCAAAAACTGCCGCCGGAAACGCAGGAAATTTTGAAATTTGCAGCTTGTATCGGCAACCAATTCGATTTGAACGCGCTGGCGATCGTCTCCGAAAAATCCCCCCTCGAAACAGCAACAAATCTGTGGAAAGCTTTGCAAGTCGGGTCGATCGTTCCGATTAGCGAAACCTACAAATTCTTTCAATCAAATGACGCTGGTGAGTGCGATCGCGCCGGAGAGATTGCCGTTCCTTATAAATTCCTGCACGATCGCGTCCAACAAGCTGCTTATTCCTTGATTCCAGAGGATCGGAAACAAGCAACTCACCTGCAAATCGGACGGCTGTTACTCGAAAATACCGCCCCCGCAGAAAGAGATGAGAAAATCTTTGAGATTGTCAACCAATTAAATGCCGGGAGAGAACAGATTTCCGAACAAATAGAACGCGATGAAGTGGCGCAATTAAATTCGATCGCGGGTAACAAAGCCAAAGCTTCAACTGCTTATCATGCTGCGGTGAAATACTTCACTGTCGGCATCGAACTTTTAGGCGCTGATAGTTGGACTCGCCAGTACGATCTGATGCTGAATTTGCAGCTAAAAGCAGCCGAAGCAGAATATCTCAACTACGATTTCGATCGCGCTCAAATTCTGGCTGACGTTGCCCTAGAACGCGCTCAAACGCTGCTAGAACAAGTGAGGGTTTACGAGGTCAAAATTCATGCTTACACCGCTCAAATGCAGTTACAAGCAGCACTAGATACCGGATTTAAAGTTCTGGAAATGCTCGGGATAGAATTGGAAACAGAAAAGCCGGAAATAGAAAGCATTCCCGATCTAATTAACCTGCCAGAAATGACTGACCCGCAGCAACTAGCAGCATTGCGAGTATTAACTGTAATGGGTCGGACTGCCTATATTGCAAATCCGCCACTTTCCCAGCAGATACTTTTTACAGCAGTCAGTCTCTGCATGAAGTATGGAAATGCGCCGATCGCCACTCACGTTTACGGGTTCTGCGGCATGATATTTTGCGGGGCAAGGGAAGAATTTGAGGTCGGCTATCAATTCGCTCGATTGAGCCTGCAATTAGCCGATAAATTTAACGATCGGGAAACAAAACCGATGGTTTTAGGGATGTTTAACGGTTTTGTCAGGCATTGGAAAGAACATCTGAAAAAATCGATCGACCCCTTGCGATCGGCTTATTACGGCGGAGTTGAAAGTGGCGATTTAGTATTTTCGGGCTACAGCATTCTCAACTATTGCAACCACTTATTTTTTGCGGGAGAACCTCTCAATGCAACCGAACAGCAGCACCAGCAATACGTGGATTTATTGCAAAAACAAAAGCTGGAATACCACATTACTTACAATCGGGTTTGGCAGCAAGCAATCTTAAATTTATTAGGTTTGGCGGCCGATCGAGTAACGCTAACCGGAACGGCATTTGACGAAACAGAAATCCTGCCAATCCTGCGCGAACAGAATAACGGCACAACATTGTGTACTGCTTATGTAGCAAAAACTTTGCTTGCCTATCTCTTTGAAGAATCCGAGTTAGCACTTGCCAACGCCCAAGAAGCTGCTAAATACAAACTAGCTTCATCCGGCTTGCTGATTACTGCCGAACACACCTTTTACTATTCTTTAGCCCTGCTAGCTTGCTATCCCAAAGCAGCGCCGGAAGAGCAAAAAAACTACTGGCAGCAGGTTGCAGAGAATCAAGCCAAATTGCAAATTTTGGTCGATAACGCACCAATGAATTTCCTGCACAAATGGCAGTTAGTAGAAGCAGAAAAACATCGGATTTTGGGCAACAAATTTGAAGCTCTCGAACTCTACGATATTGCCATCTCGGGAGCCAAATCAAACGAATACATCCAAGAAACAGGATTGGCAAACGAACTCGCTGCCAAATTCTACCTCGATTGGGGCAAAGAAAACATCGCCTCCGGTCACATGCAAGAAGCCTATTACTGCTATGCCAAATGGGGTGCGAAAGCCAAAACCGATGACTTAGAAAAACGCTATCCTAATTTACTCAAACCCATTTTACAAACCGCAGTTCCAAGCATCAATCCCCTGGAAACCCTCGCCTCCCTCGGTTCCTCTCAGATCTCGATTAGTTCTTCAACATCAACCAGTCGTTCTTCTAGTTCTAGCATCAATACCGTGCTGGATTTTGTTGCTATCCTCAAAGCTTCTCAAAGCCTTTCGAGTACGATTGAACTTGACGAATTGCTGTGCCAACTAACGCAAATTATCCTGCAAAATTCCGGCGGCGAATTCTGTGCTTTAATTATCCCCGATCGAGATGGATCGTGGCAAGTTCGAGCGATCGCAAAACCCGATCGTAGCGAACTTTGCGAGGAATTTCTCGAAAACAATCCTCAGGTTCCCGTCAAACTAATTCAGTACGTAAAAAACACTCAAGAAGTTGTTGTCATTGACAGCCTGCAAACCGATTTGCCAGTAATTGGCGACTATTTGCAGCAACAACAACCTCAAAGCGTTCTGTGTTTGCCAATATTGGATCGAGGTCAGTTGCGCGGCATTTTGTATCTGGAAAATCGGCTCGCTAGCGGGGTATTTGCTCCCGATCGCATTCTCATCCTAAATTTCCTCTGCACTCAAGCCGCGATTTCCCTCGAAAATGCCAGATTGTACCGACAAGCCCAAGACTACGCTCAACAACTCGAACAATCGCAATTGCAGATAATTCAAAGCGAAAAAATGGCATCTTTAGGTAACTTAGTAGCGGGGGTCGCTCACGAAATCAACAATCCCCTCGGCTTCCTGAATGGCAGCATCAACAACGGCAAAGAACATGTCCAAGATTTGCTCGAACACCTGTCACTTTACCAACAGGAATATCCCGACCCGGTTGCATCGATCGCGGACAATGCAGAAGATATCGATCTGGAATTTGTCTGCGAAGATTTACCGAAGTTATTGGATTCGATGAAAGGCGCGACCGATCGCATTAAATCTATCAGTACCAGCTTGCGCACATTCTCCCGCGCCGATACGGAACATCAGGTAAGTGCCAACCTGCACGAAGGTATTGACAGCACAATTTTAATCTTGAAATACCGCCTCAAAGCTAACGAGAATCGTCCGGCGATTCAGGTAATTCAAGATTACGGCGAATTGCCGCCAGTCAAATGTTTTCCGGGACAGTTAAACCAGGTATTTATGAATATTTTGGCAAACGCGATCGATGCCTTTGACGAAGCGAATGCCGGACGCAGTTTTGCCGAGATTGAAGCCAATCCGAATCAGATTGCAATTCGGACGCGAGTGGAAAATAATTGCGTAACAATTGCGATCGCCGACAACGGCAAGGGAATGTCAGAATCAGTAAAATCTCGGATATTCGACCATCTCTTTACTACAAAAGGAGTCGCTAAAGGTACGGGATTGGGATTGGCGATCGCCCGTCAAATTGTGGTAGAAAAACATGGAGGTAAAATCGAAGTTGATTCCGTGTTGGGGCAAGGTACAAAGTTTGAGATCGTGCTGCCGGTTGCGCCCTGAGAAAATCGACCGATCGCGATCTCGATCGCACAAACTTCAAAGTCCCAGCCACTATAATAGGGAAAAATTTGGGCGATCGAGGTATTACCAACATGAACGTAGTGTTGTCGGGTTACGGGATCGGGCAAGCCATTTATACTGGAACGAGAACTCTAGTCTATCGCGGGCAGCGAGAATCTGACGCTCGATCGGTAGTCATCAAATTCCTGCGCAACGCCTACCCGACTTTCACCGAATTGTTACAATTTCGCAATCAATACACCATTGCCAAAAACCTCAACATTCCTGGCATTATTCGTCCCGAAAGTCTCGAACCCCACGGCAACAGCTACGCTTTAGTCATGGCAGACTTTGGCAGTATCTCGCTGCGAGAATACACTCAAACTCATGACTTAGAACTAACCGAAATCTTGCTCGTCGCCCTGCAACTAACTGAAATCCTGCACGGATTGTACCAACATCGAGTCATCCACAAAGACATCAAACCCGCTAACATTCTGATCCATCCAGAAACCAAACAAATTCAACTCATCGACTTCAGCATCGCCTCGCTGCTGCCCAAAGAAACAGAAGAAGTCAAACACCCCAACGTATTAGAAGGAACCTTAGCATATTTAGCTCCAGAACAAACGGGACGGATGAATCGAGGCATTGACTACCGCACCGATTTCTACGCCTTGGGTGTCACCTTATTTGAACTGTTAGCAGGAGAGTTGCCGTTTCGATCGGACGATCCGATGGAATTAGTACACTGTCACATCGCCAAACCTGCACCCAATTTGTGCGAGTTGAAACCGGAGATTCCCCAGGTTATAAGTCAAATCGCCGCCAAATTGATGGCGAAGAATGCAGAAGAAAGGTATCAAAGTGCGCTGGGATTGAAGCACGATTTAGAAACTTGTTTGTATCGACTCAAAGAAACAGGAAAAATAGAGGTATTTGAGATTGGGACGCGGGATTTGTGCGATCGCTTCATTATCCCTGAAAAACTCTACGGTCGAGAAACCGAAGTCCAACAGTTATTAGATGCCTTTGAAAGAGTCAGCCAAGGCACTTCAGAATTCATGCTCGTAGCCGGGTTTTCTGGGATTGGGAAAACGGCTGTTGTCAGCGAAGTTCACAAACCAATTACCCGCCAACGCGGCTACTTCATCAAAGGTAAATTCGACCAATTCAACCGCAACATACCCTTCAGTGCCTTCTTACAAGCCTTCCGCAATTTAATCGGTCAATTGGTAGCCCAATCCGATACTCAATTGCAGCAGTGGAAGACTCAAATTCTCGAAGCATTGGGTGAAAACTCTCAAGTGCTGATTGAATTGATTCCAGAACTCGAACTGATTGTCGGAAAACAACCACCCGCACCCGAATTATCCGGGAGTGCGGCTCAGAATCGATTTAATCTGTTGTTTAGCAATTTTATCAGAGTTTTTGCCAATGCAGAACATCCCTTGGTAATGTTTGTTGATGACTTGCAGTGGGCAGATTCAGCCTCCCTGAACTTATTAAAACTGTTAATGCAGGATACCGAATATTTACTGATTTTAGGAGCTTATCGAGATAATGAAGTGTTCGGTGTTCATCCCTTGATGCTGGCGATCGATGAGATGGTTAAAACGGGAACAACAGTGAATACCATTACATTGCAACCTTTGAAGCTAGCCGATCTCAATCAGTTAGTTGCTGATACCTTGAGTTGCGCTCGCTCGCTCGCCCAACCTCTAACAGATTTAGTGTATCAAAAAACCAAAGGCAATCCCTTTTTTGCCACGCAGTTTCTCAAAGCACTGTATGAAGAGGGAGAAATTAGATTCGATGGGAAAATTCGCCATTGGCAGTGCGATATCGCTCGAATTAAAGCCTTAGCTCTTACCGATGATGTAGTGGAGTTTATGGCGCTGCAATTGCAGAAATTGCCCGATGAAACTCAAAATACGATCAAATTAGCGGCTTGTATTGGCGCGCAATTCGATTTGAATACGCTGGCAATTGTCTCCGAACAATCTTCTGTTGATGCAGCAACAGCGCTGTGGAAAGCTTTGCAAGAAGGGCTGATTATTCCGAATACGGAAGTCTATAAATTTTTTATTGAAACTGACAGTGTAGTAGTTGCAGATACAGTTGCCAATCCCACCTATCGCTTTTTGCACGATCGCGTTCAACAAGCAGCCTATAGTCTAATTGCTGTAGACCAACAGCAATCAACCCATTTAACCATTGGTCAGCTCCTCTTGCAAAGCATTCCAGAAGCAGAACTAGAAACGAACATCTTTGAGGTAGTGAATCACTGGAACCAAGCAAAATCACTGCTTCAGACAGAGACAGAAAGAGTACAACTCATTCATCTGAATTCGATCGCTGGGCGTAAAGCCAAAACTTCTGCTGCTTATGCCGCTGCTCTTGAGTATTTTAATCTTGGCATTAGCTTACTCCCAGAAGACTGCTGGCAAACTGATTACAGGCAGACCTTAGCACTTTACGAGAACGCGGCTGAGTCTGCCTATGGATGTGGAGCATTGGAGCAAATGGAGCATCATCTTGATGCAGGTTTAGGTGCGACAAAAAGCATTCTGGACTGCATCAAATCCTATGAGATCCGAATTCAAGCTTACACGGGTCAGGGACGTTTTGCCGATGCAATTACAACGGGAATTATCGCATTGAAACAGTTAGGGCTTGAGCTTCCGATCGCGCCAACAGAGGAAAATGTCCAACAAACTGTCCAGGAAGTCTTAATTCTATTAGATAGAAAATCAACTGACGATTTACTTAACCTGCCAACCACTGATAAAGCCGAGCCATTAGCGATTCTGACAATTCTTTCTGCGATCGTATCTGCTTGCTACTTGTCGGGCTCGATGCTCTTCTCGCTGGCTATTTTAGAGCAAGTTAGAACTACAGTACAGCAGGGAAACACCACATTTGCGGCTTATGCGTATAGTTGCTATACCATTCTATTAAATGGCTTTCTGAATGACCTAGAGGCAACCCATCAGTTTGGGCAACTCGCTTTGAAATTGCAAGCGAAATTTAATGCAAAGTCAATGCAAACAAAGATTAATGCAATAGTTGGGATATTTGCACTTCCTTTTAAATCCCACTTGCAAGAGACATTGCCATTACATCTAGCTGGATTTCAAGCTGGACTAGAAGCGGGCGATCTAGAGTTCGCTGGCTACAATGCAATAGATATTTGCCAGTGTACTTACTTGCTAACCAAATCTTTAGTAGAAGCGGAGCAGGAACATGAAACTTACATCACCCTGCTCACCAAGTTAGGGGTATTGACATCTGCAAACTATATTCAGGCTCACCTGCAACCGATTCAGAGATTACTTGGTCAGCACAGTCAACTAGAATTAGATGCGCAAGCCAAGCATTTACAAACAACCTTCACAGACTCACATGACATAGCGGGCTTTTGGTTCTATTGGATTCATCAACTGGTCGTTTCCTATGTTCTACAAGATACTGTTCAGATGACTGCCAATGCGGCTTGTGCCCGTCAGTATCTAAAGGCAGGTGCGGGGCAACTTCTCGAGCAAATCTTCTACTTTTATGACTCCCTGACAGCATTAAGCACCTACGCTGATGCTGTAGATCGACTGGCGTTGTTAGAACGAGTCAACGAAAATCAGTCAAAGCTGCGGCTGCGGGCAGACCATGCACCCATGAACTTCCAACATAAATATGACCTAGTGGAAGCTGAACGGCATCGAGTTTTGGCACAACCCTATGCCGCAATGGAACTCTACGATCGCGCCATCTCCGGAGCCAAAGCTAACGGCTACCTGCAAGAAGAAGCCCTCGCCAACGAACTCGCCGCCAAGTTCTACCTAGCTTGGGCTAAAGAAAAAGTTGCTGCTGGTTACATGCAGGAAGCATATTACTGTTACGCCAAATGGGGTGCGAAAGCGAAAACTGACGAACTCGAAAATCACTATGCCGATTTGCTGCGCCCCATTTTCCAGCAGGCAGCGCCAACTTTAAACCCACTCGAAACTCTAGCAAGTTTTATTTCTCCTCATCTCTCGATTCACACCTCCACATCAACCCGCTCTTTCAGTTCTAGCATCAATACCGTACTAGATTTTGCTTCGATCTTGAAAGCTTGCCAAGCAATCTCTAGCACTATTCAACTAGAAGAATTGCTCTGCCAACTCACTCAAATTATTCTGCAAAACTCTGGAGCAGATCTCTGTGCTTTAATTCTGCCTAATCTGAATCAAGAATGGCAAGTGCGGGCGATCGCTACACCCGAATCAACCAAACTTTGCACGGAATTACTCGATAACAATCCCCATTTCCCAGTCAAGCTGATTCAGTATGTGAAAAACACTCAATCTGCCGCTGTCATTGACGAGCTGAAAACCGATATCCCGGTAATTTGCGAATATTTGAATCAACAACAACCTCAAAGCGTGATGTGTTTGCCAATTTTAAATCAAGGGCAATTGCGGGGGATTTTGTATTTGGAAAATCGGGTAACGAGCGGTACGTTTGCGAGCGATCGCATTCTCATCCTCAACTTCCTCTGCACCCAAGCAGCGATTTCTCTAGAAAATGCCCGTCTCTACCAACAGTCTCAAACAGCACTTCTTGAACTACAACATTCCCAACAATTGCTCAGAAATATTATCGACACGATTCCCCAGGTGATTTTTTGGAAAGACCGCAAATCAAATTATTTGGGATGCAATCAAAGATTCGCCACAATGGCAGGACTGCCATCTCCGGAAGCGATCGCGGGCAAAACTGACTACGATTTGCCCTGGACTGAAGCAGAGTCTGACTCTTACCGCGAATACGACCGCCAAGTTATGGAAGCTAATCGGCCCCAATTACACATTATTGAAACGCAACAGCAAACCGATGGTACAACGCTTTGGTTAGACACGAACAAAGTTCCCCTGCGCGATCGAAATGGAGAGGTTTACGGAATTTTAGGAAGTTATGAAGATATTACCGATCGCAAACGAGCAGAAGAAACTATTTTGCAAAAGTCCCAGGAACTTGAAACAGCTTTGATAGAATTACAAAATGCTCAATTGCAAATCGTGCAGAGCGAAAAAATGGCATCATTAGGGAACCTAGTTGCTGGGGTAGCCCACGAGATCAACAACCCGCTCGGTTTCCTCAATGGCAGCATCAACAATGACAAAGATTGCGTGCAAGATTTGCTGGAACATTTAGCACTTTACCAACAACAATATCCCAGCCCTGTTGCACCAATTCAAGACCATGCAGCAGAGATCGATCTGGAATTTTTGTGCGAAGACTTGCCCGCACTTTTGAATTCCATGCAAGGCGCAACCGATCGGATCAAAAACATCAGCACCAGTCTGCGTACCTTTTCCCGCGCCGATACGGAACATCAAGTCAGCGCCAACCTCCATGAAGGGATTGATAGCACGCTGCTGATTCTCAAATATCGGCTGAAAGCTAATCAGTTTCGTCCGGCTATTAAAGTAATGCAAAACTATGGCGATTTACCATCGATCGAATGCTTTCCCGGACAGTTAAATCAGGTGTTTATGAATATCCTGGCAAACGCGATCGATATGTTTGATGAGATGGCAAAAACTCAATCCTTTGCAGAAATTGAAGCCCATCCTCAAAAAATCGAGATTTGCACGGCAAGGATTGAAAATCGAGTTCAGATTCAGATTCGGGATAATGGAAAGGGGATGACTGAAGGCGTTAAATCTAAAATATTCGACCACCTATTTACTACTAAACCTGTGGGGAAAGGGACGGGATTGGGATTGGCGATCGCCCGTCAAATTGTAGTCGAAAAACATGGAGGTAAAATCGAAGTTGATTCCGTGTTGGGGCAAGGTACAAAGTTTGAGATCGTGCTGCCGATCGCGCCCTGAGAACACCGACAATTAATAGATATCTCGATCGCGCTGGCTCGGGGTTGGGTGAAGCATTTGGACATAAAATCTCGCGTTTTTAGCATAAATTGTCGCGCAAATAGTACGCCCCTACATAAGATTGCAAAGCTTGAGATTCTTTTGCGGTGATATCTAATAGCGATCGCGATCGCACAGACTCCTTGTTGCAGACACTATAATAGAAGAAAAATTGGGAGATCGAGGTGTTACAAACATGAACGTAGTGTTGTCGGGTTATCAGATCGGGCAAGCCATTTATACTGGAACCAGAACTCTAGTCTATCGCGCGCAGCGAGAATCTGACGCTCGATCGGTGGTCATCAAATTTCTCCGCAACGCCTACCCAACTTTCACCGAACTTTTGCAGTTTCGCAATCAATACACCATTGCCAAAAACCTCAACATCCCCGGCATTATCCGCCCCGAAAGTCTCGAGCCTTGCGGCAACAGCTACGCTTTAGTCATGGCAGACTTTGGCAGTATCTCGCTGCGAGAATACACTCAAACTCATGACTTAGAACTAACAGAAATCTTGCTCGTCGCCCTGCAACTAACTGAAATCCTGCACGGATTGTACCAACATCGAGTCATCCACAAAGATCTCAAACCCGCTAACATTCTGATCCATCCAGAAACCAAACAAATTCAACTCATCGACTTCAGTATCGCCTCGCTGCTGCCCAAAGAAACCGAAGAAGTCAAACACCCCAACGTGTTAGAAGGAACCTTAGCATATTTAGCTCCCGAACAAACGGGACGGATGAATCGAGGCATTGACTACCGCAGCGATTTCTACGCCTTGGGGGTAACAATCTTTGAATTATTGGGGGGAGAGTTACCGTTTCAGTCGGACGATCCGATGGAATTAGTACACTGTCACATTGCCAAAACTGCACCCAATTTGTGTGAGATTAAACCGGAGATTCCCCAAGTCATCGGTCAAATCGTAGCGAAACTGATGGCAAAGAATGCCGAAGATCGGTATCAGAGTGCTTTAGGTTTAAAGTACGACTTAGAGATTTGTCTGCATCGACTCAAAGAAACTGGAAAAATTGAGGCGTTTGAAATTGGGACGCGGGATTTGTGCGATCGCTTCATTATCCCCGAAAAACTCTACGGACGTGAAACGGAAGTTCAACAGTTATTAGATGCTTTTGAAAGAGTCAGCCAAGGCACTTCAGAATTAATGCTCGTTGCCGGATTTTCTGGGATTGGTAAAACGGCTGTTGTCAGCGAAGTCCACAAACCGATTGTCAAACAACGGGGCTATTTTATTAAAGGTAAATTCGACCAATTCAATCGCAATATTCCGTTTTCTGCTTTTGCCCAGGCACTGCGAGATTTGATGCGGCAATTGATGTCTGAATCCGACGAACAACTGCAAGCTTGGAAAACACAGATTCTAGCAGCAGTTGGTGACAGCGGACAGGTACTCATTGAGGTAATTCCAGAACTCGAATGGCTGATTGGAGTGCAACCTCCGGTTCCAGAACTGTCGGGAACGGCAGCACAGAATCGATTTAACTTGTTGTTCCAAAAGTTTATTGCGGTTTTTACCACCGCAGAACACCCACTGGTGTTGTTTTTAGATGACTTGCAATGGGCGGATTCGGCTTCCTTAGGCTTGATGAAATTGCTGGTGGAAGATAAGGGGTATTTGCTTTTGTTGGGAGCTTACCGCGATAATGAAGTTTCGCCCGTTCATCCCTTCATGTTGACTGTGGATGAATTGGTGAAGACAGGCGCAACAGTCAAGACAATTACACTTTCACCTTTGCATATCGATCGCATCGATCTAATGGTAGCCGATACCCTCGGTTGTCAGCCAGAAATTGCCCAACCCCTCAGCAAATGGGTCTTTCAGAAAACTCAAGGCAATCCATTTTTTACCGTACAATTTCTCACGGGATTGCATCAGGATGGTTACATTACATTCGACGGCAATACAGGGGTTTGGCAGTGCGATTTAGCTCGGGTGCGATCGCTCTCCCTCACCGACAATGTGGTGGAATTTATGGCCGATCGACTGCGGAAGTTGCCTGCAGAAACTCAAACGGTTCTGAAATTTGCTGCTTGTATTGGCGCGCAATTCGATTTGCATACATTGGCGATCGTCTCCAAACAATCTTCAGAAGATGCAGCAATGTTGCTGTGGAAAGCTTTGCAAGAAGGGCTGATTATTCCGAATACGGAAATCTATAAATTCTTTATGCAATCCCACAGCCGATCGGCGGCGGATACAGTTGCCAATCCCACCTATCGCTTTTTGCACGATCGCGTCCAACAAGCTGCCTATTCGCTGATTCCCGACGACCAAAAACAGACAACTCACTACCAAATCGGACAACTCCTCCTGCAACAGATTTCTCCTGAAGCAAGAGAAGACCGCATTTTTGAAATCGTCAATCAATTAAATTACGGAATTACTTTAATTACCCAACCCACAGCCCGCCAAGAATTATCCCAACTCAATCTAATAGCCTGTCGCAAAGCCAAAAGTTCAATTGCCTATCGATCGGCCCGCGAATATGCCGCAGTAGCCTTGTCTTTGCTGGGAGAAAGTGCTTGGGAAAATCAATATAAAATGACTTTATCTCTCCACGAACTAGCAGCAGAATTAGCAATGCTGTGCGGGGATTTTCAGGAGATGGAACAGTATATTGAGACAGTCATCGATCGGGCGCGCTCTTTGCTGGAACAAGTCAATGTTTACCAAACTAAAATTCAAGCCCGTTCCTCTCAGAATCAACCGACTGAAGCCGTGGCGATCGGCATTCAGATCCTGCAACAGTTGGGTGTAAATTTTCCCGAATCTCCTGCACCCGATAGCATTCAACAGTCAATACAAGAGATTAATGAATTGATTGGCGATCGCGACATTGAAGAGTTTGCGTGCCTGCCAGCAATGAAAGATGCTAACAGCATTGCCGCTGTCGAGATTGCCAGCAGCATCCTGTCAGCAGCTTACGTCTCTGGTTCTCCCTTGTACTCCTTACTGGTTTCCCTGTCAGTTAAATTATCCCTACAGCACGGAAACATTGCTGTTTCTGCTTATAGTTATGCTTGCTACAGCTACATTGTTTGCAATTTTTTACCAGATGTAGATTTAGCCGTTAAATTCAGTCAGTTAGCACTGAATGTCGTTTCAAAATTAGATGCGAAAGCTGCTAAACCTGAAGTATTAATGCTGCTGGGATCTTCGATCGTACACCGCAAATCTCACATCAAAGAAACGTTACCAATGTTAAGGGATAGCTACGCGACTGCACTAGAAGTTGGAAAGCTGGAATGCGCCGCATATAACGGTCAGTATTTCTGCATGAATTCTTTTTGGTGTGGCGAACCTCTTGCCACTTTAGAGCAAGATGCGCGCAGCTACTACAATGGTTTGGTACAACTTAACCACCTGACAAGCGCCAATCACTGCCAACTCCACTGGCAATCTATTTTAAATTTACTAGGTTTAGCAGAAAATCCTGCTCTGTTGTCTGGATCTGCCCTTCAAGAGACAGAATTTCTGCCTCCGCTGCGACTTGCCAATGACCTGGTTGGGTTGTATAACTTCCATTTGTATAAGTTGATGCTTGGCTTTTTGTTTGGGGAAATTGAGCCAGCAAACAACAATGCAGTTGAGTGTAAAAGCTATTTAAGTGCCGCTTTGGGAATAGTGGTTGAACCTCCATTTTATTTCTATGATTCTTTGGTGGCTCTGGCATTGTTTAGTCAAGGTTCGGGGGAGATATCGAGCGCACTGAAACGGGTGGCAGAAAATCAAATCAAGTTACAGTATTTGGCAGATTATGCCCCCATGAATTACCAACACAAAGTCGATTTAGTAGAAGCTGAAAAATGTCGAGTCGCAGGACAAAAAACTGAAGCTATTGAGTTATATGACAAGGCGATCTCTCTAGCTAAAGTCAACGAATACATCCAAGAAGAAGCCCTCGCTAACGAACTCGCCGCTAAATTCTACCTCGATTGGGGCAAAGAAAAAGTTGCTGCAGGCTACATGCAATCAGCCTACTATTGCTATGTCAAATGGGGAGCCAAAGCTAAAACCGACGATTTAGAACGCCGTTATCCTCACTTACTGCGCCCCATTTTACAACAGGCGGCACAATCTCTTACGGCGATCGAAACTTTAGCCAGTCTCGCCACTCCCGCTTATTCCCTTCACTCCAGCAGCAGTCACAGTTCCTCCAGTAACAGCCTCAACAACACTCTAGATTTTGCCACTTTGCTGCAAGTTTCCCAGGCGCTTTCTAGCACGATTCAACTCGATGAATTGCTGCAAACTTTGACTAAAACTATGCTAGAAAATTCGGGAGCCGATCGATGCGCTTTGATGCTGTGCCAAGACGATAAATGGCAAGTTCGGGTGATTGCCGACTTGGTACAAACCACATTACAAGAGGTTCCCCTGGAAAACAATCCCAACCTTCCCTTCAGGTTGATTCAGTACGTCAAAAACACTTTAGAAACGCTGGTTGTTGACGATCGCCAAACTAATGTCCCCGGTATCGTTAGCGACTATTTAAATCAACATCAACCCAAGAGTGTTTTGTGTTTGCCACTGCTCGATCGGGGGAATTTGGCGGGAATTTTATACTTAGAAAATCGCTTGACGAGTGGGGTGTTTAGCCGCGATCGCATCCTCGTCATCAACTTCCTTTGCACCCAAGCGGCGATTTCCCTAGAAAATGCCCGATTGTACCGGAAAACCCAAGATTATGCCCAAAAGCTCGAACAATCCCAATTGCAATTAGTGCAAAGTGAAAAGATGTCGGCGTTGGGCAATTTAGTTGCTGGAGTCGCTCACGAAATCAATAACCCAGTTGGGTTTATTTCGGGAAATATTAGTGAAGCGCTCGCCTCAGTTCGAGATATTACAGATGTCCTGCAACTCTATCAAGACAAATTTCCAAATCCAGGGGATGAAATTGAGGAAAAAGTTGCAGAAGTTGACTTGGAGTATGTTTTGGCAGATGTACCCAAAATGCTCAACTCGATGCAAGTGGGGTGCGATCGCATTAAAGGAATTAGTACCAGCTTGAGAACCTTTTCTCGCGCCGACAAAGACTACAAAGTTTCCTTCAATCTTCACGATGGCATCGACAGCACGCTTTTAATTCTCAAACATCGCCTCAAAGCTAACGAACACCGGCCGGAGATTAAAGTAATAACAGACTACGGCAACCTTCCAGAAATTCAATGTTTCCCCGGACAGTTAAACCAAGTATTTATGAATATTTTGGCAAACGCGATCGATGCGATTGATGAAGCGAATGCCGGACGCAGTTTTGCCGATATTGAAAACAATCCCAATCGGATTGCAATTCGGACGCGAGTGGAAAATAATTGCGTAACAATTGCGATCGCCGATAACGGATCGGGAATGCCAGAATCAGTGAAATCTCGGATCTTCGACCATCTCTTTACTACAAAAGCTGTCAGTAAAGGTACTGGATTGGGATTGACGATCGCCCGTCAAATCGTAGTAGAAAAACATGGCGGGGCGATCGCAGTAAATTCAACTCCCGAAACAAGTACAGAATTTACGATCGTCCTGCCGATCTAACAATAAAATCTAGTGTTAGCGCTCGATCTGCCCGTCATTTTTTGGCACGCAAACATACAACACTTATGCCTGTTTCTCAGATTGCCCGACAACTACCCTTTAAACTCGATCGCACCTTCCTCATCGCTCTAGTGGTGCTTCCAGCCATCCATACCGCACTGGCTCATTTATCCAGCTCGATCGCCCTGGAGGAAGGAGTGCTCGCGGTTTGGCCCTCGATCGCCATTTATATTGCAGCCGTTATATTATTGGGCTATCGCGTCTTGCCGGTCTTGTGGCTCGGTGAATTGCTGGTGAATTTTACCCTGTGGTCATCGACTTATTCACAGCATACTGTAGCCGTCCTGCTGCTATTTTTAATCCCCAACACGATCGACGCGGTGATTACTCCCTTGCTGTATCGACGTTGGATTCCCGAAGGCAACTTATTCGCCAGAGTGCAAAATATCTTTAAATATGCACTGCTCATCTTACCCAGCCCCTTAATCAACACAACCCTGGGCGTATTTTTGACCTGCTGGGGAGGAGCCGCACCGTGGTCGGATTACTGGAACTACTGGCCGCAATGGTATCTTACAGTAATTACCACCCCCTTCACCCTCACACCTATTCTGCTCGCCTGGGCTCCCCAAGCCCAAAATCAGATCGCGTTTAACAAGCGACAATTGCCAGAATTGGGAATCATCATCTTTATCCTGGTTGCGATTTGTCAAATTAACTTTACAACCAAAGCACCCCTGGAATATTTGCTGCTGGTGCCCTTACTTTGGTCGGCATTGCGCTTGGGAGAACGGGCAGCAACTGGGCTCCTGCTACTGGTGGAAATTGCCGTGCTGGCGGCGGCTAAGTTTCAGATGGGAACGTTCGCGGATCGATCGGTTTTTGCCGCCATGTTGCTGTTGCAATCATTTATGGCTGTTGCAGCATTGATTACCTTTGCGACGCTGGCAATTGTCAACGAAAACAAACGCTCCGAATTGCAGCTTCGCAAGGCAAAAAACGAACTGGAACAGCGAGTTGCAGAACGTACCGCGCAATTGGAAGAGGCAAAATTGCTGGCAGAGAGTGCGAACCAAGCCAAGAGCGAATTTTTGGCAAACATGAGCCACGAGTTTCGCACGCCGCTCAATGGGATTCTGGGATACGCTCAAATCTTGCAACGATCGCCAACTTTAGTCAAAACCGATCGCAAAAGTGCCAGCATTATCAATCAGTGCGGCGAACATTTACTCACGCTAATTAATGATGTCCTAGATCTGGCCAAGATCGAAGCTCGGAAAATGGAGATTCACCCCAAAGATACGCACTTTCCCTCTTTTTTGCAAAGTGTGGTGGAAATGTCCCGGATTCGCGCCGAACAGAAGGAAATAGAGTTCTTCTACGCAGCAGCTCCGAGCTTGCCTGCAGGGGTAAAAATCGACGAGAAACGCTTGCGACAGGTGTTAATTAATCTGTTGGGCAATGCGATTAAATTTACCGATGTCGGTTCTGTCATTTTTCGGGTGAGCGCGATCGATTGTCGAACTCTCGCCGACTCCAATCTCTGGACGCTGCGGTTTGAAATTCAAGATACCGGGGTGGGCATGGCAGCCGAGCAACTGGAAAAAATCTTCATTCCGTTTGAACAAGTGGGTAAAGTGGAAAAGCAAACGGAAGGGACTGGGCTGGGTTTAGCTATTAGCAATACGATCGTACAGATGATGGGCGGTAGGATTCAGGTTTCCAGCATTCCAGGTAAAGGCAGTCGTTTTTGGTTCGAGTTGGAATTGCCCGAAGCGCAGGCGCGGACGAGTTTCTCGCGCGTGACAACTGCTAGTACAGTAATTGGATATCGGGGCGATCGTCGCAAAATTCTGCTCGCGGACGATCGTTGGGAAAACCGCGCGGTGTTGGAGAATCTTTTGAGACCGATCGGATTTGAGATCGTTACCGCTAATAACGGTCGAGAAGGACTCGAAAAAGCCCACCAATTTCATCCAGATTTGGTAATTGCAGACTTGGGGATGCCGGTGATGAATGGGTTTGAAATGGTCCAGCAACTGCGGGCTTCCCAAGCCCTTAAAGATCTGATGATTATTGCTTCGTCAGCCAGCGTGTTTGAATTTCACCGTCAGGAAGCCCGCGCTGCCGGCTGTAACGATTTCCTGCCCAAACCCGTACAAGCCGCAGAACTCCTGCATCAACTCCAGCAATACCTTCAGTTAGAGTGGATTTATGAAGCAACGCCCGCAGATCGCCCAGTGTCTGCCCCCAATGGAGTTGCGACTGCAGGTTGCAAGGTTCCAGCATCTCGCGAACTCCAGAAACTCTACAAGGCAGTGCAGCGGTATCGAGTCGCCGATATCCAAGCGGAAATACAACACCTGAATACACTCGATCCCGAGTACAGTGCCTTTACCGATCGAGTGCTTGCCCTGGTGGATGAATTTGATATTGATGCGATCGCCTCACTCATAGAGCCTTATTTATAGTTTTTATTTATACTATTGATAATCTGTATCGCTTGTTAACCCCGATCGGTCAATCCATCAAAAATCTATGCCATCCAATTCTATTCTAATTGTTGACGACACGCCAAACAACATTCGCGTACTTTTCGATGTGTTAGATCGAGCAGGGTTCGCTATTTCAGTTGTCAAGAGCGGTGAAATCGCGCTAGAAAAACTCGATCGCATTGGGCCGGATTTGATTTTGCTGGATGTGATGATGCCGGGAATGGATGGATTTGAAACCTGCCGCCGCATCAAAGCGCAGCCAGAAAATGAGGATATTCCCATTATTTTCATGACGGCTTTATCCGAAACCGAAAACAAAGTCAGCGGTTTGCAAATCGGTGCTGTAGACTATATTACCAAACCGATTCAAGTAGCAGAAGTCCTGGCACGGGTGAATATTCATCTGCGTTTGCGCAACACTCAACGACAACTGCGTCAGGAAATCGCCGATCGCAAACAAGCCGAAGCCGCGCTACAGAAAAACCTCGAAACTTTACACCAGATGCAAATGCAACTGGTGCAAACTGAAAAAATGTCAGCACTGGGGCAAATGGTGGCAGGAGTTGCTCACGAAATCAATAATCCTGTCAACTTTATTCACGGCAATCTCAACCATGCGACTGAGTATGCCAAAGCTTTATTGCATCTGATCGAACTTTATCGCCAACATTTCCCCGACTCACCCGCAGCCATTAAACAGGCAATAGAGGCAATAGATTTAAACTTTATCGAGCAAGACTTCACGCAAGTTCTCAGCTCTATGAATATGGGAACAAAACGCATTCGAGAAATTGTTTTGTCCTTGCGAAATTTCTCGCGATTGGATGAAGCGGAACGCAAAAAAGTCGATATTCACGAAGGGCTTGACAGTACCCTGATGCTGTTGCAACACCGGCTCAAAGCCACGAACTCGCGCCCGGAAATTCAGGCGATCGCAGAGTATGCTCCCTTACCCAAGATCGATTGCTATGCGGGGCAACTCAATCAAGTGTTTATGAATATACTCTCCAATGCGATCGATGCACTGGAAGATTCTGCCGTCGCGCCTTCGCCAACAATAACGATCCGCACAACAGCGATCGAACGTGCTATTAGGATTGCGATTGCTGATAATGGAGCGGGTATGAGTGAAGCCGTGCGCTCGCAAATTTTTCATCCATTTTTCACGACCAAAGCAGTCGGCAAAGGTACGGGATTGGGACTTTTTATCAGCTATGAAATTATCTCCAAAAAACACAACGGTAAGCTGTGGTGCGATTCAAATCCTGGGCAAGGCACGACTTTTTTTATTGAAATTCCCCAGCAGCAAAATGAGTTGCTATAATTGTAGAGTGAACCGCACGATCGAGGTGAGCGCTTTGCCTCCGGTACGCTACGCGAACGCTGATAAAATTGTACAAATAGCAAGCGAGTTCGCGATTGATATTTTACGTGTAATTACGGTGAACTTACTTATAAAATTTAAATCCAAAACAGCCGATCCGCATAAACTCCCAGGGCCGAGGCTGTATAACAGAATTAATGATATAGTTAGATCGATCGCAGTAAAGCTTTTCTGAAGATTTTTCCTCGAATCGCTGTTAAAATGAATTGTACGATCTGTTGCGATCTTTGTTCTAACCAGCTATAGGGATTAAGGCATAATGAGACATCCATTTGAAGCAATGCCGTTTGGAACTGCAAGTATAGTGTTGGTTTTGCTTGTAGCGATCGCGGTGTCGATCGGGTGGCAATTAAACCAGATCGGTAAACCGCTAACAATCCCCCAGATTGCACCTCAAGGAATTGTCTCGCTGGAGTTGGCGTTTACAGCAGAGAAGGCTAGAAGAATCGTAGAAGCCTGGAGCCAAAAGGAAAATGCACTCGATCGAGCGATCGAGCTCCAGTGGATTGATTTTCTGTTTATGCTAGCTTATTCTACCGCGTTAAGTTTAGCTTGCATTTGGTCTACTAAATTGCTGCCTAGTTTCGATCCGAGATGGCTGGGGGTTGGGATTGTGTTGGCTTGGGGGCAATGGGTGGCAGCAGTGTTTGATGCGATCGAGAATTTGTGTCTGTTCCCGTTTTTGTACGGTACGGCTAAAGATGGGTTGTCGTTGGCTTTAGTTGCAGCGTTGAGTGCCGGGTTAAAATTTGGGTTGATTGGTTTGGGGATAATATACTTTCTGATTTCAGTTATGTTTAAGGTTTTTCGCTATATTTAGCGTTGGATGGGTAGAGAATACCCTTACTTTTATTGGTGCTTTGATTTAGTTCAATACAGATAGAGAGGGTGCGTTACACTTCGTTAACGCACCCTACAGGAGCCGCGATCGCACTGAACCAACAGTTTCTTTGAATTTATCTAGATCGTGACAGCTCAAGTCAGTTTATAGACCAGGCTTGCTTCTTTGATTTAGAGCTTTTTCAACAACAAAACTTGTTCCAGGACTTTTACGGAGACGTAATATTTATTTTTGTCCTTCTAGCTCAACTGTAAGACTTAGCTGTGTCATATTTGATTCCTTTGTAATAGTATTGAATTTCTCAGACGTTCCTTTAGCGAATAAAGAGCGAGCGATCGCTATGTTATTCAATCAGAGTTTAGATCGAGTTGTGAAGACAATCTTTAGGGGGGTACGGGAACGGTCGAGACAGATACAGATTAGCTATTGAAAACTTCAGATTGTCTTCTTAAGCAGAATCTCAACCCGACTATCAAACCCTAGATCGCCAATACCAACTACTTCCCAACCTTGGGAACCTAACTCATTCAGGATCCCCAGTAAATTTGGTCCTCGCTGCTGCTGGCCGTTCAACAACCAAACTACACCTGTGGGGACATTAGTTTCATTCTTTCCTACAAGAATCTGATATTCAAAATGCGCCATTTTACGTCCTCCATTGGGTTAGCTTTAAAGAGGTCTTCTAAGAAATTAAATTTCGCCCAGGCATTGAGCAGAATCTTGGCTTAATGCCTACAATATCTGCGTCGCGCTCGCTACCAAAATCTTTATGAATTTCCAGCATTAAGATAGTCCTGAAACTTCAAAAGATTCTCAGGCCGATAGTGACACTTAGGATCTTGCCAACGCTGTTTAACACTTTCATGCAAATCACCACATGAACTTATCCGATGGCGTAGTATCGTTCCTGCGAGATTAAATGGAAATTCTGGCGTATTATCAAAAGGTGCTGCATAATTTGGCTCGATGGGATCTTCAACACAGGTTTTATCTAGAACTAATCCAAGTTTCTCTACTTGTTCCATCATCCAAAGTAAAGCACCATCGGATAATCCACACTCTTCTTTAGAACCACCCCCAACACATCCATGACCACCAGGAAACCATACCTGCGTTACCTGATTGTCGGGAGGGTTCTTGCTAGATTCCATCGGAGTTACACTAAAAACCTTCCGAATTTCATCAACGGCAACTGCATGAATAGCCTTTTCTATTTCGGGATTAATTTTGGTATCATAAAATTGATACCTTTTATTGAAATTTTCATCCAATGAACCAGGAATAAGATCGGGAACCCCAAGAGAGCCGACTGTATCCCAACAACATAAAGCTTTAATCGGAACTCGCTCCCCGTATTTGATACGGAAATCAACAGCATTTTTTCCGTGAGGGGTATTATCTGGGTCTTGTTTTTCCCGATAAAGTTCATAAGCTGCTGGTATATAGCGGATGAATTTACGATGCAATAAACCAGAGTTATAAATTAACCCTGCCAAACATCGAACCGTGTAAGCACCGCGACTGAACCCAAATAAATAAATTTCATCTTTGGGCTCATAATTCATACAGAGAAAACGGTAAGCATCCTGGATTCTGTGATCGATTCCTAATCCAAAAGCACCCCCAGCAAATTTTGTCAAACTATCAATCAGAGAAGCTTTACTATCGATCTGTTTAGTACCAAGCCCCTCATCGTAATAAACTATTTGGGGAATATTACGTTCGCCAACAGGCTTAATAGCTTGAGCCATTTTGAAGACATTGGTGGGATAGCTTTGTTCCAAATCCTGCCAAGTTCCATCACAACAAACAATAAGACGGCGTTTCATATATCATCTATCTCGATCGATAACTAATTGTGAGTTTAACTTGAATAGGTTATCCAAGCACATAAGAGTTTAAGTAAATAAAATTGCGTTAAAGCGCAAATAAAAAAGCAGGCATCCGCATCAAAAAAACTCAGAAGCTGAGATACTATTCGCTAATAGATGTAATTTTTAAAATGTTAAAATAAGTAAATTATTCCGGACGGATTTAGATAGCGATCGCATACCTAACACTACCCTTCCCTAACTTCATCCCAATGTAAACAAAATGATTCTCCGCAAAACATGGCAACGCACTGCCCTCTGGCTGGGAATCGGCTGGAGCCTTTGGTGGAGCGTGCTTCTATCCGAACTTCCCCTGATTCAACACCTCGATCTCTCTCAAAGCGATCGCTTAATCCGCCTCAACCATCCCCGCACCTCACCGCCAGAAATCGTTCTAGTCACTATTACCGAAGAAGACTTAAAAACCTGGGGATTAGCCAACGAACCGATAATTTATAGCAACCTCGTCAATCGCCTGCTCGACGCAGGTGCAGCGGTAGTGGTGTTGAACTTACTGCCCAATTGGGTGCAAACCTCCGATCGTCCCAATAACCCGATCGAAACTCTCGTTCAACGGTATAGCTCGCGCATTGTCCTTGTCCTCCCCACCTCCAGCGCCACCCAGCCCAACCCCACCGAATGGCGCAATTACGAATATTTCCTACCTTTAACCAACAAAGGCAAACCCCTGTTTTCACCCCAGTCAATTCTGGGCTTTGCTGAATACGAGCCAGAAGCCAAATATCCTCAAAGTGTCCGCAGTACCGCTCGTCAAGCGAATTTATCTGGGCAATTTACCCTCACTCGCAATTTAGATCGCATCCAACCCCTCGATTCAGCAGCTTTACTCACCCTGAAGAAATTTAAACCCCAGCAGCAACCACTCCGAACTCCTCAGACTCCAATTCAAATTCATTTTTGGGGAGCAACCGGAACTTTCCCCACCCTTGAAGCTCAATCCGTTTTAAGCAACAATTCATCATTCCCACAAGTGGGCAACAAAATCGTCCTGGTGGGATTTTCAGAGACTAATAACCCTGATGCTTTTGCGGTTTGTTCTCCCTTTGGCGAACTCATGCCCGCAGTGGAATTACAAGCCAACCTACTGGCGAGTTTGCTAACGGGATCTTTCTATCAAATAGTTCCCATCTGGCTGCAAAAAGCCCTGATTGTATTGGGCGGAATCTTAATTAGCCAATGGATAGTCTTTGGTAAACTTGACAGTCCTGTTAGAAAGCGATATTGGTATTGGCTTTATCCCGTTTTGGGATTAAGTGGATTTAGTCTTGTTAGCGTTGTGCTGTTTGGACAGGGCTGGATTCTACCGATTACACTACTCCTAGCTACCTGGACTGCAACGGGCGTGTCTGTATTTATCTCATTACTGCTGGGTGTCCAAAAAGACTCGATCGACCAGCAACAGTGTGAAATCGATCGCCTGCATTCGATCGAGCAAGCGGCAGCAATATTCCAGGCGAAAAAAATGTTACGTCGGATTGCTGCTAATATCCACGAAGGTCCCCTCCAAGAACTGAAGTTGGTCATGGATCGATTGGAAATACTTCAGTGTAATATAGGAGTAGTAAATCTCGACCCCATTTTAGAGCGACTGGAAAATCTGGGGCATCACCTACGCCAACAGCTAAATCAAGCTCGCGCCATTACCCTAGAAATTACACCAGAGTTAAAAGCAGGATTAGACGCTGGGATTCGGGCAAAACTACAACAACTGGTCAACTCTGGAGAACTCACCCTTCGAGTTGTGCAACAGTTGCAACCCCTACAAGAACCGGAATCCAACAGCCTCTGGCTCGAAGCTCGCGAGGATATTTACCATTTCTTTTGTGAAGCCATTAATAACGTCATTCGCCATGCCCAACTCCCTCACGGAACTGCCACTGAAGTGCAGGTGAGCTTGTGCCAGCAAGATCGGCACTGTACCCTAACGATTGAGAACGATGGGGCCAAACTAGATCCTTCAGTCTTTGAGCTTTCGACGATGCCCACAAAGCGGGGCGGGTTCGGGATGAAATTGATGAAAATGATTGCCTCGGAACTGCCCAATGGCATCTTGGAGTGCGTTGCTTTGCCAGAGGGAGGAATGCGAGTACAACTCTCTTGGAATCAAGCCTTTAATGAGTTGAAATATCAGCTTTTTTAGCTCGAGGTTAAAAGGGAGATAATAAAACTTAACTTAATATTCTCCGGACGGCAGCTCGCTTTTAGGGAATACGATCTAAATCAAACCAGTTTCAATGGGATTTGGAGGCTATGCAATCTAAACCTCCTCTGTTTCTGACCCTCGAAGATCACCCAGAAGTCGCGCAGAACAACTCTCTGTTTCTGCAAAAGCTAGAGCCAGAAGCAATTTGTGATATTGCTCAGACTCATACCGAAGCATTAGAGCGCCTTCAGCTAGAAACTCCCGATCTCGTCATCATCGATCTACTCTTTAGCACCCCGAAGGGCGGACAATCTGCACAAGCCAGCCTAGCGTTGTTGCAACAGATTTTTCAGGACTATCCGCTGCTGAATATCCTGATCTATACCAGCGAGTATGGATATTTAAAACCGCTGACCAAATGGATCGGTCGCCACCAGGGAGGGTTTGTCGTCGTTAGTAAATTGGAACGACGGAAAGCGTTTTTAGAGGGAGTGAGACACGCCTTGGATGGCAAACTAGAGATTCCTAGAGAACTGCGTTACGACATTGATTTAGACGAACGAGAGATGCAAGTGCTGATGTTATTGTGTCGGGAGTGTCTAACCGATAAAGCGATCGCGCAGCACTTGAATTTATCCTTAAAAACCATTCAGAATTGCGTGCAGCGCCTCAAGGTCAAACTGAGCATCGATTATCTCGATGAAAACGATACGAACACCCGCGTTGCTCTCTGCATGGAAGCGGTGCGGCGCAAGCTTATGGTGTTTTGACGATCTACTGAGTTTATTGGGATACACCGTCTGTCGCATTCTTTTTTGAAGTTGGCATCCCTGAGAGCTATTGCCGATGCGATCGCACCTACAATAAAGGGTCAAAGGCACGGGATTGGGATTGGCGATCGCCCGTCAGATCGTGGAAGATAAACATGGCGGGACGATCGAATTTATTCTTTTTAATGCCGATCGGGCGCGAATCTTTTTCAGACAATTTCTCTAAAATATTGTTACAACATCAAGCCAGTAGCTGAGTGGAATTTGTTTTCTCAGTAAAAACTACAGTTGCATTATTTTAGATAATTGGTATAAGGTATAACTCTCAAAGAATATCCCAGATATTATCAGTTCACAAAAGCCAAGCGTCAATGTCTTTATCAAAAAATCTCAGCATACCACTCCAGGCAGTTCTAATTGTACCCTTTGTCCTGCAAATCTTTACAGCCGTTGGGTTAGTCGGCTATCTCTCCTTCCGCAACGGGCAACAGGCGATTAATCGGCTAGCAAAAAAGTTGATAGGCGAGATAGACGATCGAGTTAATCAGCATTTGGATTCCTACTTAGCAGTCCCTCACCAAGTTAATCAAATCAATGCTGATGCAGCCAAAAATCGGATCTTAAATCTACAAGATCTCGAAACCACAGGACGCTACTTCTGGCAACAAATGCAGGTTCACAAAAACCTCAGCTACATTTTTTATGCCTTGCCTACAGGAGAATATACTGGAGCTGGACGCATGGAAAATGGAGGCGAGATTTTAATTGACGAGGTTTCTCCACGTACTAATTATCAAAACTACAGTTACGTAACAGACGCGCTGGGCAACCGACAGCAAATAATCTACGCAGGAAAGTATCAACCCCTGTCAGAAGATTGGTATCTCAGAGCAGTAAAAACCGAGCGATCGGTATGGAGTAAAATCTACAACTGGGACGGTACACCCGAATATATTTCTATCAGTGCATCGCTGCCTGTATATGACGATCGGCAGCAATTAATTGCAGTGATGGGTGCGGATTTTCTGCTTTCTAACATTAGCAATTTTTTGCAGCAGTTAAAAGCAAGTGAGATGGGAAAAATTTTAATTTTAGAAAGAGATGGTAACGTTGTAGCTAGTTCCAGCCGCGAACCGCCCTTCACGAGAGTCGGTAAGATAGCAAAGCGTTTGAATGTCGCTAACAGCACCGATCTTCCGATCCGAGCAACTGCTGCAAATTTACAAAAAAGATTTGGTAATCTGCATTCAATTAAAGTTAAACAGTCTTTTGATGTGCAATTGGGAGGCGATCGCTACTACGCTTTAGTCAGTCCGTGGCAAGATCGATACGGACTCGATTGGTTGGTGGTAATTACCATTCCCGAATCTGATTTCATGGCACAAATTGATGCCAATACTCGCACCACCATTGTGTTGTGTTTTGGAGCACTAGCGATCGCCTCAATTTTAGGCATCTACACTTCGCGCTGGATTGCCCGTCCCATTCTCAAATTGCAGCAAGCAAGTGTTGACATTGCTAGCGGAGAACTCGATCGCAGAGTGCAGGTAAAAGGCATTTGCGAGATCGAAGAATTGGCGCGATCGTTCAACCAAATGGCCGCACAACTCAAAACCTCTTTTAGCGAACTCGAAGATCGCGTTGCCGAACGTACCGCAGCCCTCCAACAAGCCAACCACAAGCTATTGGAACTGGCAACCTCAGATGAGTTGACTCAAATTCCGAATCGCCGGCATTTTGATGAGTGTTTAAAGAAAGAGTGGCAGCGACACCTTCGCGAACAAAAAGTTCTTGCTTTGATTCTAATTGATATCGATTACTTTAAATTCTACAACGACCATTACGGACACCAATGTGGAGATGAGTGTTTGTTTCGAGTGGCACAAGCAATTGACAAGTTTCCCAAAAGAGCCTCCGATTTTGTTGCTCGTTACGGGGGAGAAGAGTTTGTGGCGATTTTACCCAATACCTCCTTAGAAGGTGCTTTCAAATTTGCAGAGTTGCTGCGAACAGCAGTGTTATCTCTGGCGATTCCCCATGCTAAATCTCAGGTGAATCCCTATGTCACTTTAAGCTTAGGCGTAGCAGCCATGATTCCGACTCCAGATAACCAACCAGAAAATCTAATTGCTCAGGCAGACGAAGCACTGTATCGAGCTAAAAAATTAGGACGCGATCGCAGCTATGCTAGAGGATGCTCGCCAGAAACTGTCAAGCCAATTTGATGAATATTTTGGCAAGCGCGATCGAGGTCAATTCACAATTGAGTCAAGGTACAGAATTTATTTTGACTCTCACGCTGAATTAGAGATCCCCCCCAGCCCCCCTTAATAAGGGGGGAGCAAGAGTATTCAAGTTCCTCCGAAAAACGGGGGAGCAAGAGTATTCAAGTTCCCTTAACAACGGGGGAGCAAGAGTATTCAAGTTCCCTTAACAACGGGGAGCAATAGTATTCAATTTATCCTTAACAACGGGGAGAAATAGTATTCAATTTACCCTTAATAACGGCGAGCAATAGTATTCAATTTACCCTTAATAACGGCGAGCAATAGTATTCAAGTCCCCCTTGTTAAGGGGGATTTAGGGGGATCTCTGAATTTCAGCTTCTCAAAGTGGGTCTTGTTAAGGGGGATTTAGGGGGATCTGAATTTCAGCCTCTCAAAGTGGGTCTTGTTAAGGGGGATTTAGTGGGGGCTCAATCTGAAGACAAAGTTTGAAAATACGCCCCAAACGCATCAAAACCAAAGAAATTGGGTTGTTTAACTAATCTGCGGGCTGCAACGAACAATTTTATTAAAAAAAACCTGGTTTCTCACTGCTTTTGCATTCGGGACTAATATAGTAGAAGGCTTGCACAATTCGCTAATTTTTAAGATGAACCGTCGTTTTTTTATCGGAAATTTATTACTTTTTGTTACAGGATGCACTGCAACTCAAGTCTCTAATTCGGTAAAAAGCGATCGAATTGCCAAAATTCGCTTTGCCATTGCAGATGGCAGTACCTTGGAAAGCCTCACAGCTAATTACGAAATGTTTCGAGTTGCCCTAGCAGAAATCTTGGAGATGGCAGTTGAATTTGTTACCTTAAAAAGTCAAGTAGCTGGCGCGATCGCACTCAAACAGGGGCAAGTGGATTTCCTGCTGGCGGGACCTTCAGAATATGTAATTGCTCGTTCCAGAACCAATGCGGTTGCCGTAATTGCCATTACTCGTCCTAACTATTATTCGATTATTGCTGTTTCTCCAAACAGCGAAATTAAAACAGTTGCAGATTTGCGAGGAAAAACGATCGCCATGTCAGATATCGGTTCGACTAGCGGACATCTGGGACCTACTCAAATACTGATTGAAGCAGGATTAGATCCCAAAACCGATGTTAAAATCCAGATGTTAGGCGATGAAGGAAGTGTTGCGGCCCTGCAAAAGGGAGAGGTTGATGCTTGGGCAGGCAGTACGAGCAACTATCAGGAAATATTGCAAGGTAAGTTCCCAACGATCGCTAAAAGCGCGCTCCTTCCCAGCGATGTTTTCCTGGCGGGCAGCAGTTTAGAACCAGCCACTGTCGAATTTATTCGCAGTCGCATGATACAGCATGAAAATAAGCTGATTCAGGCAATTTCAGCCCGAACAAAGAAGTATCGAGGCTCAACTTTTAAAGTCGTTCGAGACTCAGACTACAATCTAATTCGCAAGGCTTATCAGGCGATCGGCCAAGATGATTTCATCGTTAATTAATCGTAATTGAGCGGGGATGATTCCTATGAAAATTGGTCATAAAATTGCCTGCGGGTATGCTTTGGCGATCGGAGTTGCTCTTTTGGGAACTGCCAGTGGATTGGTTGTTGGAGACAGCTACCAACGCAGCGCGCGGCAACAACTCGATCGCTCGCTCCAGCAAGAGGTTTTATACCATCAATTGGAAGTTGCTGTCTTGGAAGTGCGATCGCATCCCCAACGACTCGCTACTGTTTTAGGAAACTCTATCTGGTTTAATTTTGAGGTCAGTAAATTTCGGGATGATACTGCTAATATTCTTGCCATGTCGGCCGAAATGCAAAGCTTCATTCGCCAGCATCCCACCAACCAACCCCTCAACGACAAGCAGATTATTGAGCTATCTAAAGACTACATTCAGACTACCGAATTGTTCGTCAAACAGATTGAATCGATTTGGCAACAGATTCAACCAGCTAATCTTGCTCCGGCTGAAATTGACACTGCTAGGCAACAACTTGCATCAGCAATAACGACAAAGCAACTAAATCGAACTCAGATTAATTTTGAACGTCTCGCCGAGCAACTGGAGCAAAATCAAAGACGGATCGAAAAACAAAAAATCGCAGCCAATCGAGCGTTAGATAGCGCTGAAAGATTGCGATTGTCGATCGTTTTTGGTAGCATGGTATTATCGACAGTCATTGCTTCGATCGTGGCATACTTCACCAGCCGCACCATTGTTCGTCCCATTTCTCAGCTCACCAAAATTGCTGCCCGAGTTACTCAAACCTCCGACTTTCAGGTGCAAATTCCGGCAATAACTCGAGATGAAATCGGCTCGCTGACAACTTCTTTCAACCAACTGCTGCGACAGATAGGAGATCGCACTCGCGAGTTAGAATCCTCGAATGCCATCTTAGAAGAGCGATCTCAAACACTCACAAAAACCCTCACAGATTTAAAGCACACTCAATTTCAATTGATTCAGGCTGAAAAAATGTCGAGTTTGGGGCAACTGGTGGCGGGAATTGCCCACGAAATTAACAATCCTGCTAACTTTATTTACGGCAACCTTACCTATGCCAACGAGTACACTCGCAGCTTAATGAAACTGTTGCTTCTCTACCGCCAGTTGTGGGAGAATCCCGCATCAGAAATCCAAGAACTTGAGCGAGACATCGATATTGAATTTTTAGAAGCGGATTTACCCAAAATATTTAATTCAATGGAAACGGGAGTCAAGCGCATTCAAAAGATTGTCACGTCCTTGAGAACCTTTGCTTGTTTGGATGAAGCGGAACTCAAACCAACCGATATTCACGCAGGTTTGGACAGCACTTTGATGATTTTGCAGCATCGTTTGAATGCCAAATCGCTGCAAGTTGGAGGCCGGGCTTACAGCCAGCCAGAAATTAAAGTTGTTAAGGATTATAGCAATTCTTTACCGCTGGTAGAGTGCTATGCCGGACAAATCAATCAAGTATTTCTTAACATTTTGAATAATGCTATTGATGCGATCGATGAAAAACAGTTACAGCGCACCGGCCAAGAACGAGATGAAAATCCCGGACAGATTGCAATTCGGACGATCGCGATCGACTCTCAATGGGTGCAAATCGCGATCGCCGACAACGGTACAGGAATTTCTGAAGACATTAAAAATTACATCTTCGATCCGTTTTTCACGATGAAACCCGTAGGTAAAGGTACGGGTTTGGGGATGTCGATCTGCTATCAAATTATTGTCGAAAAACACAGGGGAAAAATTGACTATTTTTCAATTGACGGTCGAGGTACGGAGTTTGTCGTCCAGATTCCCATTCAGCAAAATCACTGATGTTAATTAGCTCAAAATAGCTTATACTAAGTTTCCGAATGGAGGGACGATCGAGACCCCGGAACACCGACAGTCAAAAAAGATCGCGATCGCACAAATTCCAATGCTCAGTTCGGATAACATAATAATAAGTCGTGCGATCGAGGTTAATTCGCAATTGGGTCAAGGCACAATTTTCACTCTGCTACTCCCGATCGCATAATACACCAATTAGCTCGAGATTAACAACGATCGCGATCGCACTTACTTCTATCGATCTGTCAGTATAATCGAGGTATTTACAAAGCAAAAGAACTTTTTTGCGCTTTGTTCAACTTACCCACGATAATTTATAACCGAGCCTCATTATTTTCAAGATAATTAGATGAATACGTCATTGAATCCCCCTAACTTAGCAGAGGCAGCTCGATCGGCAAGATCTGAGCAACGTCATTGGGAAGCAGATCTCAAGCTAATCGTTGCAGGAATTGCTTCTAAAATTGGTGAAGAATTCTTTCAATTTTGCGTCCGTTACCTAGCAGAATTACTGCAAATTAGATATACATTAATTGCTGAATTAATCGACGGCGAAGCACCACAAGCTAAAGTTTTGGCATTTTGGGCGGGAGACGATTTAGGACCTAATTTTGACTATGTGATGACAGGAACTCCCTGTGCCGTTGTCCTTGAAGAAGGACTGCAAATTTACAATAGCGGGATTCAGCAACTGTTCCCTGAAGATGCAGACTTAGTTGCGATGGAGGCAGAAAGTTATTTGGGAATTGCCATTTCCGACAGTCAAGGGAAAGTCCTCGGGCACATTGCAGGCTTGCATACTCAGCCTCTAAATCGCAGCTATGCGGAACAAGAAGCCATCCTCAAAATATTTGCTGCTCGTTCTGCTGCAGAAATTGAACGGCAGTCGATAGAACGCGAACTCAAACAGCAGAATTTGCGATTGAAAGAAACCCTGACGCAATTAAAGCGCACTCAGGTTCAACTGATTCAGGCGGAAAAAATGTCTAGTTTGGGGCATATGGTTGCCGGAATTGCCCATGAAATTAATAATCCGATTAGCTTTATTCATGGCAATCTCACCCATGCCAGCAAATACTATGATGATTTATTAAAAATAATTCAACTTTACCAGCAAGAATATCCTCAGCCAAGTCAAGTTATTCAGCAGGAAATTGCAGCGCTAGATCTTGAATTTGTTCAAACAGATATCAAACAACTGCTGCGGTCAATGCAGGTAGGTTCCCAGCGGATTGGGGAGATTGTTAAATCCTGCCGTAATTTCTCGCGATTAGACGAATCTACCTCCAAGGTAGTGGATATTCACGAAGGCTTAGAAGCTACCTTAATGATTTTACAAAGTCGCCTCCACTCTAACGACCCTTTTTCTAAAATCAAGGTAGTCAAAGAATACGGAAAACTGCCTCAAGTTTATTGTTATCCGGGGCAACTCAATCAAGTATTTGTGAATCTTCTGAATAATGCGATCGACGCCTTGGAAGAGGCAAATTCCAAGCGCACACCAGAGGAAATTATTGCCAACCACAATACTATTTGGATGCGGACTTATTTGAGCCAAGAGACGATCGCAGAGCAAAAAATTGCGATCGCGATAGCAGATAACGGTCTGGGAATTCCCGACGCGATTCAACCTAAAATATTTGAGCCTTTTTTCACAACTAAACAGGTGGGTAAAGGCACGGGATTGGGCTTGTCTGTCAGCTATCAAATTATCACTGACCTGCACGGCGGTACATTGAGCTGTTATTCTACTGAAGGGCGCACAGAATTTGTAGTTACCCTACCCGTAGAAGCGGGTGTATAGCAGCCTAGAAAATGCTTCGAGTGCCGAATCATTGAGCAACTTAAGGTAATTACAGCAGTTTTCAGGTATGTGAGGGACTCCAGAAACCCGGTTTCGCCAAAGTTACCGGGTTTGGAGGGGTGTACTTCATAAACTTGCAATCTGCTGTAAGTAGATGAGTGGAAAAATACATAAGAAAGTTTGTTAGATTTTTCAGTATTTATACGAGAGTAAAAATTGAGGGTGCATAGATTATAATAGTTAATAACAAAATTATTCTTGTATACAAACTAACTAACGCGATGATAGAACTAACAGGTTATCAAATTTTCGATCGCATTTATGCGGGCACTCGCACCCTCGTTTATCGCGGAATTCGCCTGTGCGACCGACAACCTGTCGCCATCAAAGTTCTGCGCAACGAGTATCCCAACTTCAGCGAACTGGTACAATTTCGCAATCAATACGCGATCGCCAAAAACCTCAATTTTCCCGGAATCATTCAAACTTACAGCTTAGAACCCTACCAAAATGGCTGCGCGCTGATCGTGGAAGACTTCGGGGGAATTTCTCTGAAAGAATGGACGGGAAAAGGGCAAACCGTACCATCTCTAAAGGAATTTTTCCCAATTGCGATCGAACTCAGTAATACATTAGATTTACTCTGCCACCACCGGATAGTTCACAAAGACATTAAACCCGCCAATATTTTAATCAACCCCCAAACTAAACAAATAAAACTTATTGACTTTAGCATCTCATCGTTGCTGCCGAGGGAAACTCAAACCCTGATGAATCCTAACGTATTGGAAGGCACCCTAGGCTATTTGTCACCTGAACAAACAGGCCGGATGAATCGCGGCATAGATTACCGCACAGATTTCTATTCTCTCGGCGTGACTTTTTACGAATTGCTGGCAGGAGAATTGCCGTTTCAATCTAACGATCCGATGGAATTGGTACACTGTCAAATTGCCAAACAACCGCGATCTCTGCAGGAAATCAATCCCGAAATCCCGCAGGTTCTTTCGGAAATTGTCAGCAAATTGATGGCGAAGAATGCCGAAGACCGCTATCAGAGTGCCTGCGGTCTGAAATTCGATCTAGAATGTTGTTGGAATCAACTAACAGAAACTGGTAAGATAGAAAAATTTGAGATCGCGCGGCGGGATTTGTGCGATCGGTTCGTCATACCAGAAAAACTCTACGGCAGAGAAACCGAAGTACAAACTCTACTCCAAGCATTCGATCGGGCCAGCAGTGGCACAACAGAAATGATGCTAGTCTCTGGTTTTTCAGGGATTGGAAAAACAGTTGTAGTTAACGAAGTTTACAAACCGATTGTGCGACAGCGCGGTTATTTTATTAAAGGGAAATTCGACCAATTTAACCGCAATATTCCATTCTCAGCTTTTGTCCGAGCATTTCGAGATTTAATGGGACAATTGTTGAGCGAAAGTGACGAACGTTTGGCAAATTGGCAAGAGCAAATATTGCAAGCATTGGGCGATAACGCGCAAGTCATTATCGAAGTAATTCCCGAACTCGAAAACATAATCGGGCCACAACTACCTGCCACAGAACTGTCAGGAAATGCGGCACAGAATCGGTTTAACTTGCTGTTCCAAAACTTTATTAAGGTATTCGCAAAACCGGAACACCCCCTGGTGATGTTTTTGGATGACTTGCAGTGGGCAGATTCCGCCTCGCTACAGTTAATGCAACTGCTGGTGTCTGAATCGGAAACCAGCTATTTATTAGTAATTGGTGCTTACCGAGATAATGAAGTTTCGCCAGCACACCCGTTGATGCTGGCACTGGATGCAGTAGTGAAAGCCGGGGCAACGGTAAATACGATTGCGTTGGAACCTTTGAGTTTAGCAAGCCTCAACGATTTAGTTGCTGACACGCTAAATTGCGTGCCAGATTTGGCAAAACCATTGACTGATTTGGTAGCACAAAAAACCAAAGGAAATCCATTTTTTGCGACGCAGTTTCTCAAAGCATTGCATCAGGATGGGCTGATTCGTTTTACTCCCCCAACCCCCACCCCCCTCTGTCCCCCCTTACTAAAGGGGGATGAAATAGGGGTAGCGAAGGGAGGGTGGCAGTGCGATATCGTGCGAGTTCGGGAGGCGGCCCTGACAGATGATGTGGTGGAGTTTATGGCGTTGCAACTGCAAAAATTGCCATCAGCAACTCAGAATATCTTAAAGTTAGCGGCTTGTATTGGAAATCAGTTCGATCTGAGAACTTTGGCCGTTGTTTCCGAACAATTAACAACAGAAACGGCTGCGGATTTGTGGAAGGCATTGCAAGAAGGGTTAATTTTACCCGAAAGTGAAACTTACAAGTTTTTCCAATCGAACGAATCGAAGGAATCAGAGGAGACAAATCTCGATCGCGACTTGACAGTTTCCTATAAGTTTTTGCACGATCGCGTTCAACAAGCTGCCTATTCTCTGATTCCTGAAAACCAAAAAACGGCAACTCATTATCACATCGGACAGTTATTGCTCCAACAAATCCCTCCGGAAGCTAGAGAAGAACGCATTTTTGAATTGGTCAATCAATTAAACTACGGCACATCTCTAATTGACCGATCGAAAGAACGAGAAGAATTAGCCCAACTCAATCTTACTGCCTGTCGCAAAGCCAGAGCAGCCACCGCCTATCAAGCAGCCCGCGAATACGGGGCAGTAGGATTATCTTTGTTGGGTGAGAATGCTTGGCAAGAACAGTACGATCTCGCCCTCGCTTTGCATGAATTAGCGGCTGACGTGGCTTGCTTGAACGGCGATTTTGAACGGATGGAATACTTAATTGAAACTGTCGTGCAAAATGCGGCTTCGATTTTGGATTCCACCAAGGTTTACGAAGTAAAATGTTTGTCTTATATCGCTCAAAATCGCCAACCGGAACTCATTGCAGCGATATTGGCCCTATTGGAACAACTGGGTGTCAAGTTTCCCGCCCAAAGCGATCCGTCTGAGTTTGAAACTAGATTAGCAGCGATCGAACTTTATTTGCAGGATCGAGATGTTCAAGATTTAGTTGATTTGCCTGTTTTAACAATTCCCGAAAAAATCTCAGCGATCCGCCTCCTCGCTAAAATTTGGCCAGCTTCCTACCAGGTTCGTCCCGATCTTTCTCCTCTAATCGTGATGGAACAAGTCTATTTATCCCTGCGATATGGCAATTGCGAACTGTCACCTTTTGCCTATGCTACCTTTGGATTAATTCTGATTGGGGTACAGGGAAAAATTGAACTCGGATATCAATTCGGTCAGCTAGCCCTCAAACTTTTGCCAATTCTCGATGCCAAAGCGATCGAAGCCAGGACAATTGTTGTATTTCATAACTTTGTTTCTCCTTGGAAGCAGCATCTTAGAGAAACTCTCCAGCCTTTTTTAGCGGGATATGCGATCGCGCTGGAAACAGGAGATTTAGAATGGGCGGGCTATGGGTTGTTTAATTACTGCGCTCATGCTTACTTTAGTGGAGTTAATCTCGCTGAGTTAGAGCAAATAATAGACAAGCATATTGAATTTACTCACACGATAAAACAAGAGCAGACTCTTAATTATCTCAATATTTTTAGGCAAGCTGTTTTGAATTTACTCGGAAATTCAACAGATGCAGAAAAACTAATTGGCAAAGCCTACGATGGAGAAGCAAAAATTAGGGAATACCTAGAAAGAGACGACTTCTATCCATTATTTATGACCTACCTGCAGCAGTCAAGTCTCTACTATCTATTTGGCAAGTACGATCGAGCCATAGAGTACAGCCTCTCTGCTGAAAAACATGTGGGTGCGGTGGTGGCAAATATTGGCTACTCTCAGTTTTATTTCCAGGATTCTTTAATTCATTTAGCCAATTGCGAAAATCTTGCGGAACCAGAGAAGGAAGCAATACTCGCGCGGGTAAATTCCAATCAAGATAAAGTCAAAAAATGGGCAGAACACGCTGCGATGAATTACCTGCATAAGTTTAATTTGGTGGAAGCCGAAACCTATCGGGTATTGGGCAAGAATTATGAAGCAGCCGATTGGTACGATCGCGCCATTGCCTCCGCCAACGAAAACGAATACATCCAAGATGAAGCCTTAGCCAACGAACTAGCAGCTAAATTCTACCTCGAATGGGGCAAAGAAAAAGTTGCTGCCGTTTACATGCAATCAGCCTACTACTGCTATGCCAAATGGGGTGCCAAAGCCAAAATTGATGACTTAGAAACCCGCTATCCGCAACTTCTCGCTCCCATATTGCAAACCCAACGAGAGCGCCCTCTCCTGGGTGAAACCAGGCTGCAAACTGTTGATAAATCTTCAGTGAGCGATCGCACGATCCAAACAACCAACTCTAGCACCAGCATTTCTGAATCCCTCGATTTTGGCACTATCTTCAAAGCATCCCAAGCTTTATCGAGTCAAATTAAACTCGAACAATTACTCCCGACATTCCTGCAAGTAGTGATGGAAAATGCCGGCGCAACCAAGGCAGCTTTGCTGTTGGTGGAGGGCGAGAATTTGACTCTAGCAGCTACAGATAACTTGAATGAAAGTGCTAGCTTGCGATCGGAACCCTTAGAAACTAATACCTCCCTTCCTGTCACCGCGATCGACTACGTTAAGCGCACTTTAACAACTGTCGTCATGGATGATGCAGCAGCAAGAACGGATTTTCTTGCTGACTCGTATCTGATGCAACAACCACCCAAAAGCTTGCTGTGCGAACCGATTTTGTATCGCGGTAAATTAATGGGGTTGCTGTATCTTGAAAATCAATTAACGATCGGCGCGTTTACAAAATATCGCCTCGAAGTCGCGCGACTGTTGTGCGCCCAAGCGGCGATTTCTCTCGCCAATGCCCGCCTTTACGAACAATCTCGAGCTTACGCGCGAGATTTAGAGCGATCGCTCCTCGATTTACAACAAGCCCAACTGCAAATGATTCAAAATGAAAAAATGGCAACTTTGGGCAATTTAGTTGCAGGTATAGCGCACGAAATCAACAACCCGATCGGCTTTCTCACCAATAGCGTCAACAACGCCGAAGAATACATTCAAGACTTGCTCGCCCACGTTCAATGCTACCAACAATTTTATCCCAAACCCGCGCCCGAAGTAATAAATCATGCCGAAAGTATTGACTTAGAATTCCTCGCCGAAGACTTGCCCAAGCTAATTCCATCAATGAAAATAGCAGCGCAGCGGATCCGCGATATTAGCACAACGCTGCGCACTTTTTCCCGAGCCGATACCGCCGAAAAAGTTGCTGGCAACCTTCACGAAGGCATTGACAGCACGCTGTTAATTTTGAAATACCGCCTCAAAGCTAACGAGAAACGTCCGGCAATTGAAGTTGTCAAAAACTACGGCAATTTGCCTCCTGTCAAGTGCTTTTTCGGACAATTGAATCAAGTGTTTATGAATATTATTACCAACGCGATCGATGCGTTAGAATCATCTAACATCGGACGCAGTTTTGCCGAGATCGAAACTAATCCCAATCGCATTACCATCGAAACTTCCTTAGCGGGCGATCGGGTAAAAATAACCATTGCTGATAATGGATGGGGCATGAGCGAGCCAGTCAAAGAGCGAATTTTCGATCGCTTATTTACAACTAAAGAAGTCGGAAAAGGCACGGGCTTGGGATTGGCGATCGCCCGTCAAATTATTGTAGAAAAACATGGCGGAGAACTCGAAGTTAACTCAACTCTAGGTGAAGGATCGGAGTTTGTAATTTCAATTCCAATTAATTGATTCCAAATCCAGATATTATACCCCCTTTTGGGTTTTTATTGTCATTTCATCTCACACCAATACGAAGTATCTGGTTTGGGGCTTCTGTCGCTTCTAGCTAAAATCGATCGCCCTTTGGCAAAAAGAGCGATCGTCAATTGTTCCTCGAATTCTTAGGGAATTAACGCTGGCTTAAAAAGCGGCTTGCCATCGACATTGCGTCGCTAATATCGACATCGCCGTCTCCATCTCCATCTAAAAATGCATTCAAAACGGGATTGCTGCCCTGGTTGGGATTTTGCATGTTGCTGCCTGTTTGCAGGAGGTTTAATACCAAGGGTACTAAAACCGGAATCATCGCTTGCACGGTTTCGCTGTTCAAACCGGTTCTTTGCGCAACTGCTTCAACTACTTGCCCGATTTGGCCGCCGAATAAAGCTTGAACTGCTTGCGAACTTGGATTGGTACCGCTGAATTGATTGACGATTTGTTGGGCTTGTTCCTCTCCAGAATTCGATCGCACGTTTTGCAAGGCCGATCGCACGTATCCTCCTAAAACAGACATTGCTAGTTGTGTCGTGCCGCTATCAACACCCTGGTTGCCACTCAACTGCTGTACTGCACCCAGAATGTTGCCCAACTGATTCGGACTTGCTTGTTGGTTGGGGTCGTCGATCGCGCTTAAAATTTGGTCAAATAGTCCCATAATTTTCGCTCCTTGCTGTAATAGCTTCACTCTAGATTAACTCATTGAAGAAGCAAGAAGGACAAGGGTTCTGATTTGAAAAATTTATTCGTCTGAGTCTGCAACTTTTCAATCGACTTGCCCAAAATCATGTTACAACGATGCGAGAGTAGTTGAACGGGATTGCATTCGATCGATCCTAACTACTGTTGCATGACTTTCGAGAATTGGGGCGGCGATCGCCCGCCAACATCCCGATTGTTGCCCCCCAAACGCTACACAAAAAGCCAGCGCCCAGCCGCAGAAAATTTTGCCACTAATGCTAAGATTGCTAAATTTTGATACTGCTACATTTAATAATTGGGTTCTGGTGGCTGGCTTGATTTTAGGTTACGATCGACAGGTTGCGATCGACTGAGCTATGCTCGACACGGGTTGCCTGACTTTGTTAATGTTGGTTGGGATTGTTGTTTGTCATGGATGCGCGAGAGCGATTAATTCTCAAACTTGGGTTAAGTGTAACTTAACGTTGAGAAGAGTTAGGTGTCCGGAAAATCCTAGCGAAGTGCCGCATTTATGTTTAGCTTGCAAGTGATTTTTATGCTCGATCGAATCGATACCTAATTTCTGCGATCGCCCAATTTCAATTCTGAATAAACTGACCGACAAAAATTATGGACAGAATAAGTTGGATGCTGGGATTGTTACCCCTGCAAGCCGCTATTGCGGTAACGGCAGTCGCGTATTTTGCGATGCCCGCAGCAGCCCAAACAGGGCCGATCGTGCCTGCTGCCGACGGTACTGGTACTGTTATTGTTCCCGATAACAATCGTTTCGACATCACCGGAGGCAAAACCTCTGGCGACGGTGCCAATCTGTTCCACAGCTTCCAACAATTCGGACTTAATGAAGGTCAAATTGCCAACTTTATTTCCAATCCAAATATCAGAAATATTTTCGGGCGGACAGTGGGCGGCAGCCCCTCTTTAATTAACGGATTGCTGCAAGTTTCTGGAGGAAATTCTAATCTTTTCTTAATCAATCCCGCAGGTATCGTTTTCGGGCAGAATGCAAGTTTGAACGTACCCGCAGCATTTACAGCCACTACAGCCAACGGTATCGGTTTTGACAGCAATAATTGGCTCCAATCGATCGGTCCTAACAACTATTCATTACTAACCGGAACTCCGAATATTTTTGCATTCACCACAAACCAACCCGGAGGAATTGTTAATTTAGGCAATTTAGCAGTTGGGCAAGGACAAACATTAAATTTATTGGGCGGTTCCGTATTGAATGCGGGACAGTTAACGGCACCTTCGGGACAAATTACGATCGCCGCCGTACCCGGAGAAAGTTTGGTCAGACTCAGCCAGCCGGGACATTTATTAAGCTTAGAAATTCAACCGTTAAACGGCACGCAACTGCCAATTACTAATCCAGAAATTTCGATTCCTTCCATCCCCCAATTACTAACAGGTAGCGGCGAAATTCATGCAGGCGGAGTGCAAGTCAATCCTGACGGAACTGTGCAACTAACAGCAGGCGGGCCGCTAATTCCCACAAATAATGGTAACGCGATTGTTTCCGGGGAAATCTCAACGGAAGCAACAACAAATCCCGGAGTCGGAGGCGAAATCAATATCCTCGGAAACCAAGTAGCAATTGTCGGTGCAAATATTAATGCTTCCGGTACGAATGGCGGCGGTACGATTAGAATCGGTGGCGATTACAAAGGACAAGGAACAATCCCCAATGCCCTGCGAACTTTTACCAGCAGCGATGCAACAATTAATGCGGATGCTTTGCTGGATGGCAATGGCGGGCGAGTCATAATTTGGTCGGATGAAACAACTAGATTTTTAGGCAGTATTAGCGCGCGCGGCGGTAGTAATTCTGGCGATGGAGGATTTGCAGAAGTTTCAGGCAAGCAAAATTTAGACTTTCAAGGAACCGTAGATTTGCGCGCGCCCTTTGGCAACTTGGGGACGCTACTTTTAGACCCAACTGATATTACAATTAGTGCTGCTGCTGACAGTGGAGGAACGCTAGCGGGAGGCATTTTTACTCCTGCCGCAGCTACTTCGACAATCTCGACTGCGACGCTGCTAAACAACTTAAATACGGGTAATGTTACGATTTCCACTACCTCCGCTTTCGGAGGTACGGGCAACATTACAGTTAGCGATGCCGTTACTTGGAACAACGGCAATTTTTTAGAACTGCAAGCTGACAATAATATTAATGTAAATGCACCAATAACTAATTTAGGAACGGGTGCGATCGACCTGCGAGCAACCAACTCAATTTCTGTCAGTCAGAACATCACAACTGGCGGTGGAAATATTACGTTAAATGCCGATCGAGATAGCGCAAATGGAGGTGCAATAAGCATCAACAACGCTACTCTAAATTCTGGCAGCGGCAGCATTATTTTAGGCGGCGGACTTAGCCCGTTAACTTCTCCTGCTGCGGGTACGGCGACAAATCCAGTAGGCATTTCCCTTAACAATTCTATTCTCAATGCGGGTGGAAATATTTCCTTGCAAGGTTCTGGGTTCTCAAGTACGGGAATCAATTTTCAGGGAATTTCTCTGACCGGCAACAGCCAAGTTCAAACATCAGGTAATGGCAATGTTACTCTAAATGGCTTTGGAGGTGTAGGCGGGTCTTTCAGTCACGGAATTAATATCTCTGGCAGCAGCGTCAATTCCGAAAATGGCAACATTTTAATGACGGGAACAAATACAAGCAGCAACCAAAGTCACGGTATTGCAATCCAAAACAGCGGTAGCGTGCGATCGACTGGTACGGGAGCAATTTCACTAACTGGAATTGGCGGCACTGGTACGGTATCAAATAACGGTATTGTTGTTAACCTTGGAGGTCAAATTAGTTCTACTAGCGGGGCAATAACACTAACAGGTACTGGCGGTAATTCTTCCAGTAGCAGCTTTGGCATCTCGATCGACGGTACAAATACTAATATTACATCTACCAGCGGCAATATTAACATTACAGGCAATACTAACGCAGCCTCTGGATACGGAGTTATCATTGATAGCGGTGCTAATTTGCGGGGTATTGCAGGAAATATTTCTCTAACTGGTACGGGTAAGGGAACTTTTCAGGGCATTAATATCGCTGCTGGCGGTGCCATCAATCCAACGAGTTTAGGTACTGGCGGCGGTGTCAGCCTGACAGCAGATGAGATGAATTTGGTGGGGCCAATTGCGGGTAGCGGGACGCTGCTGTTGCAGCCATTAACTCAAAGTTTGGGAATTAGTATTGGGGGAACTGTTAACGACGGCAGGTTAAATTTAGATGGCAACAAACTCAATACTATCCAGCCAGGATTTGCTCAAATTTTTGTCGGTGGTGAAAACAGCAGCGGCGCAATTTCTTTTGCCGGAAACACGAGTTTTAATGCTCCGACAACCGTTCGATCGCCCGTCGGTAATGGTACGATCGATACTGCTGGATTTAATATCACAGGAACTGGCAGTTTGACCTTGCAAGCTGCGGGTACGGTTGCTGTCACAAACTCGACGATTGCTTCTGCTATCCCTGCAAATCCCCTCGCATTCACAGTCAATGCTGATGCTGACAGCAACAATAACGGGGCAATTGTCTTCAATGGGGCTACCATCAATACTAACGGCGGCAACATTACTTTAGGTGGCGGCAGCAACCCGCTAACTTCTCCTGCTGCGGGTACGGCGGCAAATCCTGCTGGAATTTCTCTCAATACTTCCAATCTAAATGCTGCTGGAGGAAATATTTCTTTGCAAGGTTCTGGGTTGTCAGGTACGGGAGGCAATCAGGGTATTTCAATTGCTGGCAGTCAAGTTCAAACAATAGGAAATGGCACTATTGACCTCAAGGGAACTAGCGGCGACAACACTGATTTCGATCGCGGAATTTTTATCGGTAGCAGCGGCAGCATCCTCAGTAGAATCAGTTCCGAAAATGGTAAAATTTCCATGACTGGAACGGGTGGCGCAAATAGCAGCAGGAGTCACGGTATTTGGTTAGCTAGTAGCAGTACGGTGAATGCGACAGGTACGGGAGAAATTTCACTAACTGGAATTGGCAGAAATGGCACGCAGCAAAATCACGGTATAGTTGTTGACAATGGCAGTCAAATTAATTCTAATAGTGGGGCAATAAATCTAACAGGTACTGGCGGCGCGACTCCCTTCAGCGACGGCTTGTGGATTGACGGTACAAATACTAATATTAGATCTGCCAGCGGTTCGATCGATATTACAGGCAATACTAACGCAGTCACGGGTCATGGAATTCACATTACTGACGGTGCTAATTTGGGAACGGGAACTGCGGGAAATATTTCTCTCACAGGTACGGGAACGGGAAATTTGGCAGGCATTAATATCGAGACTGGCGGTTCTATCAATCCGGCAATTTTGGGTGCGGGTGGCAGCGTCAGTTTGCAATCTGACAAAGTATCTTTCGATGCTACGAGTCGAGTTAATGGCACGGGTTTGCTGGAGTTTGTACCGCTAACTTCCAGTTTGAATCTCAATATCGGGACTGCGACTTTAGGCAATACTTTTGCTCAAATTAATGTGGGGAATGCCGCGACGAATTCTATTACTTTTAGCGGTGACGCTACTTTCAACAACCCGGTAACAATTCAAGCTTTGGCGACGGGAGGTACGATTAATTCTGTCGGTCGGACGATCGCGGGATCGGGGAATGCTACGATTAATATGAATGCGGATGGTTCGATCGCTACTGGCAATATTACCAATCCCGGCCGAGCAATTTCTCTTAACAGCAATAACGGCTCGATCGACACCTCAGCGGGAACAATTGATGCACTTCCATCAAGCGGCACCGGCGGCGATGTGACGGTGACAGCTAACAACATCACCGCGCAAACAATTAGAGGCGGAAATATAGCTTTAACTGGAAATAAAATCGATCTGACAGGCGTAGCAAATACAGTTATCGGTAATGGAACAATTTTATTGCAACCGCTTGCGACCGATCGCAATATTACCATCGGAGGCGCGACGAATAGCAGCGCGACAAGTCTCAATTTAACTGCGACAGATTTGGCTGCTTTGCAAAACGGATTTAGCTCGATCATTCTCGGGAGAAGCAACAGCAGCGGTGCAATTTCTGTAGCCGGAAATCTCACTTTTAACGATCCGGTAACGATTCAGTCGCCCGCAACTTCCGGCTCGATCGATACTAGAAATTTTACAATTATTGGGGCAGACAATGCGACAATAAACTTGTTAGCTGGCGGCAATATTGCTACCGGAAATATCGACAATTCGGGACGCTCGATCGCGCTTAACAGTACGAATGGCAGCATCGATACCAGCAGCGGTACGCTGAATACTTCTAGCGCAAATAACAGTGGCGGTTCGATTAATTTAACTGCAAAAACAGGCGCGAATTTAGGAGCGATAAATACCAGTACCAGCGCCGCCAATAGCACTGCTAATGCTGGAACGATATCGATCGATTCTGGCGGTAGCAACATCACGCTTAACGGCGATATCAATGCATCGGCAACAACCGGAAGCGGCAGCAATGTTAACTTTAACAGCAATGTTAGCTTAGCTCGATCGATCGCGATCTCTACATCTGGTGGCGGCAGCAGCGGCAACATCTTTTTCAACAATTCGATCGACGGCACTACAGCGGAAAATCAAAATTTGACGCTGAATGCAGGCACGGGAAATATTACATTTAGCGGCATAGTTGGCAACACCATTCCTTTGGGAAATTTAACGGCTAATACTAGCGGTACGGCGGTATTTAACAACACTGTCAGCGCGGCGAGTTTAACAACTGATACGGGTGGCACGACACAATTAAATGCCAATGTCAATACTTCGGGCAGTCAAATTTATGGCGATGCAGTGACGATCGCCAACAATCCAATTTTGACAGGCAGCAACATTACTTTCAATTCTACTATCGACGGCAGCAGCAATTTAACTGTCAATTCCGAGGCAGGAAACATTACTTTTGGCGGCAAAGTTGGCGGCAGCACTCCTCTGGGAAATTTAACTTCTAACACCAACGGTACGACAATTGTTAATAATGCTGTCAGCGCCGCCAGTTTGATAACAAATTCGGGTGGCACGACACAATTAAATGCCAATGTCAATACTTCAGGCAATCAAAGTTATGGAGATGCTGTTACTGTAGCGAACAATCCAATTTTGGCAGGCAGAGGAATTGCGTTCAACGATACTGTAAATGGCAGCAGCAACCTAACAGTAAATGCAGGAGAAGGTGGGATTGCATTTAACGGCGCGATCGGCAATATTTCCAGATTGGGCGATCTGACAGCCAACAGCCAAGGCGCGATCGCAGCAGGGACGATCGCGGCTGCTAGCATCAATTTCACTGCTACCGGCAGCATTGCCACGGGCAATCTAGATACAAGTTCGACAGCAGGAAACGGCGGCGGAGTCAAGCTTTCAGGACAAAGTATTGCCGCGGGCGATATCAATACCAGAGGCAGCAGCGGCGGTAGCGTTAATGCGATCGCTAACGGCCCGATCGCGCCCGATCGCACCGATATCGCGATCGGGCGGATCGACTCGCGAGGCACTGCAAACAGTGGCGGCAGCGTCACTCTGAGCACTCCAAACAACATTCAAGTCGTGTCGATCGACACCTCGGGTGGCATTCCAGGCAGTGGGGGCAGCGTCGATGCGACTGCGGGCAACTTTTTCCGGGCGACAGGAGTTTTTACAAACCAAAACGGGCTCAATGCCAGCATTTCCACCGAAGGCGGCGCGATTACCATCCGCCACGGCGGCAGCGTTACAACTCCTTTTGTTGTCGGTGATGGCACGATTAACGGTACGGCGGGCGCTATTTCCAGCGGTGCGAATAATGCGATCGCCCCAACTTTTGCCGTTCCCGTGCCTCCGAGCACTTACACTGTGGGGAATATCAACATCATTACTCCAGCGCCGCCGATCGCGCCAACACCGACACCGATCGCGCCGACGCCCACACCGGAACCGACTCCATCGCCATCGCCCTCGATCGCGCCGACTCCGACACCGGAACCGATTTCATTGCCACCGATCGCGCCAACACCGACACCAGAACCGACTCCATCACCATCGCCCTCGATCGCGCCAACACCGGCACCGGAGACGACTGTACCGTCGCCTGTCGCGTCAACTCCGACACCGGCAACGATTTCACAGCCATCGATCGCACCAACTCCGACACCGGAACCGATTTCACAGCCATCGATCGCACCAACTCCGACACCGGAACCGATTTCATTCCAACCCCAACACCGGAAACGATTTCATTGCCATCGATCGCGCCAACCCCAACACCGGAAACGATTTCATTGCCATCGATCGCGCCAACCCCAACACCGACGGGGGCGGGCACGGGGGCACCGCCCCTACAGACGCCGATCGCGCCGACGCCCGCGCCGCAACCGATTTCATCGCTGCCGCCGATCGCGCCGAATCCGACACCGCAGGCAGAGACAACTCAGCAGAATCTTGCTGCGGGGGTAGAAACATTACAAACCCCACCCCCAAATGCCAGCAACGAAACCGCGCGATCGACCAATACCCCGGAAATTGTTAGCCCTGCCGCCGAACGCAACATTGCACCAACTGTTGTCGTTGAAGCCAACAATCTCAATAACAGTGCAGTTAGCGACGAACAGGTATTAACAACTAGCGATCTCATTCGCTCTATTTCAACACCTACTAACAGTCAGCCAACATTGAGAATAGAAAACAACAGCACTCCAACCATATCCAACAATAGGGCGATCGGCCCTACAGCAAGCGATATTTCAGGAGGCAGTTCGCAAACAACCAGACTCGAAACCCACAATAATTTGCCTAACAATTTAGCAGCGCTAACAGATAACAGCGCTAAAACTACACTCGCAACAAACCTCAAACTAAACAACAATAACTTGCCCGATTTCATCAAAAATTCCAACACCAACAACACCAGCAATCCGAGCCTTTCTATTGCTCAATCTTCAGATTCTTTAATAACCCTAGCGCGGGCCGACGCAGGTAGCAGCCTCGATAGCGGAGATGTCGATATTGCCGTGGACAGAATAGAGTGGCTTGCCGAAAAAGTGTTCTCTGATTATTTCGGTTTCGATGTTTCCCGTTTCTCCCCAAAATCAGTTCAAAGTTCCCGAGACACTTTAGCCGCGATCGAGGCTCAAACAGGCAATCGATCGGCTATAATTTACGCCCTCGCCCGCCCGGACCAGCTCGATTTAATTTTAATTACTGCCAGTGGCAAAGCCTTTCACCGCGCCGTTCGCGACACGAACCGCCAAGCACTGATGGAGGCAGCCGCCGAGTTGCGATCGGAAATTACCAACCCCAGAAAACACAAAACAACTAGCTATTTACCCTCAGCTCAAAAACTCTATCGGTCGTTGATTGCACCTTTAGAAGACGAACTGAAAAAACAACAAATTAACACGTTGATGTTCAGTTTGGATTACGGACTCAAAACTGTTCCTCTCGCAGCTTTGCACGACGGCAAACAGTTTCTCATCGAAAACTACAGTATTTCTACAATTCCCAGCGTCAGCTTAACGGACACCCGCTACCAAGCCCTTGCAGGCGGCCGACTTTTGGCAATGGGAGCATCTGTTTTTGCTAACAAAGATCCCTTGCCGGGTGTGCCGACAGAATTGCGAAACATTACTGCAGAATGGCCGGGTAAATACTTCCTCAATGAAAGTTTTACCCTCAACAACCTGAAATCCCAACGCGCCGCGATCGCTCCGAGAATTATTCACTTAGCCACCCACGGCGAATTTCGTGCAGGTCCTACCAATTCCTACATTCAATTGTGGGACAGCCAATTGTTGCTGAGTCAAATCAGGCATTTAGGTTTGAAAAATCCGCCAGTTGAGTTATTAGTATTGAGTGCTTGCCGTACTGCCGTAGGAGACGAAAAAGCAGAATTGGGATTTGCCGGCTTTGCATTGCAAGCGGGAGTGAAGTCAGTTTTAGCGAGTTTGTGGTATGTTTCCGATGAAGGTTCTCTAGCGTTAATGACTGATTTTTACAGTCAATTGCAGAATTCTAAGGTCAAAGCTGAGGCTTTGCGGCAAACGCAAATTAACATGATTAGAGGCAAGCTGAACGTACAATCCGATCGCACCCGGGGACTGAATTTTGTTGCAGGCAATTCGCCGTCGGAAACACCAAATAATTCGGAAAATCTCAATCTATCTCATCCTTATTATTGGTCTGGTTTTACAACGATCGGCAGTCCTTGGTAAATAGTCATCGATTATCAGTGCGAGCGTCCCCGCTCGCGAAAGATGATCGGTGCGAGCGTCCCCGCTCGCGAAAGATGATCGGTGCGAGCGTCCCCGCTCGCGCTCGTTGAGAGTGCGAACGTCCCCGCTCGCGAAAGATGATCGGTGCGAACGTCCCCGCTCGCGAAAGATTATCAGTGCGAGCGTCCCCGCTCGCGAAAGATTATCAGTGCGAGCGTCCCCGCTCGCGAAAGATTATCAGTGCGAACGTCCCCGCTCGCGATCGATACAGCAGATTGCAGGTTGATGAAGTACAACTCCCCCACTTAATCAGGGGGGTCGATCGAACCCTCAAGCTGAGCCGGGTTGTCGAGCCAATGGTGCAAGTCCTCGACTGTACCAAAGGTCGCTAACTGGGTTTGTAAAGCAGATAGCACTGTCCGGGATAGTTCAGTTACTTGAGTCATTAAATCTTCTGACAAAGTGCCAAACCGTTGCGTTAAGGCTTGCACCGCGTCTGTTTTTAACTGCTGCAAATAACTGAGCCAATCAACCAAATCTTCAAACGTCGCAAACTCTAAAAGTGCTTCGCCTAACTCTTCCAATTGGCTGGGCGATAAACTTTGAATCTGCTCGCGAGCCTCAGCGGGCAATATTCCAAGCTTGCGATCGAGCAGACGTAAAATAATTGCCTTGCGCTCTCTGATAATGCCTTGCTCGATGCCTTGTTGGAGGCCGCGTGCTTCGGCAATGCGTTCGATGGTCATTACGTATTTCATGCGGGTTTCCTCCTGGTAGGTCGAGATTGCATTCCAAAAAGCGGTTTCTAATTCCTCGGGCAAAACTATCAGCCAATCAATAAACCGAAATAGGTTGATGACATCTTGGCGATCGTAACCCTTTTGATACAGCCGTTTCGCTAGATTTAATTTCCATTGCTGCCGGCTAATGGCATCGTCTTGGGTTTCTAAGGTTTTTAGATGTGCCATCACTACCGTGGCAAAGAGGTTATTGCTGGCTTCTAGCTCGTTCCATTGTTGGCTGTAGTCTAGCAGCTTCACGTTGGGAAACCGAAATAGTGTTTCGCAGCCCCACAACTGAGCCTGAAACTGGTTGGGTCGCCAACTCGGGCTATCATCTCCTAGGATAGCAAAGCTGGCAACCGGACGCTTGAAGTAGTCGCGCAATCGATAGTTGTAGACGAACATCCGCTCGGCAAAGTTAGTCTGATACTGGTTTTGCACCTCGATATGGATTAACACCCAAACTTCGTCGCCTGCGAGAGTCCATACTTTAACAAGTTTATCGGCGATGCGTTTGCCGACTTCGGCTTCGCGGGCAATTTGCTGAAGTTCTTTATCGAGAAATTCGTAACCTCGTTGCCAGTTGATTTCCGCATGAGATTGGGGGAAAAAGAAGGCGATGAATTCTTCAAAGTAGGTTTCGAGGATTTCTTTCCAAGGGCTGTCAAAGTCCGATCGATCGCTGAGCATAGTGGTGGCAAGTCATCATTTGTACTACTTTAGCGGATGGCGATCGCAAATGATTTGTAAATATCTTGCTCCCTCCCCTTATTAAGGGGAGGGTTGGGGTGGGGTAAAAAACTTACAAATGATTTATGACTGCTATATCAACGTTCGACTGCGATTAATGCTTAATCGGCAGGGCGATCGCGAATTCTGTTCCCGTTCCTACCTCAGACCAACAGTTGATTGTACCGCCGTGTTTTTTTACTATAATATCGCGACCGATCGCCAGTCCCAAACCCGTGCCCGTACCCCGAGGTTTCGTAGTAAAAAATGTCTCGAACATCTTTTCTTGACTGGCAGGCGGTATGCCAGTACCGTTGTCGGCAATGCGGACGATTGCTGAATCGCCGTCCAATAATTCTGTCGAGATCGAAATCTTCGGCGAAAAACTCGCTGCTTCTTTTATTTTAGGAGCATTCTGTGATGGATCTGCGGCCTCCTCCAAGCTATTTTTTTCAAGTTTTGCTTTTTCTTCCAAAGCGTCGATCGCGTTGCTGATAACGTTCACAAACACTTGATAAAGCAAACCCATGTATCCTTCAACAAGTGGAATATCTCCGTAATTGCGAACGACCTCTATTTCGTGTTTGATGCGGTTGTTGAGAATCAGCAAGCTGCTGTCCAAACAAGCGTGCAAATCTACCGGGGAAGGTGCTGCATCGTCCAGGCGCGCAAAATCTTTTAAACTCAGTGCAATAGATTTAGCTCTTTCAGCGCCAACTTGCATCGACTGAAAGATTTTCATCAAATCTTCTTTCACAAAATCGATATCAATATCTTCAGCTTGCGCTAAAACAGGCGGCGGCGGGTTGGAAATTTCTGTTTGGTAAGTATCCAGCAACTGCAAAATATCTTCAACGTAATTTCTCGCCGGATCGATGTTGGCATAAATGAAGTTAATTGGGTTATTAATTTCGTGAGCGACACCAGCTAGCATTCGACCTAAAGTTGCCATTTTCTCATTTTGCATTACCTGCATTTCTTGTTCGTTTTTTAACTCAGCTAACAAGTGGCTAACCTTGGCAATTAATTGATTCATCGAAGTTGCCAATACCCCTATTTCATCGGTGCCAGTAAAGGGTACTTGCAACTCAAAATTTGACTCTTCAGTAACTCGCTGCGCAACATTAGTTACAGTAGCGATCGGGCGGACGATCGCCCGATTGGTTAAGTAGGCAAGTATCGCAGCAATTAACGCCGAAAGAGCCATGCTCCCTATAATGATTCGGGTTCGCAAAGCTTGCGCCGCCATCAAATTCTCCTGGGCTGCATCTTCTTCTTCCCTGGCTTGCAAAATAATATCTTCTAAGTCATTTATCGCACTGTCTACTCTAAATCCGATCGGCTCTTTAGCAAAATTCGAGATCTGTTTTTGCTTGACATTTGTTGTGGTTGGTTTTTTTTGCCAAAGTTCGATTTTGGCGATCGCAATTTCTAACTTTTTAATGTAATCCACCAGTGTCGGTTCGTACTTTTTGAGGAAGCCTTGCAAACCTTCTGTTTGTTCCGTACCTTGCTGCGTTTTAACTTCCGCCAGCAGGCTTTTCAAAGTTTTGGTATTTTTTTGTAACTGCCGGTATTTGCTGTTGAATATTGATGGATCTGACAGCCAGATTGCCAGTCGCTGCTGGCTGATTTGCGCTTCCAGCAAAGTTGTCTGCAACTCGCCTACAAAGCGGCTTTCTTCAGTAATGCGATCGAGCCTAGCATTTTTTTGATAGTAGCGATCGCCCACCAGCATCCCGATGGCTGTACCCCCAATCGCTACACAAAGAGCCAGTGCATAACCGCAACAAATTTTGCCGCTAATGCTAAAATTGCTAAACTTTGGCCTCGATCGATTTATGTAATTGGGCTGTGCTAACTGGCTCTCTTTTACGTTATGCTCGACACAGGTAGCGACCTCTGTTAACCTCTGGTTCGGATTGTGGATTGTCATAGATGCACAAGTGTGAGTAATTCACGAGCTGAAAGTTAAGTTTAACTCAACTTTCAGAATATTTAACAGTCTGGGATCTGCGCTCGATGTACAGTATTTGGCTTGGGTGACAATAATTTTTTGGATCGATCGAATCAATAGCTGAGTTTTGGGCTTGCGGAGTTTAATTTCTTAACAAACTCGTAAACAAAAATTATGAAAACAATAAGTTGGGTGCTAAGCTTATTTCCCTTGCAAGTGGCAATTGCTGTAACGGCAGCGACATATGTTCGATCGATACCCGCAGCAGCCCAAACTCCACCGATAGTGCCTGCAGCAGACGGTACGGGTACTGTGGTTGCGCCCTCTGGCGAACGCTTTGACATCACAGGGGGCAAAACTTCTCGCGACGGTGCCAATCTATTCCATAGTTTCCAACAATTCGGACTGAGTGAAGGTCAAATTGCTAACTTTATTTCCAATCCAGCTATTAGAAATATTTTCGGGCAGACTGTGGGCGGCAGTCCCTCTTTCATCAATGGATTGTTGCAAGTTAGCGGGGGAAATTCCAATCTTTTCTTAATCAATCCTGCCGGCATAGTTTTCGGACAGAATGCCAGTTTGAACGTACCCGCAGCCTTGACAGCTACGACGGCAAACGGTATCGGTTTTGATAGCAACAATTGGCTGCAATCGAGCGGTCCCAACAACTGGGAACAACTTACAGGAAATCCCAACATTTTTGCATTTACAACTAACCAACCGGGAGGAATTGTTAATTTTGGGAATTTAGCAGTCGGGCAGGGACAAACCTTGAATTTGTTGGGCGGTACTGTATTGAATGCGGGACAGCTAACAGCGCCGTCGGGACAAATTACGATCGCAGCCGTCCCCGGAGAAAGTTTGGTCAGACTCAGCCAGCCGGGACATTTATTGAGTTTAGAAATTCAACCGCTAAACGGCACTCAATTGCCAGTTACTAACCCCGAAATTCCGATTCCTTCAATTCCCCAATTGCTCACAGGTAGCGGCGAAATTCATGCTAGCCGAGTGCAAGTTAATCCTGACGGTACGGTGCAATTAACGGCGGGCGGGCCGAGGATTCCTGCAGGTAATGGTAACGCAATTGCTTCCGGGGCGATCGATACTTCAGCAACAGCAAATCCCGGAGTAGGAGGAGCAGTCAATATTCTCGGTTCTCAAGTTGCAATTGTCGGCGCTTCTATCAGTGCTTCTGGCGCTTCGGCCGGCGGTACAATTAGAATCGGCGGCGATTACAAAGGACAGGGAACAATCCCCAATGCGCTGCGGACTTTTACCAGCAGCGATTCGACGATCGATGCTGATGCTTCGCTTGACGGAAATGGCGGGCGAGTCATCATTTGGTCCGATGAAACAACAAGATTTTTAGGCAACATCAGCGCGCGAGGCGGCAGCAATTCGGGTGATGGTGGCTTTGTTGAAGTTTCGGGCAAGCAGAATCTAGACTTTCAAGGAATAGTAGATTTGCGCGCGCCCTTCGGTAATTTAGGAACGCTACTTTTAGATCCTACAGATATTACGATCGGCGGTTCTCCTACAGATAGTGGCGGTACGCTATCCAGCATATTCACTCCCTCGGCAGCTACTTCGACAATCTCGATCGCGACGCTGCTAAATAACCTCGCTTTAGGCAATGTTACGATTTCCACTGCCTCTACTTTTGGCGGTGCGGGCGACATTACAGTCAGCGAACCTGTTAGTTGGAATAACGCCAATTCTTTAACGCTGCAAGCTGACAATAATATAGCTGTGAATGCGCAGATCGCTAATTCAGGGACGGGGGCTCTCGATCTGCAAGCAAACAATACAATTTCGGTCAATCAAAACATTACTACTGCAGGCGGAAACATCACCATAAATGCCGATCGAGATGGCTTAAATGGAGGCGCGATTAACTTCAACAACGCAACGGTAAATTCCGGCGGTGGCAGCATTATTTTAGGAGGCGGAAATAACCCGTTAACTTCTCCTGCTGTCGGTATAGCAGCAAATCCTGTCGGCATTAACCTTAACAATTCTAATCTCAACGCTGCCGGGGGAAATATTTCCTTGCGAGGTTCTGGTTTCTCAGGTACGGGAAACAATTTTTACGGCATTTCTCTTGCCGGCAGCCAAGTTCTAACAACAGCTAATGGCAATATTACTCTAAATGGTAGTGGCGGTGCTGGCGGGACTTTAAGTCACGGAATTAATATGTCTGGTAGCAGCGTCAGTTCCGAAAATGGCAACATTTCAATAACTGGGACGAATCCAAATAGCAGCCAAAGTTCCGGTATTTCGATCGATGCTGGTAGCGTGCGATCGACAGGTACGGGAGCAATTTCACTAACTGGAACTGGCGGCACCGGTACGGTGTCAAATAACGGTATAGTTGTTGCCGGTGGCGGTCAAATTAGTTCGGGTAGCGGGGCAATAAATCTCACAGGTACTGGCGGTGCTACTACTTCCAGAAGCGATGGCGTCTCGATCGACGGTACAAATACTAATATTACATCCAGCAGCGGTACGATTAATATTACAGGCAATACTAACGCCGCCACTGGATACGGAATTACTATTTTTAACAATGCTTATTTGGGAACTGGCGCTGCGGGAAATATTGCTCTAACCGGTACGGGAACGGGAACTTTCGACGGCATTAATATCGCTACTGGCGGTGCCATCAATCCGGTGAGTTTCGGGGCGGGCGGCAGCGTCAGCCTGACAGCAGATGAAATGAATTTAGCGGGGATAATTCGGGGTAGCGGGACCCTGCTGTTGCAGCCGCTGAGTCCGAGTTTGGGAATTAGCATTGGGGGAAATGTCAGCGACAGCAGGTTGAATTTCAATAGCAGCGGAATTAACAATATTCAGCCGGGATTCGCTCAAATTTTAGTCGGCCGCGCCGATAGCAACGGTGCTATTTCTGTCAATGGAGGTGTCAATTTTAACGCCCCGACAACTATTCGATCGCCCCTGGGAAATGGTACGATCGATATTAATACTGCCGGAGCTAACATCACAGGTACGGGCAGTTTGACCTTGCAAGCTGCCGGTACGATTAGTAGCGCAAACACGACGATTTTGAGCGCAAATCTGCTCAACTTTACCGTTAATGCCGATGCTGACGGCAGCGGTGGCGGGGCAATTTCCCTCGCTCAAACTAACATCAACACTAACGGCGGCAACATTACTTTAGGTGGCGGCAGCAATCCTTTAACCCAGCCAGCAACAGGTACTGCAACTAATCCGACAGGCGTCAATATTGTTAACAGCAACTTCAGGGCCGGTAACGGCAATATTTCAATTCGGGGCGTCGGCGTTAACGGCCGCGGCGTTAATGTAGATTCGAGCAATTTGCAAGTTACCGGCACCGGAAATATCGCGATTAACGGCACTGCCAGCGGTACTTCAGGCACTGCAAACACGGGCGTAGCTTTAGCTAACGGTCCGATAAACACTTCTATTAGTGCAGCCAACGGCAACATTACTATTGAAGGCAATACTACTTCTCCCCAAAATGCTAGTAAGGGTGTAGAAATCTCTGGAGTCACAGTAGAATCAACTGGAACCGGCAACATTCAAGTAACAGGCAACAGTACGGGAGGTGCGGTTAACGGTACTGGAATTATTGTCAACCAGCGACTGAGTTCGGCCGGTGGCAATATCAGTTTAACAGGTACTAGCAGATCTCAAAATGGCGTCGAAATTAACAGCCCTAACGTATCAACTACGGCGGTAGAAACTGCGGGAACGGGAAATATTACAATTAGCGGTACTGGCGCGGTTGACGGCGTGGCAATGCGCGGCAATGCAGTCAACAACAGTCGCTTGCAAACTCAAGGAACGGGGAATATTACGGTTGTCGGTTCGGGAACTTCCGGGCAAGGGATTGCTTTGAGGGGCGGTTCGATAAATCCTGCCGCAACGGGCGGCAGCGGTAATATTAGGTTGCAATCTGACAAAGTATTTTTCGATGCTGCAAGTCGAGTTAACGGCACGGGTTTGCTGGAGTTTGTGCCACTAACTTCCGATTTAATTCTCAATATCGGGACGACAACTTTAGGCAATACTTTCCCGCAAATTAATGTCGGCAACTCGGCGACGAACGGTACTATTACTTTTAGCGGTAATGCTAATTTCAACAATCCGGTGAGCATTCAAGCAACGGCAGCGGGAGGTGAAATTAATTCAGCAGGTTACACGATCGCCGGGACGGGAAATGCGACAATTGATTTGAACGCCAATGGCTCGATCGTCACGGGCAACATTATCAATCCGGGCCGCTCGATCGCGATTAACAGCAACAACGGCTCGATCGATACAACGGCAGGAATAATTGATACGCATTCAACAAGTGGCGGTGGCAATATTGCGATAACTTCAGCAGGCAATATTAGTGTAAGTAGCGTGCAAAGTCGGGCTGACAATACAGGCACTTCTGGCAGCATCAGGATCGAAAGTACAGCAGGTAAGATTACGGCAACGGGTGCTATCGATACTTCTTCCCGCAATACTGCTAGCGCTAACAATGTCAGGATTGCAGCTAGCGGCAACGTCAGCGCGCAAACAGTCAGTGCCGCTGCGACAGGTAACGGTACGTCGGGAAATGCGGCCGGCGTGACAATTTCTAGCAATACAGGTACGATCGCTACAGGTACGATCGACGCTCAATCTAATCGGATTAACGGCAATGCAGGCACTGTAAATCTCAATTCTGCAAGGGGAATTACCGCCGCCGATATCTTCGCATTTACGGATACCGCTGCGGGCAATGCAGGGAGTGCCGGTGCGATTAATCTCGCTGCTGCTAACGGCAATATTGTTGCGGGCAATGTGTTGTCTTCTACCCGTGCCGCTAGCGGCAATGCCGGCAATGCCGGGAACTTTACAGCAACAGCTACTAATGGCGATATCACATTAGCAAACATCCATTCTGGTGCTTACGTTTTTGGCACCGGCGCAGCAGGAAATGCAGGCACTGTTTCTGTAAATGCCGGAGACAATCTGACTGTCAGCGGTAGGGTAGATGCTACATCATTCGGTACTGTCAGCCAAGGCACTCCCGGAAATATTGAATTGACGGCAGGTCATATTTTATCTGCTAACAGCATCAATACCTTACAAACCGATTTGCTACCCGCTACATCCGCGACAGTTAGATATGGAAATATAGCTTTAACCGGAAATGAAATCGATCTGACTGGCGGACAAAATCGAGTTATCAGTACGGGAACAATTGCCTTGCAGCCGTTTTTGCCCGATCGCAATATTGTCCTCGGAGGTGCTGACAATAGCGGCACGGATACTCTCGATTTAACTGCTGCGGATTTGGCTGCTTTGCCAAACGGATTTAGCTCGATCGCTATCGGCAGAAGCAACAGCAGCGGTACAATTTCATTAACTGAAAATGTCACTTTTAACGATCCGGTAACAATTCAGTCGCCCGCAACTTCCGGCTCGATCGACACTAGAGGTTTTAAAATTTCAGGCGCTGACAATGCTACAATTAATCTGTTAGCTGGCGGCAATATTTTTACCGGGAGTATCGGCAATCCCGGTCGATCGATCGCGATTAACAGTACCGCAGGCTCGATCGATACCAGCGGCCGCACCCTCAATACTTCCAGCGCCAATAGCAACGGCGGACCAATTAGTTTAACTGCCAAAAATGAGATAAAATTAGGGGCGATCGATACCAGTACATCCGCTCCCAAAAACACTGCTACAGCCGGAACGATATCGATCGATTCTGGTAGTAGAAATATTATCCTCACCGCCGATATCGATACTTCGGCAGCGACAGGCAGCGGCACCGATCTCAATTTTAACGGCAATGTCAGACTCGATCGCACCATCGCGATCGATACATCTGGCAGCCACAGCAGCGGCAGCATCAGTTTCAACAATTCCCTCGATGCTACTACTCCCGGAAATCAAAGTTTGACCCTGAATGCAGGCACGGGAAATATTACTTTTAACGGCGCAGTCGGCGGCAGCACTTCCTTGGGAAATTTAACAGCCAATACCAACGGTACGACTGCATTTAACAACAATGTCAGCGCGACAAGTTTAACAACTAATGCGGGCGGCACAACTCAACTTCGAGGCAATATCAATACTTCGGGCAGTCAGAATTACGGAGATCCAGTAGCAATTGCCAACAATCCGATTTTGACGAGCAGCGAAATTTCTTTCAACAATACCGTCAGTGGAAACAGCAATTTAACGGTGAATGCAGGCACGGGAAACATTACTTTTAGCGGCGCAGTTGGCGACAGAAATCCGCTGCAAGATTTAACGGCGAATACCAGCGGTACGACTGCATTTAACAACAATGTAACCGCCGCGAGTTTAACAACTAATGCGGGCGGCACGACTGAACTTAAAGGCAATGTCAATACTTCGGGCAGTCAAACTTACTCCGATGCCGTATCAATTGCTAACAATCCGATTTTGACGGGCAGCGAAATTTCTTTCAATTCTACAGTTGATGGCAGCACCAATTTAACAGTAAATTCCGAGATGGGAAACATTACTTTTAGCGGTGCAGTGGGTGGCAGCAATTCTCTGAGAGATTTAATAGCCAACAGCAGCGACATCACATCCTTTAACAACAATGTCAGGGCTGCGAGTTTAACAACTAATGCGGGCGGCAAGACAGAACTTAAAGGCAATGTGAATACTTCGGGCAGTCAAACTTACTCCGATGCCGTAAGAATCGCCAACAATCCGATTTTGACGGGCAGCAACATTACTTTCAATTCTACAGTTGATGGCAGCAGCAATTTAACAGTAAATTCCGGGACGGGAAACATTACTTTTAGCGGTGCAGTTGGCGGCAACAGTACCCTGGGAGATTTAACCGCTAACAGCAGCGGGACAACGGCGTTTCATAATGCTGTCAGGGCAGCCAGTTTGACAACAAATTCAGGGGGAACAACTCAACTTAAAGGCAATGTGAATACTTCGGGCAGTCAAACTTACTCCGATGCCGTAAGAATCGCCAACAATCCGATTTTGACAGGCAGCAACATTACTTTCAATTCTACTCTCGATGGCAGCAGCAATTTAACAGTAAATTCTGAGACGGGAAACATTACTTTTAGCGGTGCAGTTGGCGGCAGCAATCCCCTGGGAGATTTGACAGCTAATACCAGCGGTACGACTGCATTTAACAACAATGTAACCGCCGCGAGTTTGACGACTGATGCGGGCGGCACGACTCAACTTAAAGACAATGTGAATACTTCGGGCAGTCAAACTTACTCCGATGCCGTAAGAATCGCCAACAATCCGATTTTGACAGGCAGCAACATTACTTTCAATTCTACAGTTGATGGCAGCAGCAATTTAACAGTAAATTCCGGGACGGGAAACATTACTTTTAGCGGCGCAGTGGGTGGCAGCAATCCCCTGGGAGATTTAACAGCTAACAGTAGCGGGACAACAGTCTTTAATCGTGCTGTCAGGGCAGCCAGTTTGATAACAAATTCCGAAGGAAAAACACAATTAAACGCCAATGTCAATACATCGGAAAATCAAATTTATGGAGATGCGGTGACTGCAGCGAACAATCCGATTTTGACAGGCAAAGGAATTACTTTCAACAATACTGTAAATGGCAACAGCAACCTGACAGTAAATGCAGGGGAAGGCGGAATTGTATTTAACGGGGCGATCGGCAATATTTCGAGATTGGGCGATTTGACAGCCAACAGCCAAAGCGATCTCGCATCAGGGACGATCGCGGCCGCCAATATCGATCTCACCGCTGGCGGCAGCGTCACCGCAGGCAATCTCGAAGCGCGATCGGCAGCAGGAAACGGCGGTAGGATCGGGCTTGACGGACAAAGCATTACCGCAGGCAACATCAATACCAGAGGCAGCAGCGGCGGTAGCGTTAATGCCAGCGCTAACGGTGCGATCGCGATCGGGCGGATCGATACCCGAGGCACAACTTCTAGCGGTGGCAGCGTCACTCTCGGCACTTCCGACAGCATCCGAGTCGTCTCGATCGATACTTCGGGAGGCACCCCAGGCACCGGGGGCAGCGTTGATGTAACTGCCGGCAACTTTTTCCAAGCTACAGGCGTTTTTACAAACCAAAACGGTCTCAATACCAGCATTTCCACCCAAGGCAGCGCAATTACCATCCGCCACGGTGGCAGCACTACAACTCCTTTTGTTATCGGCGATGCTACAGTTAACGGCACGACAGGCGCTATTTCCAGCGACGCTAATAACGCGATCGCACCAACTTTTGCCGTCCCCGTACCCCCCAGCACTTACACTGTGGGGAACATCAACATCATTACCTCAGCGCCACCTGCGGTGCCATCTCCGGTGCCATCTCCGACGCCTCAGCCGTCGCCTCAGCCGTCGCCGGCCCCAATTCCCACACCGATCGCACCTTCTCCGACACCACAGCCTGTGCCAACTCCGTTACCCCAACCGGTGCCAACACCCCAGCAGCCGAGCGTACCTGCCCCGCCAGCAACAACACCCCAGCAGCCGATCGCACCTGCCCCGCCAGCAACAACACCCCAGCAGCCGATCGTACCTGCCCCGCCAGCAACAACACCCCAGCAGCCGATCGTACCTGCCCCGCCAGCAACAACACCCCAGCAGCCGATCGCAGTTGCTGGACTGCCCGATCCCGCGCCAACTCAGCAACAGCCGATCCTCGCTGCCCCGCCAACCCAATCAGTACCAGCCCAACAACAGCCGATCGTCATCGGCCCGCCAACCCAGCCAGTGCCAACTCAACAACAGCCGACCGTCGCAAACCCGCCAACTCAGCCAGTGCCAACCCAGCAAAACCCTGACCCAGGATCGGTAACTGTGCCGCCCCCAACAGCCGGCAGCGAATCCGCGCGATCGTCGCCCAATAACTCGGAAATCGGTAACGCTGCAGCCAATGGCAGCAGTACCTCAACAGGTGCGCCAGAAAACAGCAGTCCCAACAGCGGCACAGTTGGCAGCCGACCAATATTAGTAATTGAAGAGTCCAGCCGCCCTGTTTCCGAAAATACTAATACCCAGCCAACACTGACAGTAGAAAACAATAATAATTCCCCTGCATCCAGCAGTTCAGCTAGCGAGATTTCCGGAGGCAGTTCGCAAATATTGAGACTCGAAACTCCCAACTCTGCTAACATTTTAGCAGCCCCAAAATCTTCTAAGTTGCAACTTTCTCTGCCTGCGACAGGCAAAGAAAGAACCCATAGCTTGCTGGCTGGCAGCTATTCTGAAACCAGAAATATCCGCCTTTCTACGTTTGAAGATTCAGATTTTATCAGTTTATCGCGGAGCGGGGCAATTCAAAAGATTGACGAGGGAAATATCGATACTGCCGTTGAAAAATTAGAGATACTTGCTGAAAACTTGTATGCTAAATATTGGGGTTTGACTGAGGCAGATGGCTCCACAAAATCAATTCAAAATATCCGAGAAACTTTAGCAACGATCGAGAGCAAAACTGGCAACCGATCTGCTATAATTTACACGGTCGTCCGCTCCGATCGGCTGGATTTAATTTTAGTTACTGCCACGGGTCAAGCCTTTCACCGAGCCGTTCGCGACACGAACAGCCAAGCGCTTGTGGCGGCAGTCACCAACTTGCGATCGGAAATTACCAACCCCATAAAACGCAGAACAACCAGCTATTTAGCTCCAGCTAAAAAACTCTATCAGTGGCTGATTGCACCTTTAGAAACCGAACTGAAAAATCAAAAAATTGACACGTTGCTATTCAGTCTGGATTCAGGACTCAAAACTCTGCCCCTTGCCGCTTTGCACGATGGCAAACAGTTTCTCATTGAAAAATACAGTATTTCCACAATTCCCAGTCTCAGCTTAACGGACACCAGCTACCAATCCCTTGCAGGTGCCCGACTTTTGGCAATGGGAGCCTCAGTTTTTAGCGAGCAAGAACCCTTGCCAGCCGTACCGACAGAATTGCAAAACATTACCGCAGAATGGCCGGGTAAATACTTCCTCAATGAAACTTTTACCCTCAACAACCTGAAATCGCAGCGCGCTACTACCACCCCGAGAATTATTCACTTAGCCACCCACGGAGAATTTCGATCGGGCCCGAGCGATTCCTACATTCAATTGTGGGACAGCCAACTGCTGATGAGTCAGATCGGGCAATTAAGCTTGAGCGAGCCGCCAGTTGAGTTATTAGTATTGAGTGCCTGTCGCACTGCGGTGGGAGATGACAAAGCCGAATTGGGATTTGCAGGCTTCGCATTTCAAGCGGGGGTGAAGTCAGTTTTAGCAAGTTTGTGGTACGTTTCCGATGAAGGTTCTCTAGCATTAATGACTGATTTTTACAGCCAATTGCGGAATTATAATATCAAAGCCGAGGCCTTGCGGCAAACGCAAATTGACATGATTAGAGGCACGGTAAACGCACAATCCGCTCGATTGCGGGGACTGAACTTTGTTGCAAGCAATGTGGCGTCGCCGCCACAGAGTAATTCGGAAAGTTTAAATATGTCTCATCCTTATTATTGGTCTGGTTTTACAATGATTGGCAGTCCTTGGTAAGAAGAGGGGGAGAGTGGGGGAGGGGGAGAGTGGGAGAGTGGGAGAATTATCTAATTAGCAAAGGGTACAGTTTGGTAATGAATAAGCTGCAGATCGTACAATAGAAAAATATCGACACTCAGCGAGCGAAACAATTGTCGCTCGCTAAAATTCCCAATTACAAATCACAAATTTCAACAATTGTCAACAGCCAAAATCATAAATCTAACATCAAAAATTCCAACAATCGTCATCGATAAAATTACAATCTAAAATCTAAAATCCCCACTTAAAACAATCGTCAAAAACCAAAATCTAAAATCAAAAATCCCATCCCCAATCCCCAATCCCCATTGTCCCTTGCCCATTGCCCATTGCCCATTGCCCAATCCCCCAATCCCCAATCCCCAATCCCCAATTCCCAATCCCCAATTCCCATTGCCCAATCCCCAATCTAAAATCTAAAATCGCATGACTTCTTTGCCGCGCCTGTTAATATTAATTGCTAGTTTTTGTCTCGCCGTGGGGCTGATTATTTGGCTCGTGAGTTCCTTAACAGGGCTTTACGGTCAAATCTCTCTGTCGGCGTCGCCGCTGCTGGCTAATTTGCTGGTAACGGCAATAATTGTGCTTTTGGGAACGCTAATTTTTTCCCTTTTCTATTATTTGAAACTGCTGCAACGCCCGCAAAAAAATCGAGGCAAGCGCGCGATCGAGCCAAAGGTTCCGGTTGTCAAAACAGAAGCTGCTGCGGAAAATCTGAAAGCAATCCGGCAACAAGTCGATCGCATTCAAGATGAAGTAGCGCGCCAAGCTTTGCTGTTAAGAGCTCGCGAAATAGAAGCTAACATGACTCGCGGTAACGTGCGGATCGTAGTTTTCGGTACGGGTTCGGCGGGCAAAACTTCTGCCGTAAATGCTATTCTCGGGCGAATGGCGGGACAGGTAGGCGCGCCGATGGGAACTACAGAAATCGGCGAAACTTACAATTTGAAATTGAAAGGAATTGACAGAGAATTATCGATTACCGATACTCCCGGTATTTTGGAAGCGGGAGTTGCGGGAACTTACCGAGAAGAATTGGCGAGACAGTTGGCGGCGCAAGCCGATTTAATCTTGTTTGTATTGGACGGCGATTTGCGCAAATCCGAGTACGAACCGCTGCAGGCGCTGGCGCAAATTGGCAAAAGATCGATCGTAGTTTTTAATAAATCTGACCTTTATCCTGACAGCGACAGGGAGGCAATTCTCGATCGCTTGCGGGAAAGACTGAAGGGTTTGGTATCGACAATGGATGTGGTAGCAATTAGCGCTAACCCGCAAAAAGTTGTGTTAGAAAGCGGCACGATTTTTCAGCCAGATCCGGAAATTATGCCGTTAATTCGGCGCGTAGCTGCGATTTTGCGGGCAGAAGGCGAAGATTTAATTGCTGACAATATTTTGCTGCAATCTCAGAGTTTGGGCGATCGAGCGCGCAAGTTAATTGACGCTCAAAGACGGCGGCAAGCTGATAAAGTTGTGGAGAAGTTTCAGTGGATTGGTGCTGGGGTAATTGCGGTAACGCCGCTGCCGGTAGTAGATTTGTTGGCGACAGCAGCAGTTAACGCTCAAATGGTGGTGGAAATCGGCAAGATTTACGGCTGCGAATTAAATATCGATCGCGCGAAAGAATTGGCGCTGTCGCTAGCAAAAACTCTCGCGAGTTTGGGAATAGTTGAAGGTGTCATTCAAATAATATCTCGGGCGTTGCAGTTGAGCGGTATCGGGTTTGTAGTCGGCAAGGCAATTCAAGGAATTAGTGCTGCTTATTTGACAAGAATTGCGGGAAAAAGTTTTATTGAATATTTCCGCCACGATCAAGATTGGGGTGACGGCGGGATGGCGCAAGTCGTGCAAAGGCAGTTTCAATTAAATCGCAAAGATGAATTTGTCAAAGCTTTTGTGAAAGATGCGATCGCCCGCGTTGTCGAACCTTTAAATATTTACCCGCAGGAACCGGAACCTGAGTTAGAAATGCCACCAGAAATAGAACAGGAGCCGCTATACCAGCCGCGAGATGGTGATGACTGGGAAGTTCACAGCAACAAGCGAAATGACGATTGGTAATTGATAGTCGATCGTTGATAGTTGACAGTCTTATTATAGAGAATAGAAGAATTTGATATGTAGGTTTAAAGATGACTTTTCCAGAAAACTCAGAATCAATCAAATAGCTCAAACGTTGAAGTTTCTCTAAACTTAGGGAAGGAAGTTCGCGTACTATATCTAAGTACAGGTAGTAGCTATAAAATATTTATATTTTAAATATTAAATTGCGAACGCACAATATTTACAAAACCAAGCAGTCGCAGGAGATCGATCGACAGTTGACCCAAATTTGGGAAATTTGTGTTAACTCTTGACTTACAGGCCGATCCAGTGAAAATATGCTAAGCAAGCAACCAACGAACACAACTATGAACCTGTCGAAGTCAGAAGGCAAAAGCGCGATCGCACCCTTACAAACCAACTCAACCAAAAGCCCCCGCACCTTCGGGCTGCGAAAATTAATCCTTGCCGCCGGTATAGCCTCTCTGTGCGCCAGTTGTCAGAATCCCCAGCCCACTGCTACAACTGGCGGCACCAGCCCCGAAGCCAGTCCCGGAAGCAGCCCCGCCGCCAGCCCCGTTGCTGTCAGCAGCCCGTCCGATCCCAATACAGTTAAAATCGTCTCCATGCTGCCCATGACAGGCAGCGCCCTCGGCCAAGCCCAAACAATGGTCAACGGCATCAACCAAGCCCTTGCAGCCACGGACTCCAAAGCCTGCGACGGCAAAATCAAAATCGAATACGAGGTAATGGATGATGCCACCGCTGCGGCAGGTAAATGGGACCCGGCACAGGTAACATCCAACGCCAACAAAGCAGCCGCCGACGGTTCGGTAGTAGCAGTCATCGGCCACTACAACTCCGGTGCTGCCAAACTTTCCATCCCCATCCTCAACCAAGCTAACGTGGTGATGGTAAGTCCGGCCAATACCTATCCGGGCTTGACGAAACCCGGAAAAGGCGAAGCCAAAGAACCTAACGTTTATTACCCCGCAGGTACTCGCAATTTCACTCGCGTTGTGCCCGCTGACGACCTCCAAGGGGCTGTAGCTGCCAACTGGGCAAAATCCTTGGGTGCTCAAAAAGTCTACATTCTCGACGATCAAGAACTTTACGGCAAAGGCATTGCTGACGTTTTTGAAGCAACTGCCAAACAACAGGGAATTGAAATCCTGGGACGTGAGGGCATCGATATTAAAGCCAGCGATTACAAAGCTTTAATGAATAAAATCAAAGCTTTAAATCCAGACATGATTTACTTTGGCGGCACTACTCAAAGCAACGCCGGACAAATCATTAAAGACATGAGAAATGTCGGGATGACGGCAGAAGCTGTGAAGTTCATGGGGCCGGACGGCATTAAAGAGCAAGCTTTAATTGATGCGGCGGGAAAAGATGCTGAGGGTGTTTTTGCTACTTTTGGCGGCTTGCCTCCAAAAGAATTGACCGGTGCGGGCGCGCAGTGGTACGAAGGTTACAAAACCAAATTCAATGCCGAACCGGAAGCCTATGCAGCTTACGCTTATGAATCTGCTAAAGTCATCATCGATGCGATTAACAAAGTCTGCAAGAACGATCGAGCTGCGATCCGCGATGCCGTGTTAGCAACTAAAGATTTTAACGGGGTTTTAGGAACTTGGAGTTTTGATGCCAACGGCGACACTAGCTTGACTACTATGTCAGGAAATACTGTCAAAGGTGGCAAGTGGGAGTTTGTGAGCGCTCTTAAAACTGAATAATACCAAATCCGGGTTAACCATCCCCTCGATCGATCCTCAGTTGAGAATCAGAATCTATGAGATTGCCTCGCGAAAGCTCGCAATGACAATCAAGATGGTCAAAACCACAGCACTGTTTCCTTTGTGTGGTGTGTCTAATTCCCGACTCGAAACGGAGAAAAACTATGCCCTATGCCCTATGCCCAATGCCCTATGCCCCCCTCACCAAAAGACTTATTCAGCAAGCCCTAATTAGCCAGTTGATAGTTGACAGTTGACCTGGGACAGTTGACTCGAAAGCTGTTCAATGTCTGACATCATTGTATTAGTTAGTAGGGTGCGCAGTGCGCACCCTACATCTTATAGATTTTCCAGAGTGGAAGACTTCCACTACAAGCTCAAGAAAGGTACATTTACTACTTCCCCTGACACTTCTCCGACTTGCACTTTCAGCCCTTCGCCACCAGATTTGGTGCGGATGTAAGCAAGACCAAAATAGCCGGATTCAGTCTCGGTAAAACTGGTAAGTTTACCTACTTTTTCATCGTCGATCGAGACAGCAGTACCTAGTTCTACCGCTCCGCTCAATCGCACTCCCCAGAGGTGCTGTTTGACGCCTTTATAGGTGTTCAAACGGGCAATTGTTTCTTGACCTATATAGCAGCCTTTTTCGTAGGAAATAGTGTGCAAAAGTCTCGCTTCGAGCGGATTGTAGTCATCTGTGAGTTCAAAATCTGGGGCAGGGCGTCCTTGTTCTATTCGCAGTTGTTCCCAAACTCGATCGCCCATCGTAACGGCTCCAGCTTTTACTAATTCTTGCCACAAATTAGCGCCGTCGCTCGCTGTGGCAATTAACGTGTATCCAGGAGATGCCAAACCGCTACCGACAGCAATTCGGACTTCCATGCCTGCCAAATCGATCGATTGATGCGCGCCGTAGGGCCGATCTTCCAGTCCGCTAACTCCGAGTTTTTCTAACAATTTACAGCTTTCTGGTCCGATGAGACTGAAAGTAATATTTGTCTCGGTTAAATCTGTTAATTCGACGCGATCCATTGGAAAAATATAGCGATCGAGCAATTCCAAAAGTTGCTGGCGGCGCTGGGGAGAAACTAACAGCAATACCGCATCTTCTGTCGCGTAAGCGGTGGCTAGGTCGATCGTCCGTGCGGTGGAAGTGACAAAAACTGTATCGCAACCTTGACCTGGTTTGAGTATGTTAAAATTATTGGTACTTTGATTGTGCAAAAATCTCAGGCGATCGCCTCCAGAAATTTGAATGCGTCCCCAATGAGAGCGATCGCACAAAGCTGCACCTGTTTGAGTGGCCGCGATCGCATCTCGATCGTTGCCAAAACTAACAGGAACATTTTTTCCGGTACTTAATTCGGCAAAAGTCGCCCCTGCAGATGTTTGGATTTCGTGCAATTCTTGAAGAATCATGAGATTTGAGGTGTAATTGGTCATTTTCAATCTATTTTACGAGCGATCGCCTCTCTAACTAATGACTGATAATGTTCGCAAGCTCCCGACGCTCGCACGCTCTGACGGATGACTGAGGACTTTTGACTATTGAGACAAACTATCAAATATTGCCCGGATTAATTCGCTAGCTTTAGCATCTAAACGATGCCAATCTACATCGCCAGTGTCCTCCTCAATCAAACTCGTGTCAATTTCAACTTCGCGACTTTCCAGTTCAGAGTGAGTCGGATTGTAATTGATAAAGCAGACTTGATAGCAAAGCTCCCAAATATCGATATATCTTTGCTTGTCTCCATGCTCTAGCAGCAATTGATAACCCGGAACAGGGCTGTACTTTTCTTGATAAGTGCCGCTCCAAATAGACTCGTCTAGTTGTTTGCGAATGTTGTCGAGCACTCGAATCAGGGCTGGCTGCATGAGCAGTTCAGCCTGTTCCCAAGCTTTGGCACTGGTGATTTTAGGCATCATATAGGGGTATTTAAAAACAAAAATCAATTATAAGTCAAGTTAACAAACCTGCATTATGACATATTCCCGACGATCGCGCTACACCTCAAGTCCCAGCTTCTTTAAGTAAAGCTAAGTCTGTCTCCCGATTCAGATTTTTGCAAAACTTGAAAATCGATCGTCTGCAATCAAAACAAAAGCTTGCTCCCAACAATACCTGCAACAAAAACAAAATTATGAAATTATTCATCGACGTAGAAAACAAACCACAGGCTGGCCGGACTACACTCAATTACCAGAATCCGACGGCACTTTTGTAAAAACTTTCAAGAACATCTCCAAAGCATTCTATTAACCGATTCAATTACTCCTGTCCTCCAAAACATCTATCCAGATGGTAACTATTGCATCGCTCGAGACAGCGGTATTTATTGGCGATTGACAGACCCCCTGACAAAGGGTGCGGCATCATCCGAATGGTTTTACGTTCTCAATGTTTCGCCAACTCTTGACAGTCAATTGCGCCGTTTTTACGTGTTGTGGCAAGAGTTTGTATCGCCGTTAATTCTGTTAAAGTTCGGATTGGGAAACAGTCCAGCAGAACGGGACAGAACCCCTTTGTTGCGATCTGGTTAGCAGGAAACTAAACCGGGAAAATTCTGGATTTATGAAAATGTCATCCGTTCGGCATTTTACGCAATTTATGAAGTGAATCGAGCTAGCGTGGAAGTTTATAAATGCAAACAAAACAACTGGGCAACTCCGAACTGGATATTACCCGCAATCGAATCAGTTCTGAAATATTAGCCCAATAGCTAGAAAAAAATTACTTAATCCAGCCAGCGACATTATTGCTAGATTTCTCTAGAAATAATGTCGGGAAATGGAATTTCGGAAAATTTCGACAATCTTGACAGTTTTTGGTTGGGCGGCGCTCAGTAAGCCAATGTTTCTAAAGTTTCTCGCAGGTAACTGCGCACTTCCTGGTCGAGGCTAACATTTCCCGGCTGACTGTCAATATTGCGTTCCAACTGCCAGCGTTGAAATCCAGAACTACTGCCGATCGCTTCTTTGAGGCTGTCCCAAATTTGGGAATCTTCGCACATCTCGATCGGCTGCAGATATTCGGCTTCTTGGGCGATCGTTCGTGAATTAGCCATATTGTTAGACCCCTGTTTGAATCATTGGTGAGGGTTTCAAGCTTAGCTTTACTTTTTCTATTATAGATTCTCTTCTCCAAATAGCCAACCAAAAATACTAACACTTTACAATAACAAATCAATCTAAAACATTAATAATCTCAATTGTACTTGCCCTTAAAACTGTATTTTTTAGCACATATATTTCAAACGCGCAGTATATTTAAACACAATTTTTTCCTTCTGCTTTCTGGGAAGTTATTCTGTTATTAACTATTCACCGCGGGATGTCAGGTCGCTGCCATCGGAATCCGCTGACCAAATCGACTCTGTTGATACAGTAGCAGGAACATTGGTATCCGCAGCTACAGGTGGCAAAATTCGATCGGCCTGCCACCCCAAAACCGTAAAATCCTGCTGAACTTTTTCCCAAACATAAGGTTTTGTACTGGCAAATTCGGATTCTGGTGTCAGCAAAACAGCAAATACACTTGCAGGAACTTGCAAGAACAAATTGCTAGCTAAAAAAGCTAAAGCTGCCACCAGCAATCCCGCCACTCGCCACTGAGGGGGAAAAGGAGTTACCCCTGCAGCCAGAGGAGAAAATTTGTATATTTGCCACACAATTACTGCTAGCAAAATAGCTACAAACAAAGCTATACCTCGATTTAAATGCGATTTGAACCTAGCGAGAATTTGCTGTTGCAACGGCGTTAATTTTTCCGGTTTTACCGCTACAGCCAAGATGCCAAAAATGTAGAAAGGACGAAACCACTGCATCCACAGTATCGGAAAAATACCTGCGATCGCGACTAAAAATACTTCCAGCCATACCGGCAGTACGGGCGAACCAACTGCCAGTCCTAACAAACAAATTCCCAAGAACAGGGGCACTGCTGCCGCACCAGCAGCGTGAATCCACAAAAAAGGTTCAAACCGAAAAGAACGCATAAGATACTTGAGATTGAAAATTATATTGATTTATGATGTTAGATATTAGACTTTGAGAGTTTTAATTAATTGATTTTAGGTTGTCGGTTTGAGATTTGAAAGTGGGGAGTTGCGATCGATCGCGATCGCCAGAGTTAAAATTTACAATTCAAGGCAAGCAAATCGCTTACCTTGAATATCAAATCGCGCCGAGAGAGAGCTTTGAGATTTTCGATTGAGAATTAAAAAGTAGCTAATTGCTCCGCCTTGAATTCCCAATCCTAAATCCCAAATCATGCCGAGAGAGTGCGGCGTTTAGTGACCATCCGGTAGGCTTCAATAATATCGCCTTCGGCCCAGTCGGTGAACCCGTTTACAGAAATGCCGCATTCGTAGCCAGCATTGACTTCCTTGGCATCTTCCTTCATCCGCTTCAGGGAATCGAGAACACCTTCGTAAACCACGCTGTTGCCGCGGCGCACCCGCACCTTGCAGTTGCGGACGACCTTACCAGAGAGTACGTAACATCCAGCCACAGCCCCGCGGCCGATCGTAAAGATCGCTCGGACCTCGACTTGACCCAAGGGTTCTTCCACCAGTTCCGGTTCCAGCAGACCTTCCATCGCCCCTTGAATGTCGTCCAAGAGGTTGTAGATAATGCTGTATTCCCGCACGTCCACACCTGCTTGGTCAGCAGCTTGGCGAGCGCCCGTAGCCAGAGTAGTATTGAACCCAACAATTACGGCGTTGCTGGCCGCTGCGAGGTCAACATCCGTTTCCGTAATTTCTCCCGGTGCAGATAGCAGCAAGCGGAGTTGAACTTCTTTTTGAGGGAGTTGTCTGAGAGCTCCGACAATTGCTTCCAAAGAACCTTGGACATCTGCCTTCAAGATCAAGTTGAGTTCTTTGAGAACGCCTTCCTTGGCTTGTTGGGAGAAACCGCTGAGGCTGATCCGGCCGCCTTGAAGCAAGCGCGAATCCCGTTGGGACATCGCTCTGTTAGAGGCGAGCGCAGCAGCTTCTTTTTCATTTTGGAAGACATCAAACTCATCTCCAGCCCGCGGCACTTCCCGCAGTCCCAGAACTTCCACCGCGAAGGACGGCAGGGCTTGGTCTACCCGAGCGCCCCGATCGTCGATCATCGCCCGCACCTTGCCCAGAGCCGAGCCTGCGACCACAATATCGCCCACCCTTAGCGTCCCGTTTTGCACCAACAAAGTTGCCACGGGTCCCCTGGCTTTATCCAAGTGAGCCTCAATCACAGTACCCTTAGCCGGTCGGTTCGGGTTAGCGTAGAGGTCTTCCATTTCTGCCACTGTCAGGATCATTTCCAACAGCGTATCCAAGTTTTCCCCTCTAATCGCGCTGACCGGCACCATTGTAGTATCGCCGCCCCAATCGTCAGCGACCAGGCCGTACTCCGTGAGTTCCTGCTTCACCCGTTCCGGCTGAGCGCCTTCCTTGTCAACTTTATTGATCGCCACCACGATCGGCACTTGAGCAGCTTTCGCGTGACCTATAGCTTCAATTGTCTGAGGTCGCACACCGTCATCGGCAGCCACCACCAGAATCGCCACGTCCGTCACCCGAGTTCCCCTAGCCCGCATGGCTGTAAAGGCTTCGTGGCCCGGCGTATCCAAAAACACGACCTGCTGGCTCTGGCCCTCGTGTTCCACATCTACGTGGTAAGCACCGATATGCTGGGTAATCCCCCCAGCTTCTCCCTGAGCCACCTTCGTTTTGCGGATCGAGTCGAGCAAAGTAGTTTTGCCGTGATCCACGTGGCCCATAATCGTTACCACCGGCGGGCGGCGCTGGAGGTTGTCCAAATCCCCTGCATCCAACATTTCCGTAACTTGTACGGCTTCGGATGTAACTTCGGGAGTTTCTACCTCCATGCCCATTTCTTCTGCCACCATCCTCACCGCGGCGATGTCCAGAGTTTCGGTAATGTTGACCGCAATACCCTTCGAGAACAAGCGCTTGATAATTTCTGTTTCAGGGACAACCAGACTGCCAGCCAGTTCCTGAACGGTCATCGGTCTGGAGAGCAGCAGCTTCTCAGGACGTTCTACCTTTGTTTCCGCTACTTTGCCCGCGCGACTGCCTCGCCCGCTGCTAGCAACGGCGCTCTTATCGTGAGAAGGAGCTGGCTTTTTATTTTTGCTGCTGCTGCCAGGTGCGCCTGGGGTTGGCGTCGATTTGGTCTGTGCTGACTTAGCCTTAGCGGGGCGAGCTAGCGACAGGCTCACCGTAACTGGTGCTGGCAGATCCAAACCACCATCGAGATCGTCATCGTCCTCGTCTATAGGTTTGAGGCGCGAACGCTTAGCTTTGGCAGCCTTGGCAGACTTGCCCGGACTATCTGGGTTTTCGTCATCATCTTCCTCCCAAATGACCTGAGTCTTTTTAGCCGGACGCGGCAGGGTTGGTCTGTTAAGCAGAGGAATTTCTACTAGTGGCGTATCTTCTTCGAGATCGTCGCCGTCCTCAACAATCGCTGCTGCCTCTGGCGCGCGACCGCGCAGTCCGGCTGGCGGCACAGCCTGACCGCGCGGTGGCCGCGGTCCTATTGGCTGGGGTCGTTTCGATTCTTCAGTTAGCTGAGCTTTGACCGGGGCTGCGTTTTCTCTGCGGGTTCTTTGCCCGTCGCGAGATTCCTGCCCTCCCGCCGATGGCCCTTTGGTGGGGCGAGTCGGTTTAGTTGGCATCTCGACTGTTTCGGCAGCGGAGCGTCCTTGCTCGGTTTTTGGTTGTTTGAGCAAAGGTCGATTTGCCGGACTCAGTGAAGTGCGGTTGGGAGATGGTGCCTCCGGTCTCACTGGGGGAGACGATAGCTGTGTCGGCGGTGTAGGGGGAGAGATTGCCCGCGGCGGCTTCATAGGTGCGTTTGTTTCTGCCGCCTGCTGGGATTCTGCCGCTGGCGGTTTGTTTTCTGCAAGGGTTGAACCTGCTGTTTGAGAGGCACCAGGAGTCGCGCCGCCCGGCTTCGACAGTACAGGTCTATTGACATTCGGTTTGACCGGGGGCTGGAGCTGTTGAGCGGAGGGTGATTTTGGAGGAATTGGCGCGGTCGCCTGCGGGGGTTTTCTCTCCTCTGTGCCGGACTGCGGGGAGTTGGCACCTGTCGGTCGGATTTTAGGGCTGCGAATTTCTAAAATTTGCTGTTTTTTTGGATCGCTAGGAAGAGAGCCAGATTCTCTTGATGGCTGTGCTGCTCTCTCAGGGGGAGCTGGCTTGCCGGGGGAAGAGTGGCTGGCGACGTATTTTTCCGCCGTTGTGCGAATGCGTTCTGCTTCGGATTCTGTAATTGTGCTGCTGTGGCTCTTGACTGAAATGTTGAGCCGTTCGCAAACTGCCAAGATGTCTTTATTATCCAAATTTAGTTCCCGTGATAATTCGTAAATTCTTACTTTGCCGTTGTTCATCCACTCTGCCCTCTTTTGTGCCAACCAGTTTTTACATTTTGATTTTTTGTTTGAATGACGACATCATGCGCTGTTTAGATTCAGTGTCAGGAATCGGGTTGCGGTACTCAGCTTGGTCGTTACACCTGGAAGGTGCAGCTTGCTGTTGAAGTCTGTTTTGGGAGAATTCTCAAGTTTTTTTTGGGAACTTAGAATTCAGAAGTCTGAGTTTTGGCAAAAGCCTCTTGCTCGAGCTTCTTCTTTCGCCTTTCCACCTTGAGGATACCTCTCCTAGTACCCTACCTTTATCTAATCTGACACAAATCCTTTCAGACTGGTGGGCAGATCGGATTGGGGTTTTGGTGCTGGCGCTATGGGTAATTCCCGGTAGGTCAGCTCTGGAGTTTGTAGGTCTGACGGCGAATTGTTGTCGGGCTCGCGCCCTTGCAAAACACTCTCAGATGCGCCCAAACGCTGCCGTAGCGTTTGGTACAGTTCATCGGGTACGGGCGCTTTGAGCGCTCGCCCGAGTCGATTTTTTTTGTGAGCTGCTTTAAGGCATTCTGCTTCCGGACAAAGGTAAGCAGAACGACCCATGCCACTATCTAATTGTACCTGATGAGAAGGATAGACCCTGACTGCTCGCCAAAAAGCTTCCTTTGGAGCTATTTTTCGGCAGCTTGCACAGCGGCGGTAGTTTGGTTTCATCTGTTGGGGGGTATGGGGCATCGGGCATCGGGTATCGGGTATCGGGTATCGGGCATCGGGCATTGGGCTCTCGCGTAGCGGAGGGAAGCGCGTAGCTCTGGGATTGGGCGAAACGAAGTGGAGGGATTGGGCTCTGGCGTAGCGAAGGGAAGCGCGTAGCTCTGGGATTGGGGATCGGGCATTGGGGATTGGACTCTGGCGTAGCTCTGGAATTGGGCATCGGGAATTTTACTACTCTCCCTCTCCCACTCCCCCACTCTCCCAGGGCTGTTTCATTCTCCAAAAACGAGGTTTCTGTAAGGGCTGTAGGGGCGCTGCCCCCGTGCCCGCCCCTACAGCCCCTACCGACCATTTTTAGTCATGGAAGGCTCCATCGGCAGCCCCCCGTGGCAGCCCCTACAAGAGCAATGTTACAGCCCTGCCCCACTCTCCCACTCTCCCCCTCTCTCCCTCTCCGACTTCCCCTCTCCTGTCTCCAAAGGGGTTGTTCGCCCAGATTTGATTAAACAGGGGCTGCGGTTTCATCCGCTGCCTCCACATCCTGTTCCTCAAATTCTGCGGTTTCTTCGTCGCTGTCGAAGTCGGATGCTTCGTCTTCATCGCCCTCGGCTGCTAGCTCTTCGAGCTTGGCGACTTCGGCTGCTATTTTACTGTCTTCCGCTTCGCGATCGTACTTGGCAATATCTTTGATGTCGATTTTCCAACCTGTCAATCGCGCTGCGAGGCGAACGTTCTGACCTTCTTTGCCGATTGCCAAACTGAGTTGGTCTTCAGCTACTAGAACGTGAGCCCGCCGGCCCTCTGGAGCCACCAAACGCACTTCGTCCACTCTAGCCGGACTCAGGGCGTTGGCAATATAAGTTGCCGGGTCGGGAGACCAGCGGATCACGTCGATTTTTTCGCCGCGCAATTCGTTGACTACTACCTGAATTCGCGATCCCCGCGCTCCGATGCAAGCTCCTACCGGGTCTACATCTCGATCGAGCGTGTCTACTGCTATTTTAGTCCGAGGACCGACGTGGCGGGAAGGAGGGTTGGCTTCCCTGGCTACGGCGACAATCCGTACTACTCCGTCTTCGATTTCCGGCACTTCGTTGGCAAACAAATAAACTACCAAACCCGCGTCGGCTCTAGAAACTAGCAACTGAGGTCCACGAGTGGAGCCTTCGCCTACTTTTTTGAGGTAAACCTTGAAGGTAGCGTTAGCTCGGTAATTGTCATTAGGCAACTGTTCGCGCTTAGGCAGTTCGGCGTCTACTTCCGGCTGTCCGAAAGCGCTGGTGACTGCTAAGACTACGGATTGCCTTTCAAATCTGAGCACTCTGGCTTGCAGGACGGTTTCTTCTAAGTCTTTAAACTCGTCTTGAATCATTTTGCGCTGTTGGTCGCGCAGTTTTTGAGCGAGAACTTGTTTGGTTTGAATGGCGGCCATGCGACCGAATTCTTTTTGATTGGGCGTTACGTCTACGAGAACGATGCTCCCAGGTTGAGCTTCGGTGGCGACTTCCTGCACTTCGGAGAGAGCTATTTCGTGATCGGGATTGGTAACTTCTTCAACAATGGTTTTGTTGGCTAAAACGCGGAATCCTTCTTCTTCGGCATCTAGTTCTACATCAAAATTGTCGAAGTATTCTTCGCTGAAATGGTCGAGTTTTTGAGTGCGGCGGTAGCGTTCGTATCCTTTGAGGAGAGCTTCTCGCAGGGCTGCTTGCACGGCGTGTTTGGGCAAATTGCGTTCTTTGCTAATTCCTTCGACCAGATCTTTGAGGCCGGGCAGGGGGACCATTGACATATAAAACACTCCTTTGTGCTGGTAATTGGTAATTGGTAATTAGGAGTTTTGAGTTTTGAGTTTTGAGTTTTGAGTTTTGAGTTTTTCGGTAGTTTTCTGCTGAATTTTAAGTTTTGAGTTTTGAGTTTTTCGGTAGTTTTTGCTGAATTTTGAGTTTTGAGTTACGGCTTTTCCCTAATTCAAAATTCATCCTTGCCCCAAGCTGCTCAAAATTTATAACTCTCCGAAGAGTTTTGAGTTGGAACTTAGTTATTAACTTTTAATTCAAAACTCAAAACTCAAAACTCCCCAAAGCTGTCAACTGTTTAACTTTACTTTTCCTCATCCAATTCAACTTTGACAATCTGAGGGCGAGGAATTGTTACCTGTCGCCCTTTTTGATTGAGGTAAACAGCGGTTTCGTCCCGGCGGATCAGTTGTCCTTTCCACTCTTTGATACGCGAGTCCGATTCGGCGGTTGTGACTGTCACGGGGAAACCCTTAAAGGTAATGAATTCTCGATCGCTGCTGAGCGATCGGGATAAGCCGGGACTGGAAATTTCGAGTACGTAGGCATCGGGTATGATGTCGGAGGCGTCTAGTTGTGCTTCGAGAGCGAGGCTCATCCGCTCGCAATCAGCTAAACCGGTGTCTTGCTGGGGGTTGCGGATGTCTACCCGCAAGACAGGCGGGTTTTGGTTGGTGTGAAACACTGCTCCCACTACTTCCAACCCCAGTGTTTCTGCTAGAGGGGCAGCGATTTCGATGATTTGTGGGATTAGGGGATGGGTCATGTTGGATATTAACTGTAGTTGGGGGCTCGGCATAAATTCCGAGTGCCATAGCCGGGGTCTAATGGGTGCGGGAATCGCCCAAAAGTAGTTTGGGATGCTACTGATAGCGGTAATACCTGGGATGCGCCCCTGCATATAGAGTAGGTGCGTAAGTCCAGCGATTGTTGCAACAAAAAAAGTGGGCTTGACCCACTCCTAGATGAAACAATTTCTTCCAAGAAGTTTGAGGCTTCGATCCTGTCAGAGTTGACCTCAATTCCCAGTTTAGCTCGATCGCCCGCCCGGTGGCGAGGGGTTCTGCTGTCAGTGGGGGCCGATTTGTTGCAGTTGTTTGGCTTGTTCGAGGATTTTCTCGAAGTCTTCTTCGCTCAAACGCTGGATGTAGTTGATTTTGAACTCTTCTAGGAAGTCAGTCAGCAACAGTTGAATTTCTTGCAGTGTTTGCTCGCGCTGCAGTTCGCTGCCTAATGCTTGTCCGAAATGTTGCACTAAGCGGTTGGACAGTTGGATGCCTGCGGGGTCTTCGCTGGCAGTTTTGAAGGCTTCGTAGGCGTTTTGGGGGCCGTGGGTGGCTAGTTTGGACAGTTCTGCTACTAATTGTTCGGCTAGCTTTGCGGGAAGGTTGCCGATGCCTGGTACTTGCTGGAATCCTTGATAGAGTGGAGATTGTTTGAGAAATAATTCGATATTGTAGCCCAGTAAAGCTTCGAGGTCGGGCTGGAGTTGGGGGAGGACTTTGCAGACGGTTACTTGAATTAGGCGACTGGCGATCGCTTCGATTTCGTTAATATTGTTGATGTCTAGATATCGCTGTTTTTGGGATTGAAATAGTTGTTTTGCTAGTTCGCCGGTACTAATCGATTGCTGCATCTGGTTGATGAGTTGAATTACTACTACTTCGGTCAATTCTTGGGCGAAGTTGGCGACGAATCCGCGGCTGATTTGCTGGCGTATGGGTTGGAGGTCGGGCATTTTTGCTTGGTGGATGCGGACTGTGACTGGCAGTATTCGCAGCAAGCGCCATGCAGGTATTAGCAGGAAGATATCGTACCACCGCCACAGCATGGCGGCCCGCCAGGTGACGCTGGGGTGGCGACGGCTGATGAGGTAGGTGCGGGCGAGAAATTCGATCGCGAATAGGGCGATGAATGGCAAATCGAGCAGCCAAAAGTTGTCTTGGAATTCGCCGTTTTCTCCGATTTTGCGGTAGTAGTTGGCGGCGATTAAGGGTGCGATCCTGCGATCGAACCAGGTGATTTCTTGTTGCCAACCTTTTTTGGTTAAATAGTCTTGGCTCCAAAATGTTTGAAATGATTCTTTGGCGGAGTCTTGGGGGTTGGGAACTCGATCGCGCATCCGGTCTTTAATTTTTTCGAGGTTGCCGGTTTTTGATGCTACTCGAAACGGATCTTCGTCGATGGTTTTGGCACTCAGATCGCTGAGTTCCTGCAATTTAGATGCTACTTGAGGTGAGGGCAATCCTGTGGCGATTACTTGCAATTTTAATTGTTCTACTGTTTCTAAATATTTCTGGGTATCTCGGTGCGGTTCGATTCCTTTAAATGGGTCGTATATTGTGGTGAGGATGGGCAGTTGTCGCAGGTAGAAATCCCGCCAGGGGACGTAACTGATGTCAAATAATACTAGGCTTAAATTTAAGAGTGCGGTCAGTGCCATCAACCGCTCGAACCACGGTACTTTTGCAGGTTTTTTGGGGGGATGGGGGGTGGGAGAGGATTTTAGTTTGCGTGTCACTGGGGGTTCCTAATTCACTAAGTAGATCGAATTTAATTTGACAATCCCCGTCCGATAAGGATGAGATTTTTTTGTTTGTATACCGCCTTATTGTAGCAGATCGAAGTTGTCCGATCGGGACGGGTATTTATACCCTATTATTTGTTAAGTGGTGGTGGCTGCTGGCAGTAATATGGTAAATTGGTTAATTATCGGGCTGCGATCGGATGCCGCTCAATTAGCTATTATTTTATTTTAACTTTGATTTTAACGTGCCTCCTGTGGGTGTTTTGGATTGTCGATCGGGCGGGGTTGGGTGAATATTTGTTAAGGAGAAATATCGAGGGCGATCGGGCGCTTGTTTCGATCGGGGTGGCATTAGTCTGCTGTGGGGTAGTAAAATTACATAGCCAGTGGAATTTTGACTTGATGTTTGGTATTGGGGATTTGGTATTGGGGATTATTGTTGGGCTGCGATCGAATAGTATTGACTGATGGGTTGCTGCATTTTTTGAGAGTTATTCTGGATGTCAAAAAACTTAAAGTACAATAGCTAGGATCTGTACGGCACCTCGCACTAGAAACTGTTTGATATTTGAGATACAGGTGCAATCTATTGTGCCGATTGCTGGCATTAGGTTAGATTGGCACTTCGAGTTGGAGGTCAAACCCTCAGGAGAGTTATACTTGCTTCAGGGCCGTCTGGCGGGAGCGCCCCCTGGACTCGATCGAACACCGCGGGCGTGCTATGGCTAAGTATTTCGCCTCAACAAAAACTAGCTGGCGAATCGCACTTCTGAATAAATTGATACTCTGAGGGTAATTTTGTTGACCCCTGTTTAATGTATGACATACTGCCTCAATCTCGATTGCCAAAAAGATAAGCGTCAGAACCCACCAGGCACAAAGTATTGTCTAAATTGCGGTTCAAAGTTACTGCTGAAAGACCTTTATGCAGCAACTGAACCGCTGCGAGATGGTGGGTTTGGCAGAACTTTTAAAGCTATCAATCACGGAAAATTTGAGGAAATGTGCGTGATCAAACAGTTGTCGCCTCCGCAGGAGTTTCAGCGGAAACCAGGTCATTTTAAAAAGTACGTGCGACTGTTTGAACAGGAGGCTAGGCGTTTGTACGAACTGAAACACGCGCAAATCCCTCAGTTAATTTCCTATTTTGAGGAAGACGGACGCTTGTATTTGGTGCAAGAGTTTATTGATGGCTATAATTTGAAGGATGAATTGGAAAAACAAGGCAGTTATAGCGAAAGTAAAATCAGAGAACTGCTGTTAGATTTGTTGCCTTTGCTGAAATTTGTTCACGATCGGAATGTAATTCACCGAGATATTAAGCCGGAAAATGTGATCCGTCGCGATCGCGATCGGAAGTTGGTGCTGATTGATTTTGGGGTTTCCAAACAAGTGGTAGCTGCGACTCCGAACAAAACGGGTACTAAGTTGGGAACTCCCGGTTATGCGGCTTTGGAACAGCGCCACGGGAAGGCTGTTCCTGCTAGCGACCTTTATAGTTTGGGGGTGACTTGCATTCGCTTGCTGACTTCTGTGATGCCTTATTTGGATATCTATGGGGATATCCACGATGACCTTTACGACCCGCTAGAAGGTCGTTGGTTGTGGCGGGAAGCTTTGCCGAAAGGGACAAAAATCAGCCAGGATTTAAGTCAGGTTTTGGATAAGTTGATTCAAGAATATGTTAAAGATCGCTACAAGTCTGCTGTGGAAGTTTTGCAAGCTTTGAAACCTCCGATCGCGATTGTTTCCCCTCCGAACAAGTTGCAGCCGGGAAATGCTGTCAATCGTTCCCAACAGAGTGATGTTGTGACTGAGACTCCGTTAATTTCTGTAAAGTTGGAGTCGGAAAAAGGGATTGATTATTCTCAGTTGCAAAAGCTGCTGGAGGATAAAAATTGGCGGGGTGCCGATGAGGAAACTTCTGTTAAGATGTTGGAGGTGATGCAGCAAAAATCTCGCGGTTATTTGAGTGAGGAAGATATTAGAAAGTTTCCGGCTGTGGATTTGCAGACGATCGACCAACTTTGGGTGCGGTACAGTCACCGTCGGTTCGGTTTTTCAGTACAAAAAAATTTGTGGGTGAAGTTGGGGGGAAAGCCGGGAGTTTATGATGCTACTATTTGGGAAAAGTTTGGCGATCGGGTGGGGTGGCGGATCGATAATGAGTGGGTCTACTATTCTGAACTGAATTTTACTTCTAAGGCGATGCCCGGACATTTGCCTGGCGGGACTGTTTTTGGGTGGGAAGGTGGCGTGTTGTGCGGTGTTTTGGGTTTGGGTGGGTTGTGGTTTCTGCTGTCGCGACGGGACTTGTGAAGAGAAGGAAGAAGGAAGAAGGAAGAGAGTTTTGAGTTTTGAGTTTTGAGTTTTGAGTTTTGAGTCGATCGTTGAGAGTTGTCAATTGTCATCAGTCAGAAAGGGAGTTTTGAGTTTTGAGTTTTGAGTCGATCGTTGAGAGTTGTCAATTGTCATCAGTCAGTTAGAAGGGAGAAGGAAGAAGGAAGAAGGAAGAAGGAAGAAGGAGTTGTGAGGTGGTAGGTGTGAGAAACTCAAATCTCAAACCTCACACCTCACACCTCACACCTAGAGCCTAGAGGAAGAATCTGGAAAGAAACAAGAGAATAACGCTGATTTTTGCGCGACTGTAAAGTTAAATGGCTAGCAAGCGCGACAAACGAAAGATAGAAAAATCAAGGATGGGAGAAGCAGCTATTATTCTGATGAATCTTAGTATAAGAATTATGTAGATTTTAGACATTATGTAGAAACAAGTGAAAAAAAAAGATATAATGACAACCCTTTTTTTTGTGATATGTTTGAGCTAAAGTCGAGCTAACAAAGTTCGAGCTCACAAAGTCAAAAGCCAGTCTTCGGCCTTCGGAAAGCATGGGACTGGCTTTGACTCCCATTCACATAGGAGGTATATCTATTATGCGACAAGAAAAACGTCTCAAACCGTGGACTGTGGTTCGCCTGCTTCCGAATCTGGAAAAGGTGGTTTTGGGGGAGTTCCGCAGTTGGTCTGATGCAGACGGTCACTTGCAACTTCTCAAGCGAAATGCGCCAGCGGATTCTTTGAAGGTTGTGTTCGATCCGGTAACTCAAGCTTGATGTTGTCGCTAAATTGATAGGAGTTACGCACTGCGACCAAAGAAATCTGGTTTTTACACCAACTATTATCTGAAAAAACCCGGTTTCTGCGTTAATATCGATCGCGCCAACAGACTATTTTTACTAGAAACAGGGTTTTTGACGGGGACTGGCGACTTCGATCGAATATTTTGGCAACATGACTTGCGCAAAACCTCATGTAGGGTGCGCAGCTCGCACCTTACCGCTATAAGTAGTGTGTCAAACTACTTATAGCATCACTCCTTTTTTGGTTACAGCGAACGAATTACGCGCTGTTTGAGAATCAGTTTGCCTTTTTTATGAACAGTGAGTTCCGCACCTGTAACTATGTAATCGTAAGCACCATTGGTAGCAACATAACCAGTCCCCTCTTCAGTTTTGGCGCGCAGGGCGATCGTGCTGCCGTTACTTTTTTTAACGCCGTAGTAAAACTTTTGATTGCGACCGTTGTAACACAGATAAATGCGGTAGCTACTTGTCTCGAAATAGTTTTCCACTTTCTGCCTTTTGCGAGCGCAATAATCTCTTACCAGTTTTTCGGGAGTAGAGGAGTTAGATGCTTGTAATGTTTCAACAGAAGAGTGAGTGCGAGATTCTGTTGGCGTTGCGGATTGTCCTAGAGCAAAGGTTGCTATGGGATTGCTGGCAAATAACATGAAACCGAGCAAGCTGGTTTGTGTAAGTTTTGCTGCGAAGTTCATAGGTGGTTTCTTTAGAATTTGTTGATGCGTCTAGCCTAAAGAAATTCCCTTGAGTTTTGCGATCGAACTGTACAGTTTTCACAAGTGACCTCAAGAGAGGAAGTGCCTTGATGCAATTCTCGTTTGCCCCGAACTCTAGAATTCTGCTTGACAAGTTGTTACAGGAAGGCTAGAAGCCAGCCCTACCGCAGGATTGAACGTACAGTTGTCAGCCTGTTGCTGAGAATGATGTTTTGCGGTGAGTTGCTCTACGATCGATCGGTTAGCAGACAATTTGATAACTGGTATCCGTGTTGCTTGCAAGTTTAACTTTAAGAATTCAAGCGGGCGATCGCGCCTGCATAAATTTTTGATACCAATTCTCTATGAAGTTGCACTTAATAAAGGAAGAAAAACAAGTTAAGTTACACCATGCCTCAACTATACAAAATAATTTTAGAATATCACAACTCCCTTTTTTAGTCAAGCCCCCAAACGCACAAAAATCGTCAAATAATTAAGAATTATTTTTAATAATTTTTCAGATATGCCACCAAAAGACCCTAATTAATAAATTTTACGAACAAATCTAAAGTATTGTGAAGGTGCGCGCCCGACAACACCCAGACTTGCACTGATGTCTGTGACAAATTCTCGATGAAATTGCGATCGCATTGTGGAAACGCAGGCTCGATCGCACGACTCTAGATAAAATTTGCATCCAGTGCATCCTTAAGGAGAATACGAAAATCTTGGGGTGTCGCCCGCAAATTCGGTAAAAAACCCGGTTTCTTTGGCAGAGATTTAGTTTGTAGTGAGGAATGTGCGTTCGATCGAACTGCGGGCTAAAGTCCTCACTACGAAAGGTTTTTATGACTGATATTTGACAGGCCTTAAGTTGTATACTCCGCGTTAATTTTCACGTAGTCGTAACTCAAATCGCACCCCCAAGCTTTAGCAAAACCGGAACCATTGCCGACGCTAACTTGAATTAACACAGTATCTTCTTTCAAATATTCGCCCGCCGCCGCAGCTTTCATGTAATTGCTGGCAGCAGCCCGATCGAACTCTTTAGGTTGCCCGTTTTCCATCATCAAAAAATCTCCCAATTGAATCTGCAAATTCTCTTGTTCAAACGGCACGCCCGCGCGTCCCGCCGCCGCCGCAATTCTTCCCCAATTCGGATCGCGTCCGAAAATAGCGGATTTTACTAAAGAAGAACCGACAATTGTTTTGGCAATTTTACTGGCAGAAACTTCATCCGGCGCACCGCTAACTTGCACTTCTACCAAACAAGTTGCACCTTCACCGTCGCGAGCGATCGCTTTTGCTAAATGGACGCAAACTTCTGTTAGCATTGCTTCTAATTTCTCTGCTTCCGCACCCATTTCGGTAATTGCCGGCGTGCGAGATTGACCGTTTGCTAAAGCAATTAGCGAGTCGTTGGTACTGGTATCGCCGTCAACAGTAATTTGATTGAAACTTCTGTCAGCAGCGCGGCCGAGCATTTCTTGCCACAAATGCGGCGATACTGCGGCATCGCAAGTTATAAATGCTAGCATTGTTGCCATATTGGGATGAATCATTCCCGAACCTTTGCAAATGCCGCCGACGCGCACGGGACGATCGCCAAACATGGTTTCGAAGGCGATCGTTTTCGGTACTAAATCTGTCGTGCAAATCGCTTTAGCTGCCGCGTCGGAACCGTCTTGGGTGGCTTTTGCTAATAATTCGGGAATTGCTGCTTTCAGCGCTTCCATTTTGATTCTTTGTCCGATTACCCCAGTGGAAGCTAACAGAATTGATTCTCGGGGAACGTTGAGATGTTCCCCCAATAACTCAGCGCATTCGATCGCATCTGCCCAACCTTGTTCGCCCGTGGCGGCATTTGCTTGTCCCGCATTGCACAAAATTGCTTTGGCGCTGGGTTTGGTTTGCAAACACTGGCGGCAGTAATCCACGCAAGCGGCCCGGACAGTCGAGGTGGTGAAGACTCCCGCCGCGATCGCGTCTACCTCTGACAAAATAATACTCAAATCCGGTGCCCCTGAAGGCTTCAACCCCGCTGTAATTCCCGATGCCCGATATCCTTTGGGTGCTGTAACTCCACCGCTAATTACTTGCCAGTCTGCCATTATTCTCTCCCTGGTAGCATTCAAATTGCTGAAAAGGGATTATAGCATTTTAGATTTTCGATTTTAGATTTTGGATGGGAGATTGCAGATTGGGGAGAGGGAACTATCAACTATCAACTATCAACTCTTCCTTCTTCCTTCTTCCTTCCCATAAAATTATCGCGACTTCTTCTCTAGCAATGAAATTCGAGAAGAAGTCGCAACAGTTTCGTAACGGACATTACTAAGTTTTAGCTGGTATTGAACAAACTCGATTCAAGATTCTCGCTGTTCAAAAAACGAGTTATTTGCGATCGATACTTGCTTGGGAACCAGCATCTAAACCAACTTCAGCAGCCGCGCGGCTCAGCAAAGATTGCTGGCGGTTTTTTACGAGGTGTTGGTGGCGCATCATTAGGTTGCGGGCTTGTTCTTGAGTAGACATGGCTGGTTTCTCCAAATGTAGGTGATTGGGTTTGCGGGCAATTGGGGAAAAAGAGCTTGCCTTAGCTCATTGTTGCGTTGCTGCGATCGTAACTTGCTTGCAGGCTGGGCTGCGGTTTGCCTTGAATGTGACCCCAGTAGTGGGTGTCTTCCATTCCGACTTCGCTGGCGGTGCGGTTGAGCATGGATTGCTGCCGGTTCTTCACCAGGTGGTGGTGGCGCATCATCAGGGAGCGGGCGGTATCTTCGGTAGACATATCGAGTTCCTCCGTATTCTTCGAGCGTTTTTGAGCTGCTTTTCTTTTCCTTACTTATGAATATAACAGATAATTCTGTATCTTAAGCTACCGAATTGAAATTGTAATAAAACTTTACATTACGGGGCAATGATGCTCAACAGCAGAAAGTCCGACAGAGTGCTGTAATGGTGCATCGCTGTCGGACTTAGGGATGCGGACTTAATCCGCACTACAAACTATCAACTGCGTAAACAACAGCAGGCACGCGCTTGTAAGCAGGCGTTCCCGATCGTGCTTCAATCCCTGCATTAAAAATCACATTAACTTCAGGATAAAACATCAAAGCTGCACCCGCACGAACCGCACCAAAAATCACCTCAACATTCTCCATTTCCCCTGCATTTCCCCGCACGTTAACCCGCTGGTGTTCCTGCAATCCAGCACTTTCCGCATCCGCGCGATTCATCAAAATGCAGTTGCGGTGTGGCATTCCCCGGTACTTATCCTCAACTTTATAAACTACTGTATTGTGTTGGGAATAACTGCGCCCCGTCATCAGCGCTACAACTGTTCCCCGCACCGATTCCGGCAAGCCAAACTCTGCGATTTCCGGCAATTTTAATTCAGGTAAAGGAGTCACAAACATTTGAGCTTTTCCCGATTCAGTAGGAAATTTCGGTTCTGTAAAAATACGATTGGCGATCGTAAATTCCTCTTGCGTTTCATCGATCGTCGCTATTTTAGCATATCCCGGAATAGTTTGAGCGATCAGTTGCCGCACGTATTTTGTATCTTGCATTTGCCGCCAATCAACGGGATAATTTCCGTGAATTCTCGCAGCTAATTCTGTCAAAAACTCGACCTCAGAAATTAAGTCGCAATTTTTGAGATGGGTTTCGCCCTCATCGTTTAAACGCACAAAATTGTTGCCAGATTCCACCGTAGTTTTATGGGGATTTTCAAAGCGATTCAATACGGGAATTACAATTGTATTGTGTTTTGCCAAGCCGTGAAAATGACCGAGATTTGGTTTAGTTGCCAGGTAAATAATCGTTTCAATATTTCCCAAAGCGCGTTTCGCCTCAGTTGAATCGGGATTCGCGGCGTATAAATTACCGCCCGCGCAAATCAGGGTATCGACTTTGCCCGCATTTGCTGCTGCAATTAAAGAACGAGTGTCGTAACCCTGCACGCGGCTGAGGGAACGTCCCAAGAGTTTTTCTAAGGCTTGCTGCACCTCTTTTTTCAGGTTTACAGTCACGCCCATCGATCCGAATCCTTGGACGTTGGAATGCCCTCTCACCGGCATTAATCCCGCCCCTTCTTTGCCGGCATTTCCCGTCATTAAAGCAGTGTTGGCAATGCTGAAAATGTTATCTACACTGTTTTGATGTTGGGTAATTCCCATCGCCCAAGCAAACACAACTCGCTGGGAATTGCCGATAATTTCGGCTGCTGCTTTAATTTCTGCTTGGGAAACTCCGCAGGTTTCGGTAATAGTTTCCCAATCGGTATCGCGGGCTTGTTGCAATACAGCTTCCCAGTTATCGGTATAGGATTGCAAGTAGTTTTTGTCGGTTAAATCCTGTTCGATTAAGAATTTTTGAATGCCGACAAATAGGGCTGTGTCGCTACCGGGAATTGGCTGCAAGTACAGCGAAGCAATATCGGAACCTGTGAATAAAGATTTGACGGGGAAAGCCGGAGAACCGAATTTAACCAACCCGATTTCCATCACAGGATTGATGACAATTATTTTGCCGCCGTTGTCGCGAATTTTAATCAATTCGTTCATCAACCGGGGATGGTTGTAGGAACAGTTAGAACCTGCGAGGACGACGCAATCTGCGTGTTTGAGATTTTCCAAACTGACGAGGGAAGTGCGGGTGCCGAACACTTTGCTCAATCCTACAGTTGAGGGAGCGTGGCAAAGATCGGAACAATCTGCTAAATTGTTAGAACCGATCGCTCGCATCATTAATTGCAATAAAAAAGCGGCTTCGTTGGAAGAACGGCCGGAACTGTAAGACGCGACTCGATCGGGATTTTTGCGAAAAGCTGGTTCGGCAATTTGATAGATTTCCTCCCATGAAATGCGATCGAAATGAGAATTTCCCGCTCGCAATACCATTGGAAAACTCAGCCTGCCGAGTCGATCGCACTCCATTGAATTTAATTGCTGGAGTTCGGAAATACTGTACTTTTCAAAGAATTGCTGCGATACTGGAGGTTGGATTTCCGAAGCAATTGCTTCCACACTTTTCATGCAGCGCTGGAGTGGTTCGCCTGCTTCATTAGAAAAGCCTCCTTTTTGTCCTCCCGCGCCCCAAGAACAAGACAAACAAGCACTTTTGTGCAGCAAACTTTTCCAAAGTTTCGGCCCTTCTGGAGACAGTGTATGTTTTGCCCAGTATTCAATTACGGATAAACCGCCCCCCATGTTTGGGGTTGCTTCATTTGTTTCGTTGAAGGGCGGCAGGGGTTGGACATTTTCGGAGTTGGCGTCCATCGGTTTACCTCTGGTTTGAATTTCGGGTTGATACGGTGGGAAACCGCTAAAGTGGTTTAGTTTGTCAGGCTAATTTTACCACAATTTTACTGCAAAAACAATACGAGACGGGGAATTGATTCCCTGGCGGGATTGTGGGTGACTGGGAAAATTTTTGCAGGCGCAAGCTTTTGGGTAGATTCTCCAGTCTGACAGAGGTAAAAAACTCCTGTTTAACCTATTAGTTTGGCAACTCGAAAAGCAGATGATATCGCACCTTCATGCAAGCCATCTCCTAAATATGCTCCCGCATGATAGGTATGGTTTTCTCCATTGGTCGCAACTACTTCATCTCGATAGTGAAAAGCTTCAGTAGTATACAACGGAGTGTGATGTTGCTGAACGTGAACTATGCGATCGCGATCGATTAATTCTTCCAGTTGAAAAGAGAGAAAATAAGGTTCAGACGGCGAGATATTGCAAAGCTGATTCAAGTAGCTGTTGTATCCCCATTTAGTATCTGTCTGGAAGAAATCAAACTCCGAAGGATGGTGGATGCCGTTCTTGTCATACATCGAAGTATCCTGATGGATTGTCGTGCTTGCATAATTTGCTTTCCAACCTGCAAAACGTTTAATTTCCGCATCAGTTGGATCTGCTAACAGTGCCATCACTTGGTCTGGTGGCGTGGCAAATACTATTTTATCAAACTCCAGGATTTCGCCACTCGATCGCTCGATTTTTACAGCATCCGAACTTCTGGAAATACTGGCAATCTCCCCATTTACCAAGACTTCGCCTTTGAAGCGTTCCAGGATTTTTTCAATGTAGGAATACACGCCGCCTTCAATCCTGAACCAGTTGACTAAAACACAGTCGCGCAACATCGGCATTGCCAATTCTGCGGGGAAGTTGTCAATGAGGTCAAACCGCATTGAGTAACTGTACATTGTCAGCAACTTCAGCCAAATACTGCCAATAGATTTGCTTTTCAGATACCGATAAAGCGGTCGATCGCAGAAATCTTTTATCTGGGAAAATCGCGTTTTCAACCACAATCCGGCAGAACGGAAATAAATGGTATCGTATCGCAAATATTCAATCAACCGACGGAATCCCGTGCAGTTTTTTTCGATCGCCACGCCCGATAAAATATGACTGCCTTCTTTGAAGAACAAAGCAGAACCGAGATTGACGGGTTGCAGCTCGACTCCTAACTCTTGCATGAGGGCGATGAAGTTGTGAAATACGCCAGGAAATTCTAGCACTCCACTTTCCAAAATTTCCTGGCAATCGGATTGGTTTGGTCGTACATTTTTGTTGATCGTGCGAATGTGTCCGCCCAACACTTTTTGCTTTTCAAAAATTGTGACATGATGCCCTTGTTTGTCAAGCAGGTAAGCAGTTGCCATACCGCTAGATCCACCACCGATGACCGCAATTCTCATAAATTACCTCCAAATTGTCGATCGGATGAATTTATTTTTTTACCCTGTTTTATACTGATGAAAAAGTTGCAAAATGCCTCAATCACCTAAAATTGCGTCGCCAGACAATCTTTGATACAGCAGCGCCCCCGTCCAGAATGTGGGTGCAAAACCCGGATAGCCGGATGAAGCATTGCAGAAATAGAAATGGTTGAGGGATGTTTCGTGATTCAACCTTCCCAAACCCATGTTCTGCGGTGTCAAATTGGAACCGTAGGAATTGCCGTTGGGACACCAGCAAAAGCGTTCGTTCGTTGTCGGGCTGCCTGTAATGTGGAATACCATGTGCTTTCTCAAATTCGGCACGTAGTGTTTTTCCACAACATCAAGAATTGAGTCAAAAATTTCTTGCTTTTTCCGATTGTAAACTTTGCGATCGCCCTCTAGCAACTCCTTAAAATATTTGTAATTTGCCACAGTCAAAAATTCGACAACTTGGCAATCTTCCGGGCAATCTCGACTCGCTGTTGTTAGCAAAGTCGGCGTCGTAATCGCAAAACTCGGATTAGAATAGTCGTGCCGATCGTACATTTGAGCAAAGGCTTCATTCAGATTTTCATGCCCTGTATGAAAAACATTCCACTTGCCAAATCCATAATCTCTCAGGTCAATATCTTTGACGGCGCAGTAAGCCATGTAATTTGACGCAGAGTAATCATAATCGAGTTTTTTGCGCACGGTTTTCGATAACTTTTCCTCACCAATCATTTTGGCTGCTTTTTTCGGATCGAGGTTGCAAATTACCGTTTCGCCTGTAAATTCTTGAGTTTGATGAGTTACCAGATCGATCGCCTCAACTCCCGTAACTGTGCTATCTGTCACTCGAAAATTGATGACTTCCCGGTTCAGCAATACTTGTCCGCCGCGAGATTCGATCGTTTTAACTAACGAATCGATAACTTTTTCAAACTGCTGCGTTGGATAAAATGCTCCGGCTTGATAACCCCTGAACAATGCCACCCAAGCATAGAAAGAAAGTCGCTCGGGAGGCAGCAAAAAATCCGGCCATTGCAGTGCTAGTAAAGTTTGGGCGGCTTGCGGAAGCTGAAATTTATCGAAGACATCTTGAAGCGTGCTGTTGAGATATTGGGCGGTACAAAATACTTCACTGGCGTGTTTTAGCAGTTCGAGCGGTCTAACTGGAGGAGCGAGTTTTTTCATGCCTTCACCAGTTTTTTCAACTTCATTAACGAAGCGGCGAATCCGATCGCTACTTTCAGGAAACAGCGCTGACAACCGACGGATCAGTTCCTCCGGATCGGAAGGAATATCTAACGCATACCCCGGCATTCTCATCCGGTCAAATCCATCAGGATCGTACCGTTCAAAAGTCACTTCCCGATCCAAGCCCAATTTTTTAAGTACCCGATTCACTGTTTGTCCTTCACCGCAATCCCAAACATAGTGAAATTGAGCGTTAAATTTGTATTTTTTAGCCATTGTAAACGTGTGGCCGAAACCTCCTGGATGCTCGTGCGCTTCCAAAACTTGCACGATTTTGCCAGAATTTGCCATCAACGCACCAAATACCAAAGCTGATAAACCACTGCCAACAATTAGGTAATCCGGTTTCATGGAACGGTTCCTCAAATAAATTGAATTTTCGTTTTTAAGCGTTCCCAAAACTTTGATTTTTTTCGATTTTGAGGCTATAATCTGAATGCAGATACCGCTTGATTTTAGCGGGGCTGTTCTCGATCGAACAAATAGCGCAAATTTTTTTAATTAGTTCGCAGTGCGGGCTTGAACCCGCAGAGTCGATCGAGCAAGTAGAGTAAAAAAATTAATTATTTCGCAGTGCGGACTTGAGTCCGATAACTTTGGGAACTAAAGCCTTCACTACAAACACAACTAAAAATCAGGATTTTCGCAAAAAACCGATTTCTGACCCTCAGTGCGTCCGGTACTGAGATGTTGCCTCAATTTCATTCTAGCGATTCTGTTCCCGATCTGCTAAAGCTTAAAAATCTACTTCTAGTTTAGTCTAGAAATGCTGTCGGCGAGCGGGGAAATCTTAAAACCCACATTCCGCACCCTCAACTGGCACGCACAGGGCTGGGCGGCTCCACTCATTCGATCGCGCACCCGCCCACCTGAGTAGAAATACCTGGTCTGCCGC